>NZ_CP139965.1:3035127-3642152 GCF_034424375.1 Paraburkholderia kururiensis | reverse complement strand
TTGCACGCCGGGCAGCTCGACCACGATGCGGTCGGCGCCTTGCTGCTGGATGACCGGCTCGGCTACGCCCAGTTCGTTGACGCGGTTATGCAGCGTGGTGATGTTCTGCTTGATGGCCGCGTCCTGCACAGTCTTCTGGACCGCGGGCGTGAAGGTGCCCACCACCTGGAAGCCGCCGCTCGCGGCGGGCTGTACGGCCCACTGCAGTTCGGAGCCGTTGCGCGACAGCAGCGTGCGAGCCTGTTCGGCGACGTTCTGGTCCGCGAAGCTGACCACCACCGACTGGCCGACGCGGTTCACGCCGCCGTCGCGGATGTTGTTGTCGCGCAGCAGCGTGCGCGCGTCGGATGCGTCCGAATCGAGCTTCTTGTTCAGCGCGCCTGCCATGTCGACCTGCAGCAGGAAGTGCACGCCGCCGCGCAGGTCGAGGCCGAGGTACATGGGCAGCGCGTGCAGCGCCGTGAGCCAGCGCGGCGAGGCGCTTTGCAGGTTCAGCGCGACGATGTACTGCGGGTCGTTGGGGTCGGCGTTGAGCGACTTTTGCAACAGGTCTTTCAGGCGCAGCTGCGTGTCGGTGTCGCGCACGCGCACACGGATGTTGGCGTTGTTCGCGGAGTTGTCGAACGTGACGTCGTCAGCCTGGATGTGGCTCGAAGCGAGCGCGGCTTCCACTTGCGAGAGCGTGCCGGAATCGAGCTTGACCGTAGCCTTGCCGCTCGACACCTGCACCGCGGGCGCCTCGCCGAAGAAATTGGGCAACGTGTACACGAGGCCGATGACGAGCGCCACCAGCATCGCGACATATTTCCAGAGGGGGTAACGGTTCATGGGATGGCCCAACGGGATGGGTTGCCTGATCGGGAACGTCCGGCGCGGGAACGTCCGGCGTTCCCGGACCTCGTGGCCGGCCGGCGGGCAGCGTGTCTGACGACGAAGCCGCGCCGGACGCCGGAATGCGCTGCGACAGGCTTACAGCGACTTGATGGTGCCCTTGGGCAGAATGGTGGAGACCGACGACTTCTGCACGGTGATTTCCGTGCCGTCTGCCACTTCCACGCCGACGTAGGCTTCGCCCACCTTGGTGATCTTGCCGACGATACCGCCGCTCGTGACGACTTCGTCGCCCTTGGCCATGGCGGCGAGCATGTTGCGATGCTCCTTCTGACGCTTCATCTGCGGGCGGATCATGATGAAGTACAGCACCGCGAACATCAGGATCAGCGGCAGAAAGCTCATCAGGCTCGATTCCGCGCCGCCTGCTGCTGCGCCTTGTGCGAAAGCACTCGAAATGAACGACACGTTGGTCTCTCCAGGTTTATTTACGGTCCAAAAAACCGAGCCGGTCATTCTACCACCGGCCCGTGGCGCGACGGCGCGGGCAACTGGCCCGGCAATCAAGCCGCTTCGGGCGCTTGGGGGCGTGCCGTGAGGCATGCCTCACGGCGCCTTCCGTCCGTCGCGAAAGCAAATTGTAATGTTCGTTTGCGCGTGAAATGCGGCGAATCGCGCGGCCTATCCCGCGGCCGGCGCTTCTTCCACGCCGCGCGACCGGTTCTCGTGGAAGGTCTTGCGGAACGATTCGAAAGTGTGGGTTTCGATCGCCTTGCGAATCTCGCCCATCAATTCCAGGTAGTAGTGCAGGTTGTGAATGGTGTTCAACTGCGCGCCCAGAATCTCGCCCACGCGATGCAGGTGGTGCAGGTAGCCGCGCGTGAAGTTGCGGCACGTGTAGCAGCCGCAGTGTTCGTCGAGCGGGCGCAGCGAGTTGCGGTGCGTGGCGTTGCGGATCTTGACGTCGCCGAAACGCGTGAAGAGCCAGCCGTTGCGTGCATTGCGCGTGGGCATCACGCAGTCGAACATGTCGACGCCGGTCGCCACGCCTGCCACGAGGTCTTCGGGCGTGCCGACGCCCATCAGATAGTGCGGCTTGTGCGCGGGCAGCTTCGGCGCGATGTGATCGAGCACGCGCATCATGTCTTCCTTCGGCTCGCCCACCGAGAGGCCGCCGATCGCGAAGCCGTGAAAGTCCATCTCCGAGAGCCCCGCCAGCGACTCGTCGCGCAGGTCCTCGTACATGCCGCCTTGCACGATGCCGAAGAGCGCGTTGGGATTGCCGAGGCTGCGGAATTCGTCGATGGAGCGCTTCGCCCAGCGCATCGACATGCGCATCGATTCAGCTGCGTCCTGGTGCGAGGTGGGCACGCCGTCGGTGGCGTAGGGCGTACATTCGTCGAACTGCATGACGATGTCCGAGTTCAGCACCTTCTGGATCTGCATCGACACTTCGGGCGACAGGAACAGTTTGTCGCCGTTGACCGGCGAGGCGAACGCGACGCCCGCTTCGGTGATCTTGCGCAGGTCGCCGAGCGAGAAGACCTGGAAGCCGCCCGAGTCGGTGAGGATGGGCCGCTTCCAGCCCATGAAGCTGTGCAGGCCGCCGTGCGCCGCGATGGTGTCGAGGCCCGGCCGCAGCCACAGGTGAAACGTGTTGCCGAGAATGATCTGCGCGTGAATTTCCTCCAGCTCGCGCGGCTGGATGGCCTTCACTGTGCCGTAGGTGCCCACGGGCATGAAGATCGGCGTTTCGATCACGCCGTGGTTGAGCGTGAGGCGCCCGCGGCGGGCAAGGCCGTCAGTCGCGAGCAGCTCGAAGGCGAGGCCGTTCGGCGGCGGGGTATGGCTGTGGTCGGATGGACCTGCGGTCATCGGTAACTCCTGTGCCACCGGAAAACAGTCCGGCGCATGTGGTGAACGACCGCCGCGCAGAGCACGGCGGCGAAGAAACGGTATCGATGGGGCGCGGCTGTCGCGCGCTTATCGGCTGGTCGGTTGCGGCGCGCCTGCGTCGGCGGCGCGCGTGAGCAGCATCGCGTCGCCGTAGCTGAAGAAGCGATAGCGCTCGCGGATGGCGTGGCGATACGCGGCGCGAATCGTTTCGATGCCTGCGAACGCGGACACCAGCATCAGCAGCGTGGACTTCGGCAAATGGAAATTCGTGACGAGCCGGTCGACCACGCGAAAGCGATAGCCCGGCGTGATGAAGATGTCCGTTTCGGCCGACGTTGCGGCCAGCGCCCGGCCAGCCGCTTCGGCGTCGCGCGCGGCGGCTTCGAGCGCGCGCATCGAGGTCGTGCCCACGGCGATCACGCGGTTGCCGCGCGCCTTCGTTGCCGCGATGCGGTCCACGAGCGCCTGCGGCAGCTGATACCACTCGCTGTGCATCTTGTGTTCGGCGATGTTTTCCACGCGCACCGGCTGGAAAGTGCCTGCGCCCACGTGCAGCGTGAGCGTGGCGCGCGCGACGCCGCGTTCGTCGAGCTTCGCGAGCAGCGGTGCGTCGAAGTGCAGGCCGGCGGTGGGCGCCGCCACCGCGCCCGGGTTTTGGGCGAACACGGTCTGGTAGCGCGTTTCGTCGGTGGCGTCGGCGTCGTGCTCAATGTAGGGCGGCAGCGGCAGGCGGCCGTAGCGCTCGATCAGCGTGAGGCAGTCGTCCGGAAAGTGCAGCGTGTAGAAGGGCTCGACACGCTCGCCCACCGTGACGTCGAACGCGTCGGCAAGGCGCAGCGTCGTGCCGGGCGCCGGGCTCTTGCTTGCACGGATCTGCGCGAGCGCGGTACGCTCGCCGGTCAGTCTTTCGACCAGCACCTCGATGCGGCCGCCGCTGGCCTTCTGGCCGAGGAACCGCGCTTTCAGCACTTTGGTATCGTTGAACACGAGCAGATCGCCGGGCTGGATGCAATCGGGCAGCTCGGAGAAACGGCGGTCGACGAGGCGCGGCTCGACCGGATGGGCCTGGCTGGCCTGGTTAGCCTGGTGATGGACTTCAAGCAGGCGGCTTGCGCTGCGCTCGGGCAGCGCGGTTTGCGCGATGAGCTCGGGCGGCAGCTCGAAGTCGAAATCGGAAAGCTTGAACATGCGAAAGACGATGGAACGGGGTGCGCCGCCCGCCGGCGGCAAGCGGCTATGATGGCGGGGCGGTGCTGCGGCCCCGATAACCGTGGTGGTTCGGCCGCCCGCGCGTTTTTGCGTAAAGCCGATATTGTACTTGCGAAGCGACCCATGCCTTTTCCCTCTCGCCCGTTGAACCCCGCGGAATCCCGCAGCCAGCACAGCCAGCACAGTCAGGACACGCACGCGCTGGATTCGGACGCGGCGGGCGAGGTGCGCGACGTGTCGGCAAGCGGCGCGAATGGCGGCGAGGACGCCGATGGCCTCAGTGGTGGCGGCGACCGTGGTGCGCACAGCGACCCGACGCCGGCGCCGCGGCGCAAGAGCAAGGCCGCCGCGAAATCCGCTCCGTCGAAGCGCGGCGCGTCGAAGGCGGCCGAAGCCGCTGCCGGAGAGACCGGGGATGAATCGGGCGGCGCGGAGGGTTCGGGGGATTCCAAGCCCGCCACCGCGTCCAAACCCGCCGCTGCCAAACCCGCCGACAAGCTCGCACGCCTCGGCCTTCATCGCGACATCGATCTCGTGCTGCATCTGCCGATGCGCTACGAAGACGAAACCACCCTCACGCCCATCGGCGAATTGTTGCCGGGCGGCACCGCGCAAACGGAAGGCGTGGTGTTCGACAACGAGATCGCCTACCGCCCGCGCCGCCAGTTGCTCGTGAAGCTGCGCGACGACGCCGGTGACGAACTCGTGCTGCGCTTCCTGAACTTCTACGGCTCGCAGGTCACGCAGATGGGCATCGGCAAGCGTCTGCGCGTGCGCGGCGACGTGCGCGGCGGCTTCTTCGGCATGGAGATGGTGCATCCGATGGTGCGCGTCGTAGAAGCCGATACGCCGTTGCCGCAGGCGCTCACACCGGTTTATCCGAGTACCGCGGGCGTTACGCAGGCGTATCTGCGCAAGGCCATCGACAACGCGCTCTCGCGCACGGCGCTGCCCGAGCTGCTGCCCGAGGCGATTGCGCGGCGCTATTTCGCGCCGCTCGGCCTGCCGCCGCTCATGGACGCCGTGCGCACGCTTCACCATCCCGCCGCGGATGCCGACGAGACGGCGCTCATCGACGGCACGCATCCCGCGTGGTCGCGCATCAAGTTCGAGGAGCTGCTTGCGCAGCAGCTTTCGCTCAAGCGCGCCCACGAAGAGCGCCGCACCCGCGCGGCGCCTGCCATGCCGCGCCGCGCCCCGGACGATGTCACGTCGCTCGTCGCGCGCCTGATGCAGACGCTGCCGTTCAAGCTGACGGGCGCGCAGCAGCGCGTCGTCGGCGAAATTTCGCACGACCTGACCCAGCCGCATCCCATGCAGCGCCTGTTGCAGGGCGACGTGGGCAGCGGCAAAACGGTGGTGGCGGCGCTTGCCGCGGCGCAAGCCATCGACGCCGGCTATCAGGCTGCGATGATGGCCCCCACCGAAATCCTCGCCGAACAGCATGCGCGCAAGCTGCGCGACTGGCTCGAACCGCTCGGCGTGAGCGTGGCCTGGCTCGCCGGCAGCCTGAAGAGCAAAGAAAAGCGCGCGGCGCTGGAAGCGGCGGCGCTCGGCACTGCGCGGCTCGTCGTCGGCACGCACGCCATCATTCAGGACACGGTGGAGTTCGCGCGGCTCGGGCTCGTGATCGTCGACGAGCAGCATCGCTTCGGCGTCGCGCAGCGGCTCGCGTTGCGCGCAAAAGCGGCGCAGGCGGCGGACGGCGCGCGTGACTTCCAGCCGCACCAGCTCATGATGTCGGCCACCCCCATTCCGCGCACGCTCGCAATGACGTACTACGCGGACCTCGATGTCTCGACCATCGACGAACTGCCGCCCGGACGCACGCCGATCCTCACGAAACTCGTCTCCGATGCGCGGCGCGAAGAGGTGATCGCCCGCGTGCGCGAGGCTGCGCTCACGGGCCGGCAGGTGTACTGGGTCTGCCCTCTGATCGAGGAAAGCGAGACGCTGCAGTTGCAGACTGCGGTGGAAACGTTCGAAACGCTGGTGGCGGCACTGCCGGAGCTGCGGGTGGGTCTCGTGCATGGCCGCCTGGCCCCGGCGGAGAAGGCCGCCGTGATGGAGGCGTTCTCGCGCAACGAGGTGCAGCTGCTCGTTGCGACGACCGTGATCGAGGTGGGCGTGGACGTGCCGAATGCGTCGCTGATGGTGATCGAGCACGCCGAGCGTTTCGGCCTGGCTCAGCTGCATCAATTGCGTGGCCGGGTGGGGCGCGGCAGCACGGCGTCGGTGTGCGTGCTTCTTTACAGCGGACCGCTCTCGCAAGCCGGGCGCGCGCGGCTCCAGACCATGCGCGAGACCACGGACGGCTTCGAGATCGCCCGGCGCGACCTGGAGATTCGCGGACCGGGCGAGTTTCTCGGCGCGCGGCAGTCGGGCGCGGCGATGCTGCGCTTCGCGAGCCTCGAAAACGACGGCTGGCTGATCGAGCCGGCCCGTGAAGCCGCAGAGCAATTGCTGCACGAGTACCCGCACGTGGTGGCGCAGCATCTGACCCGCTGGCTCGGCGCGCGCGAGCAGTATCTGAAGGCGTAGGGCTTGCAGCTTGCGGCGAGGCGGCGACGGGCTCGAAGGCCGGAATGGCGCTGCTTGCCCAGCCTCATCCGGTTTGAATATTGGCGAATTGGCCCCATAGGTGTATAACTGAAACCTATCGAATCTTTCGCCTGATTGGTCCCCGAATGACCCTGACCGAACTGAAATACATCGTCGCCGTGGCGCGTGAACGGCACTTCGGCCGCGCCGCCGAAGCCTGCTTCGTCAGCCAGCCGACGCTTTCCGTCGCCATCAAGAAGCTCGAAGACGAACTGAACGTGCAGATTTTCGAGCGCGGCACGAGCGAAGTGAGCGTGACGCCCATCGGCGAACAGATCGTCACGCAGGCGCAGCGCGTGCTGGAACAGACGCTCGCCATCAAGGAAATCGCCAAGCAGGGCAAGGACCCGCTCGTCGGCCCGCTGCGGCTCGGCGTCATCTACACGATCGGCCCCTATCTGTTGCCCACGCTCGTGAAGCAGATGATCAAGCGCGTTCCGCAGATGCCGCTGATGCTTCAGGAGAACTACACGCTCAAGCTGATCGAGCTCCTGAAGCAGGGCGAAATCGACGTTGCCATCATGGCCCTGCCGTTTCCCGAAACCGGTCTCATGCTGCGCCCGCTCTACGACGAGCCGTTCGTCGTGGCGCTGCCGTCCGGCCACGCCTGGGAGAAGCGCCCGAAGATCGATCCGGGCGACCTGAAGCAGGAAACCATGCTGCTGCTGGGCAGCGGTCATTGCTTTCGCGACCACGTGCTGGGCGTGTGTCCGGAACTGATGCGCTTCTCGCAGAACGCGGACGGCATCCAGAAGACGTTCGAGGGCTCGTCGCTGGAGACCATCCGGCACATGGTGGCGAGCGGCGTGGGCATCACGGTGCTGCCGCGCATGTCGGTGCACGAAGTGAAGCCGCATGCGGGCGGCGTCGACTCGGGCCTGCTTTCCTATGTGCCGTTCGACGAACCGGTTCCCGATCGCCGCGTCGTGCTGGCGTGGCGCAAGAGCTTTACGCGGATGCCGGCCATCGACGCCATCTGCGACGCCATTGCCGCGTGCGACCTGCCCGGCGTGAAGAAGCTCGACATTCCGGCTGCGGCCGCTTGAGGATTTTTGCGCCGGGTTTTGCCGCCCTTTGCAGGCGGCCGCGTGACCTCTTGGCCTTCGGGCGAGTTGTCTTGCCCGGCCGCTCGCCGCGCTTTAGCCCTGATTAGTCCAGGGCTATTGAATAAATAAAATCAATCAAACACTGTTCATTGATAGTGTTGATATAGTTTCCTCCACGGATCGACCGATCCCCACCCCACCCGGAGGAAGCCATGTCCCAGCCCGTTCAGCCGTCCATTGCGAACTCCGCCGCGCAGGCCTCGTTGCTGCGCGCGTCGCAGTCCGCCGCCGGTACGTCGCAGCGCTCCGTTTCAGCCTCGGGCGCCACGCTGCGCGAATTGCGCACGGTAGCCTTCTCGCTGCTCGTAGATCGCGCGCTGTCGGCATAGCCAGGCTTGCGTCCGCCTGAACGAGCGCGGCACTTACCGTTTTCTTCTTCGCACCGTTTTCCCCTTTCAGCATTACCCCCAAGGAGTCCAGGATGTCCGAACGCAAACTCACCTCGTCCGCCGGCGCGCCCGTTGCCGACAACCAGAACTCGATGACCGCGGGCCCGCGTGGCCCGGTCATGCTCCAGGACGTGTGGCTGCTCGAAAAGCTCGCCCACTTCGACCGCGAGGTCATCCCCGAACGCCGCGTGCACGCCAAGGGCTCCGGCGCATTCGGCACCTTGAAAGTGACGCACGACATCACGCAGTACACCAAGGCCAAAGTCTTCGCGCAGCCCGGCAAGGAAACACCGCTCTTCATGCGCTTCTCGACGGTGGCCGGCGAGCGCGGCGCCGCCGACGCCGAGCGTGACGTGCGCGGCTTCTCCATCAAGTTCTATACCGACGAGGGCAACTGGGACGTGGTGGGCAACAACACGCCCGTGTTCTTCATCCGCGACCCGCTCAAGTTCCCCGACTTCATCCACACGCAGAAGCGCGACCCGTACACGAACCTGCGCAACAACGTCGCGGCGTGGGACTTCTGGTCGCGTCATCCCGAGTCGCTGCATCAGGTCACCATTCTCATGAGCGACCGCGGCATTCCGAAGAACTACCGCCAGATGCACGGCTTCGGCTCGCACACGTACTCGTTCATCAACGCGAACAACGAGCGCTTCTGGGTGAAGTTCCACTTCAAGTCGCTCAACGGTATCGAGAACTACACCAACGAGGAAGCCGCTCAGGTCATCGCTGCGGACCGCGAAAGCGCGCAGCGCGACCTCGTCGAGCACATCGACCAGGGCAACTTTCCGCGCTGGGCGTTCCGCATCCAGGTGATGCCTGAGGCCGACGCAGCGAAGGTGCCGTACAACCCGTTCGACATCACGAAGGTCTGGCCGCACAAGGACTACCCGCTGATCGACGTGGGCGTGATCGAACTGAACCGCAACGCGCAGAACTATTTCGCGGACGTGGAGCAGGCCGCGTTCACGCCGGCCAACGTGGTGCCGGGCATCGGCTTCTCGCCGGACCGTCTGTTGCAGGGCCGGCTGTTCTCGTATGGCGACACGCAGCGCTACCGGCTGGGCGTGAACCATCACCAGATTCCGGTGAATGCGCCGAAGTGTCCGTTCCACCACGCGTTCCACCGCGACGGCGCAATGCGCACCGACGGCAACCTGGGCGGCACCGTGAACTACGAGCCGAACCGCTTCGGCGACTTCACGCAGGACCGCAACGCGGAAGAGCCGCCGCTCGCCGCAGGCACCGTGGACCGCTACGACCATCGCGAAGACGGCGACTACTACAGCCAGCCGGGTGCACTGTTCCGTCTGTTCGATGCGGGCCAGCGTGAGCGCCTGTTCGCGAACATCGCCGCGGCCATCGACGGTGTGCCGAAGGAGATCGTGGACCGCCAGATCGAGCATTTCCGCCAGGCCGATGCGGCGTATGCCGAAGGCGTGATTGCGGCGATGGCCGCAAGAGCGGAAGGCGCGAAGTGAAAGCGCGCTAAAGAAAGACAAGCGCCAGCCAAGCCCGAGACGTCTTGCGGACGGTGGATTCTCCACCGTCCGCAGATCGCAGCGCGCGGCAAAGCGAAGCAAACGAAACACCACGCGAGGCGCGCGAGCGTCTCGTTCGTTCTTGAAGTCGCAAAGGAGAAAGATCATGAATTCGAGCCCAATCGCACAGCGAGCGCACTCCGGTGCGGCGGTCGCATCCGCCTTTCATGCGGGCGGCGACATCCTGATGCGCAAGGCACTCGGCTTCGCGATCGTGAGCAGCGGGTTTGCCGTGTTGATCGTGCAAGGCGTGCAGCACCTGCTGCGAGGCTAGGGGCCTGTGTCACGCGCGATGCGCCGTTCTTGACCCGAGTGCCTGCGCCTGTACTACGGGGCGCAAGCGGATCGCTATTCCAAGCTAAACTGTCGCCTGCTCGAAGGTCCAGGCGGGGCGTCCGTCTCATGGACCACGACGGTTCGAATCACTCTTCCAAGGAGTCATCATGGCCAAAAAGGGATCCGTGCAACAAGTCAACATCGGCATCAGCGACAAGGACCGCAAGAAGATCGCGCAAGGGTTGTCGCGTCTGCTTGCCGACACGTACACGCTGTACCTGAAGACTCATAACTTTCACTGGAACGTGACGGGGCCGATGTTCAACACGCTCCATCTCATGTTCGAAACGCAGTACACCGAACTCGCGCTCGCCGTGGACGCAATCGCCGAGCGCATCCGCGCGCTGGGCGAACCGGCGCCGGGCAGCTATCGCGACTTCGCGAAGCTCTCGTCGATTCCGGAAGCCGACGGCGTGCCGGCCGCGGAAGAAATGATCCGCCAGCTCGTGGAAGGGCAGGAAGCCGTGGTGCGTACCGCGCGCGAAATCTTCCCGGCCACGGAAGCCGCCAACGACGAACCCACCGCAGACCTGCTCACGCAGCGCATGCAGACGCACGAAAAGACGGCATGGATGCTGCGCGCGATGATCTCGTGATCGTCGAAGCGCGAACGCGCACCGTGCCGTAACGCGCGCGTTGGCCCGGCCCGGTTGCCGGGCCGGGCCGCGCGGCCTGACCTACAATAGCGGGATCGTTTTCACCGGCACGTCCCCATGTTTGCCCGACTCCCGCTGTATCTGCGCCTTGTCCGCATGGACAAGCCGATCGGCAGCCTGCTGCTGCTCTGGCCCACGCTCAACGCACTCTGGATCGCGTCCAACGGACGTCCGCCGCTCCAACTGCTCGCCATCTTCGTGGTGGGCACCGTGCTCATGCGCTCGGCGGGCTGCGCGATCAACGACTACGCGGACCGCGATTTCGACCGCTACGTGAAGCGCACCGCCGAACGGCCCATCACGTCCGGCAAGATCAAGGCATGGGAAGCCGTAGCGCTCGCGGCGGGGCTCTCGTTCATCGCGTTTCTTTTGATCCTGCCGCTCAACGCCCTCACGAAGGAGCTTTCCGTCGTAGCGCTCTTCGTGGCCGGCTCCTATCCGTTCACCAAGCGTTTCTTTGCGATTCCCCAGGCGTATCTCGGCATCGCGTTCGGCTTCGGCATTCCGATGGCTTTCGCGGCGCTGCAGGACCACGTGCCGGTACTTGCGTGGGTGATGCTCGCCGCGAACGTGTTCTGGTCGGTGGCTTACGACACGGAATACGCGATGGTGGATCGCGACGACGACATCAAGATCGGTATCCGCACGTCGGCGCTGACCTTCGGCCGCTTCGACGTGCTGGCCATCATGCTCTGCTATGCGGCGACGCTGGGCATCTACGTCGGCATCGGCATCGTGCTCGGCTTCGGGCTGCTGTACTGGCTGGGCTGGGCCGCGGCGGCGGGGTGCGCCGTCTATCACTACACGCTGATCCGCAATCGCGAGCGCATGCCGTGCTTCGCGGCGTTCCGCCATAACAACTGGCTGGGCGGCGCGCTCTTTGCGGGCATCGCCGCACATTACGCAGCGGCTTCGTTCTAGTTCTTCTGCTGCCCGCCGGCGCCCGGCTCACTGCTTGCCGAACGCCTCGCCCATTTCCTTTGCCCGTGCGTCCGCGGCCAGCGCGCCGCGCACGATTGCTTCCTTCACGCCCGACGCGTCGAACGAGGCCAGCGCCGCCGCGGTGGTGCCGCCCTTCGAAGTCACGCGCTCGCGCAGCACCGCGGGCGGCTCGTCGGACTGTGCCGCGAGCTGCGCCGCGCCCGCGAACGTCGCGATGGCGAGCGCGCGGCCCTGCTGCTCGTCCATGCCCAACCGGCGCGCTGCTTCTTCCAGCGCCTCGATGAAATAGAACACGTACGCCGGGCCGCTGCCCGAGATTGCCGTGACGGCATCGATCTTCGTTTCGTCGTCGAACCACACCGTCTGGCCTACTGCGCCCAGCACCTGCGAGCCGAGTGCGCGGCCCGCTTCGTCCACGCCCGAGGTCGCCACGAGGCCCGCCGCGCCCATGCCGATCAGCGCGGGCGTGTTCGGCATGGTGCGCACGATGCGCGCGTGGCCGCCCAGCCAGCGCGAGAGGTCCGCGGTCCGGATGCCGGCCATGATGCTGATGACGACCTGCGTCGGCGCGAGATGCGGTGCGAGCGCCGTCGCCACGTCTTTCGCCACCTGCGGCTTCACGGCGAGCACCACGGCGTCATAGGCGGCGAGCGCCGCGTCGGCCGCGGCGCCGGTGCGGATGCCGAATTGCTGCTCGCTGCGTGCGCGGGCGTCGGCGTTCGGATCGATCGCGTAGAGGTCGCCGGGCGCCACGCCGCGGCGGATCATGCCGCCGATGAGTGCGGCGGCCATGTTGCCGCCGCCGATGAAGGCAATCTTCATGATGGGTGATGAAAAGAGGTGAGTCAGTGGGTGTACTGGCGCGCGCCGAAGATCGCGGTACCGATACGCACGATGGTCGCGCCTTCCAGTACGGCCGCTTCGAGGTCGGCGGACATGCCCATGGAAAGCGTATCCAGCGCGAGGCCGCCGGCGCGCAGCGCGTCGAACAGCTCGCGCAGCACGCGGTGCGGCGCACGTTGTGCCTCGATGGTTTCGGCAGGCTCGGGAATCGACATCAGTCCGCGTAGACGCAGCTTCGGCAGCGCGGCGATTTCATGCGCGACGGCGGCCGCCTCGGCGGGCGTCACGCCGCTCTTCGACGCCTCGCCGCTCACGTTGACCTGGAGCAGGACGTTGAGCGGCGGCAGCGCGTCGGGCCGCTGTTCGGAAAGCCGCTGCGCGATCTTCAGGCGATCCACGGAATGCACCCAGTCGAAGTGCTCGGCGACCGGGCGCGTCTTGTTCGATTGCAGCGGCCCGATGAAATGCCATTCGAGCGACGCGCGCAGGTCCGCGAGCGCTTCGATTTTCGCGATGGATTCCTGCACGTAGTTCTCGCCGAATGCGCGCTGGCCCGCGGCGTGCGCGGCGCGTACGTCGTCGGCGGGGAAGGTCTTGGAGACGGCGAGCAGCGCGACCGATTGCGGGTCGCGGCCGGCCGCGTGCGCCGCGCGCTCGATGCGCGCGTGAACGTCGGCGAGGTTATGAGCGATATCTGACATGACGCGCTGGCAAGAGGCTGGATCGGTACGGCGGCGGGGCGGACACGTCGCGGGCCAGCCGATAAACCGGTCGGCAGGCGCGGCGCCGCGAGCAGGCGCCCATTATACGGAGCCCGGATTGGCGAGCATATGCTCCACCAGCTCGATCCAGTGCGCGACCGGCAGGGACGTTCCGCTTTGCAGATGCGCGATGCAGCCGATGTTGGCCGACACGATCATCTGCGGATCTGTGGCGTGCAGGCGTTCCAGCTTCTGGTTGCGCAACGCGTACGAGAGCTTCGGCTGCAACAGCGAGTACGTGCCCGCCGAGCCGCAGCAGGTGTGGCTGTCGGCGGGAAGCCGCACGTCGATGCCGAGCGCGGTGAGCAGTCGTTCGACGTCGCCCCTCAACTGCTGGCCATGCTGGAGCGTGCACGGCGGGTGATACGCCACCGTATGGATGGTGCGGCGACGCGCCGCGGCGGCAAGCGGCTCCTCGAACTGCGGCAGGATTTCGGAGATGTCGCGGGTGAGTTCGGCAACGCGGCGTGCCTTCTCCGCGTACGCGGGGTCGTTGCGCAGCAGGTGCGCATACTCCTTCACCGTTGCGCCGCAACCCGACGCGTTCATCACGATGGCCTCCACGCCCTGCTCGACGTAGGGCCACCACGCATCGATGTTGTGGCGGGCGTCGTCGAGCGCTTCGTCGTTGTAGCCGAGATGCAGGCGGATTGCGCCGCAACAGCCCGCGTCCGGCGCGACCACGGTTTCGATGCCGAGCACGTCGAGTACACGCGCCGTGGCAGTGTTGACGTTCGGCATCATCGAAGGCTGCACGCAGCCGGCCAGCATCAGCATCTTGCGCGGGTGCTTCGCCGTGGGCCACGCCAGCGCGCGCTGGCGCGCGGGCACCTTGTCGCGCAGCTTCTTCGGCAGAAGCGCGCGCACGTGCTGGCCGAGCCGCATGGCGGGCGTGAAGACCGCGCTGTTGGGCAGGAAGCTCGCGAGAAAGCGCCGCAGCGCGCGCTGGCCCGCGGGCCGCGGCACCTTCTCTTCGGCGAGCTTGCGGCCGATCTCCGCGAGGCGGCCGTACTGCACGCCGGACGGGCAGGTCGTTTCGCAATTGCGGCAGGTGAGGCACCGGTCGAGGTGCGTCTGCGTGCTGCGCGAGACCTCCGACCCTTCCACCATCTGCTTGATGAGATAGATGCGGCCGCGCGGACCGTCCAGTTCGTCGCCGAGCAACTGGTAGGTGGGGCACGTCGCGGTACAGAAGCCGCAATGCACGCACTTGCGCAGAATGGCGTCGGCTTCGTCGCCGTCGGCGGTGTTGCGAATGAAGTCCGCGAGGTTGGTTTGCATCGCGTTGCTCAGAAATCGGGGTAGAGCCGGTTGCGGTTGAAGATGCGCGCCGGGTCGAAGGCCGCCTTCAGTCCGCGGTGGATTTTCATCACGGGCGCGGGCAGCGGTGTGAACACGCCCGCGCTGCGGTCGTAGCCATGACCGGTTCGAAAGAGGGTGGCGTGGCCGCCCGCCTGTTTTGCGCTCATGCGCACGGTCTGGGCGTCGGTATCGGTGATCCACCAGCGCTGCGCGCCGCCCCATTCCATCAGCTGGGCGCCCGGCAGTTGCAGCGGCTCGGCGATGGAGGGCAGCGCGAGGCGCCACAGCGCCGACTTCGGCGCGATACCCATGAAGAACGGGTCGGTCTGCTCGCGCAGGCCTGCCCAGAAACGTTCGGCTTCCACGGCATCCACGACCTCGCCGCCGAGCGAGGCGCGCGCGGACTTGACGGCGGTCTCGGCGCCCGCGAGGCGCACTACCAGCGTGTCGTTGCGCCACGCGCTGCCCGTGATGGGCAACGGACGGCCGCCCCATTCGTTGAGCTTGCGTACGGCGTCAGTGCCGTTCATGTCGAAGCGAAGCGTGGCCTCGGCCTTGGGCAGCGGCAATACCTTGACGGACAGTTCGAGGATCAGGCCCAAGGTGCCGAGCGAGCCCGCAAGGAGGCGCGAGACGTCATACCCCGCGACGTTCTTCACCACCTGGCCGCCGAAATGCAGCACTTGCCCCTGCCCGTTCATGATGACGGCGCCCAGCACGAAGTCGCGCGGCGCGCCCGTGTACGGACGGCGCGGCCCGGCAAGACCGGCGGCGATACAGCCGCCGAGCGTGGCCTGCGCGCCGAAGTGAGGCGGCTCGAACGCCAGCATCTGGTCGCGTTCGGCGAGTGCGGCTTCGATCTCCACGAGCGGCGTGCCGGCACGCGCCGTGATGACGAGTTCGGGCGGATCGTAGGAAACGATGCCGCGATGCGCGCGTGTATCGAGGATCTCGCCTTCCAGCGCCTGGCCGTACCAGTCCTTGGTGCCGCCGCCGCGGATGCGTAGCGCGCGCCCTTCCGCGCTCGCCGAGCGGATGCGCTCGGACCAGTCCGCGACGATGTCGTCCTCTTCCATGGCGTTTTGTTCGTTGTAGGTCGTTCGATTGTACTGACTGGTTTTGCTGCCGCATCCGGAAGGACCCTAAGCCCGGTGCCGCCATTTTGCTGCCTCGATTCGTCGCCCCGCACGCCGTTGCCGAAACCCCGCGGCTCGAAGCCTCGGCTCAGAACCGCGGCTCAGAACCGCGGCAGATCCGGATGCGGCAGCAGCCCGCCGCGCACGTGCATCTTGCCGTACTCGGCGCAGCGCGCTCGCGTCGGAATGCCCTTGTCGGGATTGAGCAGCCCCGGCGGGTCGAAGGCGCGCTTGATCGCGTGGAACGTGTCGCGCTCTTCGGGCGAGAACTGCACGCACATCGAATTGATCTTCTCGATGCCCACGCCGTGCTCGCCCGTCACCGTGCCGCCCAGCTCGACACAGGTTTCGAGGATGTCCGACCCGAAGGCCTCGGCGCGGTGCCACTCGTCGAGGTCGTTGCCGTTGAAAAGAATCAGCGGATGCATGTTGCCGTCGCCCGCGTGGAACACGTTGATGCAGCGCAGCCGGTACTGCTCTTCCAGCGCCTTGATGCGCATGAGCAGCGGCCCGATGCTGCGCCGTGGCACGGTGCCGTCCATGCAGTAGTAGTCGGGCGAAATGCGGCCCGCGGCCGGAAACGCGTTCTTGCGGCCGGACCAGAAGCGCAGCCGCTCGGCTTCGGTGCGCGAAATCTGGATGCGCGTGGCGCCATGCTCGCCCAGCACGGCCGTCATGCGCACGACTTCCTCGGCCACTTCTTCCGGCGTGCCGTCCGATTCGCACAGCAGGATGGCCTCGGCATCGAGGTCGTAGCCGGCACCCACGAATTCCTCCACGGCGCGCGTGGCGGGGTTGTCCATCATTTCCAGCCCGGCCGGGATGATGCCGGCCGCGATGATCCCGGCCACCGCGTCGCCGCCCTTCACGACGTCGTCGAAGCTCGCCATGATGACCTGCGCCGTTTGCGGCTTCGGAATGAGCTTCACGGTGACCTCGGTGACGATGGCGAACATGCCTTCGCTGCCGATCAGCACGGCGAGCAGGTCGAGCCCCGGCGCGTCCGGCGCGAGCGAGCCGAATTCGACGATGTCGCCGTCCATCGTGACCGCGCGCACGCGCAGCACGTTGTGGACCGTGAGGCCGTACTTGAGGCAGTGCACGCCGCCCGAATTCTCGGACACGTTGCCGCCGATCGTGCAGGCGATCTGCGACGACGGGTCCGGCGCGTAATAGAGGCCGAACGGCGCGGCGGCTTCGGACACGGCCAGGTTGCGCACACCGGGCTGCACGGTGGCCGTGCGCGCGTACGGGTCCACTTCGACGATTTTGCGAAAGCGCGCGAGCGAGAGCACGACGCCGTGACGGATGGGCATGGCGCCGCCAGACAGGCCCGTGCCGGCGCCGCGCGGCACGATGGGCACGTCGAGGCGCCGGCAGATCTGCACGATGCGCTGCACCTGCGATTCGGTCTCGGGCAGCACGACTGCGAGCGGCAGGCGCCGGTACGCCGAGAGGCCGTCGCATTCGTACGCGATCGTGTCTTCCTCGCGGTAGAGCAGGCAGTGGGTGGGCAGCACGGCCATCAGCGCCTGCACGACTTCGCGCTGGCGTTGCGCGAGCGCGTCGGCTGTCAGTTCGCCCGGTGCGTTCATGGGGTCTCCCGCGTCGAAGGTGTCGGGGTGGCGAGGTGTCGCCGCGCTGTCATGCCGACCAGGAAAAAATCTTGCCCGGATTCATCAGGTTGCGAGGGTCGAGTGCGTGCTTGATGGCGCGCATCGTGTCCACCGTGTCGGCACCGTGCTCATCGAGCAGGAAGTCCATCTTGTGCAGGCCCACGCCGTGCTCGCCGGTACAGGTGCCGTCCATGCGCAGCGCGCGTTCGACGATGCGGCGATTGAGTCGCTCGGCTTCCTCGAGTTCTTCGGGCTTGTCGGGATCGATCAGGATGGCGACGTGAAAGTTGCCGTCGCCGACGTGGCCCACGATCGGGCAGGGCAGTGGCGAGGCGATGAGGTCCGCCTCGGTCTCGGTCACGCATTCGGCAAGGCGTGAGATGGGCACGCAGACGTCCGTGGTCACGGCGCGGCAGCCGGGCTTCAGTTGCAGCATCGCGAAGTAGGCGTTGTGGCGCGCGTTCCAGAGCCGGCCGCGGTCTTCGGGACGCGTGGCCCATTCGAAGCCTTCGCCGCCGTTTTGCGCGGCGATTTCCTGAACCGTCTCGGTCTGTTCCCTGACACCGCTTTCGGTGCCGTGGAACTCGAAGAACAGTGTGGGCGCCTCACGCAGCGTGAGGTTCGAGTGACGATTGATGGAACGGATGGCGAGCGAATCGACGAATTCGACGCGGGCCACGGGCACGCCCATCTGGATGGTCTCGATGACGGCCCGCACCGCGTCGCCCATCGACGCGAACGTGCACACCGCCGCGGACACCGCTTCGGGCTGCGGGTAGAGCCGCAGCGTGATCTGCGTGATGACGCCGAGCGTGCCTTCCGAGCCGACGAAAAGACGCGTGAGGTCGTAGCCCGCCGAAGATTTGCGCGCGCGCGAGCCGGTCTTGATGACGCGGCCGTCGGCCAGCACCGCCGTGAGGCCGAGCACGTTCTCGCGCATCGTGCCGTAGCGCACGGCGTTGGTGCCCGAGGCACGCGTTGCACACATGCCGCCGATACTCGCGTCCGCGCCCGGATCGATGGGGAAGAACAGGCCCGTGTCGCGCAGCGCCTCGTTGAGCTGCTTGCGCGAGATGCCGGGCTCCACGGTCACGGTGAGGTCTTCGGCGTTGATGGAGTGCACGCGGTTCATCTCGGAGAGATCGATCGACACGCCGCCTTGCACCGCGAGCAGATGACCTTCGAGCGACGAGCCGTTGCCGTACGGGATGACGGGCACGTCGTACTGGCCGCACAGCCGCACGACGGTCTGAACCTCTTCGGTGCTGTGCGCGAACACGACGGCGTCCGGCAGTTGGGGATCGAACGGCGATTCGTCGCGACCGTGATGAGCGCGCACGGCTTCGGCCATGGACACGCGTTCGCCAAAGGCGCCCTGGAGCGCGGCAACGAAACCATCAGGCAAGGGACGACCGGGACGACGGGCAGGATGCAGGGAGGTGGGCGGCGCGATTTGATTCACGCGTGTCTCCTGATAACGATTGAGTGGTTCTGCTTTCGCTTCATTTTACGCCCATCGCCGAAGCGCCCGCCGCCCGGGCTTCCCCGCGCTTCGGGCTTCTGGCGCGCGCGGAGAACGGTGAGGGTCGAACCTATAATGTCCCGCTCCGCATTTGCCAATACATCGATCAACGAAGAGGGACGACATCATGGGCAACCGCCTCAGCAAGATCGCGACGCGCACGGGCGACGACGGCACCACGGGTTTGGGCGACGGCAGCCGCGTGCGCAAGGACGACGCGCGGATTGCGGCGATTGGCGACGTCGACGAACTCAACTCGCAGATTGGCGTGCTGCTCTGCGAAACCTTGCCCGACGACGTACGCGACGCGCTGACGGCCATTCAGCACGATCTCTTCGACCTGGGCGGCGAACTGTGCGTGCCGGGCCACACGATGATGACCGACGCCCACCTGGCGCAGCTCGATGGCTGGCTCGCCTCGTATAACGCGACGCTCGAACCGCTCAAGGAATTCATCTTGCCCGGCGGTTCACGGGGGGCCGCGCTGGCGCACGTGTGCCGCACGGTGTGCCGGCGCGCCGAGCGGTCCATCGTGGTGCTGGGCGCCCAGGCGGGTGCCGGCGGCGCGGAAAAGGGCGAGCCCGGCGAGTCGGATAAAGGGCACGATTCGACACGCAACGACGTCCCTCGACGCTATCTCAACCGCCTCTCCGACCTGCTGTTCGTGCTCGCGCGCGTGCTCAATCGCGCCGACGGTGGCAATGACGTGCTGTGGCGCCACGAGCGCAGTGCAAAAAAACATCGCTGATGTTGGATTGGCGTCACATTCCTGGCTTTTTGCGCCGCGACAAAATGTCCTCGTTTTTGTTCGTGCTAAAAAATGTATTGTGTCAGCATCTTTTGAGGAGAGGCACGCTATGACAGCGCTTACCGCTGAACAGATGGCCCGGGTGAAGGCTACGGCCCCCGTTCTTGCCGAGCACGGCACCACGATCGCCAGGCATTTCTACAAACGGATGTTCGCGCACCACCCGGAGCTGAAGAACGTCTTCAACCAGACGCACCAGCAAAGCGGCAGCCAGCCCGAAACGCTGGCGCGCGCGGTCTACGCCTATGCGGCGAACATCGACAATCTTGGCGCGCTGGGTTCGGCCGTGTCGCGCATTGCTCACAAGCACGCGAGTCTCAACATCCGTCCCGAGCACTACCCCGTGGTGGGGCGTCATTTGCTTGGCGCGATCGTCGACGTGCTGGGCGACGCGGTAGACCAGGACACGCTCACGGCGTGGAAGGTGGCGTACGGCCAACTGGCCGACATCCTGATCGGCGCGGAAGCGAAGCTGTACGAAGGCGCGGCGTGGAGCGGTTTCCGTCCGTTCGTGGTGGCGCGCAAGGAAGTGGAAAGCGACGAGATCACGTCGTTTTATCTGACGCCGCCCGATGGCTCGAACGCCTGCGGTTTCGAGCCGGGCCAGTACGTGAGCGTGATGCGCTTCGTTGACCGGCTGGGTGTGGACCAGCCGCGTCAGTACAGCCTCTCGGACGCCCCGCATGGGCGCTGGCTGCGCATTTCGGTGAAGCGCGAGGCCGCACGCGAGGAGGTTCCGGCCGGCCACGTGTCGAACCTGCTGCACGACGGCGTGGAAGAGGGCACCGTGGTGCACGTGAGTGCGCCGATGGGCGACTTCACCCTCGACCGTTCGGCATCGACGCCCGTTGTGCTCGTGAGCGGCGGCGTGGGCATTACGCCGATGACTTCCATGCTCTCCACGCTGGTGGCCGATGGCAGCCAGCGCCGCGTGGCCTTCGTGCATGCATGCCGCAACGGACGTGTGCACGCGTTCAAGCATTGGCTCAACGACGTGGCTGCGTCGAACGCCAACGTGTCGCGCACCGTGTTCTACGAAGCCGTGGATGCGGCTGACCGCAAGGGCGCTGATTACGACTTCGAAGGCCGGCTCGACTTCAAGCGCATTGCCGATCAGGCCGTGTTGCCGGACGCCGACTACTACATCTGTGGTCCGCTGCCCTTCATGCGTGAGCAGCGCGACGCGCTCGTGGCGCTGGGCGTGGACGCTTCGCGCATCCATACCGAAGTGTTCGGCTCGGGCGCGCTCGAGTAAGCGCTTCGTTTCCCGCGTTCGGGTACGGCGTCAACCCACTGAGAGCCGGACCGGCTTGCCGATCCGGCTCAGCAGTTCCACCAGCATGTCGATGGTGAACTTCGAAGTCTTGCGGTTCACCACGTCTGAAACGCGCGGCCGCGACACCATGAGCACCTGAGCAGCCTCTGCCTGCTTCAGATGGTGCTGCTCGATCCATTGCGTGAGTTCGGTCATGAGCTGCTCTTTAAGCAGCCGCGTGTCGTTGATCTGCTTTTGCGACGCGGCGTGGAGACGCTTCGCTTCGTCCGGCGCAAAGCCGAGTTCGAGGAAGAGGTTGGCACCCGGCTTCGTGACGTGCCGGATTTCGGTGTCGATGCTCACGGTCTTGCTGGTCATTTACTGAGCCTCCCTGCGATGAGCCACGGCGCGGTAACGCGCCATGGCGATTTCCGTATCGAGCTTCCGGGTAACCGGTGTCTTCTTCTGGAAGCAGTGAAGTACGTATACCGCTTCCTCGAACTTCGCCACGTACAGCACCCGCCAGGTGCCGAAGCGTTCGCGGATACGGATTTCCCGCGTACCCGCGCCGATGCGCTCGAACGGCTTCCAGTCGGTCGGATCGAGTCCCGCCTGTACCTTGCCGAGGTCGAAGCCTGCCTGCCTCCGTACTGCCTGGGGAAAAGCGAGCAGGTCGTCCAAGGACGAACCTACCCAACGGATCTCTCGTTCGTGAATCATGGTTACCCGACGTGTATAAAATTTTATACAGAAATTCGCCGCAAAACAAGCTCTGCTTTGCGACACGACGGCAACCACCTTACGAATTCAGGCACGCTTGAACCATTCGTCCGGACGGCCAAACAAAAAAGCCCGGCACCGTAGTGCCGGGCTCCTGCTGCCCACCGCCGCTCGACTCGACCGGTTGGGCAATTACGTCCGAACGCTTCTGGCCATGCTCAGTTGCCGCTGCCGCGGGCCGTGCGACGCTGACGTACCGCTTCGGCGAGTCCTTCAAGCACGCCGACACTTTCGTCCCAACCGATGCACGCGTCCGTGATGCTCTGGCCGTAGGTGAGCGCGCAACCTTCCTTAAGATCCTGGCGCCCCGCAACGAGGTGCGATTCCACCATCACGCCGACAATGCGCTCGTCGCCGCCGGCAATCTGGCGGCCGATGTCGGCGCACACCGGAATCTGGTTCTCGTGCTTCTTCGAGCTGTTGGCGTGGCTTGCGTCGATCATGAGGCGTGCGGCGAGGCCGGCCTTGCCGATGTCGCTGCACGCGGCGTCCACGCTTTGCGCGTCGTAGTTCGGCGCCTTGCCGCCACGCAGGATGACGTGGCAGTCCTCGTTGCCCGCCGTCGAGACGATGGCCGAGTGGCCGCCCTTCGTCACCGAGAGGAAATGGTGCGGCTGCGACGCGGCCTTGATCGCGTCGACGGCGATCTTCACATTGCCGTCCGTGCCGTTCTTGAAGCCGACCGGGCACGAAAGGCCCGAAGCCAGTTCGCGATGCACCTGCGACTCCGTCGTGCGTGCGCCGATTGCGCCCCAGGAGATCAGGTCCGCGATGTACTGCGGGCTGATCATGTCGAGATACTCCGTGCCTGCAGGCAGCCCGAGTTCGTTGATCTGCATAAGCAGTTCGCGCGCGGTGCGCAGGCCGTCGTTGATCTTGAAGCTGTTATCGAGGTACGGGTCGTTGATGAGCCCCTTCCAGCCCACCGTCGTGCGCGGCTTTTCGAAGTACACGCGCATCACGATTTCCAGTTCCCCCGCGAAGCGCTTGCGTTCCTTCACGAGCCGGCCCGCGTATTCGAGCGCCGCGCGCGTATCGTGAATCGAGCATGGCCCGATGATGACGATGAGCCGGTCGTCCATGCCGTGCAGGATGCGATGCATGGCCTGCCGCGCGTTGTAGATGAGGTCGGCGACCGTCTCCGTGCACGGGAATTCGCGGATGAGGTGAGCGGGCGGAACGAGCTCCTTGAGTTCGCGGATGCGCACATCGTCGGTGTTGTACGGGGGCATGGTTTTCTCCTGATTCTCTTCGTAGCGTGTCTGTGCGGTCTTCGATGCGGCGACAGACGAATTCGAAAGGTGTTGCGGCAATGCGTGAGGCGAAAAAAAACCGCCAGACTGGCTGGCGGTTTTTCGGGAATTTCGGGTGACTTTCGTGCGCTAACACCCCTCTCGATCCGCCAGCGGCCTGAGATACCAAAAGAAATAAAAGTAGAACCGGGCGGACATGATCGTGAGGAAACGTGGTGGTGCGTGAAGTACGTTCGTCGAAAGTGTTGAGCTTTATAACCCGGCGGACCGGTGCTGACAAGCCGAGCCCCGCAAAAATGCGGGAAACCCGCACGATCCATTGCTATGGCGCAAGGACCGTGCGCCGGCTCCTACCCAAGCCCGAATCAGACCGTGCCGCCCACCGTCATGCGGTCGATGCGCAGCGTCGGCTGGCCCACGCCCACCGGCACGCTCTGGCCTTCCTTGCCGCAGACGCCCACGCCCGTGTCGAGCCGCATGTCGTTGCCGATCATGCTCACGTACTTGAGCGATTCGGGGCCGCTGCCGATCAGCGTCGCGCCCTTCACGGGGTAGCTGATCTTGCCGTTCTCGATCATGTAGGCCTCGGATGCCGAGAACACGAACTTGCCGTTCGTGATGTCGACCTGGCCGCCGCCGAAGTTGACGGCATAGAGGCCGTTCTTCACCGAGGCGATGATCTCCTGCGGGTCCTTGTCGCCGTTCAGCATGTACGTGTTGGTCATGCGCGGCATGGGCAGCGACGCGTACGATTCGCGTCGCGCGTTGCCCGTCACGGGCATGTTCATGAGGCGCGCGTTGAGCGTGTCCTGAATGTAGCCCTTGAGGATGCCGTCTTCGATCAGCGTCGTGCACTGCGTGGCGTTGCCTTCGTCGTCGATGTTGAGCGAGCCGCGGCGGTTCGGCAGCGTGCCGTCGTCCACCACCGTCACGCCTCGCGCCGCGACCTGTTCGCCGATGCGCCCCGCGAACGCCGACGACCCCTTGCGGTTGAAGTCGCCTTCCAGCCCGTGGCCGATGGCTTCGTGCAACAGCACGCCCGGCCAGCCCGGCCCGAGCACGACCGTCATCGCGCCGGCCGGCGCGGGACGCGCTTCGAGGTTCACGAGCGCCGAGTGCACGGCGTCGTCGACGTAGCGCGACAGCACGTCGTCGGTGAAATAGCCGTAGTCGAAGCGACCGCCGCCGCCGCCGTTGCCGATCTCGCGGCGACCGTTCTGTTCAGCGATCACCGTGACCGACACGCGCACGAGCGGCCGGATGTCGGCCGCCAGCGCGCCGTCGCTGCGGGCCACGAGCACGATGTCGTACTCGCCCGCGAGCGCGGCCATCACCTGCGTAATGCGCGGATCGCGGCCGCGCGCCATCTGCTCGATGCGCTCGAGCAGCTTCACCTTCGCGGTGGCGTCGAGCGAGTGAAGCGGGTCGGCGGGCAGGTACAGATCGCGGCCGGCCACGCCGGTGAGCGACGACGCCACCTTCACCTTCTGCTTGCCGCCGCCCGACTTCGCGATGGCGCGCGTGGCAATGGCCGCCTGGCGAATGGCTTCGGGCGAGAGGTCGTCGGAATAGGCGAAGGCGGTCTTGTCGCCGGACACGGCGCGCACGCCCACACCCTGGTCGATGCTGAAGCTGCCCGATTTGACGATGCCTTCCTCGAGGCTCCACGCCTCGCTACGGGTGGCCTGGAAATACAGATCCGCGTAATCGACGCGATGCGTGAAAATCTCGCCGAGCGTGCGCGTGAGCACGCTTTCGTCGAGTCCATATGGCGTGAGGAGCACGTCCTTTGCGGTCGCGAGATTGCGGATGCCGGGTTCGATGATGTTCATGCGAGCAGTAATGAAAGGACTTGAGTGACAGTTCGGGCCAATGTACGGGATATCAACGGGTGGGTGCTTCGTCCAGCACACGATGCCGCCATGCCGGCAGGCTCGTGCGGACTTCCTGGATGCGCGCAGGATCGATGTCGCCCACCACGGCGCCCGCGCCTTCGTCGCGTACGGCAACGATTTCGCCCCACGGGTCGATCAGCATGCTGTGGCCCCAGGTGCGCCGGCCGTTTTCGTGCTTGCCGCCCTGGGCCGCGGCGAGCACATAACACTGGTTCTCCACGGCACGGGCACGCAGCAGCGTTTCCCAGTGGGCGCGGCCCGTGGTGTAGGTGAATGCGGAGGGCACCACCATCAGCGCGCAATCGCCCATGCGGCGGTACAGCTCCGGAAAGCGCAGATCGTAGCAGACCGAGAGTCCGACGCGCCCGAACGGCGCCTCGAACGTGCGGACGGTGTCGCCGGGGCGGATGGTGCGCGCCTCGTCGAACGACTCCTCGCCTTTTTCGAAGCTGAACAGATGGATCTTGTCGTAGCGCGCCGCTTCGGCGCCTTGCGGATCGAACACGAGCGTCGTGTTGAGCACGCGTTCGGGTTCCGGCGCGACGAGCGGCAGCGTGCCGCCGATCACCCATACGCCGTGACGGCGGGCAGCGTCCGACAGAAAGCGCTGGATCGGACCGTCGCCGTGCGGCTCGCGTACGCCGATCTTGTCGGTGTCCTTGAATCCCATGAAGCAGAAGTATTCGGGCAGCAGCACGAGCTGCGCGCCCTGAGCCGCCGCTTCGGCGATCAGTCGTTCCGCCTCGGCAAGATTGCGGTCGCGCTCGGGCGTGCTGACCATCTGCAGCGCCGCAACGCGGTAAGGCGACAAACCAGTGTGTGGATCGCTCATCAACCTGACAACCCCCGGCACCGCAGCGTCCCTGAAAAAACGGGCGCCGCCGTGCGCGTAATCTGCTGAATTTGCCGGATGTCCAGAGACCGTGTGCCGGGGCGCAAGCCCCGGTGGGCGCGGCGCTCGCGGCTCACTGCGCCGCGACCGGCATTTGAGCGTCCATCTTACCCTGTTCGCCCCGCACCCGCTCGACGTGGGGTTTCGACCACGAACCGGTGATGGCGTAGTCCAGCGCGAAGGCCGACGAGATCGAATGCGAGAGCGCGAAGTCCGCTAAGAGCGCGCCCAGGCCGAAGAGCGGATTGATGACCGCGGCCGCCACCACACCGGCGCCGGCGCTCAACGTGGGCACCACGTGGACGTGCAGGTCCTGCGTCTCGTGGGCGAGGTCGACGGTGCCCTGCATCTCGGCCCGCGCCGGTGCCGTGACCATCTTGAAGTTGCTGGTGCGCCCAATGCCGTTCTGGATCTCGCCCGTGCCCGTTACGCTCTCGTAGGGCAGTCCTTCGCCGATCACGTCGCGGAAGTTGAGCGTGACGAACCGCGCGAGACTTTGCAGGCTCAGCACGCCGAGCAGCTTCGCCACGCCCGGATCGACCTTCAGGATCTGGCCGTGATGCAGATCGAGCGCGAGATTGCCATTGAGCGTGGGGTAGTCGATGGCCGTGGGGCCGCCGCGCCACGCCACCTTCCCGGAAAGCGTGCCGCTGCCCTTCTTGAGCGTGCGCGGCAAGCCCGCGCGTTCGAGCAGCGCGCCGGCGTCCTTGATGTCGAGCTTGAAGTCGAGCACCGTGCGTCGCGGTGCGTCTTCGTCCGCGGTGGCGCCGAAGCTGCGCGCCGTGCGCCAGTTCGCGGTGGCCGTGAGCTGGGCAGCGGGATTGCTGATGTCGAGCTTGTCGAGTTGCCACACGGGCACGCCGTCTTCCTCGCGGTTGTGCGCATCCACTTCGAGCCGGCCGAAGTTGCGATCTCGCACGATCAGCTCGTTCACGATGAGATCGATGGAAGGCATGTTCTGCGCCGGTACCGAGATCGCTTCGCCCAGCAGATCGTTTTCCGCGCGCGCCGGCACCACGAGTTTCGCGAGCCGCGCTTCCAGTGTGCCGGGCGCGCCGGGCACCGTGCCCGGCAGCCAGGTCAGATGCCCCGACACCTGGTTCGACGCGATATTCGCCTGCCAGGTGCGGTCGGTGTGGGACGCGCCCACCACCACGCTTTCCCAATGGCGTTTGAGCAGCGTGAGCGTGCCGATATGGACAGCGAAGCGCGAAGGCAGGAACTGCGCGACGGTGCTGGCGGGCAGGGCAGGCGCTACGGCCTTTGCCGTGATTTGGCCCGGCGCCTGGCCTGTTACCGATGCGGCTTGCGCCGTGTCTTGCGTAGCGGCCTGCGCCGTACCCGTTTGTCCAGCGGGCACCGACACTTGCGGCGCCGCCGCCGGTTGTTGCTGAGCCTTCCCGCGCATCGCGGTGATCACGCTGCGCCAGGCGTCGGCGTCGAGCGTGTCCAGATCGACCGCCGCGGTCACGCCCTCGGACGGCAGTTCTGCGGGACGGTTCACGCCGATCGCGCCGCGCACGACTTGCGGCGCCTGGCCACGCGTCTCGCGCACCAGATACGTTGCGGCCACCGGTCCGAACGTCAGCGCGGCGCGTTGCAGGCCAGTCAGCTCCTGCTTGCCGGCTTCGTCGCCGTGAGGGTCGTCTTCCTTCGTTTCCTCTGGGCGCAACGACAGGCGCAGCGGCATCGGTTGACCGGCCGGCTTGCCGAACGGCGCGGGGAAGTCGAGCGCGAGGTCGGTCAGGTCGGAACTCGCGGATACCTCGGGCAGCCTGCCTTTCGCGCCGCGCACCGAAAGCGCGTAGGGCGCCGTGCCGCTCATGCGCGTGAGCACCTGGGCCGCCGTGCCGCGCAGGTTGAGACCCCGTGCGGCGTCGACGGCGATGTTGCCGTCGAGGTCGAGCGCGTAGGCGCCGTCCTGGCGCAGACCGCCGTTGGCGTGCACGTCGCCGCCCATGAAGCGGCCCGCGAGGCGGTCCAGTTGCGCCGTGTGCTCGGTGAAGCGCACTTTGCCCGTGAGGTCGGAGAGCGGCGGCACGTTGTGCATCGAAAGTCGGTCGTTCTGGAAGCCGAGCGCGCCCTCCACAGCGATGTGCGGTTTCGGCGTGCGCGGCACCGTGAGCTTAAGCGCGAGCGCCGCAGGACCTTCCGCCTCGATCTTCTCGCCCGCGTGCTTCGAAAGGCCGCCCAGCGCGCTGTTGTTCGCGTAGTCGATCATGTCCGCGAGCGGACCGTGCCCGTTGCCGTTGATGATGAGGCTCGACGCCTTCGTGCCCAGGTCGTCGATCTTGCCCGTCACGCCCGTGAGCAGCACGCGCTTGTAGTAGCCGCGCGCGATGTCGAAGCGCAGCAGGTTTTCCTTGAGCCGGAACACGCCGTCGATACGATCGAAACCCGGCCACACGCTCGGCGTGCCGTTCTTCAGCTTGCGCGGCGGGTAGGGCGACGGGTCGAAGCGGCCGCCGGTGAAAGGCGCCTCGATGCGGAAGATGCCCGCCGTCGGGTCGCGCGAGTACGGGAATTTTTCGAGGTTGCCGTGCACTTCGATGGTGGCGCTGCGCGAGACGCCGGCCTGCAGGCCGTGCCCCAGGTAGATGCGCAGTTTCTCGCTGATGCTCGTGGGCAGATAGCGAACGATGCGGTTCACCTGGGCGTGATCGAAGCTCGCCTTCAGATCGAGCGCGCCGCGGCCGTGGCCCGGGTTCGTGTAGTTCGCGACGGCGCTGGCCTTGACGTCCGCGTTCTCCACGCCGAACTCCGGCACGTTGATCTGGAAGCCCTTGCGCTTCTCGCCCGGCGCGCGCGCGTTGGCGATGGTCCAGTCGCTGCGGCCGTACAGGCGGTCGAAGGTGAGGCGCGGGTCGTCGAACACGCCCGGCAGCGTGATGGCCGCGTTCGCCGTGTCGAAGGTGGCGCTGCCGTGGGTTTCGTCGGCGTCGATGTGCCCCCACAGGTTTTCGATGCCGGGCAGGCCCGCGCGCGGATGGTTGCGCGCCGTGAGTCCGGGCGGCGGTTCCTGGGCGGCGACGCTGATGCCTTGCAGGTCGGCCTTGAAGCGATAGCGCACGATCGGCTCTACGCCGTCGCCGCGCTGCTCGGCCGCGGCTTCGCCCGCGTCTGGCCGCGCACGCTCGATGCCGATTTCGTAGTTGGCGACGAGCCCGCGCGGGTCGAACCGCACCAGCGTATTGAGGAAGCGGCGCGGCAGCGGCAGCGTGCGGCTGAACTCGGAGAGCATGCCCAGATCCATGCGGTCGCCTTGCACGCTCATCATCTGCCCGTGCTGGACCGACGGCCGGCGGTAATGGCCGGTAAGCGTCGAAAACGCGAGCGTGCGAACGACGGGCGTGCCGTCGTCGAGCGGCTGCTGGCCGAGTTCGGCGCGCAGGCGGCTCAGCTTGATCGTGTAGTCGCCGGGCGCCGCGTCGACGGTCCAGGAGAAGTGGGCCACCGGCATGTCGAGCCGCGGCTGCGTGGGATGCACGCGCAGCGCCACGCCCACGCCGTCCAGCACGCCCGTCGCCGTCGTGATGCGGCCTTCGCTGAAACTCGCCCAGATCACGTTGTCGATACGGCCGGCGTAGGTCTCGACGGGAATGTCGATGTAGCGGGCGAGCGTGGGCAGGTCCACCGGTCCCGTGGATACGTAGGCCGAGCCGCTCCAGCCCACGGGCTTGCCGGGCGCACCGGTGCGCGGGCTGCGAAAGCGCGCGCGGAAGTCGAGCGGGCCGTGCAGCAGCCGGCCTTCGGGCGGGGCCTGGAGCGCGAGGCGGTGGTCGGTGCCCTCGTTGAGAATGGCGAGGCGGATGTTCTGCAGTGCGATTTCCGGCGCGTCGTGGCGCCCGTCGCGCCAGCGCAGCGTGCCCCCGCGCAGCACGATGGCCTGCTGGCGCAGAAGCCAGGTGCTGAACGCGTCGTTGCCAGTATGGGCGGCAGGAATCGGCACGCCAGCCACCGAGAGGGAGCCACCTTGCGAGCGGGCCACGAGCACGTCGGGCCGGTCGACGATCAGGCTCGACAGGCGCGGCGCGAGCGTCACGAGCGAGAGCCACGACACCGTTGCGGTGGCGTGCGGCACGTTCAGCGCCACTTTGCCGTCGTGGTCGCGAATGGTGAGGTTGGTGACGTCGATGCCGGGCTGGAAACCCAGCCAGTGCGGCGAAAGCTTGCCGATACGCAGCTCGGCGTGAATCTTGTCGGAGACGAGCGTTTCGATGCGCGGGCGGAACGTGTCGATGCGCGGCAGCACGACGTAGCGCAGGCCGAGGACGAGCGCCGCGGCGATGAAGTAGAGCACGACCGCAATGGCGAGCACGACGCGCAGCGTGTGGCGCAGCGCGATATGGTGATGCTCGACGGGGACGCGTCCGTTCGCCCGGCTGGCCTGTCCGGCTTCGTACGGACCGGCGGATTCGTTTCGCTCGGACATGCTGCGAGGGGGGCGGTATGGTAGCTTTGCGATCTAACGACGAAATGTAACACACGGGTGCGCGGCTCACGACATCCGGCAAACCCTGCGCAGCCCGTGCCGGCACGGGGTTTTGCGGACCACGGCGCCAGCCTGCCGATGCGTCTTCCTCACCCGCTCGTGACAAAGCAACGAACGAGCCCGGAAACCTCCATGACTGATGCAATTCACCTGAGTTCCGCCGCCTTTTCCCACTATGCGTCGCGGGCGCTGGCGAGTCGCCCGGAACTCGCCGCGCGCGTCGCGGCGCTCGCCGCGGGCCCCGTCACGCGCGAGCGCATCGAGGCGCGCTTCGATGCGTTGTCCAGCGAGGTTCGGGGCGCCGCCGCGGCAGCGCTGACCGACGATCAGCTGAAGAAGGTGCTGCGCCAGTTGCGCACCGAGGTCTTCTGCGCCGTGATGGAGCGCGACCTTGCCTTCAACGCGGACGTGGCCGAGGTCACGGGCACCATGACCGATCTCGCCGAAGTGGCGATCCAGCGGGCGCTCGCCGTCGTCACGGCCGATCTGGAGGCGCTTTACGGCGAGCCGCGCGGTTCCGAAGGCGAGCGCCTCGCGCTCGGCGTGGTGGGCATGGGCAAGCTGGGCGGACGCGAACTCAACGTGTCGTCGGACATCGACCTCATCTTCGTCTACGAGGACGACGGCGAAACGGCCGGCGGTGAGCGCGCGCCCATCGCCACGCAGGAATTCTTCACGCGGGCCGGCAAGCGCCTCATCGCGGCGCTCAACGACGTTACGGCGGACGGCTACGTGTTCCGCGTCGACATGCGGCTGCGGCCGAACGGCGACGCGGGGCCGCTTGCGTGCAGCCTGGGCATGCTCGAGGAGTACTTCTACGTGCAGGGGCGCGAGTGGGAGCGCTACGCGTGGATCAAGGGGCGGCTCGTCTCTGAAGGTCAAAGCGCGTCGGCCCGGCGGCTCGCGCAGCAGCTCGATGCCATCGTGAAGCCGTTCGTCTACCGGCGCTATCTCGATTTCGGCGTGATCAGCGCCATCCGCGCGCTGCATCTGCAGATTCGTCAGGAAGCGCAGCGGCGCGCGTCCATGCGCCCCGAGAAGGCCGACGACATCAAGCTGGGACGCGGCGGTATCCGCGAGATCGAATTCAGCGCCCAGGTGTTCCAACTGATTCGCGGCGGCCAGGACGCGGATTTTCGCGTGCGCCCCACGCTCGCTGTGCTTCGGCACGCCACGGCGCGCGGCCTCATCGCGCCTTCGGTCTGCGCGGAGCTGACGGAAGCCTACCGGTTCCTGCGGCGGCTCGAACACCGCCTCCAGTACCGTAACGACGCGCAGACGCACGCCATGCCCGTCGATCCCGACGAGCGCGCGGCACTCGCGAAGACGATGGGCTTCGTGGACTACGCCGCCCTCATGACCATGCTCGACGGACATCGCGAGAAGGTGGAGCGCCAGTTCGACCAGATCTTCGCCGACAAGGTGAACGGCCACGGCGGCTGCGCCGCGCCTGATGATGGCGCCGCCGCGTGGGTGTGGAGCAGCGCGCTCGCGGACGACAGCGCCGGCGAGGCGCTCGAGGCGCGCCTTGCCGACCTCGGTCTTGCCGAGCCCGCCGAGTTGCTCGCGCGGCTGCGCGCCATCTGGCAGTCGCCGCGTTACCAGGGGCTGCCGGAACACAGCCGCCAGCGCTTCGACAGCGTGGCCAAGCGCGCACTGGACGCGGCGCGTACGATCGATCCTCCGGAGCGGCGCACCGCTACGCTCGCGCGCTTCTTCGATCTGCTCGAAACGGTGGGCCGGCGCGGCGCCTATCTCGCGCTGCTCTGCGAGTATCCGCACGCGCTCGACCGCGTGCTCTCCGTGCTCGGCGCGTCGCGCTGGGCGGCGGGCTATCTGATCCGCCATCCGCAATTGCTGGACGAGTTGCTCGACGACGAGGTGATCGCGAGTCCCTTCGACTGGCCCGAGTTCAAGCGCACGCTACGTACGCGTCTTGTTGCCGCCGACGGCGCCGAGCACCAGATGGACTTGCTGCGCCACGCCCACCAGGCCGAAGTGTTTCGCATTCTGCTGATCGACCTCGCGGGCAAGCTCTCGGTCGAGCACGTGAGCGACCGGCTTTCCGAACTCGCCGACGCCGTGCTCGACGTGACGATGGAAACCGTCTGGGCCCAGTTCGCCAGGCGTCACCGCGAGGTGCCGCGCTTTGCCGTGATCGCTTACGGCAAGCTGGGCGGCAAGGAACTCGGCTACGCGTCGGACCTCGATCTGATCTTCCTCTACGACGACCCCGACGAAGCGGCGCCCGACATCTATGCGACCTTCACCCGACGGCTCATCACGTGGCTCACCATGGCGACGGGCGCGGGCACGCTATTCGACGTGGACCTGCGGCTGCGGCCAAACGGCGAGTCGGGCTTGCTCGTGACGGACCTCGACGCGTTTCGCCGCTACCAGCTGCGCGAAGGCGACGCCGCCAATACCGCGTGGGTGTGGGAGCACCAGGCCCTGACGCGCGCACGCTTCTGCGCGGGCGACGAAGAGATCGGCAAGGCGTTCGACGCGATTCGCCAGCAGGTGCTCACGATGCCGCGCGAGGCTGCGCTGCTCGCGAAGGATATCGTGGAGATGCGTCAGCGCGTGGAAGACGGGCACCCGAACCGCAGCGAGTTGTTCGACCTGAAGCACGACCGCGGCGGCATGGTGGACATCGAGTTTCTCGTGCAGTACTGGGTGCTGCTGCACGCCGCGCGCGACCCCGAACTCGTGCGCAACACGGGCAATATCGCGCTGCTTCGCGAAGTGTCGCGGCTCGGCATCATGAGCGCAGAGGAAGCCGATACGGTGGGCGCCGCCTATCGCACCTACCGCAAGCTGCAGCACCGGCTGCGGCTGGACGGCATGGAGAAGGCGAGGGTGGAGCCGCAGCGCGTCGAGGCCGAGCGCGCCGCGGTGCTGGCCTTGTGGAAGCGGGTATTCGGATGAAGGCCCGGCTGCGGCCTTCTTCTTCTGGCGGTTACGCCGCCAGCATTTCCTTCGCGTGACGCCGCGTGGTGGCCGTTATTTCGAGGCCGCCCAGCATGCGGGCGACTTCCTCGACGCGGCTTGCACGGTCCAACGGATTGACCGAACTCACCGTGCCGCCGTTGCCGTCGGACGCCTTGGCGACCTGGAAGTGGTGATCGCCGCGCGCGGCGACCTGCGGCAGGTGCGTGACGCAGAGCACCTGGCGGGCGCGGCCAAGCTGATGCAGCAATCGACCCACCACTTCCGCCACGCCGCCGCCGATGCCGGTATCCACTTCGTCGAAGATCAGCGTCGGCGTGGGGCTTGCGGCGCTCGCGATCACCGCAAGCGCGAGGCTGATGCGCGCCAGTTCGCCGCCTGAGGCCACCTTCGCGAGCGGCCGCAGCGGCACGCCCGCGTGGCCCGCTACGCGAAATTCGACCTGTTCCAGCCCGTGCGCGCCGCCCTCCGCGAGCGGCACGAGCGCCACTTCGAAACTGCCGCCCACCATCGATAGTTCCTGCATGCCGGTTGTCACCGCGGCGCCGAGCGCCTTGGCCGCCTTGGCGCGCGCTTTCGAAAGCTGCTTCGCCTCGGCGAGGTAGGCTTCCCTGGCCTTCGCCTCGGCGGCGCGCAGCGCATCGAGGTCGGCGGCCGCGTCGAGCGCGGCAAGTTGCGCCTGGCGCGTTTCGTGTTCCTCGGGCAGCGTTTCGGGCTGCAGACGGAATTTGCGCGCCGTGGAATGCAGCGCGTCGAGCCGCTTTTCCACCTGTGCGAGCCGGTCCGGGTCGAGTTCGAGCCGCTGCGCGTAGTGGGTGAGCGAGTAGGCGGCCTCTTGCAGCTGGATGGCGGCGGGTTCGAGCGCCGCGAGCGCGTCGTTGAGCGCAGGGTCGATTTCGGCGAGGTCCCGCAATTTCGAGACGATGGAGCCGAGCTGCGAAATCATCGCGTCGTCGGACTCCGAGAGCGCGGCGAGCGCGCCCTGCACGCCCTCGATCAGGTTGGCCGAATGCGAGAGCCGCCGGTGCTCGGCGTTGATCTCTTCCCATTCGCCGGGCTGCGGGGCGAGCTTGTCCAGTTCGGCCAGTTGCCAGGCGAGCCGTTCACGTTCCAGTTGCAGTTCGCGGTCGCGCGTCTGCGCGGTTTCGACCGCGTTGGATGCGTCACGCCAGGTGCGCCAGGCGCGGCCCGTTGCGGCTGCCAGATCGGCAAGACCGGAGTGCGTGTCGAACAGCTCGCGTTGCGCGTCGGGGCGCATCAGTAGCTGGTGCGCGTGCTGACCGTGAATGTCCACGAGCATTTCGCCCACTTCGCGAAGTTGCGTCAGCGTGGCCGGCGTGCCGTTGATGAAGGCGCGTGAGCGGCCGCCGGCGTCCACGACGCGGCGCAGCAGCACCGTGCCGCCCTGGCCTTCGTCGCCTTCGGCAGCAAACGCCTGGTCGTCGAGCCAGCGCGCGACGTGCGGGTAGACGTCGAATTCGGCGGTGATGTCGGCGCGTGACTCGCCGGTGCGCACGACGCTCGCGTCGGCGCGGGCGCCGAGCGTGAGCGCGAGCGCGTCGATGAGGATGGACTTGCCGGCGCCGGTCTCGCCCGAGAAAACCGTGAAGCCGCTGTTGAACTCGAGATCGAGCGCGGCGACGATGACGAAGTCGCGTATCGAAAGGTGGCGGAGCATGGTCTGGGTTCTGGCTTCTGCGTTTGGAGTCAGTACAGCGAGTTGTCCTCGAGCGACGGATGTTCGTTCCAGTGCAGCTTCTGGCGCAGCGTGGCGTAATAGCTGTAGCCCACGGGATGCAGGATCGGCACCGTATGGCGCGAGCGGCGCACCTCGATGGTGTCGTTCAGTTGCAGCGCGGTGAACGACTGCATGTCGAAATTGACGTTGACGTCCCGGCCCGCGACGATCTGGATGCTCACTTTGCAGCTGTCGGGCAGCACGATAGGGCGGTTCGAGAGCGCGTGCGGCGCGATGGGCACGAGCACGATGCCCTGCAACTGCGGATGCAGGATCGGCCCCGACGACGACAGCGCGTAGGCCGTAGATCCCGTTGGCGTGGCGACGATCAGGCCGTCAGAACGCTGGTTGTACATGAAGCGGCCATCCACGTGCACGCGCAGTTCGGCCATGCCTGAAAAGCCGCTGCGGTTCACCACCACGTCGTTGAAGGCGATCGCGTGGTAGATGGGATCGCCGTCGCGCGTGATGCGCGCTTCCAGCAGCGTGCGCTCCTCGCGCTCGAAGCTGCCGCATAGCATTTGCGGCACGACTTCCTGCATGTCGGCGAGCGGGATGTCCGTAATGAAGCCTAGCCGACCGATGTTGATGCCGATGAGCGGTGTGCGGTACGGCGCGAGCTGCCGTCCGATGCCGAGCATGGTTCCGTCGCCACCGAGCACGACCGCGACGTCGGCGCGCGCTCCGATTTCCGCCGGCCGCAGCGCCGTATAGCCGGTTGCCCCAATGTCCTGTGCCGTCTCGGCCTCGAACACCACGTCGAAACCCCGTTTCGCGATGCACGAGGCGAGCGCCGTCAGCGGCTCGGCAATGCCGGGCGTGTTGCTGCGCCCGACGAGCGCCACGGTCTTGAACTGGCTGTTGATCTGCATGCCGGCATTACACCATAGTCAGGTCGCGAAAAGAACCGTGCACACCCGCCGCGACAGGCCCCGCGGCACGCCGTATGACGGGGGCGCTGAGCCTTGCACGATTATCGCTAGAATGGTGATGTGTTGATGACAGGGCGAAAGGTCATGTCGATGAGGTGGCGATGTCTGCGGCCACGTGTGGCGGGTGCCTTCCGGGCGAGCGTGACACAGCCGTTGCGCCAGCGGCTGGTGCGCGAACATGCCGCAACACCCGACGCGCGGGCGTGCGTCGGCTCCCGGGCGACAGGTCGTTGAGCTAAAATTTTGCGTCATGCTAGATCCTCGCGCACAAACCCTCCTCAAAACGCTGATCGAGCGATACATCGCCGAGGGGCAGCCGGTCGGCTCGCGCACGTTGTCGCGATTCTCGGGCCTCGAACTGAGCCCCGCGACCATTCGCAACGTGATGTCGGATCTCGAAGAACTCGGTCTCGTCGCCAGCCCGCACACGTCCGCGGGACGCATACCCACGCCGCGCGGCTACCGTCTGTTCGTGGATACCATGCTCACGGTGGAACCGGCCGGGGACGAAGAGGCTGTCACGCGCGCAGTAAAAACCACCCTGAAGCCGGGCGAACCGCAAAAGGTGATCGCAGCGGCGGCGAGCGTGCTTTCTAATCTCTCGCAGTTCGCGGGCGTCATCCTGACGCCGCGGCGCAGCCATGTCTTCAAGCAGATCGAATTCATGCGCCTGTCGGACAAGCGCATTCTGCTCATCATCGTGACGCCCGAGGGCGACGTACAGAACCGCATCATGGCCACGCAGCGGGACTTTTCGCCGTCCGAACTCATTGAAGCGTCCAATTACATCAACGCGCATTTCGCGGGACTCTCGTTCGACGAGGTGCGTGGGCGCCTGCGCGAGGAAATCGATCAGTTGCGCGGCGACATGACGGCCCTCATGCACGCAGCGGTGACGGCGAGCACCGACGAAGTCGAACCCGGGGAAACCGTGCTGATTTCGGGCGAGCGCAATCTGCTCGAGGTGGCCGACCTGTCTTCGGACATGGCCCGCCTGCGCAGGCTTTTCGACATATTCGATCAAAAGACCAGCCTCCTTCAGTTGCTCGATGTTTCCAGCCATGCACAGGGCGTGCAAATTTTCATCGGCGGCGAATCGAATCTCGTGCCTATCGAAGAAATGAGCGTCGTGACCGCGCCGTACGAAGTGAACGGCAAGATCGTGGGCACGCTCGGCGTGATCGGCCCCACGCGCATGGCCTATAACCGCGTGATTCCTATCGTGGACATCACGGCGCGCCTGCTCTCCACCGCCCTCAGCCAGCAATAAGCGCGCAGAACTCATCATCGGCGATGCCCGCGCGGCATACCATCCGCCGGATGGCCGACTGTCCCCGCAGGGGGCGCTGGCTATAATGAAAACTTTCCAACCGGATCTCCGCGCCACGCGGCAGACCTTCTCGCCTATGCGCTTCGATCTCGAGCGGCCTTCGCAGTCTGCTGCGTCTCATCGCGTTGCCGTGCTGCTCATCAATCTCGGCACGCCGGACGCGCCTACGCCGCGTGCCGTGCGCCGCTACCTCGCGCAGTTCCTCTCGGACCCGCGCGTGGTGGAGATTCCCGCATTGCTCTGGCAGGTGATCCTGCGCACGGTGATCCTGCCGTTCCGGGGCTCGGCCTCCGCAAAGAAGTACGCATCGGTATGGATGCCGGAGGGCTCGCCGTTGCGCGTCTTCACGGAGAAGCAGGTGGAGGGCTTGCGGCAACTGCTGCACGTCAACGACTACGCGGTGATCGTCGACTACGCGATGCGCTACGGCACGCCAGGCATTCCGGCCGTGCTCAACCAGCTCAGGCTTGCGGGCGCCGAGCGGATTCTGCTGATGCCCATGTATCCGCAGTATTCGTCGTCAACCACGGCCACTGCCTTCGACGACGCCTTCACCGCGCTGCGTCGCATGCGCAACCAGCCGGAGATCCGTACGGTGCGTCATTACTGTGACCATCCGGCCTATATCAGCGCGCTTGCCGCACAGATTCATCACTACTGGAACGCACACGGCCGGCCCGATTTCGCCGCCGGCGACCGGCTCGTGCTGAGCTTTCACGGCGTGCCGAAGCGCACCATGGATCTCGGCGACCCCTATCACGACCAATGTCAGCAGACCGCGAGCCTCTTGATGCATGCGCTCGGTCTTCAGCCGGTGGAGTGCCTCGTCACGTTCCAGTCGCGATTCGGTCGGGCCGAATGGCTTCAGCCTTACACCGCGCCCACCCTGAAGGAACTCGGTTCGGCCGGCGTGAAGCGGGTCGACGTGTTTTGCCCCGGCTTCACCGCTGACTGCTTGGAAACGATCGAAGAGATCGGCATCGAAGGGCGCGACGAATTCCTCCATGCCGGCGGCAAGGCGTTTCACCGGATACCCTGTCTCAATGCGGCGCCGGCGTGGATTGCGGCGCTGGGCGAGATCGTGGCGCAGAATCTTCAGGGCTGGTCGGTGCAGGCACCCGTGCCGGCGGGCGTGGCGGCATGAGGCGTGCTTTGCCGGCAGTGCCGCTGATAATGCGGTCGGCACGGCGGCTGGTTCCGGTCACATCTGGTCACAGTTTCCCGCGGTGGCAGCCGTCATTGGCATGCGGCAGAATTTGAATCCCCCGTATGAAAGACAAAGTTTCGACTGATCCGTCTGCTCGCACTCGTGTGGACAAATGGCTCTGGGCTGCGCGCTTTTTCAAGACGCGTTCCCTTGCTGCCGACGCCGTGGTGAAGGGGCGGGTGCGGGTCGATGGCGCACCGGTGAAGGCATCGAAGGACGTCCGCGTAGGCGACCTGATCGACATCGACATAGAGCGCGTCGTCTGGCAGGTGGAGGTGCGGGGAATTTGCGACGTGCGTGGGCCGGCCAGCGTGGCCCAAACGCTTTATGCGGAGACGGACGAGGGGCGTGCGAAGCGCATGCAGGAACTGGAACGGCGCAAGACGTTTCGTGAGCCGGCAGCGGCGCTGCACGGCCGGCCCACGAAGCGGGACCGCCGGATCATCGACAAACTTTCAGGTGGGGATTGAAGAGCGACTCCATCGTCGCGTGAACAACGCCGTACTCGGTCGTGTTCTCCGTGACGGCCCCGGACATGCAGATGGTGGTGGTTCCCGCGATGAGTACCAGCGCGACCACCGATATTGCGAAGGTCAGTTTCACCGTACTCCCCTTGGGCATTCAGGTCGAAAACGGGCCGAACACCGGCAACCTGGTGATGTGCGGCATCGCTGCGCCAGCATCAGGGTAAACGTGCCCTGCGAGCGCCTGACTTGCAGTGTAGGTCAGGGCCGGAGGCCACTCAATCTCAATCTGCGGGTGCCTACGTAATGGTTGTTACGGGGAGTTTCGCCGGCACGGAGACGGTGCAAAAAACGGGGTCGACGGTCTTGAAATCGCCATATCGGCCCCCACGTGCACAGCCTGTGAGCGGATCGGTTGTTGCTTTTCCACAACGGCATGACACCCGGCTGGAGGGGCAGCACATTCATTCAGGCATTTATTTTTGACGACTTTCAGCGACATGGAAAACACGCAAGAGAATCCGACCAGCCAGAACCCGACGTCACCCGAAGACGCCGCTCGAGAGCCGGCCGCGGCAGGAGCCGAGCAGGCGCAGCAGCCGGCCGCGGAGAATGCGGCAGCCGGAACTGACGCTGCGCTTGCTGAAGCGCAGGCGAAGATCGTCGAACTCCAGGAAAGCTTCCTGCGCGCGAAAGCCGAAACGGAAAACGTGCGCCGTCGCGCCCAGGAAGACGTCGCGAAGGCTCACAAGTTCGCTATCGAGAGCTTCGCCGAATATCTGCTGCCCGTCGTCGATAGCCTCGAAGCCGCCATGGCGCACGACTCCGACGACATCGCGAAGGTGCGCGAAGGCATCGAACTCACGCTGCGGCAACTCACGGGCGCGCTGGAGAAAGGGCGCGTGGTGGCCATCAACCCGGTGGGCGAGAAGTTCGATCCGCACCGGCACCAGGCCATTTCGATGGTGCCTGCCGACCAGGAAGCAAACACGGTCGTTTCCGTGCTGCAAAAGGGCTATACGATCGCGGATCGCGTGCTGCGCCCGGCGCTGGTGACGGTGGCCCAGCCGAAGTAAGGCGGCGGGCGCTGCGGCAGCCGAGCGCTTGTATCGCAGGAGCACCCCGGCACCACGGCGACGCCCGCCCCGTACTTCCCGGCTGGGCCAGAACGACTGGCCGCGCGACCACCGGCAGCCAGCGGTCGGCGCAGTCCGAGACAGACGGTGTCTGCACGGCGGGCGAAAAATGAGAAAATCCGCGCCGCCGGTGAAGCGCCTGCGGCCGGCAAGCCGGCATCAGGCAGATCGGCATCCCGCCAGATGAAGGCTGGAGCGACCACAGCGCGGCCGATTGAGAAAAATTAAAGACCGCATTGCGTTCGAGGTCTTGAAAACGATGCGGTGGCACTTACCTTGGGTGCAGTGAAGGATTGAAGGCCGGTTGCCTCGCGACAGGAAGCGCAATAGGGCAGCCAGCAACAGCGATCGAAATCAGGAGATTAGTAAAAATGGGCAAAATCATCGGCATCGACCTCGGTACCACGAACTCTTGCGTGGCGCTGATGGAAGGTAACCAGGTCAAGGTGATCGAGAATTCGGAAGGTGCGCGCACCACGCCGTCGATCATCGCTTACCTCGACGAGAACGAGGTGCTGGTGGGCGCACCGGCCAAGCGTCAGTCGGTCACCAACCCGAAGAACACGCTGTACGCAGTCAAGCGCCTCATCGGCCGCCGCTTCGACGAGAAAGAAGTGCAGAAGGACATCAACCTGATGCCCTACAAGATCGTCAAGCACGACAACGGCGACGCCTGGGTGGAAGCCCACGGCCAGAAACTTGCGCCGTCGCAGGTGTCGGCCGAAGTGCTGCGCAAGATGAAGAAGACCGCTGAAGACTATCTCGGCGAGCCGGTCACGGAAGCCGTGATCACGGTTCCCGCGTACTTCAACGACAGCCAGCGTCAGGCTACCAAGGACGCCGGCCGCATCGCAGGTCTGGAAGTCAAGCGCATTATCAACGAGCCGACGGCGGCTGCGCTCGCGTTCGGTCTCGACAAGTCCGAGAAGGGCGACCGCAAGATCGCAGTGTTCGACCTGGGCGGCGGTACGTTCGACATCTCGATCATCGAGATCGCGGACGTGGACGGCGAAAAGCAGTTCGAAGTGCTCTCGACGAACGGCGATACGTTCCTCGGCGGTGAAGACTTCGACCAGCGCATCATCGATTACATCATCGGCGAGTTCAAGAAGGAGCAGGGCGTCGACCTGTCGAAGGACGTGCTCGCGCTGCAACGCCTGAAGGAAGCGGCCGAAAAGGCGAAGATCGAGCTGTCGTCGTCGCAGCAGACCGAAATCAACCTTCCGTACATCACGGCTGACGCCTCGGGTCCGAAGCACCTGAACCTGAAGATCACGCGCGCGAAGCTGGAAGCGCTGGTCGAAGACCTGATCGAGCGCACCATCGAACCGTGCCGTATCGCGATCAAGGACGCGGGTGTGAAGGTCGGCGAAATCGACGACGTGATCCTGGTCGGCGGCCAGACGCGTATGCCGAAGGTGCAGGAGAAGGTCAAGGAGTTCTTCGGCAAGGAACCGCGCCGCGACGTGAACCCGGACGAAGCCGTTGCCGTGGGCGCCGCGATCCAGGGCCAGGTGCTCTCGGGCGACCGCAAGGACGTGCTGCTGCTCGACGTGACGCCGCTGTCGCTCGGTATCGAGACGCTGGGCGGCGTGATGACGAAGATGATCAACAAGAACACCACGATCCCGACGAAGCACTCGCAGGTGTATTCGACCGCGGACGACAACCAGTCGGCCGTGACGATCAAGGTGTTCCAGGGCGAACGCGAGATGGCGGCGGGCAACAAGCTGCTCGGCGAGTTCAACCTGGAAGGCATTCCGCCCGCACCGCGCGGCGTGCCGCAGATCGAAGTGACCTTCGACATCGACGCGAACGGCATCCTGCACGTCGGCGCGAAGGATAAGGCGACCGGCAAGGAAAACAAGATCACCATCAAGGCGAACTCGGGCCTCTCCGAAGCCGAGATCGAAAAGATGGTGAAGGACGCCGAAGCGAACGCGGAAGAAGACCACAAGCTGCGTGAGCTGGCCGACGCGCGCAACCAGGGTGACGCGCTCGTCCACAGCACGAAGAAGGCACTGACCGAGTACGGCGACAAGCTCGAAGCCGACGAGAAGGGCAAGATCGAAGCCGCGCTGAAGGACCTGGAAGACACGCTGAAGAGCACGTCGACCGACAAGGCGGCACTCGAAGGCAAGATCGAAGCGCTGGCCACGGCTTCGCAGAAGCTCGGCGAAAAGATGTACGCCGACATGCAGGCCGCTCAGGGCGCGGCAGGCGCAGCCGCCGGTGCGGCGGGCGCTTCGGCCGGAGCATCGGCGGGCGGCAGCCAGCAGGCCGACGACGTGGTCGACGCCGACTTCAAGGAAGTGAAGAAGGACTAAGCCGCCGGGTTGAAGTAACGATCCGAAGCCGCGCACCGTGAGGTGCGCGGTACGGCAGCAGGACAGCCGGCGCGTCGCCACACCAGCGGATGCGTACGGTATTGCAAGCGCCTGGCGGGCCTTTTGGCTCCCCGGGCACATTTGTTTTCTGGACGCCGTTCTCGGGACGGCGCGGCGGGCACCGCAATGCCGGCCGCGCTGTGCCACGAAGAGGCGGCAGGACGGGTCGCGAGACTCCAGCAATCACAAGGAGCGGCCGTGCGGCGATGCGCACGGCTGGTGTTGAACCGATATGGCGAAACGGGATTACTACGAGGTTCTGGGCGTCGCAAAGAATGCGAGCGACGACGAAATCAAGAAGGCTTATCGCAAGCTCGCGATGAAGCATCACCCCGACCGCAATCCGGGCAACAAGGAAGCGGAAGAGCAATTCAAGGAAGTGAAGGAAGCCTATGAAATGCTCTCGGACTCGCAAAAGCGCGCGGCGTACGACCAGTACGGGCACGCCGGCGTGGATCCGAACATGGCGGGTGCGGGCGCACAAGGCTTCGGCGGTTTCGCGGACGCGTTCGGCGACATCTTCGGCGACATCTTCGGCCAGGCCGCCGCGGGCGGCGGGCGCGGCCGCGCGGGTCCGCAGGTTTATCGCGGCGCCGACCTGCGCTACAGCATGGAAATCACGCTCGAGCAGGCGGCGCACGGCTACGACACGCAGATCCGCGTGCCGGGCTGGATCTCGTGCGAGGTGTGTCACGGCTCCGGCGCAAAGCCGGGTACCAAGCCCGAAACCTGCCCTACCTGTAACGGTTCGGGCGCGGTGCGCATGTCGCAGGGCTTCTTCAGCATCCAGCAGACTTGCCCGAAGTGCCACGGCACGGGCACCTACATCCCCGATCCGTGCACGCACTGCCACGGCGCCGGCAAGGTGAAGGAAACGCGCACGCTCGAAGTGAAGATTCCGGCCGGCATCGACGACGGCATGCGCATCCGCTCGGCCGGCAACGGCGAGCCCGGCATCAACGGTGGGCCGTCGGGCGACCTGTACGTCGAGATTCACATCAAGGCGCATCCGGTGTTCGAGCGCGACGGCGACGACCTGCATTGCCAGATGCCGATTCCGTTCACCACCGCGGCGCTGGGCGGCGAAATCGAAGTACCTACGCTCGCGGGCCGCGCGAGTTTCACGGTGCCGGAAGGCACGCAGTCGGGCAAGACGTTCCGGTTGCGCGGCAAGGGCATCAAGGGGCTGCGCTCCAGCATTGCTGGCGATCTGTACGTGCACGTGCAGGTGGAAACGCCGGTCAAGCTCACGGATCAGCAACGCGAACTGCTGCAGCAGTTCGAGAAGTCGCTGGTGGAGGGGGGCGCGCGACACAGCCCCCAGAGCAAAAGCTGGTTCGACCGGGTGAAGAGCTTCTTTGACTGACGGGTGGCCCCGGCTGGCGGCGCTATGACGGATGAAGACCGCGGCGCGCTGTTCGCGCTGCTCGATGACTGCGACTCGACGGCCGCGCACCGCACGAGCCGCCTGTACACGGGCTTCGTGCGCGAGCGCGCAATCGCGGACCCCGCCGCGCTCGACGAACTGTGCGACGCCGTGGTCGCCGACACGCGCGCCGGTCTTCACGCCGTCGTGCTCGCGGACTACGAGTTTGGCCGCAACCTCCAGCTGAAATCGAAATTGACGCAGCGTGGCGATGCCGCGCTGCGTTTTTTATTGTTCGAGCGTTGCGAGCGGCTTTCGCGTGACGAAGCCGACGCGTGGCTCGCAGAGCGCGATGTCGGTACCGCTGCTGGCGCCGATGAGCCGTCGGTGGCCGGCACGGCCAACGTGCGCGAAAGCGTGGACGATGCACAGTTCCATCACGCCATCGCGGCCGTCCACGAGGCGCTGCGGGCTGGCGACTCCTACCAGGTCAACTACACCTATCGGCTGACATTCGACGTGTTTGGCTCGCCGCTCGGGCTGTACCGGCGGCTGCGCGCGCGGCAGCCCGTGCGCTACGGCGCATTGATCGCGTTGCCGCAGGATGGCTGGGTGTTGTCGTGCTCGCCCGAACTCTTCGTCGAGAAGGCTGGGGACACGCTGCGCGCGCGTCCCATGAAGGGCACCGCGCCCCGTTCGGCCGATCCGCGCGAAGACGAAAGCGGCGCGCGCTTTCTCGCGAGCGACCCCAAGAACCGCGCGGAAAACGTGATGATCGTGGATCTGCTGCGCAACGACCTCTCGCGCATCGCGCAGACGGGCTCGGTCAGCGTGCCGGCGTTGTTCTCCGTGGAGCCGTACCGGTCCGTGTGGCAGATGACCTCGACCGTGACCGCGCGTCTGCGCGAGGGCACGTCGTTTGCCGGTGTGCTGCGTGCGCTGTTTCCGTGCGGCTCCATTACGGGCGCGCCCAAGCATCGCACGATGGAGTTGATCGACACGCTCGAAAGCACGCCGCGCGGGCTGTACACGGGCGCCATCGGCTGGCTCGATGCGCCGGCGAACGGGAGCGAAGCCGGCCGGACATGCGGTGACTTCTGCATGTCCGTCGCGATCCGCACGCTCACGCTGGAGAGTGCCAACTCAGCCGGTCTGCGTCGCGGCACGCTGGGCATTGGCGCCGGCATCGTGCTCGACAGCGTGGCCGCCGACGAACGTGCGGAGTGCCGCCTGAAAGCGCGCTTTCTGACCGAGGCCGCGCCGGGTTTCCAGCTTTTCGAAACGATGTTCGCCACGCGAGAGGGCGGTGTGCGGCATCTGGACCGCCATCTCGCGCGGCTTTCCCACAGCGCCACGCAACTTGGGTTTGGCTACGACGAGGTCGAGGTGCGCGCGCGCCTGCAGGCGCAGTGCGAGCAACTGCCGGCCGCGGCGGCGCATCGCATGCGGCTCGCGCTCGACAAGGCGGGCACCGTGCACGTCACGGCCGCGCCGCTCGCTCCGCTCGCGACCGAAACGGTCGGCGTCATGCTCGCCCCGGACCACGGCTTCGCGGCCACCCAGGCAGCCGATCTGCTGCTGCTCCACAAGACCACGCGCCGTGCCGAATACGATCGCGCATGGCACGAAGCCGAACCGAAGGGTGCCTTCGACATGCTGTTCTTCAACGAGCGCGGCGAGCTGACGGAAGGCGGTCGGTCGAATGTGTTCGTGAAGCTCGACGGGCGGTGGTGGACGCCGCCGCTCGCGTCGGGCGTGCTGCCCGGCGTGATGCGCGGCGTGCTGCTGGAGGACGCGTCGATGAACGCCACGGAGCGCGTGCTGACGCGCGAAGACGTATTGCGGGCCGAAGCGCTGATGCTCTGCAACGCCTTGCGTGGTGCGCTGCCCGCGCACATCGTGAGCTAAGCCAACGCCGCGCACGACGTGAATCTCGCTTCACCGTTGCAGACGGCGCCGCAAGGCTCCCGCCAGCGACCAGGCGGCAATGCAACACAGCAGGCGTCGCCGTATCGACACGCGCCTGCCTCAAACGTCGCTCATCCCAATCAGAACGAATGCTCGGGCCCGGGGAACGATCCGTCCTTCACGGCGCGCACGTAAGCGTCCACGGCCGCGGCGATGCCCGGCTGTCCCTGCATGAAATCCTTCACGAAGCGCGGCCGCTTGCCGGGGAATACGCCCAGCATGTCGTGCAGCACCAGCACCTGCCCCGAGCACTGCACGCCCGCGCCGATGCCGATGGTCGGAATGCGCAACTGCTTCGTCACGTCGGCGGCGAGCAGCGTGGGGATCGCTTCCATCACGATGAGTTGCGCGCCTGCGTCCTGCATGGCGAGCGAGTCGCGCAGCAACTGGTTCGCGCCCGCTTCGGTCTTGCCCTGCACCTTGAAGCCGCCGAACGCATGGACCGACTGCGGCGTGAGTCCGACGTGCGCACACACCGGCACAGACCGTTCGATCAGGAAACGCACCGTTTCGGCGAGCCATTCGCCGCCTTCCAGCTTCACCATCTGCGCGCCTGCGCGCATCAGCTTCACGGCGCTCTCGAACGCGGCGGTGGGCGTACCGTAGCTGCCGAACGGCATGTCGGCGACGATCAGCGCCGACGGCTGCGCGCGCGCCACGCACGCGGTGTGATAGGCGATATCTTCGAGCGTCACGGGCAGCGTGGTGGTGTGCCCTTGCAGCACGTTGCCGAGCGAATCGCCGATGAGCAGCACGTCCACGCCCGCGCGGTCGAGCAGCGCCGCGAAGCTCGCGTCGTAGCAGGTCAGCATGGCGATCTTCTCGCCGGCTTCGCGCATGGCCTGCAGTTTCGGAACGGTCACGGCCGGCCGGCTCGTTTCCTGCAAATAGGTCATCAGACAGTCCGTTTGAAATAGGAGGGGAGGGCCGCGCGCAGCTTAGCGTGCCGTGCCCTTGACGAAGAATTCCTTGCGGCCGCGCATCGTTTCGATGCGCTCGACGAGAAGCGCGAGGTCCGCTTCGGAGTCGAGCGGATTCAGATGTTCGACGTTCACCGTGAGCACGGGCGCGCGGTCGTAGTGATAGAAGAACTGGTTGTAGGCGTCCGAAAGGCCGCGCAGATACGTGTCGGAAATCTGCTGCTCCATCGGAATGGCGCGCTTCTGGATGCGCGAGAACAGCACCTCGGGGCTCGCCTGCAGGTAGACGACGAGGTCAGGGTCCGGCGCGCTCGCCGTGAGCCGCGCCGCGATGGCGCGATAAAGCTGCCACTCGTCGTCGGGCAGCGTGAGGCGACCGAAGACGTCGTTCTTCTGGGTGATGAAGTCGGTGACGAGTGTGCCGCCATCGGCCAGCATCGACGCAATGGCTTGCGCTTCCTCCATGCGCTGTAGCGCAAACTGGAGTTGCGTGGGGAAGGCGTAGCGCGTGTTGTCGCGATAGAAGCGTTCGAGAAAGGGATTGTCCTGCGGGCGCTCGAAACACGTCTGCATCGACCAGCGCTGCGCGAGCCGCATGGCGAGCGACGTCTTGCCGGCGCCGATCGGGCCTTCGATTGCCAGGTACCGCACCGGCGGGCGCAGTTCGGGAGCCGTGACCGTGAGCGGCGGTGCGGTCATCGGCAGCCGCCTCGCTTCATCTTGCCGTTGCTGTCGCCGGCGGCGACATCGGGGGCCGCGCCCCGGGCGGTGTCCGCCTCGGCTGCCGCCAGACCGGCGAGGCATTGGCACAGCGGCTTCACCTTTTCGATGCGCTGGTCCGCGACGGCCGTGAGGAATGCGTCGGCGCGTCCATGCTGCGGGATGATCAAGTCGGGATCGAGTTCGATGAGCGGCACCAGCGCGAAGGCGCGTTCGATGAGCCGCGGATGCGGGACGATCAGATCGGGCTCTTCGATGACGTGGTCGCCGTAAAGCAGAATGTCGAGATCGAGCGTGCGCGGTGCGTTGCGAAAGGGACGCTCCCGGCCGAAATGGCTTTCGACGCGGTGACACAGCGCCAGCAGATGCCGCACCGGCAGCGTCGTGTCGAGCTTCACGACGCAGTTGTAATAGTCGTCGCCGCCCGCGTCGATCGGGGCGGTGCGATACAGGCTCGACTTCGCGAGCACGGTGATGGTGTGCTGCTGTGCGAGGCACACCACCGCGTCTTTCAAGGTCTGGCGCGCGTCCCCGAGATTCGCGCCGAGCCCTAGCCAGGCTACCGTCATGGCATCACTTCCTGCGACTTTCGTTTGACGGCGAAAGCGCCAGCCCGATCAATCCTCGTGTGCGCCGTTGTGGCTCACCTCGCCGGATGCGTGCCGACCCGCTGCTGTGCCGTCCTCCACTCCGTCGCCCGTCTTGCGGTTTCTGGCGCCACCGCGCCGCCGTCGTTTTCTGGGCGTCCGGTCCTTCCCGCCTTGCGCGAGCAATGCTTCGCGCGCAGCCGCATCTCCTTCGATGAACTCCGTCCACCACGCGCCCACGGCCTTATCCAGCTCGCCTGACTCGCAGCGTAACAGGAGGAAATCATACCCCGCTCTAAATCTTTGGTGTTCCAGCAGCTTCAGCGCGCTGCGGCCCGAGTGCTTTTCGAGGCGCAACTGCAAGCCCCAGATCTCGCGCATGTCCGACGAGAAGCGGCGATGGATGGCGAGCTTCTCGGTCTGCGCGTCGATCACGTCGTCCATCGCGCGGTGCAGTGCGGGCACCGGATAGTCGCCCTCGGCGACGTACTGCTGGTAGCGCTGCTGCACGTCGTGCCACAACAGCGTGGCGAACAGGAAACCCGGCGAGACGGGCTTGCCGGCGCGCACGCGGGCGTCGGTGCTGGACAGCGCGAGCGTGATGAACTTCTCGCCTTGCGGCTGTTCGAGCACCACGTCGAGCAGTGGCAGCAGGCCGTGATGCAAGCCTTCCCTGCGCAGCCGCTGCAGACACGCGAGCGCGTGGCCCGAAAGCAGCAGCTTCAGCATTTCGTCGAACAGACGCGCGGCGGGCACGTTGTTGATGAGGTCGGCGAGTTCCTGAATAGGCGCGCGTGTGCGGTCTTCTATCTCGAAGCCGAGCTTCGCCGCAAAGCGCACCACCCGCAGCATCCGCACCGGATCTTCGCGATAGCGCGTGGCCGGGTCGCCGATCATTCGCAGCAACCGCGCGCGCATGTCGGCCATCCCGTTGTGATAGTCGAGCACGGTCTGCGTGGCCGGGTCGTAGTACATCGCGTTGATCGTGAAGTCGCGGCGCGTGGCGTCTTCGTGCTGTTCGCCCCAGACGTTGTCGCGCAGCACGCGGCCGCTCGCATCCACCGCGTGCGTGCGGCGGTCGAGTTCGTCGCGGCGATAACGCTTCGGCGGCGCTTCGGCACTTACGCCTTCTTCGAGCGAGGGCGGCGGCGGATCGACGAGCGCACGGAACGTGGAGACTTCGATGATCTCCTGGCCGAACTGCACGTGAACGATCTGGAAGCGCCGGCCGATCAGGCGCGCGCGGCGAAAGAGGCGTTGAACCTGGTCCGGCGTGGCGTCGGTGGCGACGTCGAAATCCTTCGGGGCGATGCCGAGCAGCAGATCGCGCACGGCGCCGCCCACGATGAACGCACGGAATCCCGCCTGCTGCAGGCCTTCGGTCACGCGCACTGCGTTACGTGAAATGAGCGAGGGGTTGATGCCGTGAACGTCCGACGAGAGGATGACCGGCGCATCGGGATCGCCCGCCTGCGCCGCCGCTTTGCCGGCCTTGCTGCGTGCGGGGCGCCGACGCGCTTTCGAGCCGTCTTGCGCCGCTTCGTCGGCCGCGTGGGAGTCTGAATGCGAGCCGGACGTCGAGCCTGACTGCGGGTCGCCGGCATCGGACGAGCCGGCCGCGGTGGCCGTGTCCTGACCGAACAGCTTGCGGATGAGTTTCTTGATCACGAGGGTTGGAAGAGGTCGAGAATGCGCCAGCCCTTCGCCTGTGCGTGAGCGCGCAGCGTGTCGTCAGGGTTGGTCGCGATCGGGTCGGTGACTTTTTCGAGCAGCGGAATGTCGTTGTGCGAATCGCTGTAGAAGTAGCTGCGCTCGAAGTCCGACCACGTTTTGCCGAGCGAGGCGAGCCATGCCTCCGTGCGCACGATCTTGCCTTCGCGGTAGCTCGGCGTGCCGGTAGGACGGCCCGTGTAATCGGAATGCGGCTGGCCGTCCACGGTTTCCACTTCGCACGCAATCAGCTTGTGCACGCCGAACACTTCGGCGATAGGCGCCGTGATGAATTCGTTCGTGGCGGTCACCATGCAGCAGAGGTCGCCGGCGTCCTTGTGCTCGCGCACGAGTTCGAGCGCGGCTGGCACGATGGCCGGCTTGATGACTTCATGCATGTACTGGTCGTGCCAGATCTTGAGCTGCGCGCGCGGGTACTTCGCAAGCGGCGTGAGCATGGCGACGAGATACGCGTGAATGTCCAGCACGCCCGCCTTGTAGTCGGCGAAGAAGCGGTCGTTCTGACGCGCGAAACTTTCGCCGTCCACAATGCCGAGCTTCACCATGAAGCGGCCCCATTCGTGGTCGCTGTCGGTGGGGATGAGCGTGTGATCGAGGTCGAAGAGTGCGAGATTGGCCATGGGGGCTCATTTTACTTGAAGCGGGTGAAGGCGTTGCCGCCGTCCGGCGCACCGTCCGCCGTGCTGTGCGCTGTCTTCTCCGGCGAGGCCAGCATGGCGCGCAGCAGCGGCAGCGTGACGGCGCGTTTCTGTTCGAGCGAAAAGCGGTCGAGCGCGTCGAGCAGCGCCATCAGGCTCGGCATGTCGCGGCGATAGTGCGTGAGCAGGTAGGCGGGCACGTCGTCGGCGAGGGCGATGCCGCGCTCGCGCGCCGCCTGTTTCAGCACGGCGGCCTTGCCTTCGTCCGCGAGCGGCGCGAGGTGATAGACGAGACCCCAGCCGAGCCGCGTGCGCAGATCCTCGCGCACAGCGAGCGCGATGGGCGCCGCGTTGCCGGTCGCGACGAGCGCGCTCGTGGGATGCGCGCGCACCTCGTTGAACAGGTTGAACAACGCGATCTGCTGGGCGCCCGAAAGCGCGTCGCAATCGTCGATGGCGTAGATGGAGACGGCCGGATCGAACGAGAAGGCCGCCAGTCCGCTTTGCGGACCGGCGAAGCGCGCGTGGCCCGGCGGCGTTTCATGGACCAGCGCCTGGAGCAGATGGCTGCGGCCGCTGCCGGCTTCGCCCCAGACGTAGAACGTGCGGTCCGCGACGGGACCGGCCGCGAGCGCGGCGTCGAGTTCGCGCAGGCGCGCGACGAGCTCCGTGTTCGGGCCCGCGAAGAAATTGTCGAATGTCGATGGCGGCGGGGTGCCGAGATCGAGCGTCAGCTGTCGAAGCACAGTCGGATAAAAGCGAAATGCGGTATCGGATATCAGTTCTTGTAGAGCGCGCTGGCGAGGTACCCGCGGCGCAGTTCGCGCAGCGCCACGGCAAGCACGGCGCTCACGGGCAGCGCGATCAGCACGCCGAAGAAGCCGAACAGCTGTCCGAACGCGAGCAACGCGAAGATGACGGCGAGCGGATGCAAGCCGATGCGCTCGCCCACGAGCCGCGGCGTCAGAAAGAAGCCTTCGAGAATCTGCCCGACGCCGTAGATCAGGGCTACGGCGCCGAAGCCGTACCAGTCGCCGAACTGGAGCAGCGCGGCGATGAGCGCGAGGCCGAGGCCCGTCGCGTACCCCACGTACGGAATGAACACGGCGAGCCCCGTGAAGACGCCCACGGGCAGCGCGATCTCGAACCGCGCGATGCTGAGCGCAATGGCGTAGTACGCCGCGAGCACGACCATCACGAGCAACTGGCCGCGCAGGTACTGCGAAAGCATGCGGTCCATTTCACTCACGAGTTCGCTGGTGCGCCCGAGCCAGCGGCGCGGAATGAAGCCCTGCACGCGGCCGATCATCGCGTTCCAGTCGTAGAGCAGATAGAACAGCACGAGCGGCACCATGACCACGTTGCCGATCACGGAAATCATGACGTTGCCGCTGGTGCGAATGGAGGCCCATGCAGCGAGCGCCACGGACTGCGCGCTGCCTTCGAGCTGCCCCATCACCGTGTCGCGCAGGCTCGCGAAATCGAGCGGATTGGCGAGGCCCAGCAGCGCGAGCTTCGGCTGCAGCCAGTCGTGCAGATGTGCGAAAAGCGCCGGCACCTGCTGCTTCAGCTGCGGCACCTCGTTTTGCACGACGGCGAGCACCAGCACGACGAGCAGCGTGATGACGAGCGCGAACAGCAGCATCATGAGCAGGGCGGCAAGCCCGCGCGGCACGCGATGGCGCACGAGCCAGGCCACGCCCGGCTGCAGGATGTAAGCGAGAATCGCGCCGAGCAGGAACGGCGTGAGCACCGGCCGCAGGAGCCACAGCACGATGCCGAAGGCCATGGCGAGCGCGGCCCAGATGAAGGCCTGGCGCTGGTATGGCGTGAAAATCGGGGAGTTCTGCGACAAGGTTGTTTTCCCAAGGTGGTCGGACAGGCGAATTCAGCCAGGCGGCCGGCATCGGGTAAAATCGCATTTTACCGACCTTCTCGCTCTTCCCCATGAATCAACCGAAATCCGACCCGAACGCCCAGGGACTGTCGTATCGCGATGCCGGCGTGGACATCGACGCAGGCGACGCCCTCGTCGACGCGATCAAGCCCTTTGCCAGGAAGACGATGCGCGACGGCGTGCTCGCCGGCATCGGCGGATTCGGTGCGCTTTTCGAGGTGCCGAAGAAGTACCGCGAGCCGGTGCTCGTGTCCGGCACCGACGGCGTGGGCACCAAGCTCAAGCTCGCATTCCATCTGAACAAACACGACACCGTGGGCCAGGACCTCGTGGCCATGAGCGTCAACGACATTCTGGTGCAGGGCGCCGAACCGCTGTTCTTCCTCGACTATTTCGCCTGCGGCAAGCTCGAAGTGGGCACGGCCGCGACGGTCGTGAAGGGCATTGCCTACGGCTGCGAGCTGGCGGGTTGCGCGTTGATCGGCGGTGAGACGGCCGAAATGCCGGGCATGTACCCGGACGGCGAATACGACCTCGCGGGCTTTGCGGTCGGCGCAGTGGAAAAGAGCAAGATCATCGACGGCAGCACGATCACGCCGGGCGACGTCGTGCTGGGCCTCGCGTCGAGCGGCATCCATTCGAACGGTTTTTCGCTCGTGCGCAAGGTTATCGAGCGCGCGCAGCCGGACCTTTCCGCCGACTTCGACGGCCGGTCGCTCGCCGACGCGCTGATGGCACCCACGCGCATCTATGTGAAGCCGCTCCTCTCGCTGATGGAACAACTGCCGGTGAAGGGCATGGCGCACATCACGGGCGGCGGGCTCGTCGAGAACATTCCGCGCGTGCTGCGCGAAGGACTCACGGCCGAACTCGACCACCGCGCATGGCCGCTGCCGCCGCTCTTCTCGTGGCTGCAAAAGCACGGCGGCGTGGCCGATGCTGAAATGCACCGCGTGTTCAACTGCGGGATCGGCATGGCAGTCGTCGTTGCGGCAGCGGATGCCGACAAGGCCATCGGCCTGCTGTCGGCTGCGGGCGAGCAGGTCTGGAAGATCGGCTTCGTGCGCGAGAGCGCCGCGGGCGAAGCGCAGACGGTGGTGGTCTAAGCGGGCTGCCCCTGCCCTAAGCAGCCTGTAGCGTCAGGAACCATAAACAGGAAGGCGTGCCGGGACGAACCCGGCACGCCTTTTTTCATGTCGCGCCCAGCTTGATGCACAAACGTCGCGCCGCGCCGCGCCGCGCCGCGCGGCGCGACACGGCACGCTACAAAACCGTCCTGACGTGCCAAAGCTCGGGAAACAGCACCACGTCCAGCATTTTGCGCAGATACGGCGCGCCGTTCGTGCCGCCCGTGCCCTGCTTGAAGCCGATGATCCGCTCCACCGTCGTCATGTGACGGAAGCGCCACTGGCGAAACGCGTCCTCGAGATCCACCAACTCCTCGGCCATCTCGTACAGGTCCCAATGTCGCGACGGATCGCGATACACCTCGAGCCAGGCGGCTTCCACCGACGCATCGTGCGCCGTCGGCTGCGTCCAGTCGCGCTCGAGCCGCTCCTGCGCAATCGGAAAGCCGCGGCGGGCGAGCAGGCACACCACTTCGTCATAGAACGACGGCGCTTCGAGCGCGGCCTGCACCTGCGCGAAGACATCGGGCCGGTGCGCGTGCGGCTTGAGCATCTGGTCGTTCTTGTTGCCGAGCAGAAATTCGAGCAGCCGGTACTGATACGACTGGAATCCCGACGACGCGCCCAGGTACGGCCGCATCGCCGTGTACTCCGAGGGCGTCATGGTGGCGAGAACGTTCCACGCCTGGACCAACTGCTCGAAGACGCGCGACACGCGCGCGAGCATTTTGAACGCGGGCGGCAGGTCGTCGCGGTGCACGCAGGCAAGCGCCGCGCGCAGTTCGTAGAGCGCGAGCTTCATCCACAGTTCGCTCGTCTGATGCTGGATGATGAACAGCATCTCGTTGTGGTCCGGCGAGAGCGGATGCTGCGCAGAGAGAATCGGGTCGAGCGAAAGGTAATCGCCGTAGCTCATCGACTTCGAGAAATCGAGCTGGGCGCTGTGCCAGCCGGCATCGCCCGCTGACGGCGCTTCGGGCACGACGTGTCCGGCGTGCCCCGCGTGCTTGACTTCGGAGCCGTGCGGGCCCGCTGCGCCATGTCCGAACGGACAGCCGCCGCGCTGCTCGTCGACCCGCTCGACCGGTTCGCCCGGCACTTCCATGTGATCGGTCATCGCTGTCTCCTCAGGTCACGGCGCCGCGTGCGGCAAATTCGGGCGCGCGCCAGCTTTCGCTTTCCAGCACGTCGCGCAGCGTTTCCACGGCGTCCCACACATCCACGTAGCGCAGATAAAGCGGCGTGAAGCCGAAGCGCAGCACGTGCGGCTCGCGATAGTCGCCGATCACGTTGCGCGCGATCAGCGCCTGCATCACCTCGTAGCCGTGCGGATGCGCGAAGCTCACGTGCGAGCCGCGCTGAGTGTGCGCGCGCGGCGTCACGAGATGCAGCGCGTGGCCGGCGCAGCGCGATTCGACGAGGTCGATGAAGAGGTCCGTGAGCGCGAGCGACTTGCGGCGAATCTCGTGCATGCCGGTTTGCAGGAACACGTCGAGCCCGCACTCGACGAGCGCCATCGAGACCATCGGCTGCGTGCCGCACAGATAGCGACCGATGCCCGGACCGGGCTGGTACACCGGGTCCATCTGGAACGGCGCGCGGTGCCCCCACCAGCCCGAGAGCGGTTGCGAGAACGCGTCCTGATGGCGCTTCGGTACCCAGACGAAGGCCGGCGAGCCGGGGCCGCCGTTGAGGTACTTGTAGGTGCAGCCCACGGCGTAATCGGCGGCGACGCCGTTGAGATCGACCGGCACGGCGCCCGCCGAATGCGCGAGGTCCCACAGCGCGAGCGCGCCGCTCTGGTGAATCAGCTGCGTGAGCGCGGCCATGTCGTGCATGTAGCCCGTGCGGTAGTTCACGTGCGTGATCATCGCGACGGCCGTGTCGCTGCCGATGGCCTCGGGCAGCTCGGCGGGGTCGTCGACGAGGCGCAGTTCATAGCCGCGATCGAGCTGCTCGATGAGCCCCTGCGCGATGTACAGATCGCTCGGGAAATTCGAACGCTCCGACACGATCACGCGACGGCCCGGATCGCGCGCGTCTTGCAGCCGCAGCGCCGCCGAGAGCACCTTGAAGAGGTTGATGGAGATGGTGTCGGTGACCACCACTTCGTCTTCGGCCGCGCCGATCAACGGCGCCAGCTTGTTGCCGAGCCGGCGCGGCAGCGCGAACCAACCCGCGGCGTTCCAGCTGCGAATGAGTCCCTCGCCCCATTCGGCGCCGATCACCTGCTGCGCGCGGGCGGCGGCCGCCTTCGGCGGCACGCCCAGCGAGTTGCCGTCGAGGTAGATAGTGTCCGGTGCGAGCGCGAACTGGTCGCGCAGCGGTGCAAGCGGGTCGGCGCGGTCCAGCGCCAGGGCTTCTTCACGGTGTTTCATGGTGCTCCAGTCGAAAGAAAAGGGTCGGGCCGGCGCCGGCTCAGGCGACGCGAGACATCGCTGAAGCGCCTGCGGCCTCAGGCTTGGCGTGGCAGCGCGCGCAGCACGGCGCGCACGGGGCTTGCGTCCAACGTGGCGAGGCGCAGCGGCAGCGCGATCAGCTCGTAGTCGCCGGGTTCCACCGCGTCGAGCACGAGGCCTTCCAGAATCGCCATGCGATGTGCGCGAATGCGGCCGTGCGAATCCATGGTCCTGGAGTCCTGCGGGTCGAGCGAAGGGGTGTCGATGCCGATCAGCTTCACGCCGTGCGAGGCGAGCAGATCGACGGTCTGCGGCGCCACGGCGCAAAAACGGCTGTCCCATTCGGCAACCGGCGCGCGCTGCCAGGTGCGCAGCAGCACGCGCGGCGGCATGCCGTCAGCGAGTGCCGCTGCGACGTGTTCCGGCGTCACGAGCGGCGCCGCGCCGATGCAATGGATCACGCGGCACGGGCCGAGATAGGCGTCGAGCGGCACCTCGCCAATCGGGGCGCCGTGCGCGTCGTAGTGCAGGGGCGCGTCGGCGTGCGCGCCGGTGTGCGGCGAGAACGTGAGCCGGCCGACATTCACCGGCGAGCCCGACTCCATGCGCCACACGCGCTCGATGCCGACCGGCGTGTCGCCCGGCCATACCGGCGTTTGCGGTCCGACGGGCGGAGAAATGTCCCAAAGCGCGTCCATGTCTGCGGATGTCCTGCAAGTGGTCGTGAACTCGCCGCGCCGCGGCGGGCTGATCCTTTGAATGATAGGTGCCCTGTCACGAAATGTGCTTGCAAAAAAATCACCGCAACGGGGTGCCGTTGGAACATAATTTGATGGAAAGCGGAAAGGGAGACCGAAAATGAACGCAATCTCGCTCGACGCCACGGATTGCCGCATTCTGGCGGTACTTCAGAACGAGGGCAGAATCAGCAACCTGGACCTGGCGGACCGCATTTCACTGTCGCCGTCCGCGTGCCTGAGGCGATTGCGCCTGCTGGAGGAGCAGGGTGTGATCGAGCGCTACCGCGCGTGCCTGAATCGCGAGGTGCTCGGTTTCGAGCTGGAGGCGTTCGTCCAGGTGTCCATGCGCAACGACCAGCAGAACTGGCACGAACGGTTCGCGCAGGCGCTGCGCGACTGGCCCGAGGTAGTGGGCGCGTACGTGGTGACCGGCGAGACGCATTACCTGCTGCGCGTGCTGGCTCACAACCTCAAGCATTACTCGGACTTCGTACTGAACAAGCTCTACAACGCGCCAGGCGTCATGGACATCCGTTCGAACATCGTGCTGCAGACGCTGAAGGACGATACCGGCGTGCCGGTGGATCTGGTGGCGCGCGCCGCAGGGAAGGCGGGCGGTTCGTGACGGCGTGCCGATGGCCGGCGTTTCTGATTCCGATGCGAGCGCGCCCGCTTTTGTAGGCTGAGCCGCGGGGCGATCGTCAGAGCGGCTCGATCCGATGAAAGCCGCCGTTATGGAACACGAGCGGCGACACTTCTCCGGCGCCCTCGCGTACGCCGCAGCGCTCCACTTCACCCACGAAGATCACGTGGTCGCCTTCCTCGTAGCGGCTGCGGTTGTGGCATTCGAACCAGGCGAGCGCACCTTCGAGCACCGGCATGCCGGTGTCGCCGGCCGCATGCGCCACGCCCTCGAAGCGGTCGCCCTTTACGGTGGCGAAGCGCTTGCAGAGATCGAGTTGTGATGCTGCAAGCACATTCACCACATAATGGCTGTTCGTCTGGAACACCGGCATCGACGCCGAACGCGTCGCGAGGCTCCACAGCACGAGCGGCGGATTCAGCGACACCGAATTGAACGAACTCGCGGTAATGCCGATCAGCTGGCCCGACGGCGCGCGCGTGGTGATGACGGTTACGCCCGTGGCGAACTGGCCGAGCGCGTGGCGGAACGCCTTGTCGTCGAAATTGGGGGCTTTGGCGCGGTGCGTCATCGCGGTACGGTCTCCGTAGCAACGAGCACGGGCGATAGCGGGGCGGGCGCCGGCAGGACGAAAACTGGAGCGAAGGTCATGTAGAAAACGCGTGAATTGCCCCCATTCTAGCGTCATTCGCGTGCGTGCAGCCGCTTGCAGCGGGCGCGGCGCGGACTATCCAAGGAGGAATTCCATGAGTCAGGCAGTTGAAACCGCCACCCTCGGCGGCGGATGTTTCTGGTGCCTCGAAGCGGTGTTTCTGGACGTCGACGGCGTGGTGGCGGTGGAGTCCGGTTACGCGGGCGGGCACGTCGACCAGCCGTCGTACGAGCAGGTCTGTGACGGCAATACCGGACACGCGGAAGTCGTGAAAGTGCAGTTCGACCCGTCGAAAATCGGCTATCGCGACATCCTCGACATCTTCTTTGCGATCCACGACCCGACGCAGCTGAATCGCCAGGGTAACGACGTCGGCACGCAGTACCGGTCGGTGATCTTCACGCATTCAGAGGCGCAGCGCGAAACCGCATTGCAGGCCATTCGCGAACTGGCGGCCGAAGGCGTCTACGACGGGCAGATCGTCACGCAGGTGCTGCCGCTTGAGGGCAATTACTGGCCGGCTGAGGCTTATCACCAGAACTACTTCGCGCAGCATCCCGAGCAGGGTTACTGCGCGTTCGTGGTGGCGCCGAAGGTGGCCAAGTTCCGGCAGAAGTTCGCGCACCGCATGCGCGGGGCGTGAGGCGTGAGCCGCACAGCGGCGCGCCGGGCGCCGCGCCGCTGTGCGAGGGCACGCGCGGCGCCTGGCGCCTCTTCGCCAATCCCCCTCAGGTTGCCTCGACTCCTTTTTCTCCTTCCTCTTCGCGCATCCTCGTGCACGCCGCGCCGATCTCGCGAGCGAGTTCAATGCACGTAAGCGGCGCCGAGCCTTCCGCCTTGTTGTTCGTCGCGATCAGTACCGGCTGGCCCGCAATCGCATAGCGCGCGGCCAGCTCGGCGAGCGCCTGGCGCGTGTACGGATCTTCGTCGACGAGCTTGTCGAACGGCTCGTATTTCGCCTTCGCCTGCTCGTACTTGAAGCCGCTGTGCAGGCTCCAGCGCACGATCAGCGGACCGGCGGGCGTGTCGCCGTCCAGCAGCGCGAGCGCCGCCGCCTGCCGCAACGGGTCAGGCATGCGAGCGTGCAGCCCGACGCAATATCGCACGCCCGCGGCGCGCAGCGCGCGGATGAAGCGCGGTGTCAGCAGGCTGGCGTCGCGAATTTCGACCGCGTAGCACGGTCCGGGGCCCACGGCGGGCTCGGCGGCGGGTAGCGGCGGCAGCGCGGCGAGGAACGCCGAGAGCCGCTCGATGAAGCCGGCCGGATCGGCAAGCAGCGCGTCGGGCAGCGGCGGAAACTGGAACACGAGCGCCCCGGCTCGCACGCCAAGCCCCTCAAGACACGGCCGTACGAATTCGTCGATGGCGAGTTGTGCATTCAGAAAGCACGGATTCGCCTCGACCGGCTCGCCGCGCTCTCCGCGCACCACGGCGTCGGTAATCAGCGCCGGGCACTTCACGATGAAGCGAAACGTGTCGGGCACCTGCTGTGCGTACCGCAGATAGTCAGCAACGGTGAGCGGCGCATAGAACGAGCGATCGATACTCACGGTGCGCAGCAGCGGGTGTGCGCCGTAGGCGGCGAGACCGTCGCGCGAGAGCTTCGAGTTGCTGTACTCGTCGCCGTACACAATGCCCTTCCAGCCGGGAAACGACCACGACGACGTGCCGAGATGCACTTCGCCGGGCAACGTGCGGGCGATGTTGAGCACGTCGTCGTTGGGCGGCGCAGCCAGCACGGCGGCGCGCCCGCGCGACTTTTTCGGTGTGGTGGAAGCCGAAGCCCCGGTCTGCGTGGCGGATGAAGCCGCCGGCTGAGCCGCATTTTGCGGCGGCAGCGGCTCGCCGAAGAGGTCGAACTGCTGCGCGGGACCACCGTCCGCGGCACTTTCCGCGGTGCTTTCGCACGGCGCGGTAGCGTCGATTGCGTTGGGCTCGTGAGCGGCCGGTGCAGCGCCTTCGTTCATCTAATCCTGTCGGTGTTTCCTGGGCGCCGCCGTGCGTCTGCGGCACGGCGGCCATCCTTGCGAGCGCCTATGCAGCGCCGGCGAAGTGCTTACAGCGGCTTTTCGTACATGTAGCGGCGCGACCACGGCAGCGTTTTCGCGCTGCGTCCGGCCTTGCGGCACACCACCTGGAAGAGCGACACGTCGTCGTGTTCGAACGCGTAGGCGCAGCCCGCCAGATACACGCGCCAGATGCGGAATTTCTCGTCGTCCACGAGCTTTCGCGCTTCTTCCGCGTGCGTTTCGAACCGCTCCGCCCAGATGTCGAGGGTGTGCGCATAGTGACGGCGCAGGCTCTCGGCGTCAATTGCTTCCAGCCCGCCGCGCTGCATCGATTCGAGCACGAGGCCGATGTGCGGGAGTTCGCCGTCTGGAAACACGTAGCGGTCGATGAATTCGCCGCCGCCCAGCGAGGTCTCGCCGCTATCCGCATCCGACGACGTGATGCCGTGATTCATCGCGATACCTTCGTCGGTGAGCAGGTCGTGCATCTTGCGGAAATAGCCGGGCAGGTTCTTGCGCCCCACGTGTTCGAACATGCCGACGCTCGTGATGCGATCGAACTGGCCCTCCACGTCGCGATAGTCCTGCAGGCGGATCTCGATGCGGTCCGAGAGGCCGGCGGCCTTCACGCGTTCGGTGGCAAGGTCGAACTGGTTTTGCGAGAGCGTGACGCCCACACAGTTGGCGCCGAACTTCTGCGCGGCGCGCAACACGAGTGCGCCCCAGCCGCAGCCGATGTCGAGCAGACGCTGGCCCGGCTGCAACTGGATCTTGGTGAGAATGTGGTCGATCTTCTTGAGCTGCGCGGTGCCCAGATCTTCGTTGCCGTTCTCGAAATAGGCGCACGAATAGACCATGTTCTCGTCGAGCCACAGCTTGTAGAACTCGTTCGAGACGTCGTAGTGATACTGGATCGCTTTCTTGTCCGACGCCTTCGTGTGGTTGAAGTAGCGGCGCACGCGGGCGAGCTTGCTCGCATTGGTGACCGTGCTTCGTGCCAGCGAATAGCCGATGTTGATGATGTCCGAGAGCTTGCCCTCGATGTCGATCTTGCCCTTCACATACGCTTCGCCGAGGTTGTCGAGGCTCGGTTCGAGCAGAAGCGGCAGCGCCGACGCGCTGTTGACCTTCAGCGTGACCTGTGGCGCCGCGAAGTTGCCGAAGTCGTGTTGTTGTCCGTCCCAGAGCACGAGACGCGCCGGCAGGTTCGCCTTGTCCCGTACTTCCTGCACCCACTGCGCCAGCTTCTTCTCCCAGAACATGTGATTTCTCCGTGTCCGATGAAATACAAAGCAAAGCTCGTGGATCGCGCCGATGCGCTCCTTTTGTGCTGCGTGTTACCCCGATGGAGAACGCGATCCGTGTTTTCACTGCGCGCCGGGTGCGCCCCGCGCGCCGGTGTTCGTCAACGCCTTGACGTCAAGGCGACAGCCGCGCGATTCGCCAGTCGCCGCCTGTCTCGCGCGTGTAGAGAATGCGGTCGTGCAAGCGGGACGGACGACCCTGCCAGAACTCGATGGCGTGCGGCATGAGCCGATAGCCGCCCCAGTGCGGCGGGCGCGGCGGATGTTCGCCGTACTTCGCTGCCATGTCGCGTTCGCGTGCTTCCAGCACGGCGCGGCTTTCAATTTCCTTGCTCTGTTCGGATGCCCAGGCACCGATGCGCGAGCCGAGCGGACGCGAGGCGAAGTAGGCGTCGCTTTCTTCGGCGCTTGTCTTGACGACGCTGCCGTCGATGCGCACTTGCCGTTCCAGCTCGATCCAGTAGAAGAGCAGGCTGGCGTGCGGATTGGCGGCCAGTTCGTGGCCCTTGCGGCTTTCGTAATTCGTGAAGAAGACGAAGCCCTGTTCGTCCACGCCCTTGATGAGCAGGATCCGCGCGGTAGGACGACCGTTCTCGTCCACCGTGGCGAGCGTCATCGCGTTCGGTTCGGGCAGTTTGGCGTCGAGCGCCTCGGCGAGCCATTTCTGGAATTGGTGGATCGGGTTGGGATCCACGTCGGTCACGTCGAGTGAGCCGAGCGAATAATTCTTGCGGAGATTAGCGAGGGAAGTCATGTTTTATGCGCACGCTTCAATTAGGCCAGTATAGCCGGGGTGTGAATTTTCTGCGTGCGCTCGCACGCGCGTGCAAGGCCCCACCGTTTCCTTGCGCGCGATCAGGCAAAATACGGGTTGCCCGCGCTTCGTCGTTCGCCGCCGCGCCGTTGCAGGCCGCGGTTGCCAGATCAGGCAGCCGGATCCGCAGCGCTTTCTTCCGTTTCCGCGTTCAGCCATGCCTACCTCCGGCCTCACTGCCCACCACGCCAGTCCCGATCTTACCTCCAGCGTCGCCGAGCCTGAAGCCGCCGATCGCGCCCGCCGCTTCGGCGGCATCGCGCGGCTTTACGGTGACGCCGCGCTGGCCGGCTTCGAGCGCGCTCACGTGGCGGTGATCGGCATAGGCGGAGTGGGGTCGTGGGCAGCCGAGGCGCTCGCGCGCAGCGCGGTGGGTACGATCACGCTGATCGACCTCGACAACGTGGCCGAAAGCAACACGAACCGACAGATCCACGCGCTCGACGGCAACTACGGCAAGCCCAAGGTGGAAGCCATGGCCGAGCGGATCGCGCTGATCGATCCGGCCTGCAAGGTGCGGCTCGTGGAGGACTTCGTGGAGCCCGACAATTTCGACGCGCTGCTGGGCGCGGGCTTCGACTATGTGATCGACGCCATCGACAGCGTGCGCACGAAAACCGCGCTCATCGCGTGGTGCGTGGCGCGCGGGCAGGCGCTCGTGACGGTGGGCGGCGCGGGCGGCCAACTGGACCCCACGCGCATTCGCATCGACGACCTCGCGCTCACCATTCAGGACCCGCTGCTTTCGAAAGTGCGCGCGCAGCTACGCAAGCAGCACGGCTTTCCGCGCGGACCGAAGGCGAAGTTCAAGGTGAGCGCCGTGTATTCGGACGAGCCGCTCATCTACCCCGAAACGGCCGTCTGCGACATCGACGCCGAAGCCGAGCACGTGAGCACGTCGCCGGGGCACAGCGGGCCGGTGGGCCTCAACTGCGCGGGCTTCGGGTCGAGCGTGTGCGTGACCGCGAGCTTCGGCTTCGCGGCGGCCTCGCACGTGCTGCGTGCGCTCGCCCGGCGCGCGACGGACGCGGCGAGGGGCGAAAGCCTCGGCGCGCGATCTGTCACGGGCGCATGAAAACGAACGCGGCCCGAAGGCCGCGTCGTGCAAGCGTGGGGGTGATGCTCGTGAAGCGCAAAACGGCTCGCCCGGAAAGACGCTGTCAATAAAGCGCCGCGCTCAGCTTGCGGCGCCATTCGCTCACGAGCTGCGGCTGCCCGGCCGCGAGATCGAATACCGACAACATCGTCTTGCGGCCGATGTCCTCGCGGAACGACCGGTCGCGCTTCACGATTTCCAGCAGATGCTCGAGCGCGCCCGCGTACTGGCGGCGGGCGATCAGCGCGCTCGCCAGGTCGAAGCGCGCTTCGAGGTCGCCCGGATTGGCCGTTACGCGGGCTTCCAGCGCATCGGTGGGCGGCAGATCGGCGGCGGCGTCCACCGCGTCGAGCCGCGTTTTCAGCGCGTTGAAGCGGGCGTCGATGCCTTGCGTCGTCTTGGGCGAAAGCAGTTCCACTTCGGCACGGGCGTCGTCGATGCGCTGATCTTCCAGCAGCATTTCGATCAGGTCCATGCGCGCGTCGTCGTAGCCGGGGTCGTAGGCAAGCGCGGCCTTCAACGCATCGTAGGCCTCGTCACGGCGGCCTTCCTCGAGCGCGGCGAGCGCTGCGCGGCGCGCCGCTTCGGCGCCGTCGGGCACGAGCCGGTCGAGGAACGCGCGCAACTGACCCTCGGGCAGCACGCCGACGAACTGATCCACCGGACGACCGTCCGCAAACGCGATCACGTGCGGAATGCTGCGCACCTGGAAATGCGCCGCCAGCTCCTGGTTCTCGTCGACGTTGACCTTCACGAGCTTCCATTTGCCGCCGTACTCGGTTTCAAGGCGCTCGAGCATCGGGCCGAGTGTCCGGCACGGGCCGCACCACGGCGCCCAGAAGTCCACCAGCACCGGCGCGAGCGTCGAGGCAGCGATCACATCTTTTTCGAAAGTGGCGAGTGTGGTGTCCATTGCATCCTCGTGGGAAAACGGTCTCGATTTCATCTAGGGGCGGCGGCGGGCCATTTCAAGCTACTTCTTCTGCGGCAACGGAATCCAGTCCGTTTCCCCGGGCACCTGCCCCATCTGCTGGTTCATCCACGCCGTCTTGGCGTGCTCGATTTTGTCGCGCGAACTCGACACGAAATTCCATTCGATGAACCGCTCGCCCGCCAGTTTCTCGCCGCCCAGCAGCATGACCGTAGCGCCGCGCTCGCTCGCGAGCGTCACCGTTTCGCCGGGAACGAGCACGGCCATGCGGTAGGGGTCGAGCGGCGTACCGTCGATGGCGAAATCGCCCTCCACCAGATACACGCCGCGCTCCTCGTGTTCCGGTTCCAGTGCGAAGGCCGCACCGGGCGCGAAGTGTGCTGCCACATAGAGCGTGCCCGAGAAGGTTTCGACCGGCGACGTATGGCCGAACGCGGTGCCGGCGATCACGCGCAGCGTCACGCCGTTGCGCTCCAGCTGCGGCAGCGTGGCGGCCGGGTGGTGCGCGAACGAAGGCTCGATGTCCTCGTCCTCCACGGGCAGGGCAACCCAGGTCTGGATGCCATGGACCGTCATGCCGCGCGCGCGGTCTTCTTCGGGCGTGCGTTCGGAGTGCACGATGCCGCGGCCCGCGGTCATCCAGTTCACGTCGCCGGGCACGATCTTCTGTGCCGAGCCCAGGCTGTCGCGATGCATGATGGCCCCGTCGAACAGATACGTGACGGTGGCGAGCCCGATATGCGGATGCGGACGTACGTCGATGCCCGAGCCGGGCGCGAGCGAGGCTGGGCCCATGTGGTCGAAGAAGATGAAGGGCCCAACGAGACGCGCGGCGAGGGCCGGCAATACGCGACGCACCATGAGGTTACCGATGTCGCGTTCATGAGGCTTGAGGACAGCTTTGATGGCAGAAGACATGAGGGTTCCTTGGGGGCCTGGTCGTGGGCCTGGTCGAGCGACCGGCCCATTCTAGCCTTATGCGGCGCGACGTTACCTGGAGCCTGTGCAGCGCGACCACCGGCGCAATGGGCGCTTCGGCAGGCTTGGCGGGGCCCAGGCTAAACTCGGCCACGTCCGGCGGAAACGCAGGAAAAACTTCAGTAAAAGAAAAGGAGGAGTCGGCCATGTCGCCGAAAGACCTGTTGCTCGCGCTTGTCGTCGTGGTGGCGTGGGGCGTCAACTTCGTGGTGATCAAGGTGGGTCTGCACGGTGTGCCGCCCATGCTGCTGGGTGCGCTTCGGTTCATTCTCGCCGCGGTGCCGGCGGTCTTTTTCGTGAAGCGCCCGCGCGTGCCGCTGCGCTGGCTCTTTGCCTATGGCGCGACCATTTCGTTTGGGCAGTTCGCGTTCCTGTTCTACGCCATGTATGTGGGTATGCCGGCGGGGCTCGCCTCGCTGGTGCTGCAGGCGCAGGCGTTTTTCACGCTCGGATTCGCCGTGCTGTTTCTGCACGAACGCTTTCGCGTGCAGAACCTGGCCGGTCTCGCGATCGCGGCAGCGGGGCTTGCCGTGATCGGCGCGGGTGCAGCGGGCGGCCATTCGATGACGCTCGCCGGCTTCGTCCTCACGCTATGCGCGGCGGTGCTCTGGGCGCTCGGCAACATCGTGACGAAGAAGGTGGGCAAGGTGGATCTCGTGGCGCTCGTGGTGTGGGGCAGCCTCATTCCGCCGTTGCCGTTTCTGGCGCTGTCGTACGTGACCGAAGGGCCGGCGCGCATGATGGCGGCGCTGAGCGGCATCGGCGTGACGTCGATACTCGCCATCGTTTATCTGGCCTTCGTGGCGACCATTCTGGGCTACGGGCTGTGGGGCCGGCTGCTCTCGCGCTATCCGGCTTCGCAGGTGGCGCCGTTTTCGCTGCTCGTGCCGATCGTCGGGCTGGCATCCGCCGCGCTGTTGCTGGGCGAACATTTGTCTACCGTGCAGATCGCGGGCGCGGCGCTCGTGATGCTCGGGCTCGTCGTCAACGTGTTCGGAGGCTGGGTGGCGCAGCGCTTTGCGGCTGCGCGCTGAGCGCGCGGCGTCGGCTGTGAGACGCCGGCATGGATACGGTTCGTGCCCGCGAGTGCACATGGCGGCGCACCGGCAGGTCGCGTTCGGGGCGTGCTCGACGCACGCCCCGAGCACGCCCTGAACGTCCCGCCCGTCTTACGTCATACGGCTTTTCGCGAGCGGCGGATTCGCTGCGAAGTAGCGCTTGATGCCCTTCATGATGGCGTCGGCCATCTGGTCGCGATAGCTGTCGTCGTTCAGCCGGCGTTCTTCGTCGGGATTGCTGATGAAGGCGGTCTCCACGAGGATCGACGGAATGTCGGGCGCCTTCAGCACGGCAAAGCCCGCCTGTTCCACCGACCCTTTGTGCAGCTTGTTGATGTCGCCGATCTCCTTGAGCACGAAGTTGCCGTAGCGCAGCGAGTCGCGAATCTGCGCGGTGGTCGACATGTCGAAGAGCGCGCGGTTGACGGTGGCGTCTGCAGTCTTGATGTTGATGCCGCCAATCAGGTCCGACGAGTTTTCCTTGTTCGCCATCCAGCGCGCCGCGGCGCTCGATGCCCCGTGTTCCGACAGCGCGAACACGGACGAGCCGCGCGCCTCCGGCGTGGTGAACGCGTCGGCGTGAATGGAGACGAACAGGTCCGCGCCCACGCGCCGCGCCTTCTGAACGCGCACGTTGAGCGGCACGAAGAAGTCGGCGTCGCGCGTCATCATGGCGCGCATGTTGGGCTGGGCGTCGATCTTCGCGCGCAGTTTCTTCGCGACGTCGAGCGCGATGTGCTTCTCGTAGGTACCTGCGCTGCCGATGGCGCCCGGGTCTTCACCACCGTGGCCAGGGTCGATCGCGACGGTGAGCAGGCGCACCGTGTTGCCCCGGCCGCCCTTCGGCGTGGTGAAGGCGTAGGTGTCGCTGTCGGTGCCGTCATCCGCGCCGTCGCCGTTCTTGTCGCGTGCGATAGCGGCAGGCGGCTGCGTGGGCTTCGGCGTCGCGCGTGGCGCCGCGGGGCCATTCGCCCCCGCGGACGGCGGCGTGTGCGCAGCCGAGGGCGGCCGCGGCACGTCGCCCGCCGGACCGCCGTTCTGCGCGTAGCGCTGGAAGAACGCCTCGCTGTTGTCGGCCGACCCGGGCGGCGTGTTGGGGCCGCCGAGCGTGGCAGCGGGCGGGGCGCTGTTCTCGTTGAGCTGCTGCTCCTTGCGCTCGGTCTGCGCGAGCAGGTCCATCAGCGGGTCCGGCGCCACGGCCGGGTAGAGGTCGAACACCAGGCGATAGCGGTACGAACCCACGGGCTGCAGCGTGAACACTTGGGGCTTCACCTGGCCTTTGAGGTCGAACACCATGCGCACCACGTGCGGCTGATATTGCCCCACGCGCACGGACTGGATCTGCGGATCGTTCGGCGTGATCTTGGAGACCAGGTCGCGCAGCGACTGGTCCAGGTCGAGCCCGTTCAGGTCGACCACGAGACGGTCGGGCCCTTGCAGAAGCTGCTGCGTGTTCTGCAGCGGCTGATCCGATTCGATGGTGACGCGCGTGTAGTCGCGCGCCGGCCACACACGCACGCCCACCACCGACGTCGCCCATGCAAGGCGCGGCGCAACGAGGCCGAGCACGAGCGTGGACGCGCCCGCCCGCAGGATCTGCCGGCGCCGCCAGTTGTGGCTCGCGGTGGCGGCGGATTCGATGGAGCGGAACGGTTTGATTAACATCTTTCCAGACATGCCTTTCCTGTTTCGCTGTACGCGCGCGCCGTGAGTGCGCGCGCGTCACTCTCCTTGCCGTCACGCAGTTCGCTCACGACGTCGAGCGAAAAGACGAGATCCGGCACGCCCAGCAACGCGCCTGCCCGCTGAGGCCATTCGACGAGGCAGATCGCGCCGCTGTCGAAGTACTCGCGAAAGCCGGCATCGGCCCATTCGGCCGGATCGGCAAAGCGGTACAGATCGAAGTGATAGAGCTCCAGTTCCCCGTCCGGCGTTTCCACGGCATAGGGTTCGACGAGCGTATACGTGGGACTGCGCACGCGGCCCGTGTGGCCGAAGCCGCGCAGCATGGCCCGCACGAGCGTAGTCTTGCCGGCGCCGAGGTCGCCGGTCAGTTGCACCTGCAGGCCCTCGAATGCCGCGCCGCTTTGCGTTGCGTTGCCGGTGGCCATCGCATGGCGCACCTCGGCAATCGCGTGAGCCGCGCGCGCGCCGAACGCCTGGGTGGCCGCGTCGTCCGCGAGCGCGAAGCGGCGCTCGAGCAGGACGGTGGCGTGTGTCAGGCTGGCGAGTGCTTCGTGGCCTGACGTGCCGGCGATACCGGGCGTATTGGGCATTCTCGTAAAATGGCGTGATGAACCGAAGTTCGCATCTTTCTTCCTGCACACCCTTGCCAGAGCGCGACAGCACGAGCGATCGCGATGGTGCGCATGCCGGTCGGGACGCGCCCTCGAATGAGGCGCTCGCGTTGCTTGCGGCGCGCATTCGGGCGTGGGGACGCGAACTGGGTTTCGCGGCGATCGGTATCAGCGATACCGACCTGTCCGATGCCGAAGCGGGGCTCGCCGCGTGGCTCGAAGCGGGCTGCCACGGCGAGATGGATTATATGGCCAAACATGGGCTCAAACGCGCCCGCCCGGCCGAGCTTGTGGCCGGAACGCGACGCGTGATCACCGCGCGCATGGCCTATTTGCCGGCTTCGGCGCTCGCCGTCGAAGCCACTCGTGGGCACGATGAAAGTGCTTCGCAAGCCACGCAACCTTCGCAACCTGCACACGACGACTGGCGTGACCGCGAGCGCGCACGGCTCGCGGACCCCGCCGCGGCGGTCGTTTCCATCTATGCGCGCGGCCGCGATTACCACAAGGTTTTGCGTCAGAGGTTGCAGCAACTCGCGCAGCGTATCGAAGAGGAGATCGGTGCCTGCGGCTACCGCGTTTTCACGGATTCGGCGCCGGTGCTCGAAGTCGCGCTTGCGCAGAAGGCCGGTATCGGCTGGCGGGGCAAGCACACGTTGCTGTTGCAGCGCGACGCCGGGTCGCTCTTCTTTCTCGGCGAAATCTACGTGGACTTGCCGCTGCCTACCGATGCCGAACTGCACGCTGTACAGGCGAGCGATGCAGCGAATGTCGCGAATGCCACCGCCGATTCACGCTCGCACGACGCACCAACCATCCCACAGCCAGACGCCGAAGCCGCCGCCCCACATTCGACGCATGCGCCCGAAACGGCGGGCGCGCATTGCGGCAACTGCACGCGCTGCATCGGTGCGTGTCCCACGGGCGCGATCGTGGCGCCTTACCAGGTGGACGCCCGGCGCTGCATCTCGTATCTCACCATCGAGCTGAAGGGCAGCATTCCCCAGGACTTGCGGCCGCTCATCGGCAATCGTGTCTATGGCTGCGACGATTGCCAGCTGGTGTGTCCGTGGAACAAGTTTGCACAGGCCGCGCCCGTCGACGATTTCGACGTTCGGCACGGGCTGGACCGCGCGTCGCTCGTCGAGCTGTTCGAATGGACGGAGGACGAGTTCGACACGCGCCTGCAGGGCAGCGCGATTCGCCGGATCGGCTACGCGTGCTGGCTGCGCAATCTCGCGGTCGGCATGGGCAACGCGCTGCGCTCAACGACGTTGCCGGCCGAAGCGCGCGAGGCGATCGTGGAAGCGCTGCGCCGCCGTGCCGACGACACGTCGCCGCTCGTGCGCGAGCACGTGCAATGGGCGCTCGAGGCAGCGTAGAGTAGCGAAGCGCGGCGGCGGCCATGCCGGCGCCCGCGATGAGGAGAACGCAACATGATGTTCAACGCCGTGATCGATGCGCCGTTCGGCAAGGTGGGCATTCGCACCGAGGCGGGCGCCGTGCGCGAAATCGTCTATCTGCCCGAGTCGGTGAAGAGCGTGGCGCCCGATTCGGCGCTCACGCGTCGGGCCGCGCAACAGATCGAGCGGTATTTCGAACGCGCCTCGGCCACCTTCGACCTGCCGCTCGCCGAGGTGGGCACCGCGTTTCAGCGGCGCGTCTGGCAAGCCATCAGCGAGATTCCGCCGGGCATCGTGCTCACCTACGGCCAGCTCGCGAAGGCCGTGAGCTGCGGCTCGCCGCGCGCGGTGGGCCAGGCCTGCGGCGCCAACTATTTTCCGCTCGTCATTCCGTGCCATCGCGTGGTTGGCTCGGGCGGCATCGGCGGATTCGCGAATCACGACGACGACGGCTACTTCCGCAAAGTGAAGCGGTGGCTGCTCGCACACGAAGGCGTGCCCTACGCATGACGACAGACATCAAACGCACCGCCGCGCAACCGGACGGCATCGCCCCAGCAGTGGATGCGGTTTCCGCCGACCTTGCGGCCGCGCAAGCCGCGATGACCGAAACGGCGATCACGGAAACAGCCGCCGAAAGCGCTTCATCCACGTCGCCGTTGCTGGCCGCAAGCCACGCATCGATCGATGCTTTCTGCGACTCGCTCTGGCTCGAACATGGTCTGTCGCGCAACACGCTCGACGCGTACCGGCGCGATCTGCGTCTTTTTGCCGAGTGGCTCGCGAAGGCGCGCAACGGCTCGCTCGATACCGCCACGGAAACCGATCTGCTCGCCTACAGTGCGGCGCGCAAGGAGAGCAAGTCGACCTCGGCGAACCGGCGGCTTTCGGTTTTTCGGCGCTACTACGGCTGGGCCGTGCGCGAGCATCGTGCGCAGGGCGACCCTACGGTGCGCATCCGCTCCGCGAAGCAACCGCCGCGGTTTCCGTCCACGCTCTCCGAGGCGCAGGTGGAAGCGCTGCTCGGCGCGCCCGACATCGACACGCCGCTCGGTCTGCGCGACCGCACGATGCTCGAATTGATGTACGCGAGCGGCCTGCGCGTGACGGAGCTGGTGACGCTGAAGACGGTGGAGGTCGGTCTCAACGAAGGCGTGGTGCGCGTGATGGGCAAGGGCTCGAAGGAGCGGCTGATCCCGTTCGGCGAGGAGGCGCACGCGTGGATCGCCCGCTATCTGCGCGACGCGCGGCCCGCATTGCTCGGTGCGCGCACCACCGACGCGCTCTTCGTCACCGCGCGGGCCGAAGGCATGACGCGCCAGCAGTTCTGGAACATCATCAAGCGCCACGCGCGCGCCGCGGACGTGCACGCGCCGCTCTCGCCGCACACGCTGCGGCACGCGTTCGCCACGCACCTGCTCAATCACGGCGCCGACCTGCGCGTCGTGCAACTGCTGCTCGGGCACAGCGACATCTCCACGACGCAGATCTACACCCACGTGGCCCGCGAGCGGCTCAAGTCGCTGCATGCGCAGCATCATCCGCGCGGGTGATGTGCCGTTGACGCGCAGTCGACTGCTGCGCGCATGCTCCTCTCGCTGCTCCCACGGTTTTTTGCCGCCGCAGCGGGCTGCAAAACCGGAGGAGCGGCAAGCCTCGATCACGCCAGTTCGCGCAGCTTGTGCTTGAGGATCTTGCCCGTGGACGCCGCCGGCAGCGCCGGTATCACGCGGATGTGCGCGGGTCGCTTGTAGGGCGCAAGACGCGCGCCGCACCATTCGTCGAGCGCCTGCGTCGTGACCGTGGCGCCCGCAACCAGCTCGACGAACGCGATGACTTCCTCGTTGCCCTCTACCGGCCGCCCGACCACCGCGGACTGCATCACCGCGGGATGCGCATTGAGCACGTGCTCCACCTCCGACGGATACACGTTGAAGCCTGAGCGAATGATGAGTTCCTTGCTGCGGCCCACGATATGCATGGCGCCGTCCGCGTCCTCGCGCGCGAGGTCGCCGGTCTTCAGCCAGCCGTCTTCGGTGACGGTAGCGCGCGCGAGTTCGGGGTTGCGGTAGTAGCCGAGCATCACGTTCGGGCCGCGCACCCACAGTTCGCCGATCTCGCCGCGCGGCACGTCGTGGCCTTCCGGCGACACGTAGCGCACTTCGACGCCCGGAATCGCGTGACCCACGGAACAGTCTGCGCGCGGCGCATCGAGCAGCGTTTGCGCCACGGTCGGGCTGCTCTCGGTCATGCCATAGCCGTTGTGGAGCGTGACGCCATAGGCGCTTTCCACGCGTGCCTTGAGCGCGGCGTCGAGCGGCGAGCCGCCCGAATAGGCGAAGCGCAGCCGCGGCGCGCGCCATTCGAGGCGCTCCGTTTGCAGATAGTCGAGCAGCTTCGCGTGCATGGCGGGCACGCCCTGGAAAATGGAAACGTGCTCGTCGGCCAGTGCGCGCCGCACGGCCTTGGGCACGAAGCGCGGTGCGAGCCGCAACGTCGCGCCCGCATACAGACTGCCGAGGCTCACCGAGGCGAGGCCATACACGTGCGAAATGGGCAGCACGGCGTAGACGACGTCGTCGGCATTCACGCGGCGCAACGTGCTGGAGACCGCCGCGATGAAAAGCAGATTGCGATGCGAGAGCATCACGCCCTTCGGTGTGCCGGTGGTGCCCGTCGTGTAGATGAGGGCCGCGCATTGACGGTCCGGTTGCGTCTCTACGGGTTCGGGGAAGGTGCTTTCGGTGTCGCGTGCGGGCTTGTCGGTTTGCCAGTGCCACGCGCCGATATCGACGGGTCCGGCTGGCGCGGGCGTGGCGCCGTGCCGTTGCGCATGGGCCTGTGCATCGGACGAACTGGCGACCACGTAGGCCGTGAGGCGAGGCCGCGCGTGTGCGCAAATGGCGTCGAGTTCGACCGCCGAGAGTCGCGCGTTCGAAACGAGCGCCCACGCATCGAGGCGCGTAGCGGCGAAGAGCAACACGATCTGCGCGACGCTGTTTTCAGCGACGATCATCACGCGGTCGCCGCCTCGCACGCCGCGCTCGCGCAAGAGTGCGGCCGTGGCGTCCACGGCCTCGGCAAGCTGCGCGCGCGTGATGACGCGCAGTCGTGCGGCGGCGGCTGAGTCGGCATCGCGCGCCTCTTCGATCAGCGCGACGCGGTGCGGGTCGTGCGCGGCGAGTCGGGCGGGAATATCGGCGATGCGATCGGGGAGGGCGGCGAGCAGCGCGGCGACGTCGAGCGAATGGATGGATGCGGATGCCGTCTGCGAGGGCTGCGCCGGTGCGTCGTCGTGGCGAGGCGCGGCATGCGGGCGCGGATGCGGGTGAGCGGTCAAAGCGGTCTCCTCCTGTGCTTCGCCGCGATTGTACGGGCGCGGCGGCGCGAAGCTGGGTGGGCGTACCTCATGCACGGCGGACAGGTGAGCCGCCGGCGCATTGCGAACGATCGTGCCATAGCCGTGGGGCACGGACAACGGACCGTTCTTCCGTCTCGCCTTGTCTCGCGTCGTACCCTTCATCCAGGCCCGCCATTACAATGCGCCGATGAGCAAGAACCGACACGTTTCCGAAACCCCCGCCACCCAGTTCCTCAAACGCCACGGCGTGACGTTCGACGAATATCCGTACGAATACGTCGAGCATGGCGGCACCGCCGAGTCGGCGCGCCAGTTGGGCGTGGACGAGCATCTCGTCGTCAAGACGCTCGTCATGGAAGACGAGCACGCGAAGCCGCTGATCGTGCTCATGCACGGCGACCGCAAGGTCTCCACCAAAAATCTCGCGCGGCAGATCGGCGCGAAGCGCGTGGAGCCGTGCAAGCCCGAGGTGGCGAACCGGCATTCGGGGTACCTGGTGGGCGGCACGTCGCCGTTCGGCACGCGCAAGGCCATGCCGGTGTATGTGGAGTCGAGCATCCTCGAACTCGAGAAGATCTATCTGAACGGCGGACGGCGCGGCTTTCTGGTGAGTATCGAGCCCTCGGTGCTGACTGCGCTGCTGGAGGCCAAACCGGTGCAGTGCGCGAGCGTCGATTGAACGGCGGCCAGGGCGCAGCCTTCGCACGACGGTGTGTTCCTGAAAGCGTGGCGTAGGAGTGAGCTGCTTCGGCGCGGTCCGCGCGGCGAAAAGCGCTCCGGTAGAATGAGCGCCTTTCCGGGGCGGCGCGGCCGTGCGGCGTGCCGGTCCGGCGTCAGGGTTTTTCCGGCTCGCGCCTGCGCCGGGGCTGCCCGACCATGCGCGCGGATGCCGCCGCTGTCCCGGTCGTCCCAGCCGTTCATCCAGTCTTCCGTTCCACTACAAGAAGAGTGACCTGCATGTACAACCTGATCGTCGCCGTCCTGGCCTATCTGATCGGCTCGGTGTCGTTTGCCGTGATCGTCAGCGCCGCAATGGGTCTCGCCGACCCGCGCTCGTACGGCTCAGGCAACCCCGGGGCGACCAACGTGCTGCGCAGCGGCAACAAGACCGCGGCGATCCTCACGCTGCTCGGCGATGCGTTCAAGGGGTGGCTCGCCGTGTGGCTCACGGCGCACCTCGCGTCCCGCTTCGGCCTGGACGACGATGCCATTGCGCTGGCCGCCATCGCCGTGTTTCTCGGTCACCTGTATCCGGTGTTCTTCCGCTTCAAGGGCGGCAAGGGGGTGGCGACGGCGGCGGGCGTGCTGCTCGCGATCAGTCCGGTGCTGGGCATCGCCACGGCGCTCACGTGGCTCATCATCGCGTTCTTCTTTCACTATTCGTCGCTGGCGGCGCTCGTGGCCGCCGTGTTCGCGCCGCTCTTCGACGGTTTCCTGTTCGGCGCCAACGTGATTACGCTGGCAGTCTTCGCGATGAGCGCGCTGCTCATCTGGCGTCACCGTTCGAACATCGCCAAGTTGGTGGCCGGTAAGGAAAGCCGCATCGGCGAGAAGAAGGGCGCGACGCCGTCGGCGGGTAGCGGGCACTGAAGCGGCGTTGGATGGCCTGGGCCGCGGCTGCGGTTGTTGCGCGGAGGCGGCGACCCGGCCGCGCCGGGGCCGGGTGCGGGTTGAACTGCTCGATCTGAGCCGCCCGATCGTTTGATCGCTCGATGGATCAATCGCGGAAGTTGTTGAAGTCGAGCGGCGTGTCGCTCACTTCCTTGCGCAGCATTGCGATCACGCTTTGCAGGTCGTCGCGCTTGGCGCCTGAAACGCGCACCGCGTCGCCCTGAATGCTGGCCTGCACCTTGATCTTGCTGTCCTTCACGAGCCTGACGATCTTCTTGGCCAGATCGCCGGACACGCCCTTCTTCACAGTGATGACCTGCTTTACCTTGTCGCCGCCGATCTTCTCGATCTTGCCGTGATCGAGGAAGCGCACGTCGACGTTGCGCTTCGCCATTTTCGACACCAGCACGTCCTTGACCTGACCGAGCTTGAAGTCGTCGTCGGCATAGGCGGTGAGTTCGTGCTCTTTCTGCTCGACACGCGCGTCGGAGCCCTTGAAGTCGAAGCGCGTGGAAATCTCCTTGTTGGATTGCTCGATCGCGTTCTTCACCTCGATCATGTTGGCTTCGCAAACCACGTCAAACGATGGCATTGGTTTCTCCCAGTAGTGCAGTGGAGGCGGCGCAAAGCCGCCGTTCGCACTCGCTATAATCACGGACCGGCCGTCATTTTACCGACGCCGTCCCCTTTTGCCCAAGGCTCGCGCGCTTCGCGCGGCCGCATGTGTCAAGCTACGCCGCCCGCCGATGTCCGTTCCCTCCGTCTCTTTCGCCGACTCCGTCTGGTTCGCCGCCGACTACTCCTTGCGCGAGCACAACACCTTTGGGTTCGACGTGCGTGCGCACCTGCTGTGCCGCGTCGAAAGCGAAGCGCAGTTCGCGGCCGCGCTGGCCGATCCGCGCGCAGAGGGCCTGCGTACGCTGGTGCTGGGCGGCGGCAGCAACGTGGTGCTGACGCGCGACTTCGACGGGCTGGTGCTGCTCGTCGCCTTGCGGGGGCGCGAAGTGGTGCGCGAAGACAGCGATGCATGGTACGTGCGTGCCGCGGCGGGCGAGACCTGGCACGACTTCGTGGCCTGGACACTCGCTCAGGGCATGCCGGGCCTCGAAAATCTCGCGCTGATTCCGGGCACCGTGGGCGCGGCGCCCATCCAGAACATCGGCGCGTATGGACTCGAGATGGGCGAGCGCTTCGCGTCGCTGCGCGCCATCGAACTGGCGACGGGCACGGTGCACGAGTTCGATGCCGCGGCATGCCGGTTCGGCTATCGCGACAGCTTCTTCAAGCGTGAAGGGCGCGAGCGGTTTGCGATTACGTCGGTCACGTTCAGGCTGCCGAAGGCCTGGCAGCCGCATGCCGATTACGCCGATATCGCGCGCGAGCTTGCGGCCAAAGGCAAAGCCGACAACCCCGATGCCCAGGCGATCTTCGACGCGGTGGTCGCCGTGCGGCGCGCGAAGCTGCCCGACCCGCGTGAGCTGGGCAACGCGGGCAGTTTCTTCAAAAATCCCGTGATCGACGCCGCGCAGTTCGAGACGTTGCGGGCGCGAGAGCCGGAGGTGGTGTCGTATCCGCAGCCCGATGGGCGCGTGAAGCTTGCGGCCGGCTGGCTGATCGACCGCTGTGGCTGGAAGGGGCGCGCCTTGGGGCATGCCGCGGTACACGAGCGGCAGGCGCTGGTGCTCGTCAATCGCGGCGGCGCGACGGGTGCCGAGGTGCTCGCGCTTGCGCAGCGCATTCAGCAGGACGTGATTCAGCGCTTTGGCGTGGCACTGGAGCCGGAGCCGCTTGTGCTCTAAGTGCGGCTCAGCGCTTCCGCCTTTCACGGCAGCGAGAGACCGTGAAACGAAAACCGGCGGTTTTCGCCGCCGGTTCGTTTGCGTCCGCCAAGGTGCCGCGTCTGTGTTTGCGTCTGCGGCTCAGTGGTTCAGTGGTTCAGGCGACCGAGCAGCAGAAATTCCATCAGCGCCTTCTGCACGTGCAGGCGGTTTTCCGCTTCGTCCCACACCACGCTTTGCGGTCCGTCGATCACTTCCGCACTGACTTCTTCGCCGCGGTGCGCCGGCAGGCAGTGCATGAAGAGCGCGTCGGGCTTCGCGCGCGCCATCATGTCGGCGTCTACGCACCAGTCTGCGAATGCCTTTTTGCGCGCCTCGTTTTCGGCCTCGAAACCCATGCTGGTCCAGACGTCTGTCGTAACGAGGTCGGCGCCCGCACAGGCTTCGTTCGGGTCGTCGAACTCTTCGACAAACGGCGCGCTTTCCGGCGCCACGAGTGCGCGATCGAGCCGGTAGCCGGGCGGCGTAGAGAGGCGCAGCGTGAAGCCGAGGATCTGCGCGGCCTGGATCCACGTGTAGAGCATGTTGTTCGCGTCGCCAACCCAGGCCACGGTCTTCCCGCGAATCGGGCCGCGATGTTCGTAGTACGTGAACACATCGGCCAGCACCTGGCACGGGTGGTACTCGTTCGTGAGTCCGTTGATGACCGGCACGCGCGAGTTTTCCGCAAAGCGCTGGATGATGTCCTGCCCGAACGTGCGGATCATGATGATGTCCACCATGCGCGAAATGACCTGCGCCGCGTCTTCGATCGGCTCGCCGCGGCCCAGCTGCGTGTCGCGCGTGCTCATGAAGACGGCATGGCCGCCAAGCTGGAAGATGCCGGCTTCGAACGACAGGCGCGTGCGCGTGGAGTTCTTCTCGAAGATCATCGCGAGCGTGCGATCGTGCAGCGGGTGGTACGTCTCGTAGTTCTTAAATTTGCGTTTGAGGATACGGGCGCGCTCCAGCACGTACTCGTAATCTTCCAGCGAGAAATCCTTGAACTGCAGGTAGTGGCGAATGTTCCGGGAGGTCATGAAAGGAATACGGCGGGTAGCCTGACCGGCACGGTGGGCATGTGCCGGGAAACGCCGCTGTGATGGGTGGTAAGTCGATGCAGCATAAAGGATTTTGCCGCGTTTGACGAGTCGGCCGGAAGGCCGGTGGAGCTTGCCAGGACGGCCCGGTGGTGGCTTGGTTGCAGTGCGGAAAAAGAAGGCGTGCGCTATAATGCACCGGTTTTTTCAGGCCCAGCGAGCAGGTCTCGCGCTTGCGGGTGAACCCTGCGCACGCCGCCTCGGCGTGCGGTTGCGGGCTATCCGCAGAAGAAGGTCGGGACGTTGCCGGGCAGGCCTGTCCGCATGTCCCGTCGTATGCCTCACGGGTCTTCGGTGCTCGGGCCGGCCACGCCGGCGGCACATGGAAGGGTCGCGCAGGCGGGCGTCAGCCGCGCCACGCGTCAGGGCGGGCACGCCAGGTGTAACGCAGCGCAGTCACTCAGGTATTCCTACATGGCCGAAACACCCCCAACCGAGTACTTCATCCAGGGCATTACCAAAAGCGGGAGAAAGTTTCGACCCAGCGACTGGTCCGAACGCCTCGCCGGCGTCATGTCTTGCTTCGGTCCCAGCGCGCGGGAATTGCGTGGGCCAAACGCCCGTCTGCAGTATTCGCGCTACGTGCGGCCCACCATGATCGGCGATCTGAAGTGCGTGATCCTGGATTCGCGGCTGCGTGACATCGAGCCTATGGCCTTCGATTTCGTCATGAACTTCGCGAAAGACAACGATCTGGTCGTGACCGAGGCTTGCGAATTGCCGCCGGATCACGGTACGCAGCAAAAAACCAAAGACCGCTAACAAAGACCGCTCAGCGACGCTGCGCGCTCGCCCCCACCTCGGCAGAGTGCCCGGTTGCTCTGCTTGCGAGTTAGGCGAGCGGCAACAAAAAAGCCCGCCGGAGCGGGCTTTTTTGTTGCGCAGTGGAAACAGGAGGCGGCCCGCTATGCGGGCCTGCCGGATTTACTGCGCGCTTGCCTGCAGCGCCTTGACGGCGGCAGCGAGACGGCTCTTGTGACGAGCGGCCTTGTTCTTGTGAACGATCTTCTTGTCGGCAATGATGTCCATCGTCTTTGCCGATGCCTGGAAGATCTCGGCGGCCTTGGCCTTGTCGCCGGCTTCGATTGCCTTGCGAACGGCCTTGATGGCGGTACGGAACTTCGAGCGCAGCGCCGAGTTGTGCGAATTGGCTTTGGCGGCCTGACGGGCGCGCTTGCGTGCTTGTGCGGTGTTAGCCATGACGTTTCCCTTGTCCTGTTTCCTGCTGTTCCTGTTTCCAGAGCCTGGCCCGAAGGAAGGGCGGCGCTGCTTTCCGATCCGAACTCCGCGAGCGATTGCCCGGAAGCGCAAAAGTCACTGGCGAGCAGGCTGATGAAAACGGCCTGCTATGGCCGATATGCGAAGCGCGGCGAGTCTGATCGGGCCTGACTGCTTACTGCTCTGACGTTGCGAAAGGTTCCGCGGATTTGCCGCCGGTCCCCTTGCTTTCAGTGCCCGGCAAGCCGGACGAGCTTCGAAACTGGCGATTATAGCAACAAAATCAGGGATGTGGCAAATGAAGGCTGCGATGAGCTCGATCGCGCGAAGAGGCGGCTGACGCGCCGCTCCCGCTCGGGCGTGACCAATCGGCGAACGTTTGTCCGCGCGGCCGGTCCGATCTCGCTTGTGCCCTGGCCTCGCTGCCGCGCGCTTCGCATCGTGCACGGGCGTCCGGCACGCTATCCAGTCCCGCCCAGCCATCGGCCATCGGGCCTGCCATCCGGCTTCCGTATAATAAGCGCCCCATGAATCTATTCCGAGCCCTGCTGACGGTCAGCGGCTTCACGCTGCTGTCGCGCGTGACCGGACTGGCCCGCGAAACGCTGATTGCCCGCGCGTTCGGTGCGAGTCAGTTCACCGACGCTTTCTACGTCGCTTTCCGCATTCCCAACCTGCTGCGCCGCATTTCCGCCGAAGGCGCGTTTTCGCAGGCGTTCGTTCCCATCCTGGCCGAGTTCAAGAACCAGAAGGGCCACGACGCCACCCGAGCGCTGGTGGACGCCATGTCCACTGTGCTCGCGTGGACGCTGGCGATTCTTTCGCTGCTCGGCATCGTGGGCGCGTCCTGGGTCGTGCTGGTGGTCGCCTCCGGTCTGCAGGCCGAGGGCGAGGCGTTCAGGCTCGCTGTCGTGATGACGCGGATCATGTTCCCGTACATCGTGTTCATCTCGCTCACGTCGCTTGCCTCGGGCGTGCTCAATACCTACAAGCTGTTCTCGCTGCCCGCCTTCGCGCCGGTGCTGCTCAACGTGTCGTTCATCGCCGCTGCGGTGTTCGTGGCGCCGCACATGAAGCAACCCGTCTACGCGCTTGCATGGGCCGTGATCGTGGGCGGCGTGCTTCAGTTCATCGTGCAGCTGCCCGGGCTCAAGAAGATCGACATGATGCCGCGCATCACCATGCGGCCCGTCGCGGCACTCGCCCACCGGGGCGTGAAGCGCGTGCTGGCAAAGATGGTGCCCGCGATGTTCGCGGTGTCGGTGGCGCAGATCAGCCTCATCATCAACACCAACATTGCATCGCGGCTCGGTGCGGGCGCGGTCTCGTGGATCAACTACGCGGACCGTCTGATGGAGTTCCCCACCGCGCTGCTCGGCGTCGCGCTGGGCACGATCCTGCTGCCCAGCCTCTCGAAGGCGCACGTGGACGCCGACACCAACGAATACTCCGCGCTCCTCGACTGGGGCCTGCGCGTGACGTTTCTGCTCGCCGCGCCGAGCGCCATCGCGCTCTTCTTCTTCGCCGAGCCGCTCACGGCCACGCTGTTCCACTATGGGCTCTTCAACGGCCGCTCAGTCGTCATGGTGGGCCGTGCGCTTGCTGCGTACGGCGTGGGACTGGTCGGGCTCATCCTCATCAAGATTCTTGCACCCGGCTTCTACGCGCGGCAGGACATCAAGACGCCGGTGAAGATTGGCGTCGCCGTGCTGGTCGCGACCCAGGTGGGCAACTACGTGTTCGTACCGATCTTCGCGCACGCGGGGCTCACCTTGTCGGTCGGGCTCGGCGCTTGCATGAATGCGCTGCTGCTGTTCATCGGCTTGCGCAGACGCGGTATCTATTCGCCGCTGCCGGGCTGGACGGTATTTTTCGTGCAACTGCTCGGGGCATGCCTCGTGCTGGCAGGCACCATGCACTGGTTCGCAATCAACTTCGACTGGATCGGCATGCGGCGCGAACCGTTCATGCGCATCGCGTTGCTGGGCGCCTGTCTCGTGCTGTTTGCGGCGCTATATTTCGGTATGCTTTGGCTGATGGGTTTCAAGTACGCGTACTTCAAGAGGCGGACGAAGTGAACACCACGACGCGGGTTCTCGATTATTTCAGCGCGCTCGTTGCCGAGGACGACAGCCTGCCGCTTACCGAGGCAGCGCTCGCGATCGCGCAGGACGCCTATCCGGACGTCGACCTGCAAGGCACGCTCGCGGAGATCGACGAGCTTGTTCTGCGCGTGAAGCGCCGTCTGCCGGAGGGCGCCGACGTACGGCAGAAAGTGGGCATCCTGAACCGCTTCTTCTTTCGCGAACTCGGCTTTGCCTGCAATCTCAACGACTACTACGACCCCGATAACAGCCATCTGAACGTGGTGCTCAAACGGCGGCGCGGCATTCCCATTTCGCTTGCCATCCTGTATCTGGAAATGGCGTCCCAACTCGATTTGCCCGTGCGCGGCGTCTCGTTTCCGGGCCACTTCCTGCTGCGCGTGTCCACGCCCGAAGGCGACGTGATGCTCGACCCGACCAACGGACACTCGCTGTCCGAGTCCGAGATGGTCGAGATGCTGGAGCCTTACGTCGCGAAGGCCGGCGAATCGGTGGGACGTGCGCTGCGCATGCTGCTGCAGCCGGCTACGCAGCGCGAGATCGTGGCGCGCATGCTGCACAACCTGAAGTCGACGTATCTGCAGACCGAGCGCTGGCAGCGCCTGCTCGGCATACAGCAGCGGCTCGTGATCCTGCTGCCGGAGAGTCTCGAGGAAGTGCGCGATCGCGGCTTCGCCTACGCGCGCCTCGATTATTTGCGGCCGGCGCTCGAAGACCTCGAACGCTACTTGGGCGAGCGGCCCGACGCGGAGGACGCCACCGTCGTGGAATCGCAACTGCACGAATTGCGGCAGCGTACCGAAAACCACGGCGGCGATTGAGCGAAGCCAGCGCCGCGCTTGCAAGCCGCAGGCGCTCCGGGCAAGAAAAAATCCCTCGACAAGGGTTCGCCCCATCGAGGGATTTTTTTCAACCGCGACGAACGCGCGTTACGTCGCGCGCTTATTTTGGCTGCATACGGATCGCGCCGTCGAGGCGAATCACTTCGCCGTTGAGCATCGGATTGTCGAAGATCTGCTTGACGAGCATTGCGTACTCGGCGGGTTTGCCGAGTCGCGAGGGGAACGGCACCGTCGCGCCGAGCGCGTCCTGCACTTCCTGCGGCATGCCCAGCAGCATCGGCGTTTCGAAGATGCCCGGTGCAATGGTCATGACGCGGATGGCATTGCGCGACAGGTCGCGCGCCACGGGCAGCGTCATGCCCACCACGCCGCCTTTCGACGCCGCATAGGCGGCCTGGCCGATCTGGCCGTCATACGCCGCCACCGACGCGGTATTCACGATCACTCCGCGTTCGCCCGCGGCATTCGGCTCGTTCTTCGCCATCGCCGCTGCGGCGAGGCGAATCATGTTGAAGGTGCCGATGAGGTTGACCGAAATGGTCTTCGTGAAGATATCGAGCGGATGCGGGCCGTCCTTGCCCACGGTCTTCGCGGCCGGCGCAATGCCCGCGCAGTTCACGAGCCCGCGCAGCGAGCCCAGTGCGAGCGCTGCGGCAACGGCGCGCTCGCCGTCTTCCTCGCTTGCCACGTTGCACCGGACGAACACGCCGCCCAGCTCTTTCGCCAGCGCGTTGCCGGCTTCTTCATTGAGATCGGCGAGAACGGTTTTGCCGCCCTCGTTGGCGATCAGGCGCGCCGTGGCTGCGCCCAGACCCGATGCTGCGCCGGTGATCAGAAAAACGTTGTCGCGAATTTCCATCGTTGCTGCTCCTCCTGGGTTCTCCTGGGGTGTCCAGGTTCTTTGTCCCCGGCCTCGCGGCGCAGCGCGCGCGGCAAGCCGGGACAATCGGAGAAAGCAGCCGGAAAGTCGCCGTGCCGCGGCGCCGCCGCACCGATGCGGCGGGGCACTTGTTTTGTGACCGGCGAGCGGCGGCTTACTTGAGCGCGTCGAAAACGCGTGCGCGGATTTCGTCCACCGAGCCGAGGCCGGAAATGCGCCGGTATTCGGGCGCCTTGAGGCCGTTTTCGTCTCCGCGCTGCGCCCACGCCTGGTAGTAGTCGATGAGCGGCTTCGTCTGCGCCACGTACACGTCGAGACGCTTGCGCACCGTCTCTTCCTTGTCGTCGTCGCGCTGAATGAGCGGCTCGCCCGTGACGTCGTCGAGGCCGGCGTTCTTCGGCGGATTGAACTTCACGTGATAGGTACGGCCCGATGCCGCGTGGACGCGGCGGCCGCTCATGCGTTCGATGATCTCGTTGAACGGCACGTCGATTTCGAGCACGTAGTCGATCGCGACGCCGGCCTGCTTCATGGCTTCGGCTTGCGGCAGCGTGCGCGGGAAACCGTCGAACAGATAGCCGTTCGCGCAGTCCGCGTCGAGCAGGCGTTCCTTCACGAGGTTGATGATGAGCTGGTCCGGCACGAGTTCGCCCGCGTCCATGTAGCGCTTCGCTTCGAGGCCGAGCGGCGAGCCTGCCTTGACGGCGGCACGCAGCATGTCGCCCGTCGAAATCTGCGGGATGCCGAACTTTTCCTTGATGAAGTTTGCCTGGGTACCCTTGCCCGCACCGGGGGCGCCCAACAGGATCAAACGCATGAGATATCTCCAGATCTATGTGAATTCTTGCGGCGCGATGCGGGCAGCCTGCCTTGCGCATGCCGTTCCTGCATTTGCCTCGTTTTTCTGCTGTTCCTTCGTGCGGGTCTCGCGCTCCGCTACGACACGTACGACACCGGCGGTGCTGCCGCCTCGCGCAGCAACGTCTTGAAGACGGCGCAGCAAGGCTTGGCGCATCACGCATGGGCGTCGGCATGGGCAACGGAAAACACGGGGAAACCCTGGCGCACAAAGGCTTGGGAAGGCGCGCGCGAACGTCCGATTATGCCATGGCTTACTGCGTTGTCAGCCCGAAAAGCGCCTGAACGCGGGCGAGATCGGCGGGCGTATCCACGCCGGGCGCCGGCGCGTCGGCGGCCACGAGCACCGCGATGCGCTCGCCGTGCCACATCGCACGCAGTTGTTCGAGCGCCTCGACTTCTTCGATGGGCGAGCGTGCGAGTGCGGGGTAGGCGCGCAGGAATCGGGCTCGATACGCGTAGAGTCCGATGTGTCGATACACCGTTGCTGGCGCAGGCGGCGCGGGCATCGCAGCGACGTTGGGCCAGTGCGGCTGCCACGCGTCGCGTGCCCACGGAATGGGCGCGCGCGAGAAGTAGAGGGCGAGGCTGCGCGCATCGAGCACGACCTTCACGACGTTCGGATTGAAGATCTCGGCGGGGTCGGTGATGCGGTGTGCCGCCGTCGCGATGGCGCAGTCCGGATTCGCTGCGAGGTGCGACGCAACGTCGCACACCAGCGCGGGATCGATCAGCGGTTCGTCGCCCTGCACGTTGACGACGATCGTGTCCTCGCTCCAGCCGAATGTCGTCGCGACTTCCGCGAGGCGGTCTGTGCCCGAGGGATGATCGGGGCGCGTCATCACCGCTTCGAAGCCGTGGCTGCGCGCGGCATCGAGCACGGCCTGCGCGTCGGAGGCGATCAGCACCTGGCTTGCGCCCGACGCCCGCGCACGCTCGGCCACGCGCACCACCATGGGCTTGCCGCCGATGTCGGCGAGCGGCTTGTTGGGCAGACGCGTCGACGCGAGGCGCGCCGGAACGACGGCAATGAACGGATGGGCGGGAGCGGTCATCGGTGTGACGGGCAGTGAGGGAAGGACGGTGGGGATGCGTGCGCAGCGTGTAGCGCCGCGCGAAGACAGTTACATCGGGCGATGCCTGGGCGGCGGGCAACGCGTCAGCGTGTAGTCAGACCGCTCGCGAACTGCCGTCGCGCCCTTCCCGAAGTGTCGCGCCCTTCCCGAAGTCAGCGAGTCGGACAGGCCGTCGCACAACCACGACGACCAGGCGCAACGACACAACGCCCTGCGCGACGCCGGCACGTCAGGCGCCGGGACCCGCAGGGTCGACGGGCGTGCCTTCAACCGTCTGGCGTGCTTCGTCGACGAGCATGACGGGGATGCCGTCGCGAATGGGGTAAGCGAGCTTGTCCGCGTGGCAGATCAGCTCCTGTGCGGCGCGGTCGTAGCTGAGCGGGCCCTTGCAGATGGGGCAGACGAGGATTTCAAGCAGACGGGCGTCCACGGAGTTTCTCCACAACCAGTGCGATGAGGCGGTGATCGAGCGCAGCCTGGACGGGTACCACCCAGATGCGCGCGTCGTGCCAGGCCGCCAATTTTACCGCATCCTTTTCGGTGATCAGGATGGCGTCGGCTTCCACGTCCACGAACGGATTCGTCGCGAACGCGTAGTGATCGGGCAGGGCGCGCGTGTCCGGTGAAAGGCCCGCTGCGCGCAGTGTGGCGAAGAAGCGCTCCGGCGCGCCGATGCCCGCTGCCGCCAGCACCCGCTGTCCGGCGAACTGCGCGAGCGGCCGGCGCAGGGCGGGATTGTCGAGATGCCATGCGTCGCCGGGCGCGAGGTCGAGGGCGAACGTGTTCGGCCAGGCCGGCAGCGTGCGTGCGTAGGGATCGTTGATGAGCGTCGCGTCGCGGTGCCGCGAAAGCGGTTCGCGCAGCGGCCCCGCGGGCAGCAGGAAACCGTTGCCGCCCAGGCGATGGTCGAACACGACGAGTTCCGCGTCGCGCGCGAGGCGATAGTGCTGAAGGCCGTCGTCGCTCACGATCACGTCGACGTCGCGGTGCGCCGCGCACAGCGCCTGCGCGGCTGCCACGCGATCCGGGCAGACCCAGACCGGCACGCCGGTGCGGCGCGCGATGAGGAGCGGCTCGTCGCCGGCCATGCCTGGTGCGCTCGCGGAGGTGACCGCCGTCGGCCGCTCGATGCGCGCGCCGTAACCACGCGAGACGACGCCCGGCGAGAAGCCCGCTGCGCGCAGCGCTTCCACGAGCGCGATCACGGTGGGCGTTTTGCCGGTGCCGCCCACGGTCACGTTGCCCACCACGACGACCGGCACCGGCACACGCACGCTTTTCAGCCAGCCTGCGGAAAAGGCCGCGCGTCGCAGCGCGGCCACGGCGCCGAAGACGCACGCGAGCGGCGTCAACGCCCACGCGAGCGGACCGCGGCGCTGCCATTCGCGGCTCACGCGGCTTTCAAGACGGGAACGCAGGCCGTCGATCATCGGACCCAGGCGGCGGTACGGGCGACGCGAACTGCTCGGAGCGCGATGCAAAGCGCGCGGTCATGCGCATGCTGCTGCGAGCGCACGAAGGCGGCCGGCGCGCTGAGGTGAAATGCGAGGGGCTGGGCTGCTGGCATCGGCGAGATTTCTCCGGGCGGCTGGGGGGCGCGCAGTGCTAGGGGCGGGGCGCGAAGCGCAGCGCATCCGTCCCCGCGAAGCCGGCACTCTAGCGCGCGACGGCCTGATGCGGCAAGCGAGCGCCTGTGGACAACTTTGTGGAGAACCAGCCGTCCATTGCCCGGGAACGCCCGTTCGAGAAGCCTTCTATCGGCATCGACCCGCCTGGAATCAGGTGCAAAGCCTTGCAGATCAAGGGTTTGCGCCGGATTCATTGGCGTTGCAACGGTATTCGGCGGGGCCTGTGCGAGCCCGCCTGGAATGTGGACACATTGCGCTTCGCATACAGCCTGCTGGACGCGGCAAGCCCGATCGGTCTATCGTCTGGGCGGCCAGTCAAACGCAAACCGTGGCAAAACCGCGGCAAACCGCTCATTCATCGCATGAACTCCGACAGCTTCGACCGTTCCTCAGACCGCTCATTCACCGCGCCGATTCCCGGGGGCACCGAGGCCGTCGTGCCGGTCTCGGCGCTCAACCGGGCCATCGGCACGCTGCTCGAACGGTCGTTTCCTCTGGTGTGGGTGTCCGGCGAGGTGTCGAACTTCACGCGCGCCGCGAGCGGCCACTGGTACTTCTCGATCAAAGACGCGCAGGCGCAGATGCGCTGCGTCATGTTCCGCGGACGCGCCCAGTACGCCGAGTTCATGCCGCGCGAAGGCGACCGCATCGAAGTGCGCGCGCTCGTCACGATGTACGAGCCGCGCGGCGAATTGCAGCTCAACGTGGAAGCGGTGCGTCGCACCGGCCAGGGGCGTCTCTACGAAGCCTTTCTGAAGCTGAAGGCGAAGCTCGAGGCCGAAGGTCTCTTCGATGCCGCACGCAAGCGGCCGCTGCCCGCGCATCCGCGCGCCATCGGCGTGGTCACGTCGATGCAGGCGGCCGCGTTGCGCGACGTGCTCACCACCTTGTGCCGGCGCGCACCGCACGTGCCGGTGATCGTGTACCCCGCGCCGGTGCAGGGCACAGGCGCCGCCGACAAGCTCGCCGCGATGGTGCAAGCCGCGAACGCGCGCAACGAAGTGGATGTGCTGATCGTCTGCCGCGGCGGCGGCTCCATCGAAGACTTGTGGGCCTTCAACGAAGAGGTGCTGGCCCGCGCGATTGCGGCAAGCGCGCTGCCGGTGGTGAGCGGCGTAGGCCACGAAACCGACTTCACCATCGCCGATTTCGCCGCCGATGTCCGCGCGCCGACCCCCACGGCCGCCGCGGAACTGGTGAGTCCGCAGCGCGTGCTGTTGCTGCGCGATCTCGATCATCGGCATGCGATGCTCGCGCGCGGTTTCGGTCGCATGATGGAGCGACGCGCGCAGCAGCTCGACTGGCTGGCGCGGCGGCTCGTGTCGCCCGCAGAGCGACTCGCGCGACAGCGCACGCATCTGCAGCAGCTCACCGTGCGGCTCGCGTCGGCGGGCGCGCGTCCCGTGCGCGACGCGAAGGCGCGCTTTGCGCTCGTGCAGATGCGGTGGCAGCGTTGCCGTCCCGACCCCGCACGGCAACAGCTGGCGCTCGACACGCTTGCCCAGCGGCTTCACGGCGCGCTTGCGCGCCGGCACGAGCGTGCGACGGCGCGCGTGGCCTCGCTCGCGGCACGGCTCGACGTGTTGAGCCCACAGCGCACGCTGGAGCGCGGATACGCCGCGTTGCTCGACGTGCAAAGCGGCGAGGCACTGCGTTCGCCCGCACAGCTCAAGCCCGGCAAGCGGCTCACGGTGCATCTGGCGCAGGGCGCGGCGGACATTGCGCTGGCCGACGTCCAGCCGCGTTTGACCGAAGGCTTTTGAATGGCTCATGCCCTGCGGGGCAATCGAAAGCGCACTTGAGCAATCGAAGCAAAAGGCGCACGTCGAAGCACCGACGTCGAAGCACCGCGGCGCGCTTCTTGCGGCACCTTCCGAAGCGGACCGCTTTCGCGACGATACCCGCTGCCGTCCCGCCATCCAGCGCGCTGTTGAATGACATCCGGATGACAGCGCGCGTCGCGACAGTCCGACGCTGTTCGGCACACACTTTTGTCCGCGCCCCGCTTGCGTGAAAGCAGCTTTTACGACGGCTACGCCACTTGTCCGCACGAAGTTCGACAAAAAGGCGCGTGGTTTGCGGGGTTATTCCAAGTCGCCTACAATCCAGTGCTCCACAGCGTCATCCGCAGACTCCCCATAAACGAGAGAAGGATCAGCACCATGGCACAACATACGCTCCCGCCGCTGCCGTACGCGAAGAACGCGCTCGCTCCGCACATGTCCGAAGAGACGCTCGAGTTCCACTACGGCAAGCACCACCAGGCCTACGTCACGAACCTGAACAACCTGATTCCGGGCACCGAATTCGAGAACCTGCCGCTGGAAGAGATCATCAAGAAGGCGTCGGGCGGTATCTTCAACAACGCCGCGCAAATCTGGAATCACACGTTCTTCTGGAACGGCCTCTCGCCGCAAGGTGGTGGCGCACCGGCCGGCGCGCTGGGCGACGCGATCAACGCGAAGTGGGGTTCCTACGACGCGTTCAAGGAAGCCTTCTCGAAGGCTGCGGTCGCGAACTTCGGTTCGGGCTGGACGTGGCTCGTGAAGAAGGCCGACGGTTCGCTCGACATCGTTTCGACGAGCAATGCCGCCACGCCGCTCACCACGGATTCCAAGCCGCTCCTCACCATCGACGTGTGGGAGCACGCGTACTACATCGACTACCGCAATGCGCGTCCGAAGTTCGTGGAAGCGTTCTGGAACATCGTGAACTGGGACTTCGCCGCGAAGAACTTCGCATAAGGCGTTTGCCGTTCCGTTGCAGCGTTGCTGTAGCGTTGCAGAAAGCCCTCCGGTCCCGGAGGGCTTTGTCGTTTACGGCGCCCGGCGGTCTCGGCGAGGCCACGCCAAGCCACGCCAAGCCACGCATCACGCCGGTGCATCGCTCTTCATCGTGCCGATCGCGTCGCGCGAACTCAGTACATCGTCTATCAGGCCGTACGTTTTCGCGGCGCTCGCCGACATGAAGTTGTCGCGATCGGTGTCTTTGCGGATCTGCTCGAGCGTCTGGCCCGTGCGCGCGGCCAGCACCCCATCCAGCTGGTCGCGAAGATACAGCACCTCCTTCGCCTGAATCTCCACGTCCGCGGCCGTGCCCTGGCTGCCGCCCGACGGCTGGTGAATCATGATGCGTGCGTTGGGTAGCGCGTAGCGTTTGCCCGGATGTCCCGCGGCGAGCAGAAAGGTGCCCATGCTCGCGGCGAAGCCGGTGCAGAGCGTCGACACGTCGGGCTTGATGAACTGCATCGTGTCGTAGATGGCGAGGCCGTCGTAGACGGACCCGCCCGGCGAGTTGATGTAAAAGCAAATATCCTTGTCAGGGTTCTCGGACTCGAGGAAGAGCAGTTGCGCCACGATCAGGCTGGCCGACTGCTCGTTCACCGGTCCCACCAGGAACACGATGCGCTCGCGCAGCAGCCGCGAATAGATGTCGTAGGCGCGCTCGCCGCGACCGGATTGCTCGATGACGGTGGGCACGAGTCCGAGCCCGGACGACGAAACGAAGGGCATGTGAGGCAGATGAAAAGTCGGGCGCATGAATTCCTCGTGGGAAGGGGATGTGATCTGCCCTGTTGACGCCCCGGCGCGGCGCCGCGTGACAGAAAAAATTTTGCGCGAAGGTGTCACGCGCGAGGCGCCCCAGACGTCAACGGAAAGAGAGGCAAGAGGTCATCGAAGCGGCGCGCGAAGGCCCGCGCGATCATCGAGGAGCGAGACGAATGACGCAGTCTTCCAGCAGCAACAACGGCATCACGGCCTTCGAGGCATTGCGCTCGCGGCTGGAGTCGCTCGCGTACCGGCTGCTGCGCAGCCGCGCCGAGGCCGAAGACGTGGTGCAGGACGCCTGGCTGAAGTGGCACGCCGCGGACGCCAACGCGCTGCGCGAGCCCGCTGCCTGGCTCGCGACGATCACGACGCGCCTTGCCATCGATCGTCTGCGGCGGTTGCGACGTGAACGGTTGCCGCACACGCATGGTTCGGGGCCTTGGCCAGCCGGCTCCGGCGATTCCGGCAACTCAGGCCTCGCCACCGATTGGGCGCCCTCCGCGGAAGATCTCGCGCTGCGCGCCGCCGAAATCTCGCATGGCCTGCTGTTGCTGCTCGAACGTCTCTCGCCGGTGGAGCGCGCCGCCTTCGTGCTGCACGAAGGCTTCGATTGCGACTATGCGGAGATCGCGCGCATCGTGGGCAAGACGCCGGCGAACTGCCGGCAGATCGTGCATCGTGCCCGCGCGAGGCTACAGCGCCCCGGCATGCCCGCAGCGCCCGACGATCCGGCGCGGCACAGGCAGGTGGTGGACCATCTGCGCGAGGCGATTGCCTCGCAGGACCGGGCGGGCGTGATGGCGCTGCTCGGGGCGACTACGGTGGTGGCGTGCGTTGCCAGTGAAGACGCATTGCCCGTGGATCGCGATGTGGTGAGCGCGCTTGCTTGCGCTTCGCAGGGGTCCGAGGAGGCGCACGCATGCGGGCAAGCACTCCGCGCCGAGTCCATCGCCACGATCGACGGTGAATCGCGCATAGCGCTGTTCGGTGCCGATGGCGAGATCGTTGCGCTCGTCGCCGTATCGGTGGGAGTGGAGGAAGGCGAGAACGCGCCGGTGGCACGCATGGCGATCATCACGGACGCGGCCGTCGTGTACGCCGCCAATCGCCTGTACGGCGCGCGAGCGATCAAACGTCTGCTTCAGCGGATATTCGCGCAACCGGCGCGCAGCGGCGCCGTGCGTTGCAGTGTGGAGGAAGCCATCGCGGCGTGACGTGAGGGCCACTCACGCAAGAGCGCGCATGGAGCGCGCATCAAGCGCTGCGCCGCGCCGCCATGTCCCAGTTGATATCGACGCACAGCACCTGCATGCCGTGCGCGGTGTGCGCCGCGATGGAGGCGGTCACGCACAGATGCGCCTCGTTGATCGAGAGATACGGCGGCGTGAGATGCACGTGGCCCGGCGCACGCACCGCCTCGATGAAATAGGGGCGGCGTTCCCAGCTCGCGCCTTCCGAGTGCAGTAGCGGACTGAAGCGCTTGGCACGCTGCGACGTGCGGCCCGTGGGCAGCACGTTGTCACCGATCTGACGGCCCGAGCCGTCCAGCAGGAAGCAGCGCGCGGTCTCGCCGAGCTTGAGCAGCGGCGCCGTTGCTTCGGCCATCGAAACGCCGGCCGCCAGTTGCTTCGCCGCGCCTTCCAGCGCGCGCACATAAGGCGCGAGGCGCGCCGTTTGATCGCGCTCGCGTGCGGCGACGCGTTCGCGCAGCCGGGCCGAAAGCGCGTCCATGAGTTCGGCCGCGACCTGCGGCTTCACGGGCTCCACATCGGGTCCGGCGAAATACGCGCCCTGCACGAAATCGACGTTGCATTCCAGCGCGATCAGCGCGTCGCGCTCGGTGGCGAGCCCACCCATCAGCACGAGCTGCCCGGACTCGTGGAGCATCGAAACGAGTCCGGGCAACACACGTTCGATGTGCGAATGGCGCGTGGCTTGCGCGAGAATGCCGCGGTCCAGCGTGACGATGTCGGGCCGCAGATGCCACACGCGATCGATGTTCGAGTGCTTCGCGCCGAAGCCGTCCAGCGCGATCAGGAATCCCGACTTGCGCAGGCCGTCGATGATCTCGGCAAAGCGCGTGGTCTCGCCGCCCGTTTGCTCCGAGAGTTCCAGCACTACACGCTGCGGCGGCAGGCCGAGCGCCTTCAGGCGCGCGAGCAACGCGTCGCCGTAGCTCGTATCCATCAGGGCCGCGGGGTGCAGGTTCAGGAAGAGCCACTCGTCGTGACTGTCGAAGGCGTTGAAGTTGCCCAGATGCAGCGACTCCGTAAGCCGCCCGAGTTCGAGCAGGTCGCCGCGCCGTGCCGCCTGCGTGAAGACCTCGTGCGACGAAACCTGCTGGCCGTGTTCGTCGTGCGCGCGCAGCGACGCGTGATAGCCGATGGCACGCCGGTGCGCCACCGAAAACACCGGCTGGAACACGCTGAACACGGTGTAACCGCCATACAGCACGGTGCGCCGGGAGCCTTCGTCGCCGGCCACGGGGCGCGGCGGCTGAAAGCCGGGGGGATCGAGGTCGAGCATGCTCATCATGTCAGTGAGGCGGCGTGTGTGCGGGAATTGCGCGAACCGCACGAGAAGAGGCTTCGAGTTTACAGGATAGGTCAGCAAGAAGCATGCACAGCGGGAATGCGCGGCCCTCTGACGTGGCGCAGGAACGGCGCGGCGCAGTCCGGTGGCATCTGCACACGAACGGTGCGCCCGCTGCCCCGCAGCGGGTCGCGTGCGCGCAGGCGGCGTCCCGGCAGGCCAGCTGCCGGTGCCGCGCGGCGATCGAAACAGGCGCGCGAAAGCGCGCTGAACGGGCTCGGACTCAGGCCCGCTCAGACGGGTCCGTCTTCTTCGCCGTGCCGCGGATGTCCGGCGAAAGCTGCGCGAAGATCCACGACGAGCCGGCCGTGATGATGCCCACGCACAGGAACGTCGCGTGGAAGGCAGGCAGCACGTGCGTGGCGGTGGCGCGGGGCAGGATGCCTGTGAACGTGGTGAGCATGGCGCCGGCCACGGTCACGCCAAGGCTCATCGAGAGCATCTGCACGAGCGAGAAGAGGCTGTTGCCGCTGCTCGCACCGCCCGTGCCGAGGTCCTTCAGCGTGAGCGTGTTCATCGCGGTGAACTGCATCGAGTTCACGCAGCCGAAGAGCGCAAGCTGTACGAGGCGAAGCCACAGCGGCTCGTTCGGGCTGGAGAGCGAAAAGCTCGCCATCGCCAGCCCGACCAGCACGGTGTTGGTGACGAGCATGCGCCGATAGCCGTAACGCGTGATTAGTCGCGTCACCAGCCGCTTGGCTGACATGCCGGCCGCGGCGACGGGCAACATCATCAAGCCTGCTTCGAATGCGCTGTAGCCGAGGCCCACCTGAAGCAGCAGCGGAATCAGATACGGCATGGCACCGCTGCCGATGCGCGCGAACAGATTGCCGAGCAGCCCCACGCTGAACGTGTGGATGCGAAAGAGGTCGAGCGAGAAGAGCGGCTGCGGGGCGCGTACCGCGTGTAGCCCGTAGGCGACGAAACAGGCAAGGCTCAGGATCAGCAGCACGAGCACGGTGGCGTGCTCGAGGCTCAGTTCGGCGCGACCGTCGAGCGCAACGGAGATCGCGATCATGCCGACCACGAGCAGCAGATAGCCCGCGACGTCGAAGCGCGGCGTATCGGGATTGCGGCTGTCGTGCATGAAGATGAAGGTCGCGATGCAGCCCACGATGCCCACCGGCACGTTGATCAGAAAGATCCAGTGCCACGAGGCGATCTTGACGAGCCAGCCGCCGAGCGTCGGGCCGATCAGCGGTCCGATCAGCCCCGGAATGGCGACGAACGAGAGCGCCGGCAGATAGCGCTCGGCGGGAAACGTGCGCAGCACGGCGAGGCGCCCCACAGGTAGCAGCATCGCGCCGCCCACGCCCTGCACGATGCGCCACACGACGAGCTGCGTGAGCGAATGCGCATTGGCACACAGCAGCGAGCCCAACGTGAACACGAGAATCGCGCTGAAGAACACGCGCCGCGTGCCGAGCTTGTCGGCGAGCCATCCCGACACGGGAATCATCACCGCCATCGTGAGCGAATAGGCGATCACGACCGACTGCATTCTGAGCGGCAACTCGCCGAGGCTCGCTGCCATGGCGGGCAGCGCGGTGTTGACGATGGTGGAGTCGAGCGTCTGCATGAAGAAGCCCGTCGCGACGAGCCACAACATGACGGTGAGGGAACGGGCAGACGGCGTGGCAGTGGGCGCAGCGGAAGCGGTGGTGGGGACGGGCATGGGCGTGCTGGAGGCGCGGGCCGCGGCAAGTGAAGCGGCGAATAGGGAGCAGCCGCCATTGTAGGGAAAACAGCGCGTGCCCGTCGTTTGCGCGCCTGCCGTTGCAGCAGGCCCGCTCGGGCCGTCAGGCGCTCAGGCGCGCCGCGGTCTCGAAGAACGCACGTGCCCGGGGATCGTTGGTGAAGGCAGCGTTGATGCGGATCCACGGACTCGGCTGACTGTCGGGCCGGAAGTAACTGCCTGGCGTCACCATCACGCCGAGCGGTTCTCCGCAGGCAACCAGGCGGGCCGAGTCTTCGATGTGCGGCACGCGCGCCCACAGGAACTTGCCGCCCTGAGGCCGCGCGAACAGCTCCCAGCCGCTTGCCGTGAGCGTCTGCATCGCGCTCCCGAGCGCGTCGCGCATGCGCCGCCGCAGGCGTTCCAGATATTTGCGGTACGCGCCGCGTTCCAGCAACGCGACCGCTACGGCCTCGGCGAAACGTGAGCCACCAATGCTCGTGAGCACCTTGATGTCGGCGAGGTCTTTCACGATCTGCGGGCTTGCCACCACGTAGCCCACGCGCAGCGACGACGAAAGCGTCTTGGAGAGTCCGCCCACGTAGACCACGTGTTCGAGCTGGTCGAGCGTGGCGAGTCGGTCGGTGGGATCGGTCTGGAAGTCGCCGTAGATGTCGTCTTCCACGATGGTGAAGCGGTGCTCGCGCGCCAGCTGCAACAGCCTGAACGCGACGGGTGGCGTCACGGTCGTGCCGGTCGGATTGTGGAACACGGAGTTGATGAAGAACGCGCGTGGCCGGTGCTCGATCAGCATGGCTTCGAGCATGTCGAGATCCGGCCCGTTGGCCGTGCGCGCAATGCCCACCAGCTTCACGCCGTGCAGCTTGAGCAGGCCGTAGAGGTTGTAGTAGCCCGGGTCTTCGACGAACACCGTGTCGCCGCCCTTGAGCATGTAGCGCATGAGCAGGTCGAGCGCCTCGCTCGCGCCTTCGGTGATGAGGATCTGCTGCGGGTCGACGGCAATGCCGAGCGGCGCGAGGCGCGTCTGCAGGTGCTCGCGCAGCCGGGCGTTGCCGAGCGGCGTGGCGTAATCGACGAGGCTCGAACCGTCGGTGCGCGACACGAGGCGAATGGCCTGGCCGAGGCTCTCCGTGTCACGCCAGGCGAGCGGAATGGAGCCGCTGTCGAGTTGCAGCGTTTCGTCCGGCCGGTTCAGGTGCCGCAGGATGTGGATGGACTCTTCTTCGGCGCGCCGCGGGTCCGAAAGCCCCATGCCGCTCATGCCGAAGGTGCCGGGCAGCCCGCGCTCGGTCACGTAGAAGCCCGAGCCGTGACGCGAGTCGACGTAGCCGAGCGAAACGAGCCGGTCGTACGCCTCGATCACGGGAAAGCGGCTGATGCCGTAGTCGGCGGCGAACTGGCGGATGGATGGCAGTTTGGCGCCCGGGTGCGCGGCGCGCGAGCGGATCCAGTCCTGCACGCCGGTCACGATCTGGTCGGTGAGCGGCACGCCGCTCGCGCGGTCGAGTTGAAGCTTCATGGAGACTCACTGTCAGGTTTTTCGACTGTACAGTTCAGACCGAACTGTACGGAACTGTGCATGGGCGCAGCGGCGTCGCCTCGCAATAATGCTGGAACCGTCAATGCCCTTCAAGGAGCACTGCAATGCGCGAAATCCGTACATTCGAACTGGAACATGGCGAGCCCGCGGCCGCCCTGCAAGCCGCGCAGCCGCTCGTGCTGGACGTGCGGGCCGGACAGATCTGGTTGACGGTGGAGGGCGACGCCGGTGACTACTGGCTTGCGGCCGGCGAGTCTTTTGAGTTGCCGCGCGGCGCGCGTGCGTGGGTCAGCTCCGGCCGGGACGGCGCGCGTTTTGCGCTGGCGTTCGACCTGGAAACGGCGCGTGGCGGCGCGGCGCACGCGCAAGGTATCGCGCCTCAGCGCATGCTGCGAAGCTGGGCATCGAAGTGGAGCCTCGCGCGCTTTGCCTCGCGTTTTGCCTCGCGTCTCGCCTAAGCGGCGGCCGCCCGCAGTCACGGTCATTCACTCGCACCGGCTTCGTACTCTCCCACATACCTCGCACGCGGACGGATGAGCCGGCCGTCCGCTGTCTGTTCCATCGCATGCGCGATCCAGCCCGCCGTGCGTCCCACGGCGAACAGCGTGAAGGCGGCGCCGTGCGGCAACCCCAGCACGCGCTCGATCGCGGCCAGCGCGAAATCCACCGTCGGAAAGGCGCCCGTCGTTTCGTGCACGGCGCGTGCGAGGGCGTCCACGTCGCGCATCGGTGAACGCGCGGGCGCGCGCTCGGCCAGCAGTTCGAGCAGCAGCCGCGCGCGCGGATCGCCGTCCGGATAGAGCGGATGGCCGAAGCCCGGCAGGACCGCGGCGGGACGCTCGGGCACGGCGATCGCACTGCCGTGCTCGTGTGCGGCGAGCCGGGTGGCGAGATAGCGGTTGAGGTCGCCGGCGCGCGCGGCTTCGTCGAAAAGCGCGGCGACGCGCGCCGTCTCGCCGCCGTGGCGCGGCCCCGCCAGCGCCGCGAGTCCGCCCGCCACGGCGCCGAACAGATGCGTGCCCGTGGACGTAATGCAGCGCACCGTGAAGGTGGACGCGTTGAGTTCGTGATCGGCGCAGAGCACGAGTGCCGCGCGCAGCAGGTCGGCTTGCTGGCGGTTGCGCACACCCCATGCAGCCGCCAGCTGACGATGCAGGGCGTCCGCCGACGGCGCCGCGGAAATCATCGCCGCCGCCACGAAGCGCAGCACGAGCCCCGCCGTATCGAGCTGTGCGTCGCGGCCGAGCGCCCACACGCGCGGCATCTGCGCCGCCGCCGCGGGCAACAGCACGAGCGCGCGGTCGAGCGGCGTGCTGTCCGCCCATAGCTTGAGCCAGGCGGACCACTGCGCGGCGGAGAGCGGCGCGGCGAGCGCCTCTGCGATGCGGCGCGGCGTGCATTCCCACAGCAGCGCGGCGACGTCTTCGAGCGTCGCGGTGCGCGCGAGCGCGGTGACATCGCGGCCGCGATAGAAGAGCCGGCCGTCGGCGATCAGCGAGATCGACGATTCGAGCACCGGCACGCCCCAGTCCAGCACCTTCTGTGCGACCTTGCCCGCACGCTTGCCGTCGGCCTTGCGCCGCGCGAGGCGCCGCACGTCGGTTGCGGCGTAGCGGCGCCGTTTGCTGGCCGGGTCGGGCGCGGATTGCAGCATGCCGCGGCTCACGTAGGCGTAGAGCGTGGCCAGGCTGACGCCGAGTGCGTCGGCGGCTTCGGATGCGGTCATATAGCTGGACATGGCGGGCTGGGCGAAAAAACCGGAGAAATCGATATATGTTGATTATCTTAATCAAGATTGATCGGCATGGCGGGGAAATCTAGACTCGTTTCACTCCGTTGTTTCGCCTCGCCTGTTCCGATCCACTCACCCCGCCGGACCCGCCCGGCTGCCGATCATGACGCCTCGTCTCGCTCTGGAACATCTCTGGTCTCTTGCCGAATGCGAACCGGCCGCGCTCGATTCGATCCATCTGAAAGGCAACGACCCGGCCTTGCCGTCGGTCTATCGCGTGGGCGCGCTGGCCGCCTCCACCATCGCCGCGGCCGGGCTTGCCGCCGCCGAATGCTTCCGGCTGCGCACAGGCTGCCGCCAACGCGTCGAGGTGGACGTGCGACGCGCGCTCGTCGCATTTCGCAGCGAGCGCTATCTGCGCGTGAACGATGATTTGCCGCCCGAACTGCGTCATCCCGTGACCGGCTTTTACGCCACGCGCGACGGCCGCTGGATTCAGCTGCACACGAACTTCCCGCACCATCTGCACGGCGTGCTCGCGGTGCTGGGCTGCAAGAATCGCCGCGAGGCCGTGGCCGAAGCGATTCGCGGCTGGGACGGCGCCGCGCTCGATACGGCGCTGGCGGACGCCGGCCTGTGCGCGGCGCTGATCCGCTCGCCGCGCGAATGGGCCGCGCTCCCGCAGGCGCGTGCCATCGCAGACTTGCCGCTCATCGAGATCGAACGCATTGGCGATGCGCCGCCGCAGCCGCCCGGCCGCGGCGGCACCGACCGGCCGCTCGCAGGCGTGCGCGTGCTGGACCTGTCGAGAATCATTGCCGGGCCGGTGGCGGGACGCGCGCTCGCGCATCACGGAGCGGACGTGCTGCTCGTCAACGGACCGCATCTGCCGAACATTGAACCGCTCGTGATCGACAACGGTCGCGGCAAGCGCTCGACCACGCTCGATCTGCGCGAAGCGGCCGCGTGCGACACATTGCATGCACTGGCGACCGACGCCGACGTGTTTCTCCAGGCCTATCGTCCCGGTGCACTCGCGGAGCGCGGCTTCGGGCCGCAGGCGCTCGCCGCGCGGCGTCCCGGCATGGTCTATGTGTCGATCTGCGCTTACGGGCATACCGGGCCGTGGGCCAGGCGGCGCGGCTTCGACAGCCTCGTGCAATCGGCAAGCGGCATCGTATGGACGGAGAGCCGCGCGGCGGCGGGTTCGCGTGGCGCGGCCGGCGACCCACCGTTCGACGCGCCCCGGCATCTGCCGTGTCAGGCGCTAGATCACGGCACGGGCTATCTCGCGGCGTTCGGCGCGATGGCGGCGCTCGCGCGGCGCGCGAAGGAGGGCGGCAGCTGGCACGTGCGCGTTTCGCTCGCGCAGACGGGGCGCTGGCTACAGTCGCTGGGGCAGATCGAAGAGGGTTGGCGCACGCCCGACGTGACGTTCAACGACGTGGGCGACTGTCTCGAAACGATGGACTCGCCATTCGGTCGCGTGCGCGCGGCGGCGCCCGCGGAGCGGTTGTCGGAGACGCCGCCGTTTTATGCTCGCCCGCCGGTGCCCATCGGGACGGACGAAGCACGTTGGCATTGATCCACGCGCAACAGCCGGGCTACTTGCGCAGCTCGGCGACGAAGTCGTAGTAGTCGTTGCGGCAATACGTGTCGGTGAGTTCGATGGCGCGTTGGTCCGCCGTGTAGCCCACGCGCGTGATGAGCAGCAGCGCTTCGTTCGGCGCAATGCTCATTTGCCGCGCAATCTCTTCGCTGGCGTTGACCGCGCGGAAATGCTGAAGCGCGCGCACGATCGCGAGGCCGCGCTGTTCGAGAAAGCTGTACAGCGAATCGCCGATCGCCTGCGGATCGGGAATCAGCGCGGCAGGAAAGGTGGAGTTCTCGACGGCCATCACGATGCCGTCCGCAAGGCGCAGCCGTTTCAGGCGCGTCACGGCAGCCGCCGGCGAAAGCCCCAGCTGGATCACTTCTTCGCGGCTTGCGGGCTGAATCTCGCGCGACAGCCACTTCGAGCTGGGCGTGAAGCCGCGACGCCGCAGCATCTCGCTGAAACTCGTGAGCCGCGAAAGCGGATCTTCGTAGCGCGGCGTGATGAAGCTGCCCGCGCCTTGCGTGCGGCGAATCAAGCCTTGCTCGACCAGCAGCGCAATGGCCTTGCGCGCCGTGATGCGCGACACGCCGAGCGCTTCCGAGAGCACGCGCTCCGAGGGCAGCGCCTCGCCGGCGTTCCAGCGATTCTCGTGAATCGCGTGGCCCAGCTTGCGGGCGAGTTGCAGATAGAGCGGCGTGTCGTTGTCCGGGTCCGGGCGCAGGTCGCGCCAGCGGTCTTCCGAGGGAGCGTTCATAAGGGGGCGGGCGTGAAAGGCGATTGTCGATTTTAAGTCATCGCGTGCGGCCGTTATAGCGAGGTTTCGCGAGGCCCGCGATGATCCCGCGCGCAAAGGGCTAAACTGGCCCGCTCCGGTTCGCGCTTCGCGTGATCCCACACGATGTGCACGCCGCGAGGATGGTCCGCGAAGCGGTCTGGGCGGTGCATGACGGGACCGACGCGAAGCCGACCGAAATCGAGTCTTGAGGAGCGTTCATGGTCACGGAGATTGCAAGTGTCGCGCTGCCCGACGGCGAGCGCATTCCGAAGCTGGGACAGGGCACGTGGGAGATGGGCGAGCGACCGGCGCGCCGTGCCGACGAGATCGCCGCGCTGCGCGAAGGCATCGCGCTCGGCATGACGCTGATCGATACCGCGGAGATGTACGGCGAGGGCGCGACCGAAACGTTGCTGGCCGAGGCGCTGCACGGGCTGCGCGACGACGTGTTTCTCGTGAGCAAGGTGTATCCGCACAATGCGAGCCGGCGCGGCGTGCAGGCCGCCTGCGAGGCGAGCCTCAAGCGCATGAAGACGGATCGCCTCGATCTTTATCTGCTGCACTGGCGCGGATCGGTGCCGCTCGAAGAGACGGTGGCGGGCTTCGAAGCGCTGCGCCAAGCGGGCAAGATTCGCCACTGGGGCGTGAGCAACTTCGACACCGACGACATGGAGGAGCTTTTCTCCGTTCCTGGTGGCGACGCGTGTGCGACCAACCAGATTCTCTATAACGTTGCGCGTCGCGGCCCGGAGTTCGACCTGCTGCCATGGCTTGCCGAACGGCATGTGCCCGCGATGGCCTACAGCCCCGTGGACCACGCGCGCCTGCCGAAGCGCTCGGCGCTCGACGACATTGCGCACGAGCGCGGCGTGTCCGTGTTTCAGGTGGCGCTCGCCTGGGTGCTGCGCCAACCCGGCGTGTTCGCCATTCCGAAGGCGGCGCGCGTGGAGCACGTGCGGGACAATCGCCGCGCGCTGGACCTCGACCTCACGGCCGAAGAATGCGCCGCGGTGGACGCGTACTTCAGACCGCCGCGCGGCAAGCGGCCGCTCGAAATGCTGTGACGAGGGGAAGGGATCGAAGGAGAGAGGCGGCGGCATCGGGCTTCAGCGATGCGCGATGCCGCCGCACGATTTAGCGCACAGAGTGCATCAAGCGAGGCGCGTGGTACGGGCAGACGCGCCCGTTTTCACTCGCACGCATGATGCATGTGCACCGAGCCCAGCACCGCGACTTCGGCCGGCGTGCGCTTGAGCGCATCGGAGTCGACCTGGCGCGTGTCGGCGACGAACTCGTCCACGATGGACGGCACGGGCGTGTTACGCAGACAGAGCGACACGCGTTGCGTCTCGCCGGTGGGCAGCGTTCCGCGTTGGCCGAGGAACAGCACGCCGTACTGGTAGCCGTGAATGATGCCGCGAATGGCGCTCACACACTGACCGCGCGAGACGTTGTCCGATGGAGGCTGCTGACACATCTGCGAGAGCCAGTAAGCCGAGAACGACGGATCGACCGGGGGAGGCGCCGAGGACGCCTGCGTCTGCGCGCTGGCCGCGGACGCGAGGCCGAACGCGAATGCCGCTGCGAGCGTGAGGCGCGCGGCGCCGTGCGGGAAGTGTTGCTTCATGTTGTTGTCCTCCTGCCAGTGTGTCGAAAGGGTTTCGAATGCACTGTAGGAGACCGTGCCGCGCGATTGGTTCCCTCGGTTGGGCTATCGACTGCGATCGAGGTGCGGCTTTCGCGCTGTTTGTTGGTCGTCGTCAAATGGCGCGTTGTGCGCGTCGTGCGCGCCGCCCCATGCGCCAGCACGTGGACCTCGAAGGAAGGCGAACGGACCGCGTAATGCGGTCCGGGCCGCGGCGGTGACGCGCCGACCGGGGGATCGGAGCGCCACCGCCGTCACCACAGAAAGGCGTGACTGGGATGTCATGCCGTTTCGGGGCGGTGTGCGGTGCGGGGGCACCGCCGCGCGGGTCTATCGTCCGCTACCACCGCCACCGTGACCGCCGCCGGGACCGCCGCCATAGCCCCCGCCGAAGCCGCCACCTTTGCCGAAGCCGCCGCTAGGCCCTCCACCGAAGCCTCCACCGAAACCGCCGCCCGAACCGCCGCAGCCACAACCACCACCAAAACCTCCGCCACCGAATCCGCCACCGGGGCCGCCGTGGCCACCTCCGCTGTTGCCACCACCACCACCACCGCCGCCACCACCACCACCGCCACCACCACCGCCACCACCACCGCCACCACCACCACCACCGCCGCCGCCACCACCACCACCACCACCACCGCCACCGCCACCACCGCCACCACCGCCACCACCGCCACCACCGCCACCGCCACCGGTGCCGCCGTGGCCACCACCATTACTCCCGCTTCCTGAAGCCTTCCCTCCGGCCGCTGCTGCTGCGCTGCCAAGCCCGCCCGACGACCCGCTGGCACTCGACCCCGCCGCCGAGCCGCCCACCCCGCTGCTCGCGCCACCCGCGCCTCGCCCACCGTTCGCACTGCTCGCACTCTTCGCACCGTTGGGGTTGCATGCCGCGGTGCTCCCCGCGCCACTCATGTTGCGATCGCACTCGCGTGGCAAGAACACCGTGGCCGCATCTTCGGCGGCTGTGACGGCGTCGTCGGACGCCTCGGCGCTCGTTCCCGTGGCCGTTCCCGTCGGTGCTTCCTGCGCGAGGAAGATCGCGGCGGTCATGGCGTTCGCAGGAAGTGGGACGTGCGCGCTCACGTCCCACTTCACCGCGTCCTCACCATCGCGCGAACCCGCCGCGCCGGCCGGTGCTGCGAAGAGCAGCCCAGCCATCGAGGCAACCACCCCGACTCTCTGCCATTTAAACGCATGGCAGTCCTGATCGATTTTCTTGTTCTTCATGGTCTTCTCTCTCTCCCTGAGTGCCGGCGCCTCGTAACCGGAACTCTTCGCTGCGTCATGCAGGGCGTGCCCGTTATCTCCAGGTTTTGCCGTCCCCGTGTCGTGCCGCGCGCTGCGCTCCTTCAGCGCGCGGCTCGATCTGCATGAAACCCGCTTCTTGTGGTTCATCCGTTACGTGCAGCGGCCTGTGCTTGCCTCTGCCGCGATACGACTCACGGGCCGGACGTGCCTGGTGTTTAGCGATAAATGTGCCACCGCCCGCAAAGGCGCGTGACAGATGGGGGCCGGCGCGAGAGTGCCTCAGCACCCCTCGGGAATTGCGGAAAAACGTTTCGGCGGTGAAACGCGAAGCGCGCGGTTCTATCGCTCGCGCGTAACGTTTTGAAGCGCGCGCAGTTCGGCGACGGGGATGTGGCAGCGAATGCGATGACCGTCGCCGGCGTCGGTGAAGGGCGGGTCTTCCTGTTCGCAGATCGCGCCGATCTTGCGTGGGCAGCGCGTATGGAAGACGCAGCCCGACGGCGGCGACGCGGCGCTGGGCGGGTCGCCCGAGAGGCGGATGCGCTTGCCTTTCGTACCGTCGTCGAGCGTGGGCACCGACGAGATCAGCGCTTCCGTATAGGGATGATGCGGGCCGTCGAACACGGCCGCGGCGGGGCCGACTTCGAGCAGGCGGCCCACATAGAGCACGGCGATGCGGTCCGAGAGATAGCGCACCACGTGCAGGTCGTGCGAGATGAACACGTAGCTCACGCCGCGCTCGCGTTGCAGGTCGGCGAGCAGATTGAGAATGGCGGCCTGCACGGAGACGTCGAGGGCCGAGGTGGGCTCGTCGCAGACCACGATGCGCGGATTGCCCGCGAACGCCTGCGCGATGGCGACGCGCTGCTTGAGTCCGCCCGAAAGCTGCCGCGTGCGAGCATCGAGATAGCGGTCGGGCAGGCGCACCGCCTCGATCAACGCATTGAGCCGCGCTTCGCGCGCGGGACCGTGCAGCGAGCCGAGTCGCGACAGCGCCCGGCCGATCAGTTGCTTCACGGGATGCGCGCGGTTCAGTGCCGAATCGGGGTTCTGAAAAACGATTTGCAGCGACTTCACCTGGTCGTCGTTGCGCGCCGTGACGCGCGGCGGCAGCGGCGTGCCGTCGAGTTCGATGACGCTCCCTTCGTCGGGCGGCGTCAGCCCGAGCAAGAGCTTTGCGAGCGTGGTCTTGCCGCTGCCCGACTCGCCGACGAGCCCGAGCGTCTCGCCGGCTGCGAGATCGAGCGAGACCGAATCCACCGCGCGTACCATCGCGCCGCCTGCACGGAAGGTCTTTGAGATGCGCTCGGCGCGCAGGATCAGCGCGTCGCTGCGCGGGCGTTCGAGTGTGCCGTTGTCACTCGCATGGCTTGCGTGCGAAATACGCGTAGCCGCTCGAGGCAACTCGATGGCCCGCTCATGATAGTGGCAGCGCGCCATCTGTTCGCCGTGCGGCGCGTTTACGCGGTAGGGCGGCGGGGTTTCGCGCCGGCAGCGTTCGTCGGCGAGGCGGCAGCGGTCCGCGTAGATGCAGCCTGGCGGCGCGTCGCCAGGCGAAGGCAGTTGCCCCGCGATGGTGTCGAGCCGGTCGCGGTCCTTGCTGCGCCCGGGAGCGGGCAGGCAACGCAGCAGCCCCACCGTGTACGGATGACGCGGGCGCGTGAACACGTCGCGCGTCGCGCCTTCCTCGACGAGCCGCCCCGCGTACAGCACGCCCACGCGTTCGCACATCTGGCCGATCACCGCGAGGTTGTGGCTGATGAAGAGCACGGCCATGCCGAGTTCCGCGCGCAGCTGCGCGATGAGGTCCAGCACTTCGGCTTCCACCGTGGCGTCGAGTCCGGTGGTGGGTTCGTCGAGAATCAGCAGGGCAGGGTTCGACGCCAGCGCCATCGCGATGACGATGCGTTGCTGCATGCCGCCCGAGAGCTGATGAGGGAAGCTGTCCATCACGCGCTCCGGCTCCGCGATGCGCACGCGGCGCAGCAGGTCCGGCGTGCGCGCGAGCGCGTCGGCGCGCGAGGCGCCCGCTGCCTCGAACGCCTCGGCCACCTGGCGCGCGACGGTGAGCGACGGGTTCAGCGCACGTGCCGGGTCCTGATACACCATCGAGATCGCATTGGCGCGCATGACGCGCAGCCGGTCCGCGTCGAGTGCGTGCACGTCTTCGCCGCCAATCGCGATGCGTCCTGCCTTCACCTTGCCGTTGCGCGGCAGATAGCGCAGCGTCGCCATCGCGACCGTGGACTTGCCGCAGCCCGACTCGCCCACGAGCCCGTAGGCTTCGCCACGCCGCACGCGCAGCGAGACGTCGTGCAGCACTTCGCGATCGCGCCCGCGAATGCGGTAGGTGACGGTCAGGCCGACAATGGCGAGCGCGTCGGCGCGCTCGCTTTTCGCGGCGCCGAACGTGGGGAACGGCGCGGGCGGCGGCGTGGAGCGTGCGGTATCGGCGTCGTTCTGCGCGCGACTGCGAGTGCCTGTCGGCACGCCATTCGGTTCATCGCTCGTCGAACCGTTCATCGGTCGAGTACTCCCTGCACGCCGTCAGCCATCAGGTTCACGCCGACGACGAGCGAGGCGATGGCGAGCGCGTCGAATACCACGGTCCACCACGCGCCGCCGGCCATCAACGTGTACGACTCCGAGAGCGCGAGGCCCCAGTCGGCCGAAGGCGGCTGGATGCCGAAGCCGAGGAACGACAGCGTGGCCACGGCGAAGATGGCATAGCCGAGCCGCACCGTGGCTTCGACCACGATGGGCGGCAGCACGTTGGGCAGAATCTCCACGAACATGATGTAGGGCGCGCGTTCGCCGCGTAGCTGGGCCGCGGCCACGTAGTCGAGGTGGCGTTCGGCGAACACGGCGGCACGCACGGTGCGCGCCGTGATGGGCGTGAACGTGATGCCGATCACGAGGATCACGGTGAAGTTCGATGCGCCCACTGCCGCGAGCGCGAGCAGCGCGACGATGACGAGCGGCAACGCGAGCACGGCGTCGATCACGCGGCCCATCACGTTGTCCACCCAGCCGTCGAAGTAGCCCACCACGAGGCCGAGCGCGGTGCCCGCGAGCGTGCCCGCCAGTGTGGCGAGCGGCGCGATCGTGAGGATGTCGCGCGCGCCGACGATCACGCGCGAGAACACGTCGCGGCCCAACTGGTCGGTGCCGAACCAGTGGGCGCGGTCCGGTGCGGTGAGCGAATTGAGCGGGTCCGACGCGTAGGGATCGTGCGGCGCGAACCACGGTCCCGCCACGGCGCAGACGATCCACCACGTCACGATGACGAGCCCCGCCACGAACGACGGCGAACGCAGCAGCACGCGCAGTTGCTCGAAGCGCGGTTCGGCCGCGGCGCGAGTCGTAGAAGAAGACGAAGACGGCGTGAGCGTGCTCATTGCGCGCTCCTCACGCGCAGGCGTGGGTTGAGCAGCACGTTGAGCGCGTCGGCCACGAGATTGGCCACGGTGTAGACCACACCGATCGTGAGCACGCCCGCTTCGAGCATGGGGAAGTCCTTCGCCTTCGCGGCGTTGTAGATAAGCGAGCCGATGCCCTGGTAGTGGAACAGCGTCTCCACCACCACGAGGCCGCCGATCATGTAGCCGAGCTGCGTAGCGGCCACGGTGATGGTGGGCAAGAGCGCGTTGCGCAGCACGTGTCGCCAGATCACGACGCGTTGCGGCAGCCCTTTGAGGATGGCGGTGCGCGTGTAGTCGGCGTCGAGCGCTTCCACCGTGCCCGCGCGCGCCATGCGCGCGATGTAGCCGAAGAACACGAAGACGAGCGGCAGCACCGGCAGCACGAGGTGGCGCAACTGTTCGAGCACGCCGGCATCGGGCGGCCACGACGCTTCGATGGGCAGCCACCGCAGCCACACGCCGAAGATCAGGATCAACGCGATCGACGAAACGAACTCGGGCACCACCGTGGCCGAGAGACCTGTAATGCTGATGACGCGATCGAGCCAGCGGCCCGCGTGCATCGCGGCCCACACGCCGCCCGCAATGCCGAGCGGCACGACCACGACGAAGGCGAGCAGGCCGAGCTTCGCCGAATGCGCAAGCGCCTCGCCGATGAACGGTCCCACTGCCTCACGGTAGGCGTACGAAATACCCATGTCGCCGCGCACGAAATGCGCGATCCACTCGACGTACTGCGTGACGAGCGGACGATCCACGCCGAGTTGATGATCGAGCGCGGCCACGGCACGTGCATCCGCGAGCGGACCCAGAATCGCGCGGCCGATGTCGCCGGGCAGCAGCTGGCCGCCCGCGAACACGATGACGGAAAGCAGCCACAACGTGATGGCCGACAGCACGAGGCGCGTCGCGAGGAAACGCGCGATGCGCGCGGCGTTGCCGCTGGCGGTGCGCCGTGCGCGCGAAGAAGAAGAGAAGACCGAGGTCGACATCGAAGGTCCCGAGGCACGCTCATGCAGGCTGGGGCTCGCCGCGCACGACACGGCGCGAGCGTGTCTTTGCGGCCGCGGCGGGCTGTACGGGCCTCATACGCTTCACGCCCGGCGCGTCAGGCGGTCAACACCGCGCGGTCGAAATACAGCTGCGCGATGGCCGTGAAATGCACGCCGTTCAGCGCGGCGCGGCGCGCGATCAACTGGTCGTAGAAGTACGGAATGATCACCGGCGTTTCGTCGAGCAGAAGCGCCTGGATCTGTCCGGAGATCTTCTTCTGCGACGCGACGTCGAGCGCGGCAACGAACTGCGCCACCAGCTGGTCGTACTGCGGATTCTTGAAGTGCGCAGCATTCCACGTGCCACCGCTCGTGAGCGGCGCGTTGAGAAACACGTTGGGCACGCCGCGATGGCCGTAGTCGGTGATGCCGAGCGGCGAGTCGAGCCAGTCCGATTTGCCGAACGTGCCCGCGCCGTAGTACTGGTTCTGGCTCTCCACCTTCAGCGCAAGCTGCACGCCGATCGCTTTCGCCGCGTTCTGTACGACCACGGCGAGGTCGGGAATCTCCATGTACTTTTCGGTGGTGAGCGGCGCGTCGAAGCCGTGTCCCACGCCCGCCTGCGCGAGCAACGCCTTCGCCTTCGCCACATCGAGTTTGCGCTGCGGCACGGATGTATCCGACGACGGAAACACGGGCGCGAACGGGCTGTCGTTGCCCACCACGGCGCGGCCGCGGAACAGCCCGCGCACCATCACTTCGCGGTCGATGGAAAGCGCCAGTGCCTGGCGCACGCGCTTGTCCTTGAACTGCGGGCTGTCGGTGCGCATGTGGATCTGGCGATGGGCGCTCGAGCGCACGCCGTCCACCTTGAACTCCGGATTGTTGAGAATGCCCGTGCCGCCCTGCACGGTGAAGGTGCCCATCACGTCGGCCTGGCGGCCCTGCAGCGCGAGGATCTGCGACTGCTGGTCGGCGTAGAACGAGAACTGCACGCGCTGCGGCAGTGCCTTGTCGCCCCAATAGTCGGAATGACGCACGAACGAGGCGCCCACTTTCGGCTGGTACTTTTCGAGCTTGAACGGCCCGGTGCCGATGAACGTCTTCTCGTAGTTGCCCGTGTAGCTCGCGGGCAGGATCACCGCGTTGTAGTTGTCCGAAGAGACGTAGTACGGGAAGTTGCCGTTCGGCGCGTCGAGGTGGAAGGCCACGGTGTGGTCGTCCATGGCTTTCGTGCCGCCCTTCGAGAGCACGCCCTTCAGCACCGACAGGGCCGCCGACCCCGCTGCGGGGTCGGCGAGACGGTCGAAGGTGGCCACCACGTCTTTCGCAGTGAACGGCGCGCCGTCGTGGAACTTCACGTTCTGGCGCAGCTTGAAGGTCCACACGTCGCCCTTCGCATTCGGCTGCCAGGCAAGCGCCAGCGCGGGCTGCAGCGTACTGTGCTCGTCGTCGTTGACGAGGAACTCGCCGGTCTGGTTCAGCAGGCACAGGCCGCCCGCATCGGTGACGGTGAGCGGGTCCACGGCGCCCGCAGGCATCAGATGGGCCACGCGGATCGTCTGGTTGCCCGGCGAGCCCTGGGCGCGGGCGCGCGGCGTGGCGAGCAGACCGCCGCCCACGAAGGCCAGACCGATTACGCTGGCGTGCCGCAGCAACTCGCGGCGGCTGAGCCGGCCCGCGAGGAATTCGTCGATTGCGTGGTTGCCGAGGCCATCTGCGTGGCGTCGGAGCAATTCGAGGACGACGCTGGGATCCGCGGGAGTCTTCATCGATAAGGGTTCCGTTCTGTTCCGTGTTTTGTCGGAGTGCGTGCGCGGGTGGCGCAGGGTACCTGCCACACGTCTTGCGCGGGGTGCGGCGCAGCCTGTGTCAGCAAACGACAGCAGAAGAGCGGTATTGCGATGACGAATGCGGGTTCAGTGTAAGCGATTGGCCCGCAATCCGGAACGGGCCGCGTCGTGATGGAAAAACCGCTGCCGCAGCGGCGCTCAGTGCTCGTGCGGATGCTTGTGGATCGGATCGACCCAATAGACGGTTTCGGGCTGCTCCACTGCGTCGATGTCGAGATTCACCACGACCGTTTCGTTGTCGCTGCGCACGAGCACGCATTCGAGCGGCTCGTCGGTGCTCGCATTGATCTCCTGATGCGGCACGAACGGCGGCACGAAGATGAAGTCGCCGGGACCGGCTTCAGCCGTGAATTCGAGGTGTTCGCCCCAGCGCATGCGAGCGCGCCCGCGGATCACGTAGATCACGCTTTCGAGCGGGCCGTGATGGTGGGCTCCCGTCTTCGCGTCCGGATGAATCCTCACCGTGCCGGCCCAGATCTTTTGCGCGCCCACGCGCGCGGCGTTGATGGCGACGGCGCGGTCCATGCCCGGCGTCTGCGCCGTGTTGACGTCGAGCTGATCGCCGCGAATCACCTTGACGCCGTTGTCGCGCCAGTCCGGCGCCGCAGCATCGTCTCGAGGGTTGCGATGATCGTCATGGTCGTGGCTCATGCTGTGCTCGCTGGAAGGAGAGGGAGGCGCCGGAGGGCGTCGTCCGGCCTGGAGAGGCTGCATGGAGGCCTGCACGCAGGCCTCCATGAGCGGTCGAGCGAGGCTTAGCGCTTCGCGCTCATCACCGCTTCCGCGATGTTCTGCGGCGTTTCGGCGTAGTGCTTGAACTCCATCGTGTAGGTGGCGCGGCCTTGCGTGAGCGAACGCAGCGTCGTGGAGTAACCGAACATCTCCGCGAGCGGCACCTCGGCGCGCACGATCTTGCCGCCGCCGCCCGCGATGTCCTCCATACCTTGCACGATGCCGCGGCGGCTGGAGAGGTCGCCCATCACGTTGCCCATGAAGTCTTCGGGCGTTTCCACTTCCACGGCCATCGTGGGTTCGAGCAGCACGGGCTTTGCGCGGCGCATGGCTTCCTTGAACGCCATGGAACCGGCCATGCGGAAGGCGTTTTCGTTCGAGTCGACGTCGTGGTACGAACCGAACGTGAGCGTGACCTTCACATCGACTACGGGGTAGCCCGCCAGCACGCCGTTCTTCAGCGTCTCCTGGATACCCTTGTCCACGGCCGGGATGAATTCACGCGGAATCACGCCGCCCTTGATGGCATCGACGAACTCGTAGCCCTTGCCCGGCGGCTGCGGCTCGAGCGTGATGACGGCGTGACCGTACTGGCCGCGACCGCCCGACTGCTTGACGAACTTGCCTTCCACATCCTTCGCCGTGGTGCGCACCGTTTCGCGGTACGCCACCTGCGGCTTGCCGACAGTGGCTTCCACGCCGAACTCGCGGCGCATGCGGTCCACGATGATTTCGAGGTGCAGCTCGCCCATGCCGGAGATGATGGTCTGGCCGGATTCTTCGTCGGTCTGCACGCGGAACGACGGGTCTTCCTGCGCGAGGCGGTTGAGCGCAATGCCCATCTTTTCCTGATCGGCCTTCGTCTTCGGTTCGACGGCCTGCGAGATCACGGGCTCCGGGAACACCATCTTCTCGAGGATGATGATGTTGTTCGGATCGCACAGTGTGTCGCCCGTGGTCGCTTCCTTGAGACCCACGGCCGCTGCGATGTCGCCCGCCCGCACTTCCTTGATTTCCTTGCGCTCGTTCGCGTGCATCTGCAGGATGCGGCCGAGGCGTTCCTTCTTGTCCTTCGTGGCGTTGAGCACAGTGTCGCCGGATTCGACCACGCCCGAGTAGACACGGAAGAAGATCAGCTGGCCGACGAACGGGTCGGTCATGATCTTGAAGGCGAGCGCAGAGAACGGCTCGTCGTCGCTCGGATGACGCTCTGCTTCCTTGTCGTTGACGTCGTGGCCGAGAATCGCGGGAATGTCGACGGGCGAGGGGAGGTAGTCGATCACGGCGTCGAGCATGGCCTGCACGCCCTTGTTCTTGAACGCGCTGCCGCAGAGCATGGGCACGATTTCGTTGGCGATGGTGCGTTTGCGCAAGGCGCCCTTGATCTCGTCTTCGGTCAGGCTTTCGTGATCGGTGAGGTACTTCTCGAGCAACTGTTCGTCCGCTTCCGCCGCCGCTTCCACCATCTTCTCGCGCCACTCGTGGGCGAGGTCGGTGAGGTTGGCCGGAATGTCCTGATACTCGAACTTCACGCCCTGGCTTTCGTCGTCCCAGACGATGGCCTTCATCTTCACGAGATCGACCACGCCCTGGAAGTGATCTTCAGCGCCGATCGGAATCTGGATAGGCACGGCCACGCCTTTAAGGCGCTCGCCGATCTGCCGCTGCACGCGGAAAAAATCCGCGCCTACGCGGTCCATCTTGTTGACGAACGCAATGCGCGGCACCTTGTACTTGTTCGCCTGGCGCCACACCGTTTCCGACTGCGGCTGCACGCCGCCCACGGAGTCGTAGACCATGCACGCGCCGTCGAGCACGCGCATGGAACGCTCCACCTCGATCGTGAAGTCGACGTGGCCCGGGGTGTCGATGATGTTGATACGGTGCTCGGGATAGTTGTTCGCCATGCCGCGCCAGAACGCCGTGGTGGCCGCGGAGGTAATCGTGATGCCGCGCTCCTGCTCCTGCTCCATCCAGTCCATGGTGGCGGCGCCGTCGTGCACTTCGCCGATCTTGTGATTCACGCCGGTGTAAAACAGGATGCGCTCGGTCGTGGTCGTTTTGCCGGCATCGATGTGAGCGCTGATCCCGATGTTGCGATAGCGCTCGATGGGAGTCTTGCGGGGCACGTTTATCTCCTTGGAATGGCGCGCCGGTGGAGTCTCTCTGGCAAACCGCGGCGCGGGCTGCGGTCTGCACGGCGGGCCGCGGGCCGATCAGGCTCGCGAACCGAGACTACTAGCATAGCGCGCGGTGCGGGCTTTTGCAGGGTTCTTGCCAGGCGGGCGCGCCCGCTGCGAGCGCCCCTGGAGGCCATGACAGCGGTACGGCGAGCAACGCCGGCCGGGCTATGTCGCAAACAGCTTGCCTGAGCTCGTGGGGTCGATGGATGCGCTGCTGACAGAAAACGCACCGGCGCAAAAAAAGCCGGTGCCTGTTGGATCACCGGCTTTTCACGACGAACCGCGACATGGCCATTCGTCCGAACGATGCGAGGCGCGCGCAGGGCGTCCGCTCGCGTCGCTGCAACTTATTGCGGCTGGGGCAGCCCTTGAATCTTCATGCCGGGCTTGATGCCCTTCGACTGAAACCAGCCCTTGCTCATTTCGAGTGCATAGACACCGTTGTTGCGCGGGCAGTGGTTGTTGGTGGTCTCGGCCTGCATTTCATCGACGTCGGTAATCGTGCCGTCGGCGCGAATGAATGCGATCGACAACGGGATCAGCGTGTTCTTCATCCAGAAGCAATGCACCGCGTTCTCGTTGAACACGAACAGCATGCCTTCGTTCGGTGCGAGCTGCGTACGATACATGAGGCCCTGCTCGCGGTCGGGGTCGTTGGCGGCGACCGCAGCATCGACGACGAACATGCCCACCGTGAGTTTCACGCGTGGGAACTCGCTGGGCTGCTTCGCGCCGGGCGGCATCTGCTGCGCCTCGGCGTTACCCGCGCCGGCGAGGGCAAACGACACGGCAGCAACGGGCAATACAGCGGCCAATGCGAGGCGCGCGATCAGCGAGCGCAGGAAGATTCGCACGAGAAGGCTCCTTGGTCGAAAAGAGTAACCCGCGCATGTTACGCGAGCGCGTCAAGATGGGTCAAAAGACGAAGCACGCGGCCGTGCATCGGGATGAGACGCGACGGTCCAGATGCGGCAACCCCAAAAGAAAAAGGCAGATCGCCTCGAGGGTGATCTGCCTTTCAACGCCGTAAGAACGGCAGAACTGCGTGTTCTTGACTGCGTTTTTACAGCGTGCTTACTCCGAAGCGCCCGAAGCAGCTTCAGCCTTCGCTGCCTTCTTGTGCGACTTCTTGTGAGCCTTCTTCGCCTTGTGAGCCGACGAAGCAGCAGCCGGAGCAGCCGAAGCAGCTTCCGGAGCCGAAGCTTGAGCGAATGCAGCCGTTGCGAACAGGCCAGCGACCAGAGCGGCGATCAGTTTGTTCATGTTTTGAATCCTCAGCTTGAGTTAATTAACCAAGTGACCCGGTCATTGAGTCACGACGGTAAACGTGCCATCCACCTTTCGGTTGACAGTGGCAGGGACAAATTTGTCCTTGCTGCTGCCAGCGGTCGGAACCGTCTCGCGCGCCTGTGAGGCTGGCGGGAAGGACCTGAAGGCTGAATGCCGGATAGCTTCGGGCGGCATCTGCGAGCAATAACGCGTCGTGCCGCGAGCCGGTTGACGCGTGTTGTTGTAACCAATGTTTGCTCGTCACGACACCGTTATCCGGGGTATCAGACGCCGTCCCACGGCGCGCGCGGCGGCAGGTCCGTGCTCTCGCCCGGCTGCAGGCCGAGCGCGAACACGTCGAGGGCGCCGATGCCCACGCGCACGAGCCGCAAGGTGGGAAAGCCCACGGCCGCGGTCATCCGTCGCACCTGACGGTTCTTGCCTTCGGTAATCGCGAGCTCGATCCAGGTGGTCGGAATGGCTGCGCGATAGCGAATGGGCGGCGTGCGCGGCCAGAGCGTCGCGGGCGGTTCCACGAATCCGGCACGACACGGACGTGTCACGTAGTCGCCCAGATCGACGCCCCGCGCCAGTGCTTTGAGCGCAGCCTCGTCCGGTGCGCCTTCCACCTGGGCCCAGTAGCGCTTCACGAGTTTGTGGCGTGGTTCGGCGATGCGCGTCTGCAGTGCGCCGTCGTCGGTGAGCAGCAGCAAACCTTCGCTATCGGCGTCGAGCCGGCCGGCGGGATACACGCCGGGCACCTTCACCCAGTCGGCCAGCGACGGCCGGGTTTCGTGAGGCGAGAACTGGCAGATGGTGCCGAACGGCTTGTTGAGAGCGATGAGACGCATGCGATGAGGCGGGACCGAAGGTCGCCGGGATGGGCTGCCGGCGGGTGGTTCTATGGCAAATGACGAGATATTAATGCATAATATGAAACGCCAACTCTTTTGTCTTATATAAGACTCAAGACTGAACCGGGCAACAGGTGTGGCATGGCGCATCGTGTTCGTGGGTTGCGGTCCCGTCGCGTTGTGGCATGGCGGCATGCGTGCCGGCGCCGCGTTCTCGCTCCAGCGTGGGCTAGAATAGCGGCCTGGCCGCGTGAGGCAGACCGGCGCACTCCACGCGAAGGCAGCCGTTGCGCTCAGGCTGCCGACCGCCAGCAGTCCCGCGCCGCCGGCTTGTTGCCGGCAGGCCGCGCCCCGGTTCCGCAGGCCCAAACCGCTTCCACCAGCACAGCCATCACTGGAGTCGATCATGCCGTATCAGCACATCAAGGTTCCGACCGGCGGTGACAAGATCACTGTCAACGCGGATTACTCGCTCAACGTTTCCGACCAGCCGATCATTCCGTACATCGAAGGCGACGGCACGGGCTTCGACATCACGCCGGTGATGATCAAGGTGGTCGACGCGGCGGTCGAGAAGGCGTACGCGGGCAAGAAAAAGATTCACTGGATGGAAATCTACGCCGGAGAGAAGGCGACCAAGATCTACGGCCCGGATGTCTGGCTGCCGGAAGAGACTTTTGAAGTGCTCAAGGAATACGTTGTGTCGATCAAGGGCCCGCTGACCACGCCGGTGGGCGGTGGCATCCGGTCGCTCAACGTCGCGCTGCGCCAGGAACTGGACCTGTACGTCTGCCTGCGCCCGGTGCAGTACTTCAAGGGCGTGCCCTCGCCGGTGCGCGAACCCGAGAAGACCAACATGGTTATCTTCCGCGAGAACTCGGAAGACATTTACGCCGGTATCGAATGGGCGGCCGAGTCCGAGCAGGCAAAGAAGGTCATCAAGTTCCTGCGTGAAGAAATGGGCGTGAAGAAGATCCGCTTCCCGGAAACGTCGGGCATCGGCATCAAGCCGGTCTCGCGCGAGGGCACGGAGCGTCTGGTGCGCAAGGCGATCCAGTACGCGATCGACAACGATCGCCGCTCGGTCACGCTCGTCCACAAGGGCAACATCATGAAGTTCACGGAAGGCGCTTTCCGTGACTACGGCTACGCGCTGGCGCAGAAGGAATTCGGCGCGGAACTCATCGACGGCGGCCCGTGGATGAAGTTCAAGAATCCGAAGACGGGCAACGAAATCGTCGTGAAGGACGTGATCGCCGACGCGTTCCTGCAACAGATCCTGCTGCGTCCGGCCGAATACGACGTGATCGCCACGCTGAACCTGAACGGCGACTACATCTCCGACGCGCTGGCAGCGCAGGTGGGCGGCATCGGCATCGCTCCGGGTGCGAACCTGTCGGACTCGGTCGCGATGTTCGAAGCCACGCACGGCACGGCGCCGAAGTACGCAGGCAAGGACTACGTGAACCCGGGTTCGGAGATCCTGTCGGCGGAAATGATGCTGCGCCACCTTGGCTGGACCGAAGCGGCCGACGTCATCATCTCGGCGATGGAAAAGTCCATTCTGCAGAAGCGCGTGACGTACGACTTCGCGCGTCTGATGGAAGGCGCAACGCAGGTTTCCTGCTCGGGCTTCGGTCAGGTGCTGATCGAAAACATGTAATCGGCGCACGTCGCCTTCGCCTATCGGGCGGGGCGGCGTTCCGACGACGGCGCGAACTTCGCATTCCACGTCTTCGTTTTGCTCCGGTGCCCTGTCCCGGCACCGTGACTCACACCCCGCCTGCGCTCCGCGCATGCGGGGTGTTTCATTTGCACGCCTGTCACGATGACGCTGTTAAACGAGACGAAAACGTTTTCGACGGGAACCCAGCGGGTTTGCGATCGTCGATAAAAGAGAAGTGGTTGCTCACGCGCCGTATCTGGCTATGTGTTGGAGTCGTACCGCGCACCGATCCGGCGCACAAAAAAAGAAACCCGGCCAAAGCCGGGTTTCGAGGAGCGGGATCGAACCGTCTCAGGCGGCTGCCTGGATGTTCGATGCCTGTTTGCCCTTCGGGCCTTGCACGACCTCGAAGCTTACCTTCTGGCCTTCCTTGAGGGTCTTGAAACCGTTCATCTGGATAGCCGAGAAATGAGCAAACAGATCCTCGCCGCCTTCGTCGGGCGTAATGAATCCGAAACCTTTCGCGTCGTTAAACCACTTGACCGTACCAGTTGCCATACCAACTTCCCCTGTAACTCATGTCACTACCACGAGCACGCTCGAAAAGCTTGACGGCCACGTAAGCGGCCGTCCCCTCCTCACAAGCTCACCAACGGCATTTTTTCGAAAATATGAGGCAGTTGAAAAAAGTGCCAGCTTGATTGTTGAGTCTCTTTATTCAAGTGTCAAGCACATTTTGTGGGGGCGCCAACAGCGTTGTAAAAGGATCGGTTTCCAGGGTTTCCACGGCTTTTCTTATGTGCGGTGGCGCAAGCTGTCTGACTTGAAAACCCGCATAATCCACGCATATGGCATAGGTGTGTTCAAGAGCGCGCAACTGTGTCGCGAGGGACGCGCCGGCAGGTGCTTCAGCGGCATTTTTTGTGGCCGGCACCCTGGCGCGGGTTGTGCGATACTCGATTCGAACCTCCCCGGCGCGGACGCATGGTGCGACGAGGGGCGGGAGTATCCCGGAACGACCGGTGCCGCAGCCGGTCTGGTCGCAAGGTGCGAACGAGACCTGGCATGCCGGGTGCGTGTGCATCGGTCGCCGTCCGGCCGGTCGGGTTTCGGCAGGATTGCGGGCCTGCCCGAGTTGTTTAGAATGGGTGTATGGCGATTATCCCGGACAAGCAGGACGGCACCGTACTGGAGCGGCAGGAACAAAAGCTGAAACCGCCTTCCATGTATAAGGTGGTGCTGCTGAATGACGACTACACGCCAATGGAATTTGTCGTGATGATCGTGCAGGAGTATTTCAATAAGGATCGCGAGACCGCGACGCAGATCATGCTCAAGGTCCATCGTGAGGGTCGGGGGGTATGTGGGGTCTACACGCGGGACATCGCGTCGACCAAAGTTGAGCAAGTAGTTACCCACGCACGGCAGGCCGGGCATCCGCTGCAGTGTGTGATGGAGGAAGCATGATTGCCCAGGAACTGGAAGTCAGCCTGCACATGGCGTTCATGGAAGCACGCCAGGCGCGGCATGAGTTCATCACGGTCGAACACCTGCTGCTGGCCCTGCTGGATAACCCCACGGCCGCAGAAGTGCTGCGCGCGTGTGCAGCCAATATCGAAGACCTGCGCCAGAACCTGCGCAACTTCATTCACGACAACACGCCTACCGTGCCAGGCACGGACGACGTCGACACGCAGCCCACGCTGGGTTTCCAGCGTGTGATCCAGCGCGCGATCATGCACGTGCAGTCCACGTCCAACGGCAAGAAGGAAGTGACGGGGGCGAACGTGCTCGTCGCGATCTTCGGCGAGAAGGATTCGCACGCGGTGTACTACCTGCAGCAGCAGGGCGTCACGCGCCTCGACGTCGTGAACTTCATTTCGCACGGCATCGCGAAGACGAACAGCACCGACGCGGCGAAGGCGAGCGACGCCAATCCCGAGTCGGAAGATGCGGCTGCGCAGAAGGAAACGCCGCTCGCGCAGTTCACGCAGAACCTGAACCAGATGGCCAAAGACGGCCGCATCGACCCGCTGATCGGGCGCGAGGCGGAAGTCGAGCGCGTGGTGCAGGTGTTGTGCCGGCGGCGCAAGAACAACCCGCTTCTCGTCGGCGAAGCCGGCGTAGGCAAGACCGCGATTGCGGAGGGGCTCGCATGGCGCATCACGCGCGGCGAGGTGCCCGACATTCTCGCGGACGCGCAGGTCTATTCGCTCGACATGGGCGCGCTCCTCGCCGGTACCAAGTACCGCGGCGATTTCGAGCAACGTCTCAAGACGGTGCTCAAGGAGCTGAAGGAGCGCCCGCACGCCATCCTGTTCATCGACGAAATTCACACGCTGATCGGTGCGGGCGCCGCATCGGGCGGCACGCTGGACGCGTCGAACCTGCTCAAGCCGGCGCTCTCGTCGGGCACGCTCAAGTGCATCGGCGCGACTACTTTTACGGAATATCGCGGCATCTTCGAAAAAGACGCGGCGCTCTCGCGGCGCTTCCAGAAGATCGACGTGACCGAGCCGACCGTCGAGCAAACGGTAGCGATTCTGCGCGGGCTGAAGTCGCGCTTCGAAGAGCACCATGGCGTGAAGTATTCGTCGGGTGCGCTCTCGGCCGCGGCGGAACTTTCCGCGCGCTTCATCACCGACCGTCATCTGCCCGACAAGGCCATTGACGTGATCGACGAAGCGGGCGCGGCGCAACGCATCCTGCCGAAGTCGAAGCAGAAGAAGACCATTGGCAAGACCGAGATCGAGGAAATCATTTCCAAGATCGCGCGCGTGCCGGCGCAAAGCGTGTCGCAAGACGACCGCAGCAAGCTGCAGACGCTCGACCGCGACCTGAAGGCCGTGGTGTTCGGCCAGGATCCGGCCATCGACGCGCTTTCCGCCGCCATCAAGATGGCGCGCGCGGGGCTCGGCAAGACCGACAAGCCGATCGGCGCGTTCCTGTTCTCAGGCCCGACCGGCGTCGGCAAGACCGAAGTGGCGCGCCAGCTCGCGTTCACGCTCGGCATCGAGCTGATCCGCTTCGACATGTCCGAGTACATGGAACGCCATGCGGTGAGCCGCCTGATCGGCGCGCCGCCGGGGTATGTCGGTTTCGATCAGGGTGGTCTGCTGACCGAGGCTGTCACGAAGAAGCCGCACTGCGTGCTGCTGCTCGACGAAATCGAGAAGGCGCATCCGGACATCTTCAACGTGCTGCTCCAGGTCATGGACCACGGCACGCTGACCGACAACAACGGTCGCAAGGCTGACTTCCGCAACGTCATCATCATCATGACGACGAATGCGGGCGCCGAAGCCATGCAGAAGTCGTCGATCGGCTTTACGAACCGTCGTGAAACGGGCGACGAGATGCAGGACATCAAGCGCATGTTCACGCCCGAGTTCCGCAACCGGCTCGACGCGATCATCAGCTTCCGCTCGCTCGACGAAGAGATCATCCTGCGCGTGGTCGACAAGTTCCTCATGCAACTCGAAGACCAACTGCACGAGAAGAAGGTCGACGCGCTCTTCACCGACGCATTGCGCAAGCATCTGGCGAAGCACGGCTTCGATCCGCTGATGGGTGCACGCCCCATGCAGCGGCTGATCCAGGACACGATCCGTCGCGCCTTGGCCGACGAACTGCTGTTCGGCAAACTGCTGAACGGCGGCCGTGTGACGGTCGACGTGGACGAGAACGACAAGGTCACCTTGACGTTCGACGAACATCCGGCGCCGCGCAATCCGAATCCGGAGGCGGTCGAAGTAGAATAAGCGGTTCGTTTCCGGAACTGTCCATCGCGAAACGGCGCGGGCTCTTGGGCCCGCGCCGTTTCTGTTTGTGCGCCTGCTTGCGCGAATCTCCTCGCCGGTGGAGAGCGGCTCAATCGGGCACGGGGCCCGCCAGGTGCACATTGCAAGGGTTTTAGAGTTGTCTACACGTGAACGCGATACGTTCGACTCGATTGTCGAGCGCGAAAAGGGGCTGCAGCGAGGATTGGGCGCAGGCCAGATGACGATGATCGCTATTGGCGGCGCCATCGGAACCGGGCTGTTCCTCGGCAGCGCCTTTGCCATCGGATTTGCAGGGCCGGCGGTGCTCGTCTCGTACGCGATCGGCGCGTTGCTCGCGCTGCTGCTGATGGGCAGCCTTGCCGAGATGACGGTCGCGCATCCGGTCTCGGGTTCGTTCGGCGCATACGCCGGCCATTACATCGGTCCGCTCGCGGGTTTCGTGGTGCGCTATGCGTACTGGTCCGCCTACGTGCTCGCCGTGGGCACCGAGGTCTCGGCCATTGCGGTCTACATGAAGTACTGGTTTCCGGCGATTCCCGGCGCGTGGTGGATCGTCGCGTTCTCCGCGCTGCTGATCGGTGTCAACGCGATGAGCGTGCGCGCGTATGGCGCCATCGAATACGCGTTTTCGAGCTTGAAGATTGCCGCGATTGCAGCCTTCATCGTGGTGGGTAGCTGGTTTGTCTGGAGGGCGCCCGCAGGTTCCGGTGTGGGCCTCGCCAATTACACCGGGCACGGCGGCTGGCTGCCGAAAGGATGGTGGGGCGTGTGGGTGGGCACCGTCGTGTCGCTCTTTAGCTACCTCGGCGTCGAGACCATTGCCGTTGCGGCTGCGGAGGCGCGCGATCCGCAGCGCGCCGTCACACGCGCCTTTCGCGCCACGCTCGTGCGGCTCACACTCTTTTATCTGCTGACGCTCGCGTTGATGCTGGCCATCGTGCCCTGGACTCAGGCCGGCGCGGACGAAAGTCCCTTCGTGAAGGTAATGGCCGCGACAGGGGTGCCTTACGCCGCCGGCGCCATCAACTTCGTGATACTCGTAGCCGCGCTTTCGGCGATGAACAGCCAGCTCTATATCACGACGCGGATGATGTTCAGCCTCTCGCGAGCCGGCTATGCGCCTGCGCGTTTCGGGCGCCTCAACCCGCACGGCGTGCCCACCGCGGCGCTCTGGCTCTCGACCATCGGCATTGCCGTTGCGGCCGTGGTGAACGCGCTGTATCCGCAGACCGCGTTTCCGCTGATGATGTCCATCGCCATGTTCGGCGCGATGTTCACGTGGCTCATGATCTTCGTCACGCACCTCTTTTTTCGGCACCGCTACACGGGACCCGCGCCCGCGTTTCGCATGCGCCTGCATCCGGTGGGCAGCGTGGCCGGCGCCGTGCTGATGACCGCCGTGCTCATCGCTACGGCTTTCACGCGTGAATTCAGGATGACGCTCGTCTACGGCTTCGCGTTCCTCGTCGTGCTGATGGCCGCTTATGCACTGTGGTATCGGCGGCCCACGCCGCAGCGGTAACTCGCGGCGCAACGCGCCACCACATTGGCCTTTCTCAATGCTTGCCGGTGCTGCCGAATCCGCCGGCACCGCGCTCGCTCGTCTCGAATTCGTCGACGATGTTGAACTGCGCCTGCACGACCGGCACGATCACGAGTTGCGCAAGCCGTTCCATCGGATTGAGCGTGAACGTGGTGTGGCCGCGGTTCCAGGTCGAAATCATCAGTTCACCCTGGTAGTCCGAATCGATCAGTCCCATGAGGTTGCCGAGCACGATGCCGTGCTTGTGGCCGAGTCCGGAGCGCGGCAGGATCAGCGCCGCGTACCCCGGATCCGCGAGATGAATGGCGAGGCCGGTCGGCACGAGCGCGGTCTGGCCGGGTTCGAGCGAGAGCGGTTTGTCGAGGCAGGCGCGCAGGTCGAGTCCCGCGCTGCCGGGCGTCGCGTACTGGGGAAGCTGGTCGCGCATGCGCGCATCGAGAATCTTCAGGTCGAGTTTCATGGGTGTTTCTGGTTGGAGGTGGATATCTCAAAGGTTTCGTCGGCCGCAACAAGCGCATCAGGGAGGCAACTGGAACGCCTGCGCCAGCAACTCGTACGAACGCAGGCGCGCGGCGTAACTGCCGGCAACCGTCAGCACGATCAGTTCGTTGGCCTGGAATTGCTCCTGGAGCGCATACAGTCTTTCCGTGACCTTCTCCGGCGTACCGATGATGCTGCGCGGCTTTTCGCGGTCGATCACAAGCTGCTCGCGCTCGCCGTACTCCTGCGCGAGACCTTGCTCGGTGCTCGGAATGGGCGCATTCAGGCCGTAGGCCATTTGCACGCGGCGCAGGTCGACGGCTTTTTCCAGGTCCGCGGCCTGCTGCTCCGTGTCCGCGCAGATCACGAACACGGCGGCCGCAAGCCACGGCTGCGCTTCGTGGCCCGCCGTAAAGCGCTCGCGGTAGGCGTTGGCGACGAGATGACCGAAGTGCGCGTTGATGAAGTGCGCGAACGCGAAGCGGATGCCGAGCTGCGCCGCAAGCGCGCCGCCGAATTCGCTGGAACCCAGCATCCACAGCTGCGGACGTGTATCGATCTGCGGCTGGAGCACGACGCCGTGAGCGAGATGGTCGGCGGGCAGGGTGCCATCCATGAGCCTTACCAGGTCCGTCACCTGTTGCGCGAACAGTTCGCCGCGGTTGTAGTCGCCCGCCGCCACCGCCTGCGCGGTGCGCATGTCGCCGCCCGGCGCGCGGCCCACGCCGAGATCGACGCGATTCGGGAACAGCGCTTCGAGCATGAGGAACTGCTCGGCCACCTTGAACGGGCTGTAGTAAGGCAGCATGATGCCGCCCGAGCCGATGCGGATGCGCTTCGTCACGCTGCCGATCCGCGCGAGCATCACTTCGGGACAAGGATTCGCGACGCCGAGCAGCCCGTGGTGCTCAGCGCACCAGTAGCGCGTGTAGCCGAGGTCGTCGACGAGTTGCGCCAGTTCCAGGGTGGCAGCGATGGCGTCCGCCGTCGAATGTCCGGCGATCACGGGCGTTTGATCGAGCACGGAAAGTAGCGTCATGGCGGTGCGCTCCTGGCTGGCTGGGCGGATGAATTCGCGAATGAGCTAACAGATAAATGAGCCGACGCTCGCTGTCGCACGTGCGGCGCGGACTTGCTGCTGGTTCGCTGCCCGACTCGCTCCCTCAGCTCGCGTGCTACGAAATCAGGCTCGTGTCGGGTAGCCGCTTCGCAATCTCGGCGATCAACGTACTCGCGAGCGCCTGCTTGTCCGCGCGCGGTAGTTTCGTTTGTCCACTGGCTTCGAACAACACGACTTCGTTGTCGTCGCGGCCGAACGTGAGTGGGCCCAGGTTGCCGATCAGAAGCGGCACGTTTTTGCGCACGCGCTTCTCCTCGCCGTGCACGTCGAGGTCTCCGCTTTCCGCCGCGAAGCCGACGCAGAACGGCGGATGCGGCAGGCTCGCGACGGCAGCGAGGATGTCCGGGTTCTCGACGAACGTGAACGAGGGCAGGCGGTGGTCGGCCGTCTTCTTGATCTTGTGATCGCTCGTGTGATCGACGCGCCAGTCCGCCACCGCGGCCACGCCGATGAAGATGTCGTAGTCGGCGACGGCGCGCATTACCGCGTCGTGCATCTGCTGTGCGGTCTGCACGTCTTCGCGGAAGACGCCCCAAGGCGTATCGAGGGCGACCGGACCCGCGACGAGATGCACGTCCGCGCCCGCCTGTTGCGCGGCGCGCGCGAGCGCGAAGCCCATCTTGCCGCTCGAACGGTTGGTGATGCCGCGCACGGGATCGATAGGCTCGAACGTGGGGCCCGCGGTGAGCAACACGCGACGTCCGGCCAGCACCTTCGGCGCGAAGAACGAGGCGATGGCCTCATAGACGGCTTCGGGTTCGAGCATGCGCCCATCGCCCACTTCACCGCACGCCTGCGGACCCGAATCCGGCCCGAGCGTTTCGACGCCATCCGCACGCAGTTGCGCGACGTTGCGTTGTGTCGCCGGGTTGGCCCACATCTGCCGGTTCATCGCGGGCACGACGAGCAGCGGACACTCGCGCGCCACACAGAGCGTGGCGAGCAGGTCATCGGCCATGCCGTGCGCGAGCTTCGCGAGGAAATCGGTCGAGGCCGGGGCGATTACGATGGCGTCCGCTTCGCGCGACAGGTCGATGTGCGCCATGTTGTTCGGCACGCGCGCGTCCCACTGGCTCGTGTAGACCGGCCGGCCCGAGAGCGCCTGCATGGTGACGGGCGTGATGAATTGCGTGGCCGCCTCGGTCATCACCACCTGCACGGTGGCGCCGGCCTTGACCAGCAGGCGCGTGAGCTCGGCGATCTTGTAGCAGGCGATGCCGCCTGTCATGCCGAGCACGAGATGTTTTCCAGCGAGTTCAGCGGTTGCCAAGGCAGGTCTCCGACACTCACGCCATGCCGGCGCGTGCGCCGGCATGGCGTTGCACAGGGGCGCAGGCGCCCCTCGTTTCTCAGACGCTCAGCGGCGTGCGCCTAGCGCGAACCGCGTACGCGCCGCAATTCGTCGAACACGAGCAGCGCGGCGCCGATCGTGATTGCGCTGTCAGCCAGGTTGAACGCCGGCCAGTGCCATGCGCGCACGTGAAAATCGAGGAAGTCGATTACGTGGCCATAGGCGAGCCGATCGATCACGTTGCCGAGCGCGCCGCCCAGAATCAGCGAAAGTGCGGTGCAGAAGAGCCGCTGCGCCGCGTGGCGCTTGAGCAGATAGCAAATCACGAGCGCCGCCACGATGCCGAGCGCGGTGAACGCCCAGCGCTGCCAGCCTCCGGCCGCAGCGAGGAAGCTGAACGCGGCGCCGCGGTTGTACACCAGCACGAGGTTGAAGAACGGCGCTATCACGCGTCCTTCGCCGTAGGCGAACACCTTTGCGATTGCGATCTTCGTGAGCTGGTCGCAGAGAATCACGATCAGCGCCACGCCCAGCCACGGCGCCAGCGATCCACCGGCACGCTTCGAAAGGGTTCTGGCCATTATGCCGCGCTCCTCTTTTCGCCGCTGCCGAAGAGGTTCGCCACGCAGCGGCCGCACAGGGTGGGATGCGCCGCGTCCGCGCCCACGTCAGCGCGGTAGTGCCAGCAGCGTTCGCACTTGAGGTACTTCGAGGTGATCACCTCGACGCCTTCGTCTGCTTCGCTTTCCACCTTCACGACATTGGCCGCCGAAGTGATGAGCACGAACTTGAGGTCGTCGCCGAGGCTCGCGAGCGCGTCGTAGCGCGCACCGCTCGCACGAATCTCGACTTCGGCCTGCAGCGAGGAGCCGATCAGGTTCGCCACGCGCGCTTCTTCCAGCGCCTTGGTGACGTCGCCGCGCACCGCACGCAGCAGCGTCCACTTTTCGATCAGCATGGCGGCGTCGGGCACGTCGGGGAAGGCGTGGAACGTCTCGGTGAAGATGGTCTCGCTGTTGGGCTGGAACACCTTCCACGCTTCTTCCGCTGTGAACGAGAGGAACGGCGCCATCACGCGCAGCAGGCTGTGCGTGATGTGATAGAGCGCCGTCTGCGCGGCGCGGCGCGCGGTCGAATCCGGCGCGCTCGTGTAGAGCCGGTCCTTCAGCACGTCGAGGTAGAAGCCGCCCATGTCTTCGGAGCAGAACGTGAGCAGCTTCGCGACCACCGGGTGGAATTCGTAGCGGTCGTAGTGCGCGAGTACGTCGCCCTGCAAACCGGCCGTGAGCGCGACGGCGTAACGGTCGATCTCGAGCCATTCCGAGACCGGCCGCGCGTGCTTGCCGAAGTCGAAGTCCGAGAGGTTGGCAAGCAGGAAGCGCAGCGTGTTGCGGATGCGCCGGTAGCTTTCCGTCACGCGCTTCAGGATTTCCTCGGAGATTGCCAGTTCGCCGGAGTAGTCCGTCGACGCGATCCACAGGCGGATGATCTCTGCGCCGAGGCGATTGGCCACCTCGTGCGGGTCCACGCCGTTGCCGAGCGACTTGCTCATCTTGCGGCCTTCGCCGTCCACGGTGAAGCCGTGGGTGAGTAGCGCGTCGTAGGGCGGACGGCCGTCGAGCATCGAGGCCGTGAGCAGCGACGAGTGGAACCAGCCGCGATGCTGGTCCGAGCCTTCCAGGTAAAGGTCGGCGGGGAATTGCAGCTCGTTTGCGTGCGAGCCGCGCAGGACGTGCCAGTGCGTCGTGCCGGAGTCGAACCACACGTCGAGCGTGTCGCGGTTCTTTTCGTAGAGATTCGCGTCGTCGCCGATCAGCTCGCGCGGATCGAGCGACTGCCACGCCTCGATGCCCGACGCTTCCACGCGCTTCGCCACTGCCTCGAGCAGCTCCAGCGTGCGCGGATGCAGTTCGCCGGTTTCCTTGTGGACGAAGAACGCCATCGGCACGCCCCATTGGCGCTGGCGCGAGAGCGTCCAGTCAGGCCGGTTCGCGATCATCGCGTAGAGGCGCTGCTTGCCCCACGACGGGTAGAACGCGGTGGCCTCGATGCCTTCCAGCGCCGTTTCGCGCAGCGTCTTGCCACCGCCCTTCGGCGTGACATCCATGCCCGCGAACCACTGCGAGGTGGCGCGATAGATGATGGGCGTCTTGTGGCGCCAGCAGTGCATGTAGCTGTGCGTGTACTTTTCGCTGCGCAGGAGCGTGCCCGCCGCCTGCAGCGCTTCCACCACCTTCGGGTTCGCGCTCCAGATGGACAGACCGCCGAAGAGCGGCAGCGACTCGATGTAGCGGCCGTCACCCATCACGGGGTTGATGATGTCGGAGTCGGCCATGCCGTGCGCCTTGCACGACACGAAGTCTTCCACGCCATAGGCGGGCGACGAGTGGACGATGCCGGTGCCGGTGTCGGTCGTGACGTAGTCGCCGAGATAGACGGGCGCCGTGCGCCGGTAGCCCGGATGCGCCGACGCGAGCGGATGATGAAAGCGCAGGCCGGCCAGCTTCGCGCCCGGCGCGGTGGCGAGCGTGCGGCCTTGCAGACCGAAGTCCTTGAGACACGCCTCGACGCGTTCCTCGGCAAAAATCAGCAGCCCGCGCGACGTATCGACGAGCGCGTAGACGATCTCGGGATGCAGGTTCAGCGCCTGGTTCGCGGGAATGGTCCACGGCGTCGTGGTCCAGATGACGATGCCGCCTTCGGCGCGCGGCAGCGCCGTGAGCCCGAATGCGTGCGCCGTCTTGTCCGGTTCGGCGAACGGGAAGACGACGTCGATGGTCGGGTCGGTCTTGTCCTTGTACTCGACTTCCGCTTCCGCCAGCGCCGAGCCGCAGTCGAAGCACCAGTTCACCGGCTTGAGGCCGCGGAACACGTAACCCTTTTCCATGATCTTTGCGAGGGCGCGAATTTCGTTCGCCTCGTTCACGAAGTTCATGGTCTTGTACGGGTTGTCCCAATCGCCCAGCACGCCGAGACGCCGGAAGCCCTTCTTCTGCGTTTCGATCTGGCCGGCCGCGTATTCGCGCGCCTTCTGCATGACCTCGGTGGCGGGCAGCGACTTGCCGAACTGTTTTTCGATCTGGATTTCGATGGGCATGCCGTGGCAGTCCCAGCCCGGCACGTACACGGCGTCATAGCCCGCGAGGTTGCGTGCCTTGACGATCATGTCCTTGAGGATCTTATTCACCGCGTGGCCGAGGTGAATGTCGCCGTTCGCGTAGGGCGGGCCGTCGTGCAGGATGAACTTCTTGCGGCCTTTGCTTGCGGCGCGGATCTTTTCGTAGATCTTCCGCTCCTGCCATTCCTTGACCCACTGCGGTTCGCGCTTGGGCAGGTCGCCGCGCATGGGGAACGGCGTGTCGAGCAGGTTGACCGGGTATTTCGCCTCGGCTTTGGAACTGGATTTCTTGTCGCTCATGGTCAGATCACGGTGAATTCGGGTGACGCGTGGTGTTCGGTGGCTGGTCGGGCGCGGACAACAGGACGATGGTCCGTCACGCGCCTGCGACCGGCCGGTGCGAGCATGGGGCGCAACGCGACGGGCGGCACAGGCCGGCGTGAGCCGGGTGGCGTGTGCGAGCCCGGCTCACGCCGCAATCATCTAATTCGGTCGGTGGCCGATGTGGCGAAGCCGGTGGCGCGGCTACCCGGAGCGTCGGCGCCCGCTGCGGCGAACCATTCGCGCGCATGGACGACGTCGCGTGCAATGGCCGCGGTCAGCGTTTCGAGGTCGACGTACTTTTCCTCGTCGCGCAGCTTCTTCAGGAATTCGACGCGCACGAGCTTGCCGTAGGCGTCGCCATGCCAGTCGAGCAGATGCACTTCGAGCAGCACGCGCCCCGAGTCGTCGACGGTGGGCCGCAGGCCGAGGCTCGCCACGCCGGGCAGCGGTTCGTCTTCGATGCCGTGCACGCGCACGACGAAGATCCCGGCGAGCGCGGGCCGCTTGTGCGCGATGGGCAGGTTCAGCGTCGGGAAGCCGAGGTCACGGCCCAGCTTGAGTCCGTGCACGACGTGCCCGCTGATCACGTACGGCCGGCCTAGCGCCGCACGGGCCGCGTCGAGGTCGCCGGCCACGAGCGCGGCGCGCACGCCGGAGCTCGAAATGCGCGCACCGGACGGATCCGCGATGGTGGGCATCTGCTCCACTTCGAAGCCGTAGCGGTTGCCGGCGGCCTTGAGCGAGACGAAGTCGCCGGCGCGCTTTGCGCCGTAACGGAAGTCGTCGCCGATCATGACCCACCGCGCGTGCAGGCCGCTCACGATGATGCGTTCCACGAAGGCGTCTGGCGACTGGCTTGCAAACGTGTGGTTGAAGTGCTCGACGACGACGCGGTCCACGCCGTTCGTGCGCAGCGCCTCGAGTTTGTCGCGCAGCATGGCGATGCGCGGCGGAGCGCCCGCAGGGTTGAAGAATTCGCGGGGATGCGGCTCGAAGGTCATCACGCAGACCGGCAGGCCGCGCGCGTCGGCCGCGGCGCGCGCACGCGCGAGCAGTTCCTGATGTCCGCGGTGGACACCGTCGAAATTGCCGATGGTGAGTGCGCAGGGCGCGCGGCTCTCGGCATTGGGAAGACCGCGGAAGACTCTCACGATAGCGGGCAGGCAGTTAGCGTGCGAACGGACGAGGGCGAGCGTGACGGCCGCAGGGCCGCACGACGAAACAGGAGATTATAAACGCTCGGGGCCGCTCCCGCCGCCGTGGCACGGTTTTTGGTTGGCCCGGATGATAAAATCCCCGGATGAAAAATCTCGTGATCCTGATTTCAGGGCGGGGCAGCAACATGGAGGCCATCGTGCGTGCCTCCTCGCGTGAAGCGTGGCCGGCGCGTGTCGCCGCCGTGATTGCCAACCGCCCGGACGCCGCCGGCCTCGCATTCGCGGCGGCGCACGGCATCGCCACCGCGGTGGTCGACCATCGCCAGTTCCCCGACCGCGAGTCGTTCGATGCCGCGCTGGCGCGTGAAATCGACAGCTTTGCGCCTGACCTCGTCGTGCTCGCCGGCTTCATGCGCGTGCTTACCGCCGGTTTCGTCGATCGCTACGCGGGCCGCATGCTCAACGTTCATCCTTCGCTGTTGCCCAGCTTTCCGGGGTTGAAGACCCACCAGCAGGCGCTCGACGCCGGCGTGCGCGTGCATGGCGCGTCGGTGCATTTCGTCACCTCGCAGCTCGATCATGGGCCCATCGTCGCCCAGGCCGTCGTGCCGGTCCGCACGGGCGACGACCCCGCGGCACTCGCCGCACGCGTGCTCGAAGCCGAGCATGTGATTTATCCGCGCGCCGTGCGCTGGTTCGTCGAAGGGCGTCTTGCGCTCGATGGCCTGCGCGTCACCGTCACGCCGCCCGAGCCGCAGTGGTTCTTTGCCGACGAAGCCGCCGCTGCGCCGGTCGATACACAATCCATCACCGGGGAGGGCACATGAGGCTCCATGGTTTCCTGATCGGACAGATCGAAACGCTGCTGGCCGAAGTGCTCAAATTCGCCGGTCCTGCCGATGCGGTGACGAGCCGCTTCTTCCGTGCGCATCCGAAGCTCGGGCATGCCGAACGCGGCATCATCGCCGAGGCGGTGTTCGCGGTTTTGCGACGGCGCATGGAGTTCGCCAACCTGGCCGAAAGCGGCACGGGCAACCCGGCGCGGCGGCTCGCGCTGCTGGGTCTGATGCAGACCGTGGGACGCTCGGCGGTGCGGCCGTTCGTGTCGGATGACGAAGCGCAGTGGCTCGAGCGTGTGGCGAAGGTCGATCCGGCCAGCTTGCCGCTGCGGGTGCAGATGAACCTGCCCGAGTGGATCGTGAAGTCGCTGGAAAGCCGCTTCGACGCTGCCGAGCTCGCTCAGCTCGCCGCCGCACTCAACTACCCGGCGCCGCTCGATCTGCGCGCCAACGTGATGAAGGCGACGCGCGACCAGGTGATCGCGGCGCTCGCCTCGGCCGGCATCGAGGCCGGCGCCACGCCGTTCGCGCCGTTCGGCGTGCGCGTGACGGGCAAGCCGGCGCTCACGAAGCTCGATGCTTTCCAGAACGGCTGGATCGAAGTGCAGGACGAAGGCAGCCAGTTGCTGTGCTCGCTCGTCGCGCCGCGGCGCGGCGAGATGATCGTCGACTTTTGCGCGGGCGCCGGCGGCAAGACGCTGGCGCTCGGCGCGGCGATGCGCTCGTCGGGGCGTCTGTATGCCTTCGACGTGTCGGAGCGCCGGCTCGCCAAGCTCAAGCCCCGCCTTGCGCGCAGCGGTTTGTCGAACGTGAATCCGGTGCTGATCGACAGCGAACACGACGCGAAGATCAAGCGCCTCGCGGGCAAGATCGATCGCGTGCTGGTGGACGCGCCGTGCAGCGGGCTCGGCACGTTGCGCCGCAATCCCGATCTGAAGTGGCGGCAGACGCCGGAGTCGGTGGAGGAACTCACGCCGAAGCAGGCGTCGATTCTCGCCAGCGCGGCGCGCCTCGTGAAGAAGGGCGGCCGGCTCGTCTACGCGACGTGCAGCCTGCTCGAGGCGGAAAACGAGGCCATCGTCACGCAGTTCCTCGCCGAGCATCCCGACTTCGCGCTGGTGAGCGCGAAGGACGTGCTGGCAGAGCAGCGCATCGAACTGGACACGGGCGACTACCTTTCGCTGTGGCCTCACCGGCACGGCACCGACGGCTTCTTCGCGGCGGTGCTGGAGCGCCGCGGTGCAGTGGGTGGGGCGGCGGCAGACCCGGCGGCTGCGCAACAGTAAGCGCGATTGCCGCTCCGTTGGAGTCCCGGAGCGGCGCAGCGAGCAGACAGACTATGCAGAACCGTTTGTTTTCCCACATGCTCGGCGACGTGGTCCGCGACTACGGGCAGCCGGTCATCCTCTGGCAGGCCGGGCTGCTGCTTGCGGCGCTCGTCGTGGCCTGGTTCGTGGCGCGGGCATTGCGGCACGCGCTCGACCTGCGCCGCCAGACGCGCTACGAGTCGCTGCGCTTCGGCGCCGAAAGTTTGAACCGGGCGTTCTTTCCGCTCGTGGGCGCCGCGGTGGTGTGGGTGACTTCGGCTGTCGCGAGCCAGTTTATCCATACCGGGCTGCTCGACCTCGCACTTGTGCCGCTGTTCGGCATCGGGCTCATCTACATCGCGTTCTTCGTTGCGCGGCGCGTGTTTGGACGCGACGGCGAGACGCACGTGTGGCTCGGCATCGTCGAGAAAGTCGTGTCGCTCGTCGTGTGGGTGGGCATGGTGCTCACCGTGATGGGAGTGCAGGACGACGTAATGACGTGGATGAGCGGCGTGCGCTTTCGCGTCGGCAACGTGCATCTCACGCTGCTCTCGTTAGGCACAGGCTTGCTGTGGGTCACGGTAACGATGATCGTGGCCGTCTGGGCGGGCGCGGCGCTGGAAGACCGGCTGATGCGGTCCACGACGCTCGACGCGAATCTCAAGGTGGTGCTCTCGCGCGTGGGGCGTGCGCTCCTCATGCTGGCGGCGGTGCTCATGAGCCTGTCGCTCGTGGGCATCGACGTCACGGTGCTCGGTGTATTCAGCGGCGCCCTCGGCGTGGGGCTCGGCTTCGGCTTGCAGAAGATCGCGAGCAACTACGTGTCGGGCTTCATCATCTTGATCGACCGGTCGCTGCGCATCGGCGACGCGATCACGGTGGGCGGGCTGCAGGGCCGCGTCGCGCAGATCCGCACGCGTTACACCGTCGTGCGCGGTCTCGACGGTACCGAAACGCTGGTGCCCAACGAAAAACTGATTACCGACGTCGTGCAGAACCAGTCGTCGTTCCTCACGCGCGGCCGGGCGGCGCTGCCCGTGCAGGTGGCCTACACGGCGGACATTGAACGCGCAATGGCGCTGCTCGTGGAGGCGACCCGCGGCGTGCCGCGCGTGCTCGACGACCCGGCTCCGGCCGCTTACCTCACGGGCTTCGGTGCGGACGGCATCAATCTGGAGCTCGGCTTCTGGATCGAGGATGCCGCCGACGGCACCGCGGCCGTGCGCTCGGCCGTGAACCTCAACATCTGGCGCCTCTTCGAGCAGAACGGCATTTCGATTCCGTACGCCCAGTGCGAGGTGCGCATCGTGGGCGGCGCGGGCAGCGACATAGTGTCGCAAGTCGCGGCCGTCACGGACCGTACGGTCGCCGACGGAGCCGCCGCGGCGGCGCCCTAAGCGCGACTGCGAACGGGTTCGGGCGGCGCGCTACGCTGCGGCGACATGGAAGCTTGCGGCTTGGGACGGGCGCGGCACGGGCTTTGCAATCCCACACTCATACTTGGTTCGGGAGGGGAGTTGCCTCGACCGTGGGGCTCGCTGTCGAGCGGCGTTGCGGCTTGTGTTCTGTCCCCGCAGTAAGGTTGTCCGCGTTGTCTGCGTACAAAAAAACCTCCTTTGTTACAAACACTTGGAGCGCTTCGAGTAGAATGCGGCTACCCGGTTGATGCTTTCACTTCCTTGACAGCTACGCTGTACCCTCCCCGGGCCGTTTCCTCCGTTTTCGTTTCACAGGTAGAGTGCCTTGTTGAATTCCTTGCTCGATTTTCTGGCCCACGGACTGCTGCACTTTTCGTGGTGGCAAATCCTGCTTTTCACGCTCGCGGTGACGCACGTCACGATCGTCGGCGTAACGGTTTACCTGCATCGCTGTCAGGCGCATCGCGCGCTTGATCTGCATCCCGCCGCAGCGCATTTCTTCCGTCTCTGGTTGTGGATGACCACGGGCATGCTCACTGGCCAATGGGCGGCGATCCATCGCAAGCACCACGCCAAGTGCGAAACCGAAGAAGACCCGCACAGCCCGCAGACGCGCGGCATCTGGAAGGTGCTGCTCGAAGGCGCCGAACTCTATCGCGCTGAAGCGAAGAACGAAGAGACCATGCGCCGCTTCAGCCACGGCACGCCGAACGACTGGATCGAGCGCAACATTTACACGCGCTATCCGATTCTCGGCGTGAGCCTGATGATGGTGATCGACGTCGCGCTGTTCGGCGTGGTCGGGCTCAGCGTGTGGGCCGTGCAGATGGTGTGGATTCCGTTCTGGGCGGCCGGTGTCGTCAACGGGCTCGCGCACTTCTGGGGCTACCGCAACTTCAATTCGGCCGATGCCAGCACCAACATCTTCCCGATCGGCATCATCATCGGCGGCGAGGAACTGCACAACAACCACCACACGTTCGCGACTTCCGCGAAGCTGTCGAGCAAGTGGTTCGAGTTCGATATCGGCTGGATGTATATCCGTCTGATGTCGGCGGTGGGTCTCGCGAAGGTCAAGAAGGTGGCGCCTACGCCGCGCCTCGCGAAGGGCAAGATGGTGCTCGACCAGGACACGCTTCAGGCCGTGCTTTCCAACCGGTATGAAGTGATGGCGCGCTACGCCAAGACCGTCAAGCGTGCGTATCGCCAGGAGCTCGCGCACCTCAAGGAAATGGGCGCGCGCGAGAAGTATCAACTCATGCGTAGCGCGCGCAAATGGTTCCACAAGGACGAGGCGGGCCTCAACGAGCCGCAGCGCCGTCAGTTGCCGCAGATCTTCGCGAACAGCCAGAAGCTGCGCACGTTCATCGAACTGCGTAACGAGCTGGCAGCGATCTGGGAGCGCTCCAACGCTTCGCGCGAACAGCTGCTCGCGCAACTCCAGGACTGGTGCCATCGTGCCGAGCAAAGCGGCATCAAGGCGCTCCAGGAATTCGCGATGCGTCTGCGCCGGTACGCCTGAGCAGAAAATCCAAAATCCATTAAAATTTGAAGACGTCACAAAACCCCGCGTTGGCGGGGTTTTGCTTTTTGGGCCGCCGGCCTCATATCGGCTTTCGTAAAGCCTGATCGTGCAGGCGGCATCGGCAGGGCAGAGGAGATCATGAGTCAGCCAATCAGGAGCGTCGAGTACGACCGCCCGCAGGGCGGGGTGTGCAGCGTCGGGCAAGCCTGGGCGAGGTTGCCGGACGCGCCGTCGGCGGCGGAGAAGGCCGAGCTGAAGGCGCGCATCCGCACGCTGCTCGCGCGCGAAAAGGCGGTGCTCGTTGCGCACTACTACGTGGACGCAGAGTTGCAGGAGCTTGCCGACGAGACGGGCGGCTGCGTGGCCGATTCGCTCGAGATGGCGCGCTTCGGTCGCGACCATGACGCCGACACGCTGGTTGTGGCGGGCGTGCGATTCATGGGCGAAACGGCGAAGATTCTGAGCCCCGGCAAGCGCGTGCTGATGCCTGATCTCGATGCGACCTGTTCGCTGGATCTCGGTTGCCCCGTGGACGAATTCTCGGCGTTTTGCGACGCGCACCCGGACCGCACCGTGGTCGTGTACGCAAACACGAGTGCGGCCGTGAAGGCGCGTGCGGACTGGATGGTGACGTCGTCGATCGGGCTGGAGATCGTGGCTGACCTGCACGCACGCGGCGAAAAACTGATCTGGGCGCCGGACCGCCATCTGGGCAGCTACATCCAGAAGAAGACGGGTGCGGACATGCTGCTGTGGCAGGGCTCGTGCCTCGTTCACGACGAATTCAAGGGCATCGAACTCGATCTGCTGCGCGGGCAATATCCGGACGCGAAGGTGCTGGTGCACCCGGAATCGCCGGCAAGCGTCGTCGCCTTGGCCGATGTGGTGGGCTCGACCACACAACTGATCGACGCGGCGCGCAAGCTCGACGCGACGCACTTCATCGTGGCGACGGACCTCGGCATCCTGCACAAGATGCGTCTTGCCGCGCCAGGCAAGACGTTCATCGAGGCGCCCACAGCGGGCAACAGCGCCACTTGCAAGAGCTGTGCGCATTGCCCGTGGATGGCGATGAACGGCCTTGCGAATCTGGCCGAGGTGCTGGAGCGCGGCCATAACGAAATCTTCGTGGACCCATCCATCGCCGGCCGGGCGAAGCTGCCTATCGATCGCATGCTCGATTTCGCCGCGCGTCACAAGACACGCGTGCAGGCGAGCGGTGACCTCGCCCGCGACGCGTCGCTCTTCTCCAACGTGGGGGCCGCTTGATGGGCGCACTCGAATTGATTGGCGTGGATGCCGTCTCGCCGCTCTATCCGGCCATCCGTGCGCAATACGGCGATGCGTTCGATGCGGCGCTCGCGCGCAATGTGGCCGATGCGCTGGCGGAAGACGTCGGCACGGGCGACGTGACAGGGCGGCTCGTGCCGGCAGACAGCATGCGCGAGGCGCGCATCGTCGTCCGCGAAGATGCGGTTCTTTGCGGCGTGCTGTGGTTCGGCAAGGTGATGGCGAGCGTCGATGCACGCATCGAAGTGCGCTGGCACTACCGCGAAGGCGATCGGATGGCCGCCGATTCGGTGGTGTGCAGGATGCGCGGCCCCGCGCGCGCGCTGCTCACGGCGGAGCGCAACGCGCTCAATTTCTTGCAGTTGCTGTCGGGCGTGGCGACGGTGACGCGGCGGTACGTCGACGCAATCGCTCACACGCGCACCAGCATTCTCGATACGCGCAAGACGCTGCCTGGTTTGCGGCTCGCGCAAAAATACGCGGTGCGCGTGGGCGGTGGGGCGAACCAGCGGCTTGCGCTATACGACGGCATCCTGATCAAGGAAAACCACATCGCCGCGGCGGGCGGCGTGGGCGCGGCAATGGATGCCGCTCATGCATTGCAGTCCGGCGTGTCGATCCAGATCGAAGTGGAAACGTTGGAGCAGCTGGAAACGGCGCTTGCGCACGGCGCCATTTCCATTCTGCTGGACAACTTTTCGTTCGACGCAATGCGCGAAGCGGTGCGCATCACGGCCGGACGGGCGGTGCTCGAGGTGTCGGGCGGCGTGAACTTCGACACGGTGCGCACGATCGCCGAAACGGGCGTGGACCGCGTGTCCATCGGCGCGCTCACGAAAGACCTGCGCGCCACCGACTACTCCATGCGGATCGTCTGAGCCGACGCGGCGCGGCAGCATGTGCCGCGCCGTCTCGTCAGCGAGCGGGAAATCCCGAAAGCTACGCTGCGCGATTGCGCACCCGCTCCGGCGACAGCACCGTCGGCAGCGCTTTGGGCAACGCGGCGGGCCAGTCGCGGCTGTAGTGCAGCCCCCGGCTTTCGCGCCGCGAACGTGCGCTGTCCACGATCAACGATGCCACATCCACCAGATTGCGTAGTTCCAGCAAATCGCGGCTCACCTTGAAGTTCGCGTAGTACTCGTGGATCTCGTCGCGCAGCAGTTCGATGCGGTGCTTCGCGCGCGTGAGCCGCTTGTCGGTGCGCACGATGCCCACGTAGTTCCACATCAGCCGACGCAGTTCGTCCCAGTTGTGCGCGACCACCACTTCCTCGTCCGCGTCCGATACGCGGCTTTCGTCCCAATCCGGCAGCGGCGCATGTGCCATGGCGCCGAAGCCCTCCTCGCAGATGGCGGCCGCCGCTGCGCGGCCGATCACTAGGCACTCGAGCAGTGAATTGCTGGCCAGCCGGTTCGCGCCGTGCAAGCCCGTGCACGACGTTTCGCCGACCGCGTAGAGCCCGGCCAGATCGGTGCGCCCCGCGAGGTCCGTAACAACGCCGCCGCACGTGTAGTGGGCCGCAGGCACAACCGGAATAGGCTGCTTCGTGATGTCGATGCCGAATTCGAGGCAACGCGCGAGGATGGTGGGAAAGTGCTCGCGCAGGAATTCGGCGGGCTGGTGGCTGATGTCGAGATAAACGCAATCGATGCCGCGCTTCTTGATCTCGAAGTCGATGGCGCGCGCCACGATGTCGCGGGGGGCGAGTTCGGCGCGCTCGTCGTGAGCCGGCATGAAACGCGTGCCGTCCGGCAGCTTCAGCAGGCCGCCTTCGCCGCGTACCGCTTCGGAGATCAGGAACGACTTCGCGTAAGGATGGAACAGGCATGTGGGATGGAACTGGATGAACTCCATGTTCGCCACACGGCACCCGGCACGCCAGGCCATGGCAATGCCGTCGCCCGTCGCGGTATCGGGGTTCGTCGTGTACAGATAAACCTTGCCGGCACCACCGGTGGCGAGCACCGTGTGCGGTGCTTCGACGGTGACGGTGCGACCCGTGTTCACGTCCAGTGCGTACAAGCCGTGACACCGGCGGCCGGGTAGGCCGAGGCGGTCGGACGTGATGACGTCGATCGCGTGGTGATCTTCGAGCAGGGTGATGTTGGGGTGCCGCCGCACGAGTTCGCTGAGCGTGGCGACAACGGCGTGGCCCGTGGCATCCGCCGCGTGAATGATGCGCCGATGGCTGTGGCCGCCTTCACGCGTGAGGTGAAAGCCAAGTTCGGCGGCGTCGTCCCGGGTGAAGGGCACGCCTTGCGCGATCAGCCATTCGATCGCCGAGCGACCGTGTTCGACGATGTATCGCGTGGCAGCTTCGTCGCAGAGTCCTGCGCCGGCTACCAACGTGTCGCCTACGTGGTTCTCGACGCTGTCCGCCGAATCCAGCACGGCGGCGATGCCGCCTTGCGCCCAGTCGCTCGCGCCTTCGATCATCGAGCGCTTGGCGATGACCGCGACTCGCCGCGTGTCTGCAAGATTGAGCGCGACGGTCAGGCCCGCGAGGCCGCTGCCGACAATCGCCACATCGAAGTTCATGTCCCGCTTCTCCATCTGTTGTGCTGTTACCGCGGCGCATGGGCCGCTCGCGCGCCGTCATCATGCACCGGTAAGTCAGCAAGCATACCCTGTTGACGGAAAGTGGGAAAACCAGCCGGCAGGCCAAGGAGCAGCGGACAGGAAGCGCCGTGCGAATCCGGGCGCCCATAAAGGAAAAGCCCCGCAGGTTAGCGGGGCTTTTCCTCGTCTTCAGGCTCGAAACCAGACCTTATTTGATCTTGGTTTCCTTGTACGTCACATGCTTGCGGACGACGGGATCGAACTTCTTGATCTCCATCTTTTCCGGCATGTTTCGCTTGTTCTTCGTGGTCGTGTAGAAGTGACCGGTGCCAGCCGTGGACTCCAGCTTGATCTTGTCGCGCGCGCCCTTTGCCATGATTTACTCCTTACACTTCACCACGTGCGCGCAGGTCGGCGAGCACGGAGTCGATGCCGTTCTTGTCGATCAGGCGCAGGCCGGCGTTCGAAACGCGCAGGCGCACCCAACGGTTTTCGCTTTCAACCCAGAAACGGCGGCTTTGCAGGTTCGGGAGGAAGCGGCGCTTCGTCTTGTTGTTTGCGTGGGAAACGTTGTTGCCGCTCATCGGCGCTTTCCCAGTTACTTGGCATACGCGTGCCATGAGAGCACTCCTAATACGCTTAAATTCTGAGTTCGAACGCCGCTGAAGTTTCCCGGGGCAGCGATGCCGTTTTTCGCGTATGGAGCGAAAGAGGCCGCTTACTTTCCTGGAAACCCGTTGACGGGCTTCGGAACAGGGTTGGAATGAGGCAAACCGCGATTCTAGCAGAAAAAACTGCGAAAAATCAAATGCGATTTGCAGTTCGTCAGACGAGGCCGTGAAAGGCCGCCAGCACGTCTCCTACGCCGGTTTGCCGGCCTCCCGTGTTGCCATTCAATCCCAGCCGGCTCGCGCGAAGGAGAACGTTTCGCTGCGACCGATCACGAGATGGTCGATCAGCTGGACGTCGATCAACGTAAGCGTGTCGCGCAGCACACGAGTGAGCCGCCGGTCGCTGGCACTGGGATGGACCGCTCCGGAGGGGTGATTATGCGCCACGATCAGGTTTGCGGCATTGAGGACCAGGGCGCGCCGCGCAATTTCACGGGGATAAACCGCCATGCGCGTAAGCGTGCCGCGCGTGCACTCCTCAAAGCGGATCAGGCGGTGCCGCACGTCCAGGAAGAGGCACACGAACATCTCGAAGGGCCGCGCGCCGATCATGAGGCGCAGGTAGTCTTCCACGGCGCCGGGCGAGTCGATGAGCGGACGTTCCTGCAGTTTTTCCGCGAGCGCGCGGCGCGCCAGTTCGGTGATGGCCTGCAACTGCGATGCCTTGGCCGGCCCGATGCCGCGCAGGCCGAGAAATTCTTCCGGCTGCGCGTCGAGCATCGCCCGCAGCGAACCGAAGCGGCTGAGCAGCGATTCCGCCACGACGAATACGTTATGGCCGGGCAGGCCCGTGCCAAGCACGAGCGCGACGAGTTCCAGGTCGGAAAGCGCGGCCGGCCCGGCTTCACGCAGGCGCTCGCGCGGCATGTCGCGCGAGCGCCCGCGCGGGGCGGGATACGCCACTCCCGTACCCTGCGTCGGTTCGTCGCGCACCGTGAGGTGTTCGGATTCCGGCAACCAGCAGGCGACTTCTTGCATACCTCGACTCCTTGATCGGACAACGGCAGCCGGGCGTCTGCGGCACACCGCGGGCGACCGACACCGGGCGCCCGGTCGCGCGCGACTCGGGCCGGATATGTGGCTTACAATAGAGCCTTTGCAGGCGGCGCGGCACGCGCTTTCCCCTCCCGCGCACGCACGCCCCGGCGCGCGCCGCGCGCTCAGACCGAACGAGACCGCATGAGCATCATCGACATTTCCGAAGTGAAACCCGGTTCCCATGTCACGCTTCACTACCGGCTTTCGCTTGCCGATGGTGCCGACATCGTCAATACATTCGTGGACCGTCCTGCCACGCTGCTCATCGGCGCCGGGCAGATTGCGCCGCCGCTGGAAGACATTTTGCTGGGACTGAAGGTGGGCCACCACTCGACCTTTCAGCTACCAGCCGGCCAGGCATTCGGTCAGCGCAATCCCGATCTGGTGCAGCGCGTGTCGTTGGGCACGCTGCGCGAAAACGGCATGATTGGTGAGGATTTTTCTCCCGGCGATCTCGTCGAATTCAACGCGCCCGACGGCGGCCGCTACGCGGGCGTGCTGAAGGAGGTTGGCGAAACCTCCGCGCTGTTCGACTTCAATCACCCCCTCGCCGGCGCGGCGGTGGCGTTTGAAGTCAAAATCATCGGAATCCTGTAAATACATGAGCACCACGGACACGACCCTGACCGACGCCGAAATCCTGCTGGCCCAGCCAAGAGGGTTCTGCGCGGGCGTCGATCGCGCGATCGAGATCGTCGAGCGTGCAATCCAGATTCACGGTGCGCCCATCTACGTGCGCCACGAGATCGTTCACAACGCCTACGTCGTCGAAGATCTGCGCAAGAAGGGCGCGATCTTCGTCGAACAGCTCGAGGAAGTGCCGGCCGGCAACACGGTGATCTTTAGTGCCCACGGGGTGTCGAAGGCGGTGCGTGCGGAGGCTGAGGAGCGCGGCTTGCGCGTCTACGACGCCACGTGCCCGCTCGTGACGAAGGTGCACATCGAAGTGGCGAAGATGCGCCAGGAAGGTCTCGACGTGGTAATGATCGGCCACAAGGGGCACCCTGAGGTAGAAGGTACGATGGGTCAGGTCGGCGCAGGCATGTATCTCGTCGAGGACATCGAAGACGTGAAGGCGCTTCAGTTGTCCGACGCCAGCCGGATCGCTTTCGTGACGCAAACCACGCTTTCCGTGGACGACGCTGCCGAGATCATCTCGGCGCTCAAGGCGAAGTACCCGGGCATTCGAGAGCCGAAAAAGCAGGACATCTGCTATGCCACGCAGAACCGTCAGGACGCGGTGAAATTCATGGCGCCCCAATGCGACGTCGTGATCGTGGTGGGCAGTCCCAATAGCTCGAATTCGAATCGGTTGCGCGAGGTAGCCGAGAAGCGCGGCGTGCCGGCGTACATGGTGGATTCGCCGGATCAGATCGATCCGGCCTGGCTTGTGGGTAAGCGCCGCATTGGCCTCACGGCCGGCGCGTCGGCGCCGGAGGCGCTGGCGCAGGCGGTGATCCGGCGGTTGAACCAGCTGGGCGTGAATAACGTTCGCGCGCTCGACGGAATCGAGGAGAGCATAGCTTTTCCCTTGCCGCGAGGCCTTGGGTTGCCCGCGTGACCCGAGTCATCCCCACTTAAAGATAGAAGGGCGGTCCGTCATGGGCCCGCCCCGCGAACCAGGAAGCGCGCCTCATCGGCGCGCTTTTTTCATTTGCGGCGCCCAACGATGAGAGTGGACATTAAATAGGTGCCATATCACTGCAAAACGCGAGTGCGCCGGGTATCACCGGCGGCCGCTTGTGGTTTCGCAGCAAGGCGACCCGCTGCCTTTTATTCGATGCGTCCCTTATAAATTGCCGACGTTCAGCGTGGCGTAACGCCCCGCGCTTCATTGTGGTGCATATGCGGCGACATGGCTCGTGGATGCTCTTCTTTCGGGCGATCTCCGCTGTGCAAGGCGCAGCGGGAGCCGGCTCGCAACGATTGATGCCAAAAGACCCAAAAGATGGCGCAACTGATGTGAAGCGATGTGTCGCAACCGGGTTGCGACACATCGGCGGTATAAGTCTCAAAAAGTGGTTGCAATGCAGGAAAACCCTGCGGGATCAGAATATTGCCCACTGCTTAATTGGAGTTACAATGCGCGCGTTCTGAAGGCCTGGCGGTCTGTAGACAACGGATTTTGCAAGGCGCAGGAGACCTGTTTGATGCGAGTCGAGTTGACTTACGCCGTGTCCATCGCGGCTGCGGTCGTGACGTTGGGAGCGGACAGTAGCAATAGCGACGACGGGGCGGGCAAGCGCGCAACAAGCGCGACCGCAGCACCGGTAGACGGAATGACAGCTGGAATGACCATCGCCACAGCGGACCGTGCAGCAGCGTCGGCTTGCGGTGGCGTGAATGAAGGCCCGGATAACGAAAGCAGTGCGCACATGGCGATTCAGCGCGTTCGTGCATGCGACATCAGGATCGGTGGCCCCGGGGATCGGCTCGTTCGGAATGCACGCTTCGTCGCGGTGCGTTTGTCGAATGGCATACATGTTGCTGTGACTTCGTCCTCTCGCACGGCCTTGCCCCAATTGCAGGCGGTGCGTCTGGCAGCGAACGATGCCGCGCCCGCAGAGCGGGCCATCCTCAGGAATACCTGCAGCGTTGCGCGCGACACGGCGATGTCGCGCAAGACGGGCGCAACCGGGAAGCGGATGGCCGCGGGCGCTGCTGTGCCCTTGGCTGCACTGCCTGCGAATGGCGGTGCGCAGGCAAGCGAAAGCGTGTTCGCGCTCGATGACTTCAAGAACAGGGCTCAGGCCGTGCTCGAAGTCGCGAAGCTGTAAAGGATTTGTTGAACCGACGGCACCGAACCATCGGACGGTGCCGTTTTTGCATCCGCCGGTCGCGGATCGCTGTTGCCGGCAACGCGTGTGCCGGTGGCGGATTGGCCTCGACCGGTTTTTTTATCAGTACCCGAGAGTGCAGTTGCGGTTCCGTGACCCATCGCCCCACCGGCGCATGAAGATCGCGAATCCGGTCGCACGGGCTAAGGAGTATTAAATGGATATTTTCATCCAGCAGATCCTGAACGGACTGGTGCTTGGTAGCGTCTACGCCATCATCGCACTGGGCTACACGATGGTTTACGGGATTCTGGGCATCATCAACTTCGCTCACGGCGACGTACTGATGGTGGGAGCGATGGTCGCGCTGTCGGCGATCGGCGTGCTGCAGAATCACTTTCCCGGTCTCGGCAACGTGCCCACCCTCATCATTGCGCTCGCCATTGCGGCGGTCGTGTGCGCGGTGGTGGGTTACACCATCGAGCGCGTGGCCTACCGGCCACTGCGACGTGCGCCGCGGCTGGCTCCGCTGATTACCGCAATCGGCGTGTCGATTCTTCTGCAGACTCTCGCGATGATGATCTGGTCGCGCAATCCCCTCGCTTTCCCCCAACTGCTCCCCACCGATCCGATCAACGTGATCAAGGCCACGGACACCGCGCCGGGCGCCGTGATCTCGATGACTGAAATCGTGATCATCGTGGTTGCGTTCCTCGTGATGGCCGGTCTGCTGCTGCTCGTGCACAAGACGAAGCTGGGGCGTGCGATGCGCGCCATCGCGGAGAACCCGGGCGTCGCGAGCCTGATGGGCGTGAATCCGAACTTCGTGATTTCGGCCACCTTCATGATCGGCTCGGCGCTCGCCGCTCTGGCCGGCGTGATGATCGCGTCCGAGTACGGCAATGCGCACTTCTACATGGGCTTCATTCCTGGCATGAAGGCCTTCACCGCCGCTGTGCTGGGCGGTATCGGCAACCTGACTGGTGCCATGGTTGGCGGCGTGGTGCTGGGTCTCATCGAGCAGCTGGGTGCCGGCTACATCGGCAATCTGACCGGTGGGGTGTTCGGCAGCAATTATCAGGACGTGTTCGCGTTCGTCGTGCTGATCGTGGTGCTCGTGTTCCGTCCGTCGGGTCTCCTCGGCGAGCGTGTTGCGGATCGTGCCTGATCCGGGTTCTGAGGAGAGAAACAAATGACTTCAATTCAACCGATCGAGCCGTCCACGACGCTCATCCCCGAGAAGAACGTGACGAAGACGCTGGTGGTCGGCGTCATCACCGCGATATTCGTGATCGCCGCGCCGATGATCATTGGCGCCGCGGGCGGCAACTACTGGGTGCGTGTGCTCGACTTCGCGATGCTGTACGTGATGCTCGCGCTGGGCCTGAACGTGGTGGTGGGCTTCGCGGGTCTACTGGACCTCGGCTACATCGCGTTCTACGCCGTGGGCGCGTACACCGCGGCGCTGCTCTCGTCGCCGCACCTCACGTCGCAGTTCGACTGGATCGCGCATCTCGCGCCGGCCGGCCTGCACTTTCCGATCTGGATCATCGTGCCCATCGCGATGGCGCTTGCCGCGACGTTCGGCATCCTGCTCGGTGCGCCGACGCTGCGTCTGCGTGGCGACTATCTCGCCATCGTGACCCTCGGCTTCGGGGAAATCGTGCGGATCTTCATGAATAACCTCGACCGTCCGGTGAACATCACCAACGGCCCGAAGGGCATCACCGGCATCGACCCGGTGACGGTCGCAGGCTTCAACCTCTCGCAGACGCACACGTTCCTCGGCTTCTCGTTCCCGTCCGTGTACATGTACTACTACCTGTTCGTGCTGTGCGCGCTGCTCGTGATCTGGGTGTGTACGCGTTTGCAGCACTCGCGCATCGGCCGTGCATGGGCTGCGATCCGCGAAGACGAGATCGCCGCCAAGGCGATGGGTATCAACACGCGTAACGTGAAGCTGCTTGCATTTGCCATGGGCGCGTCGTTCGGCGGCCTCTCCGGCGCGATGTTCGGTGCGTTCCAGGGCTTCGTGTCGCCCGAGTCGTTCACCTTCTGGGAATCGGTCGTGGTGCTCGCCTGCGTGGTGCTGGGCGGCATGGGTCATATCCCGGGCGTGATTCTCGGCGCCGTGCTGCTCGCCGTGTTCCCCGAATTCCTGCGTTCGACGATGGGCCCGCTGCAAAACGCCGTGTTCGGCCACGAGATCGTCGATACCGAAGTGATCCGTCAGCTGCTGTACGGCCTCGCCATGGTGCTGATCATGCTGTACCGCTCGGAAGGCCTGTGGCCCGCGCCGAAGCACGAAGACAAGATCGCGAAACTGGCGAAGCGCAACGGCAAGAAGCCGGTGCGCGCGTAAAGGCATGGGACCCGCGTAAGCGTCAGAGCGTCAACGCGGGTCGACACAGGAGCACGACAATATGAGCAACAAGAGCATTCGACTCTCGGTGAAGGGCGTCAACAAGCGCTTCGGCGGCCTGCAGGCGCTTTCCGACGTCGGCCTGCAAATCGAGGAAGGCCAGATCTACGGCCTGATTGGTCCGAACGGGGCGGGCAAGACCACGTTCTTCAACGTGATCACGGGGCTTTACACGCCGGACTCCGGCGAATTCAAACTGGACGGCGAGGCCTACACGCCGACCGCGGTGTACCAGGTCGCGAAGGCCGGCATTGCGCGCACGTTCCAGAACATTCGTCTCTTCGGCGGCATGACCGCGCTGGAAAACGTGATGGTGGGTCGCCACGTGCGCACGAAGCACGGGCTGATCGGCGCCGTGTTCCAGACGCCGGCCGAGCGCAAGGAAGAGCGCGAGATCAAGGAACGCGCTATCGAGCTGCTCGAGTACGTGGGTATTGCGCAGTACGCGGACTACACGTCGCGCAATCTCTCATACGGTCACCAGCGGCGTCTGGAGATCGCGCGCGCGCTCGCCACCGACCCGAAGCTGCTCGCCCTCGACGAACCGGCCGCAGGCATGAACGCGACGGAAAAGGTGGAGCTCACGAGACTGCTGGACAAGATCCGTTCGGACGGCAAAACGATTCTGCTGATCGAACACGACGTGAAGCTGGTGATGGGCCTGTGTAACCGGATGACAGTGCTCGACTACGGCAAGGTGATCGCCGAGGGTCTGCCGCAAGACGTGCAGAAAGACCCGAAGGTGATCGAGGCATATCTGGGCGCGGGGGTTCACTGATGGCTACGTCAATGCTGAAAATCAAGGGGTTGCAGGTCAATTACGGCGGCATCCAGGCCGTGAAGGGCGTGGACCTGGAAGTGGCGCAGGGCGAGCTCGTTACGCTGATCGGCGCAAACGGCGCGGGCAAGACGACGACCATGAAGGCGATCACGGGCCTGAAGCCTTACTCGGCCGGGGACATCGAATACATGGGCCAGTCGATCAAGGGCGTGCCGGCGCACGAACTGCTCAAGCGCGGCCTCGCGATGGTCCCGGAAGGCCGCGGCATCTTTGCGCGCATGACGATCATCGAGAACATGCAGATGGGTGCGTATCTGCGCAACGACACGGACGGCATCAAGAAGGACGTCGACCGCATGTTTGGCTTCTTCCCGCGTCTGAAGGAACGTTCGACGCAGCTCGCGGGCACGCTCTCTGGCGGCGAGCAGCAGATGCTCGCGATGGCGCGCGCGATCATCAGCAAGCCGAAGCTGTTGTTGCTCGACGAGCCGTCGATGGGTCTCTCGCCGATCATGGTGGAGAAGATCTTCGAAGTGGTGCGCGAAATTTCGAAGGAAGGCATCACGGTGCTGCTCGTCGAACAGAACGCCCGCCTTGCGCTGCAGGCCGCGAACCGCGGCTACGTGATGGACTCCGGCACCGTGACGATGTCGGGCGACGCCAAACAGATGCTCAACGACCCGAAGGTGCGCGCGGCGTATCTGGGCGAGTAACGGGTAACGTGCACTGATGGACGCGATGGCGTTGCCGTGAGCGGTGCCATCGGCTGTGAAACCGTCCAACAAGAGACAGAAGACAAAGGCCGCATGCGTGTGCAAACGCATGCGGCCTTTTCTATGGGCGCGAGCAGCTAAGCGAGAGAGCGCGGATCGAAGCGGTGCACACTAAAAGAGCTCCGCCCGATCCGTAGAGAGACTAATCCGCCGTCTGCGTTGCCACGTCAACCCGCGGCGCCAACGCACCCAGCCGCTTGCCGAGGCTGATCACGGCGTCACTGCCGTAGCCTAGCGCTTCATAGAAACGCCGCACGTCGGGCTTGCTTTCCAGTACCTGCAGATTCACCTTCGGACACCCCAGCGCTGTCAGCGCGTGCTCGGCATGAGCCACGAGCCGCGTGCCGATGCCGCGCCGACGCAGGCCGAGCGGAACCGCGAGCGAGTAGAGCCAGCCGCGATGGCCGTCGTAGCCGGCCATCACCGTGCCCGCAAGCTGTGCCTCGAGCGTCGCGACGAAGAACAACTCAGGCTGCATCGCGAGCTTGTTTGCGATGGAGAGGCGCGGGTCGCGCTGCGGCCGGCTCGTGTCGCCATACTCGGGAAACGCCTCTTGCCACAGCGCGATGACCGCTTCCGTGTCCGCAACCTCGAAGCGACGAATGACGAGCGTCGTGTCGGTCATGGCGGCCTTTACAGCGAATCGAGCACCGAGCGCAGCATCGCCATCATCTGGTCGATTTCTTCGATCGTCACGTTGAGCGCCGGCATGAAGCGCAGCAGGTTCGGACGCGCCGCATTGAGCAGCAGCCCGTCGGGTTGCATGACGCGCGCTTTCTCGACGATCTGGTTGCCGATGTCCTTGCCCAGCAGCAGCGCACGCAGCAGACCTTCGCCGCGCTCGCCCACGAATCCGCGTTCGGCAGACAGTTCGAGCAGCTTCGCACGCAGATATTCGCCTCGCGCCCGCACGCCTTCGAGGAAGCCCGGTGCCACGAGTTGCGAGATTACCGAATAGCCCACCGCCGTCATGAGCGGATTGCCGTTGTACGTGCCGCCCTGGTCGCCGGCTTCGAACACGGCGATCTCTTTCTTCGAGAGCAGCGCCGCCAGCGGCACACCGCCGCCGATGCCCTTGCCGAGCGTCATGATGTCGGGCTCGATGCCGGAGAGCTCGTAGGCGAAGAGGGTGCCTGCGCGGCCACAGCCGCTTTGCACTTCGTCGACGATCAGCAGGATGCCGTGCTTCTTCGTCAGTTCGCGCAACTGCTGCATGAATTCGCGCGTGGCTGGAATCACACCGCCTTCGCCCTGGATCGGTTCGAGCATCACGGCCACGGTCTTGCTGCCGATCAGCTTTTCGACGGACTCGATGTCGTTCAGCTCAGCCTTCGGAAAGCCGGGCACCTGGGGCGCGTAGATCGTGTCCCAGCCCGGCTTGCCGCTCGCCGACATGGTGGCGAGTGTGCGGCCGTGGAAGCTGTGGTTGAACGTGATGATCTCGTAGGCGCCGTCGCGGAACTTCCTGCCCCACTTGCGCGCGAGCTTGATGGCGCCTTCGTTGGCTTCCGCGCCGCTGTTGGCGAAGAACACCTTGTCGAAGCAGCTGTGCTCGGTGAGCAGCCCGGCGAGCTTGGCCATCGGCTCGTTATAGAAGGCCGGCGACGGATTGATCAACAGGCGCGCCTGCTTTTCGAGCGCTTCGATCATGCCGTCGTTGCAGTGCCCCAGGCTGTTGACGGCCCAGCCCTGAATGAAGTCGAGGTAGCGCTTGCCTTCGTTGTCGTAGATCCACGACCCCTTGCCATGCGTGAAAACGATTTCGGGCCGGTTGGTGATGTACATCAGCGACTCGATCGGGTACTCGGTGAATTTCATGGCGACAGGCTCCGGCAAACGGGCTAGAAGGTTGAAAAAGGGAGCGGAAAAAACAAAAGCCACGGACGTCCGTGGCTTTCATGATTCGAACAGCTTGCGCGTGGTGCAGCGAGTAGCGCGCGAGTCCGTGACGTAGCCAGGCCCCCACTATGGGTGCAGCGAGCGGCGACGTCGGAGTTCGGACAGGATGCGGTTCATGCGCGAAAGAATACGACAACGCGAACGCCGGTGTAAACCATGAATTTCGCACGGCGGGCACTTTTTTGCGGCTTGGCCCGCCGTGTTCGAGGCGCTCGAAAACACGCCTAGACGGGATTGGCCAGATCGGCTGCGCTCGTGAACGAATCCGCGTAGAACTCATCGGCCGGCAGCCCGTGGTGCTGCGTGAAGTCGCGCTGCGCCGATTCCACCATCACCGGTGCGCCGCACGCGTACACCTGGTAGCCCGACAAGTCTGGCAGGTCTTCGATGACGGCGCGATGAACGAAGCCCGTGCGCCCTGTCCAGGCGTCGGCCGCATCGGGTTCTGACAGAACCGGCACGAAGCGGAAGTTGGGAATGTCCTTCGCCCACTGCTCGGCGAGCTCCATCAGGTACAGGTCTTTGCGCTGGCGTGCGCCCCAGTAGAGCGTCATCGGGCGCCCGATGTTCTTGAACGCGGCGTGCTCGACGATGGCCTTGATCGGCGCAAAACCGGTGCCCGAGGCGAGCAGCACGATAGGCTTGTCCGATTCCTCGCGCAGGAAGAACGTGCCGAGCGGTGCCTCGAAACGCAGGATGTCGCGCTCTTTCATGGCGCCGAACACGTGGTCGGTGAACTTGCCGCCGGGCATGTGGCGGATGTGCAGCTCGATGGGACCTTCCTCGTGCGGCGCGGTGGCCATCGAATAGCTGCGGCGCGAGCCGTCTTTCAGCACGAATTCCAGGTACTGGCCCGCGAGGTACTGCAGGCGTTCGTTCGCGGGCAACTGCAGCTTGAGTACGACGACGTCGTCGGCCTTGCGTTCGATCGACATCACGCGGCACGGCAGTTTGCGCACCTGAATGTCGCCCACGCCCGCCACTTCGCGCACGTCGATTTCGAGATCGGTCTGCGCCGTTGCGCAGCAGAAGAGCGCCATGCCGCGCGTGCGCTCGTCGTTGGAAAGCGCCGACGACGAATGCGCGCCCTGTTCGATCTGCCCCGATACCACCGAGCCCTTGCACGAACCGCACGCGCCGTTCTTGCAGCCGTACGGCAGCCCGATGCCCTGACGCAGGGCGGCGGTGAGCACCGGCTCGTCGGGTTCCACCTGGAACTGACGGCCGCTTTGTTTGAGCGTTACGTTGAATGCCATATACGAAGAGAACGAAGAGTCGGAAACCTGTGAGCGCCGCGCATGACGGCTAGAATTGCGTCCACCATGATCGCGACACGAACCTTGCGCCGGCCGCGCGTGCTGATTGTCGGCTGTGGCGACGTCGGCTTGCGCTGCGTCGCGCGCCTCTTGCCCCGCTCGCGCGTCTTTGCGCTGACGAGCCACGCTGCACGCGCCGGCGAACTGCGCGCGGCCGGCACGATTCCGCTGGTCGGGGACCTCGACGTGCGAACGAGCCTTGCACGCCTTGCCGGACTTGCGCCTGTCGTGCTGCACCTCGCGCCACCACCGAAGGCCGGCGACGCCGACACCCGCACGCGTGCCCTGTTGGCCGCGCTTGCCGCGCCGCGTCGACGACCGGCGCGGTATCTGCAGCGTGCGCAGTTCCGGGGACGTCGGTCCGCAGGCGGTCTTGTGGGCCGCTTCGCGACGCTGGCCGCTCCCGCAACGGGCGCCGCAATCGGTGTGCCGCGCGGCAAGGCGCCTATTGTACCCGAGGGGGTGGGCCGGGCTGCCGCCCGTCCGGTGCGCCGCGTGCCGGTTCGCCTCGTGTATGCGAGCACCACGGGCGTGTACGGCGACTGCGGCGGTGCGAGCATCGACGAGACGCGCCCCGTGCGTCCCGCGAACGCGCGCGCCATGCGCCGCGTTTCCGCGGAACGGCAACTGCGTGCGGCCACCGCCCGCAGCGCGGTGCGGGCCAGCATCGCGCGCATTCCCGGTATTTACGCGGCAAATCGCCTGCCGCTTGCGCGTCTGGAAAAGGGCACGCCTGCCTTGATCGATGCCGACGACGTCTACACCAACCACATTCACGCCGACGACCTTGCCGCCATCCTCCTGCGCATGGCGACGCACGGCCGGCCGGGCCGCGCCGTGCATGCAAGCGACGACAGCGAACTGAAGATGGCGGAGTATTTCGATCGCGTGGCAGACGCGTTCGGTCTCGCGCGTGCGCCACGCGTGTCGCGCGACGAAGCCGAGAAGACGCTCGACGCCACGTTGCTCTCGTTCATGCGCGAGTCACGGCGGCTTTCGAACCGGCGCCTCAAGCGGGAGCTAGGCGTGCGCCTGCGCTATCCGCACGTGGAGGACTTCCTGCGCACGGTCACTGCCGCGCGAAAGTGACAAGCGCGCAGTCGGTGCGCGTGGCAATCACATACCACACGTGGCTCACGGCGCAGGCACCGGCGTTCAGGTGAAAGACGGCAGCGCCTCGAGCAGAACGAAGCACAGCAACGCGCCGATCAATGCGCCGATCAGGTTTGGCCGGTACTGATGACGCGCATGCATGGCCGCCAGCAGCGCTCCGATGAGAATCGCCGCCATGCAGATGAACGCAATCATCGTGTATGAAATCTTGAACGTGTCGTAGATGACCATGGCACGTCTCCCTTGACTGTTTGTCGTCGTTCTGTAGCCAAGTATAGGGCGCGATGTGGCGCGAGACATGTGGCAACGCAACACATGGAGCCTGTTTCGAAGGGCGTTGTGTGTGCCGTCCAACAGAGCTGCGCATGGCGTCGAACGGTCGCGGTCTTATCCCTCGCGCAACGCCGCGAGATCGGCGTCGTCGAGCCACTGCCAGGCGCCGGCCGCGAGACTCGCGGGCAGCGTCCATCCGCCAATCCGCTCGCGATGCAGCGCTTCTACGCGATTGCCTGCCGCGGCCACCATGCGTTTGACCTGGTGGTACTTGCCTTCGAGCACCGTGAGTACCAGTTCGTGAGCGCCGCGTGCCTCGGCGGCCACGGCTGCAATCGGCTTCGCCTCGCCGTGTAGCAGCACGCCGTCGCGCAGCGCCTGGAGCTGCGCATCGTCGATGGCGTGGCGCGTCGTGGCCACGTAGAGCTTCGGCACCTTGCGCTTCGGCGACGTGAACGCGTGAACGAACTGGCCGTCGTCGGAGAGCAAAAGCAGCCCTGTGGTGTCCTGATCGAGCCGGCCCACCGACTGCACACCGCGCGTCGCGAACTGCGGCGGCAGCAGATGAAACACGCTGAGATGATGCTGCGGGTCGCGCGAGCACTCGTATCCCGCCGGCTTGTTGAGCGCGATGTACACGCGCTCGCGCCAGGGCCAGGCCACGCCGTCGACGCTGAACACCAGCGTGGCGGTATCGAACTGCGCATCGGGATCGGTGCAGACGCCGCCGCCGATGGTCACGCGTCCGTCTGCAACGAGCGCGCGGCATTGACGGCGCGAGCCGAAGCCCTGGGTGAAAAGAATGCTTTCGAGGTCCATGAAGTGCGCGAAAGGCCGCGAAGCCACAGCGAGTGAATCGATAAGCCCGTCAGTGCGTAAACAGGCCGGCGCATTTTAACCGGCGCGGGCGCCGACGCTTGCGCATTCGCACGACGTTCGAATGCGCGTTGCAAAGCGACGGGGTCGCGTTTTGCACGCGTCACCGGCGCCCATCCTGCCTGCCCGCCGCGGATGAAACCGCAAGAACCGGAGCGCGCGCCATGGCCTCGCCGGAGACGATGAGCCCATCGTCAACCGGAGTTCACCATGCCATTCCGTCTCTTCGGCGCTTCATCGCGCAGCACCGCTTCTGCCGGTCCTGCATTTGGCGCAGCCTTCAATCGTCTCGCGTGGTCCAATCTTTTCGCGCAATCGGCGGAGCAGGTGAGCCTTGCCGCGGCACCGCTCGTCGCCGTGTTTGCGCTCGACGCCTCCGCACGCGACATCGGGCTGTTGCAGACCGCGCAGACCCTGCCGTTCCTGCTGCTTTCCATTCCACTCGGCGTGTGGGCCGACCGCCATTCGCGCCGCACGCTGATGACCGTGGCCGAAGCGTTGCGCGTTGCGGCGCTCCTCGCGGTGCTGGCGCTCGTCTACACCCACGCACTGTCGCTGCCGCTGCTGATGGTGCTGGGCTTTCTCGGCGCCACCGGCACGGTGGCCTACGGCGTGGCGGCGCCCGCGCTCGTGCCGTGGCTCGTCGCGCGCGAACAACTGGCGGCCGCAAACGGACGCGTCGAGCTGGCCCGTAGCGTTGCGTACTCGGCGGGGCCGGCGTTGGGCGGTCTGCTGGTGGAATGGATCGGCGCGGGCTGGGCGTACAGTGTGGCGGCCGGGCTTTCCGCGCTTGCGGTGGCGTTGCTGGCGCGGTTGCGCGAGCCGCCGCGCGCGGCGTCGGCGCATCGGCATTTCATGCTCGAGTTGCGGGAGGGCGCTCGCTTTGTCGCGAGCGATGCCTTGCTGCGGCCAATGCTGGCCACTGCAGTGTTCTTCAACGTGGGCTTCTTCACGCTGCAGGCCGTCTACGTGCCTTATGCGGTGCATCGGCTCGGGCTGGGCGCATCAGCGGTGGGCGTGACGCTCGGCGCCTATGGCGTGGGCATGGTGTGCGGCGCGCTCGCGGCCCCCACGGTGGCACGCGCGCTTGCGTTTGGCCGCATGCTCGTCATCGGACCGCTGTGCGGGCTGGCCGCCTCGCTCGTCATGGTTGCGACGCTCGTCGTGCCGTCGTTCCTGCTCGCCACACTGAGCTTCTTCCTGTTGGGCGTGGGGCCGATCCTGTGGGTGGTCGGCTCCACGACGCTACGCCAGGCCATTACGCCGGGCGGCATGATGGCGCGCGTATCGGCTATCAACGCGACAGCGACGCAGGGCGCGCGTCCGCTCGGGGCGCTGCTCGGTGCCGCGATCAGCGCGCACTTCGGGATGGACGCATGCCTCGTGGCGGCTGCCGCGGCGTTCGCTGTGCAGGCCGCCATCATCGTCGTGTCGCCCGCGGCACGGCTTCTGGGCGTACCGGAAGCCGCCGCAGTCTGACTACAGCCGTGCGGCGACCGCTTCGCCGAGCGCGCTCGTGGACGCCTCGCCGCCCATGTCCCGCGTGTGCGGACCGTGCTTGAGTACCTCCGAGATGGCCGCGACGATGGCATCGTGCGCCTCGTGCTCGGCGCCGCTCGCGTTGCCGAGGAAGTCGAGCATCATCGCTGCGGACCAGATCATCGCGATCGGATTCGCGATGGATTGGCCCGCGATATCGGGCGCCGAGCCGTGCACCGGTTCGAATAGCGAAGGAAAGCGCCGCTCGGGGTTCAGGTTCGCGGAAGGCGCAATGCCGATGGTGCCCGTGCAGGCGGGGCCCAGGTCCGAGAGGATGTCGCCGAACAGGTTGGTTGCCACCACCACGTCGAAACGCTGCGGTTGCAGCACGAAGCGTGCGCAGAGAATGTCGATGTGCTGCTTGTCCCACGTGATGTCGGGATAGCGGGCCGCCATCTCGGCCGCGCGCTCGTCCCACCACGGCATGCTGATCGCGATGCCGTTGCTCTTCGTGGCGACCGTCACGTGGTGCCGTTCGCGCCGCTGCGCGAGGTCGAAAGCAAACTTCAGCACGCGTTCGGACCCCACGCGCGTGAAGATGGATTGCTGCACGACGAACTCGCGGTCGGTGCCTTCGAACATCGTGCCGCCCACGGCCGAGTACTCGCCCTCGGTGTTCTCGCGCACGATGTAGAAATCGATGTTCTTCGCGTTGTGCGCCGCGAGCGGTGAGCGCACGCCTTCGAAGGTACGCGCGGGCCGCAGGTTCACGTACTGGTCGAATTCGCGGCGGAACTTGAGGAGCGAGCCCCACAGCGAGATATGATCCGGCACGGTGGCAGGCCAGCCGACCGCGCCGAACAGGATCGCGTCCACGTCCTTCAACTGCGTCTTCCAGTCGTCGGGCATCATCTGGCCGGTCTTCGCGTAGTAGTCGCAACTGGCCCACTCGATGTGGCGAAAGTCGAACCGGATGCCGAAGCGTCGCGACACGGCCTCGAGTACGCGCAGCGCTTCGGGCATGACCTCGCGGCCAATGCCGTCGCCGGGAATGACTGCAATGCGATGGATTTTGTCTGTCATGTCGTACGCTCTCGGGTGGTGCCGCCTGATCGGGACGAGTCGCCCGCGATGCGGCAGCGGCGGGCACGTACACATTCTAGGCAGGCAGGCGGTGCCGCGCAGCCTCCAGCCGGTTAACCCACTTTCCACGAAACGTGAATAAAACGCCGAATCTCAACGATCTGCGCGTGTTCCGCGCGGTGGCGCGCCACGCCGGCTTCAGCGCGGCGGCGGCGGAGCTGGCCATGTCGCCCGCGTTCGTCAGCAAGCGCGTGGCGGTGCTCGAAGCCGAACTCGGCACGCGCCTTCTGCATCGCTCTACGCGACGCGTGGCGCTGACCGAAGCCGGCGAACGCGTGCTGGCATGGGCCCAGAAGATTCTCGACGACGTCGATCATCTGGTGGACGAGGTCTCCACCGCGCGGCGTGTGCCGCGCGGCACGCTGCGCGTGTCGAGCAGCTTCGGGTTCGGGCGGCACGTCGTGGCGCCGGCTGTGGCGCGGCTTTCGGCGCAGTATCCGCAGTTGAACGTGCGGCTCGAACTGTTCGACCGGCTCGTGGACGTGGCCGCGGAGGGCTTCGACATCGACATTCGCGTGGGCGACGAGATCGCGCCGCATCTCATCGCGACGCGGCTCGCGTCGAATCATCGCGTGCTGTGCGCGTCGCCGGCCTATCTGGCACGCCGCGGCGCGCCTGCCGACGTCGCGGACCTGAAGACGCACGCCTGTCTGCCGATCAAGGAGCGCGACCATCCGCTCGGCGTGTGGCGCTTGACGGTGAACGGCGTGCCGACCACGGTGAAAGTGGACGGGCCGCTTTCCACGAATCACGGCGAGATTGCGGTGCAGTGGGCGCTGGCCGGCTACGGCATCGTGCTGCGCTCCATCTGGGACGTGGCGCCGCTCATCGCCGGCGGCGCGCTGGTGCAGGTGCTGCCCGAGGCGATCCAACCTGCGAATATCTGGGCCGTTTATCCCGAGCGGCGCGCCGGGCTCGCGAAGGTACGCGCCTGCGTCGACCTGCTCGCGCAGGAATTCAGCGAGTGGGACAAAGGAGACAAGGACGAGAAGACGGTGGCGCCCGTCAAGGGCGCTCGGCGTTGACAAGCGCCTCGAGCTTCGCGCGTTCCTGCTGCACGTCGCCGTTCTGCTGCGGCCAGTCGAGCGCGATGCCGTCGTCGAGCGACTTGCGCACGAGCGACGAGTAATCCCACTTGCTCAGTTGACCTGACTTCATGGCGTCCGCCACGTCGTGCCGAAGTTCAGGCGGAAAGGCGGGCCACGCGAGCGAGAGCGACGCGTACTGCCGTGCATCGATTTCAGCGGAGGAACGCGGCCACACCCATATCACGACGGCTACGAGGGCGAGGAACGGAACGAACGTATAACGCAGAACAAACTTGACGGGCTGCTTCATTCGGAAAGCGTGGTGGAGGAAATGGACTTCATGTCTTGCGCCGCAGGGCTCGCGCGCAACGCGGCCAGAATGCCTTTGAGCAGATCGATGGGCGTGGGCGGGCAGCCGGGAATGCTCACGTCGACGGGAAGCAGGTTCGAAAGCGGGCCGCTCACGGCGTAGCTGCCTTTGAAGACGCCGCCGGTGCACGCGCAGTCGCCCGCTGCTACGACCAGCTTGGGGCTGGGCGTGGCGTCATAGGCTTGCCGGACCGCTTCCCGCATGTTCAGCGTGAGCGGCCCTGTGACGAGCAGCATGTCCGCATGACGCGGGCTCGCCACGAAGCGGATGCCGAGACCTTCGATGTTGTAGTACGGATTGTTCAGCGCGTGAATCTCCAGCTCGCAGCCGTTGCACGAACCGCCGTCGATCTGGCGGATGCACAGCGCGCGGCCCAGCACGTCGAGAATGGCCTGCTGGAGCGCGGCCTGTGCCGCGTCTTCCGTGCCCTGTGGGCCGGTGGCTGAGCGTGCTTCGCGCCATGCGTCTTCGGGAGCCGGTGCGGGCTCCGCAGGCGTGCCGGTTCGCGCGATCTGCTTGAGCAGTTGCCACATTACAGGTCGTGCCCCGCGTAGTTGAGGTTGAACGATTTGTTGATGAGCGGAAAGTCCGGAACGATGTTGCCGATGATCGCGTGCTCCAGCGCGGGCCAGTTCTGCCACGACGGATCATGACAATGGCAGCGCGCGATCGTGCCGCCCGGGCCTGTTTCGAGTGCCACGAGCACGTCGCCGCGCCAGCCTTCCACCCAGCCGAGTCCGCGCGAAGGCGCGCGGGTCACGTCCACGGGCACGGCGATTGGGCCCGCCCCCGCAGTCTCGCTGCCCAGCCCTTTGAGCAACACGCGGATCAGCCGCAGCGACTCGCTCACTTCGTTGAAGCGCACCGCGACGCGAGCGGCGACGTCGCCGCGCTCGTCGGTGACGATCTTTGGCGCGAGCGCATCGTAGGGCGTATGCGGATGGTCGACGCGCACGTCCATCGCCTGGCCGCTCGCGCGCGCGGCGAGACCGCAGACGCTGAAGTGCGCCGCGACCGCAGGCGTAAGCCGGCCCGTGGTCGAGAAACGGTCCTGCAAGCCGGACTGCTCGTCGTAGATGCGATGCATCACGCGAACCTCGCATTCGATCTGCTCGCACTGCACGGCGATGGCGTCGGCGAGCGCGGGCTCCAGGTCGCGTGCCACGCCGCCGGGCACGATCAGGTCCATCAGATAGCGATGACCGAACGCGCGCGCGTTGAGGCGCAGCCAGTCTTCCTTGAGGCGCGAGAACTGCGCGAGGCCGAACGCGAAGCCGGCGTCGTTGCCGAGCGCGCCCAGGTCGCCCAGGTGATTCGCAACGCGCTCGCGCTCCAGCAGCAGCGCCCGCAGCCATTGGGCACGTGGAGGAACCGGCACGTCGAGTGCGCGCTCCAGCGCCATGCAGTACGCCCACGAGAATGCCACGGTGGAGTCGCCGGCAATGCGCGCGGCCAGCCGATGTCCTTCGAGCAGGGGCGCGGCGCCGAACAGACGCTCGATGCCACGATGCGCGTAGCCAAGCCGCTCTTCGAGCCGCAACACTTTCTCGCCGACCACCGAAAAGCGGAAGTGCCCCGGCTCGATTATGCCGGCGTGAATGGGCCCCACCGCGATCTCATGGACGCCGTCGCCGGCCACCGGCACGAAGGCGTAATCGGCCTCGTTCGATTCGAACGTCTCGCGGCCCGACCATTGACTTTGCCGCAGCGGTTGGTAGTCCGCGGGCCAGTTGCCGTGATTGAGCCAGGGGCGTGTGTCCGCGGCGCCCGCGGCGTTCAGGCCGAGCAGGTCATGCACGGCGCGCTGCATGCGGTTGGCGCACGCGAAGATGCCGGAGACATCGGGATACGAGGCGCGTTCGGGCGTGGCGTCGTCCAGCGCAAGGCGTGTCCACAACAAGCCGTCTTCGAGCGCATAGACCGCGTTGATCGAGAACTGGCCCAAGGTCTGTTCGGCACCCCAAAGCGAGACCAGCCGACCGCCGCCTTCGCGTACCGTTTGCGCGGCGCGCGTCCATTCGCTTGCATCGACGTGTGCAAGGAACGCCGCGGATCGCGCAGAAAGCGCGTGCAGGCGAACAAGGCTTGCAAGACCGATGGCGTCGATTCGCATGCTCACCCCGCAATCATGGCGGCCGCCAGCCGGTACCACTCGGCCAAGTAGGGCGGCACGTACAGGCCGAGCATCAGCCCGAGCCCGAGATGGACGAACACGGGCAAGAGCGCCGGCCTGTGCTCGAGCACCTTGGCCGTGCTCGTCTCGCCGAACACCATCGCCTGCACGCGTGCGAAGATGGCCGCGAACGCCACCGCGAGCGCGAGCAGCAGGAACGGCGCGGCCCAGGGCAGACGAGCCATGGTCGTCGTGAGAATCAGGAATTCGCTGGCGAACACGCCGAACGGCGGCATGCCGAGAATGGCGAGCGCACCGAGCATCAGCCCCCATCCCACCATCGGGCTCACGCGCAGCAGGCCGCGAATGTCGTCCATGATCTGGGTGCCCGTCTTTTGCGCGGCGTGTCCCACCGTGAAGAACACCGCAGATTTGACGAGCGAATGCACCGTCATGTGCAGCAAGCCCGCGAACGTGGCGGCGGGGCCGCCGAGGCCGAACGCGAACGTCATCAGGCCCATGTGCTCGATCGACGAATACGAGAACAGGCGCTTCACGTCCCTCTGCCGGAAGAGCGCGAACGTGGCGACGAGCACCGAAACCAGCCCGAATCCGATCAGCATGCGGCCCGGCAGACCGTTGCCGAGCGCGCCGTCTGCCAGCACCTTGCAGCGCAGGACTGCGTAGAGCGCAACGTTGAGCAGCAGGCCGGAGAGCACGGCCGAGATCGGCGTGGGGCCTTCGGCGTGTGCGTCGGGCAGCCAGTTGTGCATGGGCACGAGGCCCACCTTGGTGCCATAGCCGATCAGCAGGAACACGAACGCGAGTGAGACGATGGTGGGGTCGAGGCTCGCCTTGACCGCGTTGAGGCTGCTCCAGAGCAGCGCGTCGCCGCCGTCCAGCTGACGGCTCGCGGCGAGGTAGAGCAGGATGGTGCCGAACAGCGCCTGTGCGATGCCCACGCCGCACAGAATGAAGTACTTCCACGCGGCCTCGAGGCTCGCGGCCGTGCGATACACGCTCACGAGCAGCACCGTGGCGAGCGTGGCGGCTTCCATCGCGACCCAGAGTATGCCCATGTTGTTCGTGGTGAGCGCGAGCAGCATGGCGAACATGAAGAGCTGGTACATGCTGTGGTAAAGCCGCATGCGCGAGGCTGTCATGCGCCCGCGGTCGCGCTCGATGCGCATGTACGGTCGCGAGAAGATCGACGTCGTCCAGCCGACGAACGCGGTGAGCGCGACGAGGAACACGTTGAGCGGGTCGACGAAGAAGAGCTTGCCGAGCGCGAACGACGGTCCGTGCGCGACCGTGAGCGCGGCCAGCAGCATCGCGGCCACGAAGGTGAGGAAGCTGAAGGCGACGTTGAGGTCGGGCGCGAGGCCGCGCTGCCCGAGCACGGCGAGGCACGCGCCGGCAACGAGCGGCGTGCCGCAGACAGCCATCAGGATCCACGCGTCAATCATCTTTGAGCTTTTCGAGGTGATGGATGTCGAGGCTGTCGAATTGCTCGCGAATCTGGAACATGAAGACGCCCAGAATCAGGATGCCCACGAGCACGTCGAGACCGATGCCGAGTTCCACGATCATCGGCATACCGTTGGTGGCCGCGGCTGCCGCGAAGAAGAGTCCGTTCTCCATCGAGAGAAAGCCGATCACCTGCGGAATCGCCTTCGATCGCGTGATCATCATCATGAACGAGAGCAGCACGCAGGCAAGCGCAATGCCGAGTGTGCCGCGCGCCTCGGACGACGCGAGCTGGCTGATCGGCGTGGCCACGTTGAACGCGACGATGACGAGCACGATGCCGATGAGCAACGTGGCGGGAATGTTGAGGAGCGGCTCGATGTCCGTCTTCACGTTGAGCCGCTGCACGAGCTTGTAGAGAATCCACGGAATCACGCCGACCTTGAGCACCAGCGTGAGCATGGCGGAGACGTACAGGTGGGCGTCGTCGGCCACGTAACCGAGCACCACGTTCGCGCAGACGAGCGCGAGACCTTGCAGCGTGTAGAGGTGAATCAGCGAGAGAATGCGCCGCTGGCTCAGCATCGCGAACGAGAGCAGCAGCAGAATGGCTGCGAGGAAGTTGATGATCTGCGTGGCAAGGCTGTGCGCGTTGTGCATTCACGCCCCCAGGAGGAAGTGAACCAGCATGCCGATCACGGCGAGCAGGAACGCGGTGGCGAGAAACTCGGGCACGCGGAAGATGCGCATCTTCGCGTTGCTGGTTTCGATCAGCGCGAGTATGGCGCCGCCCGCCAGCAGCTTCACGGCGAGCGCCGGAATGGCCACGAGCAGCGCGAGCGGATTGCCGGCTTCGGCCATGCCCCAGGGCACGAACAGCGCGATGCCGATGCACGAATAGGCGAACAGCTTGAGGCTCGCCGCCCATTCCATGAGCGCGAGATGGCGGCCCGAGTATTCGAGGATCAGCGCCTCGTGGATCATCGTGAGTTCGAGGTGCGTGGTGGGGTTGTCCACGGGCAGCCGTGCGTTTTCGGCGAGCGAGACCATCGTGAACGCAATGCCCGCGAACGCGAGGCTCGGATAGAGCGCGAGTTCGCGATGACTGAGCGTCGCGACGATGTGCGTGAGCAGCGTGGACTGCGTGATGAGCGAGGCCGAGAACAGGACCATCAGCAAGGCCGGTTCGGCGAGAAAACCGACGAGCATCTCGCGCCGCGCGCCCAGTGTGCCGAACGCGGTGCCGATGTCCATGGCGGCGAGCGAAACAGCGACCCGCGCAAGCGCGAAGAGGCCGACGAGGGCGATGGCGTCGGCGGCGGAGGAGAGCGGCAGGTCGGTGGACAGCGTGGGCACGATGGCGCAGGCGAGCGTCATGGCACCCCAGATCACATAGGGCGCGCCGCGGAACACGGGGCTCGCGCCGTGCGCAATCACCGACTCTTTATTGAACAGCTTGTGCAGCATCCGGTAGGGCTGCCAGATGGAGGGCGCGCGACGATTCTGCAACCACGCGCGGCAGATGTTGACCCAGCCCGTGAGCAGCGGTGCAACCGCGAGCGCGACAACGATTTCGAGTGCCTGGGAGAGCAGACCGGAGAACGTGATCATGGTCTCACCAGCATGAGCAGGACAACCAGCACGACGAAGCTGTACAGCAGATAGATGGCGATGCGTCCGGTCTGGAGCCGGCCGGCAAGTGCCGCGACCTGCTTCACGATCCGTTCGATGGGCAGATACAGCAGCGTCCAGACGCGGTCCGAAACGGTGACGTGGTAGGTGGGCTGCGTGTCGAACGGGGAGGGCAACTGGCGTTCGATCTGCATGAGCGGCGCGAAGATTTCGCGGATCGGCTGACCGAAGCCTTCCGCGGTGTCCTGCATGCGGGCGTTCGCGAACGGAAAGCCGCAGGCCCACGGAATCGAGCGGCGCAGACGGCCGTGGTAGAAACGGCGCACGAGCACCCAGGCGAGGCCGCAGCATCCGAGGAAGAACAGTACGAAGACCGCGGGCATGTAGCTGGCGCGGCTCGCTTCGGTCGGCACGAGCAGCAGCGCGCCGTGCCGGGCCAGCGACTCGCCAATGCCGGCACCGACGAGCGCGTTCGTGACACGGTCGATGAGGCTTGCGTACTGCACCGGCAAGAGGCCCAGCAGCACGCAGAGTGCCGCAAGCCAGGCGAAGCCGACGCGTTCCCAGGGGCTCGCGTCGTGCGCGCGGGCCAGCTTGGCTTCGCGGGGCTGCCCGAGAAAGACAATGCCGAAGAACTTCACCATCGTGTAGCCGCCCAGCGCCGCCACGAGCGCGATGAGCGCCGCGACGATAGGCACGATCATGTTGAGGAACGGGTCGGGCAGACCGGGGGTGAACAGAAAACTTTGCAGCAGCAGCCATTCGGAGACGAACCCCGAGAGCGGCGGCAAGCCGGCACTGGAGAGGGCGCCCACCAGCGCGGCGAGGGCGGTCCAGGGCATGTAGCGGATCAGGCCGCCCAGCCGGCCGAGATTGCGCTCACCGGTGGCATGGAGCACGGAACCGGTCGAGAGGAACAGCAGACTCTTGAACGCGGCGTGGCTCGCGATCTGATAAAGCAGCGCGGCGAGTGAAAGCGCCGCGAGCGCAGGCATGCCGTAGGCCTTGAACAGCACCGTGAGCCCGAGGCTGGCGAACATGAGCCCGATATTGTCGATGGACGACCAGGCGAGCAGCCTTTTCATGTCGGTCTGGACCGCGCTGAAGACCACGCCCGAGAGCGCCGAAAAGAGACCCAGCCCCAGCATGACGACGCCCCACCACGCAATTTGCAGATGCAGCAGATCGAAGACCACACGCAGCACGCCGTAAAGACCTGCCTTCAGCACGAAGCCGCTCATCAGCGCGGATACGGGCGAAGGTGCCGCAGGGTGCGCTTCGGGCAGCCACACGTGCAAGGGAAAGATGCCCGCCTTCGTGCCGAATCCGAACAGCGCGAGTACGAAAGCGATCGATGCCCAGAACGCATCGAGGTTTTGCAGCCGCATGTTGGCGAAGGTGTAGTCGCCGGTACCTGCCTGCAGTAGGCCGAAGCAGAGGAGCAGCCCCAGCGCGCCGACGTGCGAAATCAGAAAGTACAGATAGCCCGCCCGGCGAATCTCCGGCAACCGATGGTTGCTCATGACGAGGAACGTGGCGGAGAGCGTCATCGCTTCCCAGGCCACCATGAAGCAGTAGGCGTCGTTGGCGATCAGGACGAACGCCATGCTCGCAAGGCACACGTGATATTCGAAGCAGAGCAGCCCGGGCGGCGTGCCTTCGCCCTTGCGGAAGTACCCGCTCGAAAAGGCGCTGATGCCGGCGCTTATCGCGCCTAGCACCATGAGGAAATAGGAGGAGAGTGCGTCGATGCGTACGTGAAACGGCAGGCCCGGCAAGCCTGCCGGCAGGATCGCTTCGGCGGGAACCTGAAAAATACCCCCCACGCCGATAGCCGCCAGCAGCAGCCCGATGGCGGCGCCAGCAGGAAACAGCATGTGAGCGACGATGCCCGTGCGGCGCAGGCTCGCGATACCGAGCACCGCGACCGCAAGCCACCCTGCAATGACGAGGAGCACGCCATGAAGAAGGGAGGACGGGGCCATCGGGAGTCGTTCTCGTTGAGAAAGCTTAGGGGCGCCGGGTGACAGCCGCGCGAGGCCGTGCGTTTTCGCCTGAACCACGAAGAATCATGTGGTTATCACAACATGGTAATGTTGTTAGCATGCTAGCAGCTTTGCCAGGGAGATTCCACAAGGCCGGCCGCCGGGCGGAACGGCCTCGATGACCTGCGGCGTTATGTCCATTGCACGATTCGTGGTGCACTGCCTCGGGCTATGCTAATTTCATGCACATTCGATGTGTCGGGCTACGGTGAGGAGCAGTTATGTCGCAGTCACAAGCCGGTTCGGGCTTTCCTGAACCTCACTGCATGCCGGGCGAGCCAGACGCCGCCCCGGAATCGGCGGTTGACGACAAGGCGCTCGACACGGCCGCACCGCTCATCTCGCTCGATTACACGCCCAAGCTCGTCGCCGACCTGATGGGCGAGCGCGGGCTCGTGGTGGTGGGCATGGGCCGCGCCGCCGAACGAGGATTCCAGATGCTCTACCGGTTTGCCGGCGCGTGCGGCAGCCTGGAGACGCTGGGCGTCAATGTCGCATTTGTCTATCCGAAGGAGTCGGCGCGGCATGTTTTCGACGCAACGTCGATCCGCGCGGCGCGCTATCGGGCAAAGCCGGTCCTGTTTCTGGACGCAAGCGGCAAGCTCTTCCGGGCGCCCCTGGAGGCGAGGTCGTTGCGCGTCGTGCATCTGGATCGTGAGTTGCAGGAGACGAGGGCGGCGCACGTGGCGCTGACCGACGACGACTGGGATGCACGGCTACTCGCTTTCTTTGCCGGCGTCAGCGGTAAGGGAGCGGTTGGAGGCTGAGGTGTGACGGCCGATTGTCGGTGAGGTTCGCAAGCGCCTCACATCGGCGCGAGGCTTATCTATGAGGAATGGTGGTAATGGAACGGTGGGTTGAGGTGGATCGCCGTTGGGGGCGGCCGGGGTATGAGCCAACCACGGTGGCCTGTATTGCGTCGGGCTTCGTGAGCGAGATTGTCTGCTTTGCGAACGGCCGCTTCGTCAATGGCAAGGACGCGATGTCGGTCATGTCGCTGCGCGTGAAGCCCGGCACGGAGGTGCGCATTCTCGCGACAGGTCCCGACGAGGCGGCTGCGGTACAAGCCGTTTGCGAAGTGCTCGGCCCGCAGCAAGCCGGGGCCGGCGTATGCCGGCAAACATGTTGAGCCGCGCGCAGCGGGATAGAGCGGGTTTTCCCGCTCTATCCCGCTGGCTCGTGCATTTTCGGACGACGTTGCCCCGCGGGCGGCATGGATTATAATTTGATTAACATACGCCAAATTCTCCTTCGCCTGCCATGGAAACAAAAAGCGCCCGACTGACTGTTCTGATCGATCCCGTGAAAAAGGAGGCGTTCGAAAAGCTGTGCGCGGCGCAGGACCTTACGCCGTCGCAGGTCGTACGCCAGTTGATCCGCGAGTACCTTGAGCAGCACGGGGTGACGTACCGCACGCGCAGCACATTGGGCGCCCGCGCTCGCCGCAAGAGCGCCTGAGCGTCTCGGCGCGGCGCGGCGTCGTCCCTTCCACTCTCTTCCGAACCGGCCGTAGACGAGTGCTTCGTCGCGGCTCCCATGTACCTGCTGTCCCGCACCCAGTTGCGAGCGCCTGCTTTGCCATACGCTGGGGTTATCGCACCGGCGTACCGTAACAAACCTTGACAGTCTGGTTGTCGTTCGCTGCTAAGGTGCAAGCGGTTTTGTCAGCCCGTCTGCTGTCCGGAAGGCGGCAGTATGGCCGTCCGCTTGTTCCTGAGCAGGGGTTCGCATTGAAGCAGATCGATCTCGTACAGTCGACCCGTCACACGTTTACCGAGCCGGTCAGGAAGCAGCTGTCCACGCAGATCGGTTTGTCGCCTGAGATTCTGGAGCGCGTGGTGGGTTGTGCTGCGCCCATCCTCGTGGCCTCGTTGATGGCGACGGCGAATTCGGCCGAGGGCAATGCCGCGATTTTCGAGGCGGCCAGATCGAAAGAAGCGAATGCGCGTATTGCCGACGAGCTGGTGCAGCTCACGGCTGCCACTGCCGGCATCAAAGACCTCGAGACCGCCGGCGACGCGCTGCTCGCCCACGCCACGGGCCGGCGCGTTGCCGTGCTGAGCGATCAGGTGGCGACGCAGACCAGCCTTCCCTCCCAGGCCATGCATGCTTTGACCGGCATGGTGGCCGCCGTGCTGTTTGGTGTGCTCAAGCATCATCTGTTGCTCGAACAGGCCAGCGAGTCGTCGTTACCCACGATGCTTCGTGCCCAATTGCCGTCTGTGTCGGGTCATATCTCCGATGCCGTCGCGCAGGCCATGGGTTTTGCGGATGCCAACGAGTTCCAGCATTCGATTGCTTCGCAGCTTGACGCCATGATTGCCGCCAGTGCCGTGCCCGGTGCGCCGAAGGGCGTTGCGCCGGAAGCTGCTGCGTTCAAAGCTGCTTTGCCGCAGCGTCCGGGACTCGTCGCATCGGCCGTCCCCGCGGAGCGTTCTTCTTCTGACGTTGCATCGATGAAAGGGAGGCGCTCGGGCAGATGGGCGTGGTCCCTGTTCGCCGTGCTTGCTACCGTGCTGGGCAGCGTTTTCGCATGGAATGGTTTGCGCCCTACAAGCGGGGCGGACGACGCGAAGCCTGCCGCTGCGGCTGTCGATCCTTCGTCCGTCGCCGCGGCCGGGTCGAGCGGAGCGGTTTCAGTGAGCGCGGTGCCTACCAGCAAGCCGGCTGCGGTTGCTGGCTCGGGGGCGGCCGATTCGCCCGTCGCGGGCAGTTCGACGGCCGCGTCCAAGGTGGCCGCATCCATGTCGGCCATGCCTGCAACGGCAAGTGCGTCCACGGCGGCCAGTGCGCCTGGCGGCTCATCCGCGGCAGCACGGACCGTCGCTCCCGTGTCCGCGTTGCGGTCCGTTGAACCACGCCCGCAGGAAGATGCCTCAATCGCCGATGCGCAACTTGCGTTCGGCGCGAATCGCGCCGGCGTCCCAATCCTCGAAGCCGTTCTGAAAGACGAAACAGAGAAGAAGAAACTACTCGACGCGCTGGGCCGCAACGCCGCCACGCGGCAGGTCCATGTCGACGTGCGGCTCGATAGCCACGTGGCCTTGGCGGGCTGGCTCTCCCATATCGACGCTCTGCTCGCGCCCATGACGGTTCAGGGCGCCGCGCTGCGGGTGCAGGGAACGCAGGTCGAATTGGCGGGATCGCTCGCCAGCGTCGCATCGGACTGGCGCTTGCGGTTGCAGCGGCAACTCGGTCCCGCCTATAACGTCACGGTGTTCAATCCGGACGACGCCGCAGCATCGGCCACGGACGCGTACTTGCGCGCCATGGCCCACATCGTCGAGACAGACAGGCGCTGCTCCGCGCCAGACATTGCCGGCGTGCTCAACCTCCAGGTGGTCAGCTTCGCGAGCTCGAGCGGGCACGTGCCGGCATCGGCAAAGGAATCGCTGATGGAAGCGGCGCAATTGATGAAGGCTTGCGCGGATGGGGGCCGCCCCATGCGATTCACCATATCGGCGTTTTCGGACAACGCCGGAAATGCTGACGCAAACCTCCAGCTCTCGCAGAAGAGAGCCAACGCCGTGCGCGATTTTCTCGTGAACGCCGGAGCCCCCGCAGACCAGTTGACGGCGAAAGGCTACGGCCGCACGCAACCCGTTGCGAGCAACCTGACGCCCGGCGGACGATTCGCGAATCGCCGCATCGTGTTCGAACCGGATGTACGGTGAGATAGCGGACGCAACGTCCTGCGTGGCTCAAGCGGTTCTGCGAAGTTGTTGCCGATATTGCCGAGATAGTGGAGGTCTGCCGGCACTCCATCACGCGTTCTGACCGCAATGGGTCTGGACGAGGACTCCGCCGCCGCACAGTGGGGCTAAGTCTCGGTCGATAAACCACGATCGAGGACGTGGAGCATGCGAGCCGTTGGTGACACGTCCGCGATAGGCACGCTACGCCTGCGTAGCCTCCTTGTGCGGCTCGCGGTGAGTCCGTCGACCTCGTACAAGAAAATGCCGGGCGCTGTGGGAAAATTTTTGGAAAGGGAGCGGCGCAAACTCTCCGTGGGAAATCTTGGGAGGTAGCGAACTTCGGGAAAGGTAAGCCAGATAAGGCTTTGCGGTACTTGGTGCCCAGGGCCGGACTCGAACCGGCACGCCTTGCGGCGGGGGATTTTGAGTCCCCTGCGTCTACCTGTTTCACCACCTGGGCTTGCGGGATGCGCACGCACGGCAACCGCGCGCGGCGAAACGTGGATTATGTCGCAAATCGGTTTGCCGGGCAAGATGACGCCCGCGCGCTCACACCGTCCGCGAGAAACGCTCCATGCGTTGCGTGCCGAGATATCGGTCGAACACCATGGCGACGTTGCGCACGAGCATGCGGCCGGCAGGCAGCACGTCTATGCGGTTGCCGCCAATCGATACGAGACCATCGCGCTCGAATTCGCGCAGACGATCGAGTTCCGGCGCGAATGTTTTGCCAAAGCGAATGCCATACGCCGCCTCGAACTCGTCAAAGCGCAATTCCAGGTTGCACATGAGCTGCGTGATGATGTCGCGGCGCAGCCGGTCGTCCGTGGTGAGGCGGATGCCGCGTGTAATCGCAAGGCGGCCGGCGTCGATGGCCGCCGCGTAGGCCGGCAGGTCCTTTGCGTTTTGCGCGTACACGTCGCCCACTTTGCCGATCGCCGAGGCGCCGAAGGCGATCAGGTCGCAGTCCGCGCGCGTGCTATACCCCTGGAAATTGCGGTGCAAAGTGCGTTGCGCCTGGGCGAGGGCGAGTTCGTCGGTGGGCAGCGCGAAATGGTCCATGCCGATGTACACGTAGCCAGCGGCGGTCAACCGTTCGACCACGAGCCTCAACAGTGCAAGCCTTTCCTGGGGCGACGGCAGTGCCGCCGCGTCGATCTGGCGCTGCATCTTGAAGAGGTGCGGCATGTGCGCGTAGCCGAACACCGAGAGCCGGTCCGGCGCGAGCGAGAGCATCGTGTCGAGCGTACGGCGGAAGCTGTCGACGGTCTGGTACGGCAGCCCGTAGATCAGGTCGACGCTGATCGAGTGAAACCCCGTGGCGCGTGCGGCGCGTATGACGTTCGTCGTGAGTTCGAGCGGCTGGATGCGGTTGACCGCTTGCTGCACGAGCGGATCGAAGTCCTGCACGCCCAGGCTGATCCGGTTGAAGCCGAGCGTGCGCAGTTGCACGATTGTTTTTGCGTTCGCTTCGCGCGGATCGATCTCGATGGAGTACTCGCCCTCGGCATCGGGGCGCAGCGTGAAGTGTTCGCGCGTGGCAGCCATCAACTCGGCCATTTCGTCGTGCGAAAGGAAAGTGGGCGTGCCGCCGCCCCAGTGCAGCTGCGATACGGGCCGCGAGGTGTCGAAGAGCGCGGCCTGCAGCGCCAGCTCGCGCTTGAGGCGCTCCAGATACGGCCTGGCCCTCGCGCGGTTCTTCGTGACAACCTTGTTGCAGCCGCAGTAGAAGCACACCGTGTCGCAGAACGGAATGTGGAAGTAGAGCGAGAGATCCGTGTCGGCGGCGCCGGGGTCGCCCGCGGCGCGGGTGTAGTCGGCGATGTCGAAGTCGTCGCGGAACTGGAGGGCCGTCGGATACGACGTATACCGCGGACCGTTCGCGCTGTACTTCGCGAGCAGTTCGGGGTGGAAGAGGGTGTCGGCTGTGGTCATGGGAGCTTTCCGGCTGGTGCCTCGCGCGATGGACCGCTGTGGCGCTGCTGCGTGCCGTTCCCCGGCACGAACGCGCGCCGCGCGCCATGGGCGACCGGCGGCAGCGGCACGGAATCGTGAAGGTCGGGGCAACAGACGCGCATCGGGCTTCGGGGTAATCGATCTATGGGAGTGGCGATCCACCGCACTGTGCAAACGGTCGCACGGGTGGTCGATGGCACAATGTACTTCTGCAAAGCGGGCTGGATTTTGATGTATTGCAACCTTCTCGAAACCGGAAAGCCATTGGCGAGTACCGATTCCCCAGTCGATGTTCCCGACCACGCGTGCCGCCCGGACTGCGGCGCGTGCTGCATCGCGCCGTCTATTACGACCCCTATTCCGGGTATGCCGCACGGCAAACCCGCAGGCGTCCGATGCGTTCAGCTTTCGGACGATATGCGTTGCCGGATCTTCGGCTCGCCGGAGCGGCCCGCCTGCTGCTCGGGTCTCAATCCTCAGACGGAGATGTGCGGCGACTCGCGCGACGCGGCCTTGATGTGGCTGACGACGCTCGAGGCGCAAACCCGGCCTTCACCTCACTATCGCGGCGCGCGGGCATTGCCAGCATGAGTCGCCAGCATCAGGAAACAGGAGATTTCATATGACCCGAATCGCGCCACCGGTCTGCCGGCCACCGTTTTCCCGACGCGCGTTTCTGCTCGGGATGTGCGTTGCCGCAGGCGCGACCATGTCCGTGTCGGCGTGCGCAACGGGCATCTTTCCGTTCATCCCCGACCACTACACCTTCTCCCAGCAGCAGGTGCAGGACGCGGTGCAGCGCAAGTTCCCGTACGAGCACTCGGTCTCGCAGGTCTTCGACGTGGCGCTGACTCACCCGGTGGTGGGACTGCTGCCCGACGCCAACCGCATTTCCGTGCGGCTCGATGCGCGTCTGGCGAGCCCGTTTCTACGTCAGCCCGTCGACGGCGTCTTTACGCTGTCCAGCCAGCTCGCGTGGGATGCGGCGAGCCGTTCGGTCGTGCTCCATGAGCCGAGCGTCGATAACGTCGCGGTGAACGGCGATGCCGCGGCGTACACGCAGCAGATCAACGCGGCGGCCGGCGTGCTCGCCACCCAGCTGTTGACGAACTATCCGGTCTACACGTTCAAGCCCGAGCAGCTTCAGTTTGCCGGGGTGAGCTACGAACCCGGTACAATCACTATCCTTACAAACGGCATACGCGTGCAGATCGTCGAGAAATGACGCGCGCGCGGCCGAAAGCGGGCCGCACGCATCCGGCGCGGCTCCTGCATGAATATTCTGGAGAGCGAGCCCGATGGATTGGATTCTGACCTGCAAGGCGCTGGTGCTGGGTTTGGTGGAAGGCTTGACCGAGTTCCTGCCCGTTTCGAGCACAGGGCACCTCATCGTCGTGGGGAGCCTGCTCGGCTTCAATAACGAGGACGGCAAGACCTTCGACGTCGTCATCCAGCTGGGCGCCATCCTCGCGGTGTGCTGGGAGTTCCGCCGCAAGATCGGGGATGTGGTCGCAGGGCTCGCGTCGAAGCCGGATGCACGGCGCTTCACGGCGAACGTCGTCATTGCCACGTTGCCGGCCATCGCGCTCGGGCTGCTGTTCGGCAACGCCATCAAGGCGGCGCTCTTTTCGCCGGTATCGGTGGCGTTTGCGCTCGTCTTGGGCGGCGTGATTATTCTTTGGGCGGAGTCGCGTCAGCGCGAGCGCCGCGCCGTGGCGGCCGTTACTGCCCCAGGTTCTGCCGGAGGCGCTGCGGCCGGCGCCATCGCTGAACCGGTCGCCCGCGTTCAATCGATGGACGAACTCACGGCCGCGGACGCGTTCAAGGTGGGCTGCGCCCAATGCGCCGCGCTGATTCCGGGCATGTCGCGCTCGGGCGCCACGATTATCGGCGGCATGTTGTTTGGTCTTGATCGACGCGTTGCCACCGAGTTTTCGTTTTTCCTCGCCATTCCCGTCATCTTCGGCGCGACGGTCTACGAGCTGTACAAAGGCTGGCACGCGTTGTCAGCCAGCTCGCTGGGCCTGGTCGCCCTCGGTTTCGCGGCTGCGTTCGTGAGCGCGTTTGCCTGCGTGCGGTGGCTGCTGCGCTACGTCGCTGCGCACGACTTCACCGCCTTCGCGTGGTATCGCATCGGCTTCGGGCTCGTGATCCTGCTGATCGGCTACAGCGGCGGCCTCGATCTGGGTGAATGACGCGGATTTCGCGGGCTGGGCCTTCCCCGGGGACACGTCCCTGTGTCGCGTCAGTCCGCGCGACGCCTGAAAATCAGATCCCACACACCATGGCCTAGTCGCAGTCCGCGGCGTTCGAACTTCGTCACCGGACGATAGTCGGGGCGCGGCGCGTATTCGGGCGCGGTGTTCTCGAGCGCGGGCTCGGCGCGCAGTACTTCCAGCATCTGTTCGGCGTAGTTCTGCCAGTCCGTTGCGCAATGCAGGTAGGCGCCCGGCTTCATGCGCGAGGCAAGCAGCGCGACGAAAGGCGGCTGGATCAGCCGACGCTTGTGATGGCGCGCCTTGTGCCACGGATCGGGAAAGAAGATGTGCACGCCGTCGAGGCTGGCGGGCGCGATCATGTGTTCGAGCACCTCGACGGCGTCGTGCTGCACGATGCGGATGTTCGTCAGCTCGTGTTCGCCGATCAGCTTCAACAATGCGCCCACGCCCGGCTCGTGCACCTCGACGCCGAGAAAGTCGTCGCCGGGACGGTGCGCGGCGATCTCGGCCGTGCTGTTGCCCATGCCAAAACCGATCTCCAGTACACGCGGCGCCTTGCGGCCGAACACGACGTCCCAGTCCGGATGCTCGGCCGCATACGGCACGACGAAGCGCGGACCCAGCTCGTCGAGGGCGCGGCGCTGGCCCGTGGAAACGCGTCCCGCGCGCGTCACGAAGCTGCGGATGCGACGGCGGTGAAGCACGTCGTCGGTTGCTTCGTCCGCAGACGGATCGGGCTGCTGGGCTTCAGCAGGCGGGTTTGCGGCGGGCGTGTTGCCGGGCAGATCGGCGTCGTTCTGATCGTGAGTCATGGTGTGGGACAGCGGTAAGCGGATGAGGCAAGGTTCGGATGTCGCGTTTGGCCGCAAGAGGCCGGGGCGCGGGCGCGACAGCGATAGACCGGTGGACGGAGCACGGCAAAACGTGGCGCATTTAGCGCATGCTCCGAAGCGCGATGCGGTGGCCGCGGCTGATGTGGCGAACGGAGGCGAACAGGGCGCCTTGCCGGTAAGCGCACGCGCGACGCAAGCCTGGATCGGTATCGCCGGGCAGAGCCCGCATTGCCTGGCCTTATGCCCCGGCGCGAATGCCCGCTTTCTCAGTCCGCGCTCATATGCGCTTCAACCGCGCAGCTCGTCTCGAAGGATGCCGGCAGTTCACCGCCCGCACCCGTGCAAACGCCTGCTGCCGCACTGCACTGGCGGCGCCGTGTCCGTTGGTTTCGCAGGCGCGGATTATAGCAGCGCAGCCAGGCGGCCCTTGAGCCAGGGGCCGCCTTTCGTGTGCCGGCAGGAAGCGCTTCGCGGGGTGGGTGCGACCGCCTTAGAAGCGGTAGCTCGCGCCGATCTGGACGATCGGATAGAAGCGGTAGCGCTGCACCGAATCGCGGATCTTCTGCTCTTCCCGCTGGATGTCGCCGTCCGCGAGCGCCTGCAGGTCGGGCGAAACACTGAAGTCGACGCGCGGGCGTCCGTAGGCCACACCCACGTCGGCCACAAGCCCGAAGCCCTTCGATGTCGGCTTGTGACCGAAGCCGATGCCCAAGTATGGCATCGCCACCGGGTACTTCACCGTCGCGTTCGCGTAGGCGCCGGGCAGCGCCGGGTAGGCCTTGCCGTTGAGCGAGAACGTGCCGTTGGTTGGCACCGCGTTACCCTGGAGCCGGTCGGCATCCAGAAGCAGGCCGCCCGTCAGACGGAACGAACTGCTCGCGAACGGGAACAGGTCCAGATAGCCGCCGCCGTGCAAGATGCGCAGATGCCCGTTGAACTCGTTACCGCCCGCGTTGAACGAGTGATTGAAGGCGAAGCCGTTAACGTCGGCATGCAGCCCGAGCCAGTTGGTCACGCCCACTGCGAGGCCCGCGCCGCCTCCTTGCGTGCCGCCCTGCAGATAGATTTCCTGCGCCGCCGCGTGACCGGCACAGAACGCGCCGCCGATTGCGACAGCCGCGAGCTTGATCAGAATCTTCAAAGAACTTCTCCAGACGAATTGCGCGGTCAATACGGTGCCGCGCAACGTGACTGTAGAGAGCGTGACGGCAAAGCAATGCGTGGATAAGCGGGGCGTTGAGGGCGTAATTCCGCGGTAGCCGCGCGGGGCTTTGCGGCGCGGCAGTTGTGTTGTTGTCCGAAACATTCAGGGCGTGGCCCCTGTTGCGGCAGGCATCGTGGCAGCGCTTCTTTCATGCCGCCGCACGGTACGACCTGCCGGTCAGCGCTGACTTTCCTCGCGCGCTGCGCCGGTATCGCCGCGACGTTGCAGCGTGGCGCGAAAGCGCTCGCGATATTGCATCGGCGTTGCGCCGATGCGCCGCACGAAGACGAGCCGCATGCGGTCCGACGTGCCGAATCCGCAGTCGTAGGCGATCGTTTTCAACGGCGCATCCGTGCTCTCCAGCAGCTTGCGCGCGGTGTCCATGCGCGCTCGCTCGACGAACTCGTGCGGCGTGATGTGGGTCTGCTGCACAAACACGCGCGCGAAGTTGCGTGCGCTCATGCCTGCGATTTGCGCGAGGTCGCTCACCGTGAACGACTCGCGGATGTGCGCCATCACGTGAGCCAGCACTTTGGCGACCGGCGAGGTGTCGTCGGCAGGCGCCGTGAGGTAAGGGCTGAACTGCGACTGGCCGCCCTGGCGCTGCGCGAACACCACGAGCCGCTTCGCAACGGCAAGCGCAAGCTGCGGGCCGTGGTCTTCGGCAACCAGCGCCAGCGTGAGGTCGATGCCGGCCGTAATGCCCGCCGACGTCACGAGCGGCCCATCGCGCAGATAGATGCGATCGAAGTCCACGCGCGCGTGCGGAAACTGGTCGGCCAACTGCTGCGCGTGCTGCCAGTGCGTCGTGACGTGACGCCCGTCGAGCAAACCCGCGCGACCTAGTGCAAAGGCGCCCGTGCAGATGGAACCGTAGCGGTCACAGCGCGCTGCGACGTCCGACAACCATTCCGTGACGCCGGACGGCGCGTCGCCTCGCGGCAGTGACGGACCGCCTGCCACCAGTGCGAGATCGAAGCGGCCCGGCCCGCGCGCGAACGTGTCGTGCGGCGCGAGCGTCAGGCCGTTGGAGGCCCGCACCGTGCCCGCGGTATCGGCGAGCAGCTTGACGTCATAGCGATCCTCGGGGGCAAGAAACTCGTTCGCCTCGCCGAGCACGTCGACCGGGCCCGCGACGTCGAGCGCCTGCACGCCTCTGAAGATCGCAATTGCGACGGTCCGCATGGGGATGGGTCCTCTGGGTTCTCTAGCGCTGCTTCAATTCGTCGTGCCGTGCGTGTCTGCGGCATGTATCGCTGCGGCTATACGCCCGGCAGAAGACGACGTGCGTTTGGCAGTGTCCGGCGGTGCGCCGGCGTTGCCCATGCATGCGCGCTCGCCAATACTCGGTGGCATGGGAATTCGCTTCCGGAGAGCAACGATGCACGAGCATAGCAAAGCCATCGGCGCCAACAGGCGGCACCTTCGCGGCGCCCATTGCGCGCCTCGGCCGGTGCTGCCCTTACGCGATACGCCTCGCGGGCTCGAAGCCCTGCTCGACGAGGCATTGAAAGCGACCTTTTCCGCCAGCGATCCCGTGTCGGCGCCCAGCGTCGACCAAACGCGACGAGCGGCCACACCCGCATGCGGGCGCCTGTGCGCCCATCGAGCAGGCGGTGTGACGTGCCCTGCCTCCGTTGCAGCGTACGTCGGCCGCCGTCACAATCTGTCCGCGTTGTCCGTACGACGTGCGCGGGCTCACTCTCACCGAGGTTCCACATGACACAGACGATTGCCGGCATCAAGATTCCCGACAGCGCGATGGCGCGCGAAGCGACCGAACTCGTGCGCGACACGGAAACGGACCTGCTGTTTCACCACTCGCGCCGTGTGTTTCTGTTCGGCGCATTGACGGGCGAGCGCAAGGGGCTCGTCTACGATCCCGAACTGCTGTACATCGGCGCGATGTTTCACGACATGGGGCTTGTCGAGCCCTATAGCAGCAAGGACGAACGCTTCGAGGTGGACGGCGCCAACGCGGCACGCGATTTTCTGCGTCGGCATGGTATCGCGGAGTCTGACATCGATGACGTCTGGGATGCCATTGCGCTGCACACCACGCCGGGCATTCCGAAGCACAAGCGGCCGGTGGTGGCGCTCGTGACGGCGGGGGTCGAGATGGACGTGCTCGGGCTCGCGTACCACGAGTTCACGGACGAGCAGCGTCATGAGGTGACGCATGCACACCCGCGCGGGCACGGGTTCAAGGAGGGCATCATTCACGCGTTCGCGTGCGGGACGATGCACAAGCCGGAAACGACGTTCGGCAACGTGAAGGCGGACGTGCTGGCGCTCAAGGACCCGCACTATCACCGCGAGAACTTCTGCTCGATCATCCTCGGTTCGGCCTGGAAGGATTGAGCGATCTGAGACGGGGGCGCGGCGCGGCTGCGCCTATAGCGATACGACGACGCGCATCGGTGTGGGACCGCCGAGTTCGAACTCGCGCGTGCGGCCGGCGCGCACGTCGAGCAGCAGGCGGTCGATCTGGCCGACCGCCACGCGCATGCGCTGAGTCTCCGTGGGCGACGACGAATGGTCGGCCTCGGCAAGCATCGATTGGCGAGTCTCGACGAGCAGGGAAATTGCACGCGAGCGCGACATGAAGAAGCGGTCCATCTGTGCGGCCACGCAAAAGAACACGCGGAAAACGGATATTAACCGTACACAGACAATTGATCCGCGTGGAAATTCCCAGCTTGGCGAGGGATGTGTTGCGTCACATTACAAGCGTAGCGCAGCAGCGGCGCGAGTCGCCGTTCGACTTGTTTGACCGGGAGACTGGTGGTGGGAGAAGCGCTGGCCGGTGGGGATGCCAGCAAGGCTTGTGGGGCCTGGTGGAGCGGGCGATGGGAATCGAACCCACGTCTCCAGCTTGGGAAGCTGGGGTAATAGCCATTATACGACGCCCGCGGAGCCAGTAATTTTACAGGGATTTTGGTGGTTTGGGGAGTGGGGTGGTTTGGACTCTGGTATCGAAACTGGCGTGGGTTGATGACGGAGCGGTGGCCCTGCCATCGGAGTTGGGTCAGGAGCCGTCGTCCGAGGTCGATGGCTACGCACTCATCGATCATCCAGATCGTCGTGCCATACCCTGTGGACATGTTAGATTGCACGGAGTGGCGACACACGGGGGAAATGCCGTCCCTGCATGCTTTTGAAGTGATTCCGCTACGACTAACGAAGAAACGCTATGGTGACGCAAACGACGAAGAAAACCACTGCACGGAAATCGCCCGCGAAAAGACTTTCCAGTTCCACCAATTCACAGCGATTCGAACCCGCCAAGCTTGATTCATTATTCATTGTCCTGGATGCAATCGCGTGGCTGGATACGCCGTCAAACGGTCAGATTGCCCAATTCGCAGGGATTGATCCTAGGACTGCGGGAAAGTTGCTCAAAAACGCGTGCCAGATCGGGATGGTTGATAGTGTCGGCGCAGGTTACGCCTTGGTGCTTCCCTATCCCTATAAAGGATCGAAAGAACAGAAGGAGGCGGTGGTCAGGGAAGCACTAGTTCGGCTGCCCCTCCTAACAGGCGTTCGTCAGTTTCTGAGGCTGGGTGATAAGACGGATGTTGCTCTTCGCAAGGCAGCGACCATTGCGGGCATTACGCCGTTTGTCCCTGCCGACATCAATCCTCTGCTTGAATGGGCCCAGTCACTTGGTGCATTGCAACCGGCTCTAATCGCCGAGGATCTTGTTGATGCGGCTGAAAGCAAAAAAGAGCAGCGTCACAAGGACGAGAAGGGACGTCGCATTGCGTTCTTGTCACACAGTTCCATTGACAAGCCCTTCATTCGGCAACTCGCTGCTGACCTCACCGCGAACGGGGTTGACGTGTGGCTTGATGAGCAGCGAATACGGGTAGGAGATTCCATACCGGAGAAAATTGCGCAAGGTTTGGCTGGCTCGGATTTCTTCCTGATCGGGATGAGTGAGAGTTCTGCGAACTCGCCTTGGGTTCAGAAGGAACTGAACAACGCGCTCGTCAATGAGGTACAACGGCGGAAGGTCCATATCCTCCCGCTGAAGCTCGATGAGTCCCCTATGCCACAGATTCTCGCCGACAAGAAGTACGCAGACTTTTCGAAGTCTTATAAGGCCGGCTTGTGTAGTGGTCAACTGATTCCGGACACTGCGTTAAGTTTTTCTTCCGCGACAGCGGGCGCCAGTCCGTCGTTGAACTGATGCGGCCGTATCCAGTTGTACCGATGCATCAGGTAGTGACTGATATCCCGGTGTGCTTCCTGCGCCGACATGTAACCCACTGACGGCAGCCATTCCGTCTTGAAGCTGCGGAACAGCCGCTCCATCGGGGAATTGTCCCAGCAATTTCCACGACGGCTCATGCTCTGCTTTACCCGGTAGCGCCACAGACGCTGACGGAACTTCCGGCTTGCGTATTGGCCGCCCTGGTCCGAGTGAAACAACAACCCTTGCGGTCGGCCTCGTTGCTCGTAGGCCATCTCCAACGCCCGCACGACCAAATCGGCGTCCGGGCGTGTCGAGAAAGCCCAACCGACAACTCGCCGCGTGAACAGGTCGAGCACGACCGCCAGATAATGCCAACGGCCTTGTGCCCAGACATACGTGATGTCGCCGCACCAGACCTGATTCGGCGCACCAACCTCAAACTGACGGTTGAGATGGTTCGGAATATCGATCCGCTCAACCGTCGCCTGTTTGTACGCATGACTGCCGGGTTGCTTGCAAATCAACCCCAGCTCTTCCATCAAGCGGCTGACCTTGAAGCGGCCAATCGCCGTACCTTCCTCGCGCATCATGCCCATGATGCTGCGACTGCCGGCTGAGCTTCGACTCTCGATGAACAGCTCGTGTACCCGGCTACGCAGTGCCATTCGCTCGGCATCAACACGTCGGGCTCGCCCTCGGTGGGCATACAGGCAGGACCGCGACACGTCGAATACCGCGCAGATCAGCTCGACCGATTCGCTTGCGCCAATCTGATCAATTACTTCGTACGTTCGATGCCTTCCGACATCAAGAGCGCGGTAGCCTTTTTTAAAATGGCCTTCTCACGCTCGAGGCGTTCGATACGCGCCTCGAGTTCCTGAATACGCTGTTGATCCGGCGTGATTGCCTTGCCCTTCGGCGTGACGCCCTGGCGTTCCATCTGAAGTTGCTGCACCCAGCGGCGCAGCACCGTCTCGCCGACGCCGACCGAACGGCTCGCCTCTGAAAAGTTATAGCCCTGGTCAAGCACCAGGCTGGCTGCTTGCTGTTTGAACTCGGGGGAAAACGAACGACGTTGCTTCGGCATCAGACACCTCTCCATGGCGAGCATTCTCGCCTAAATCAGTGTCCGGGTTCATTAGGCCACTACATTGGACGACCTACTCAACGCACTGAAGGATGAGGTATGACGACTGCACAGAAGAAGGCACGATCGATGCCGAAAGGCGGGCGAAAGGGCGGCACCATTTTTCCACGAGTAGCGCTTGTAGATGCACTTGGATATGCACGGAAGTTGGTTAGCAAGACGCACACTAGCGCGCAACCGAAGGAAGTCATCTTTTCCGGTGTGGTTGGAGCCAAGACCGGTCTGGGAGATGTACGCGTGTCTGCACTGAGGCAGTATGGCTTCCTGAAGGGCGACGCGAAGTCGAACTTCTCTGCTGACGAATTGGCCAAGCAAATCGTGGCGGCGCCGCAAGAGGAGTTAATCCCGCTGTACAGAAGGGCCGTGTTAAAACCGGTCGTATTCAAAAAACTGTTCGATACCTTTCACGGTGATACCGTAACGAAATCCAAGCTGAAGCAACGTGCTGCCGACCTGAAGGTTCACCCTGACGAAACAGAAACCTGCGTGGATTTATATGTCTCCGGCCTGACGACCGCTGGTCTGGTGACTGTCGAAGGAGATCGTGTAACGCACATGACATCGGACGATGCTTCGGCGATGCCTGTTGGGATTCCCGCTGAGGACATGAATCCCGACTTACCAGCAAGCGCATTGACAGACGTGGCTGAAACTGGGCAGAGCAATCCTTCCGTTGATATGGGTAACGAGGCCGCGGCAGGGAACGGTAATGGTGCGAACATCGCAGCGGCGACACCATCGATGGGAACAACCCAAAGTGGACCGCGCGCTGTCTTTAATGTGAATGTTACGCTCGACTCCAGCATGGACATCGAGAAACTGCAGAAACAGCTCGAACTATTGAAGCGCTTCGGAGCAATCTAGGCGCTGCAGTAACAGCCATTTCTCCGGACAGTAATTAAGAACTAAACGGGCTTCGGTAATCCCGCCGAAGGGCCAGCGCGATCGGAAGTGGAGTTTGCTGTTTGAGGAGTCCTGCCGAATGCAGTCGAGATGCACGGATAACCGCATCATGGAAATGGAACTTTAGAGCCAGCACGACAGCAGCCTTCCGTAATCGAAGCTAGCATGGAAACTGGCATCGCCGTAAAGCCCGCGTGAACAGTGGGGCTTCGTGGACTCGGGAGAAAACCCGAAGTGAGAACGCGCGTGAATAGTGGTTTGAGTAACGCGCAGGGGCTTGGGAAGCTGGGGTAATAGCCATTATACGACGCCCGCGGAGCACGCAATTCTACGCGGTTTTGCGTGAATTCCGCAATCTCGCGCGCCGCAGGCGCGGCACGCGAGCGTTGCCGCATTCAAATGCCGAACAGCGTGAGCGACACCGCCAGTCGCGTCACGACCATCAGAAGCACCTGCACGATGACGAAGAGCAGGATGGGCGAGAGATCGACGCCGCCCACCTGAGGCACGACGCGGCGCAGCGGGTTGAGGAACGGCGCGGTGAGCTGATAGAGGATCGGCATGGCGGGCGAGCGCGGATTGAGCCACGACAGCAGCGCCATCAGGATCGTGAGCCAGATGAGCAGGTTGAGCGCCCATTTCACCACCGTCAGCACGGCAACGAGGAGCAACATGGGCAGCAGCCCGAGCGGTTCGACACCTGCGATCAACACCATCAGCACGACATAGACGAGCGCTGCGATCAGCGCTGCGACCACGCTCGCCCAGTCGATACCGCGCGTGCCCGGTATCACCCGACGCAGCGGAAGCACGAGCCAGTTGGTGACCTGCAGTACGGCGCTGGAGACGGGGTTGTACGGCGGCATGCGCACGAACTGCAGCCAGGCGCGCAGCAGCAGGGCAGCGCCGAACAACGTGAAAACGGTATTGAGCAGAAAGCGGGCGATATCGCCGAACATCGCGTGTCCTTTTCTTTCAGGGCGCATCGGTGGATGCGCCGGCCTTGTTGTCGAATGGTGTTCCGCGTCGGGCGCAGCCTCGCGTGAGCGCCCGGAAGGCAGGCGCCCCGCGCCGCCTTCGCGCGGCCAGTATGCGGCGCCGCGCCGGTCGTCACATTATCACGGCTTACTCGCCGCTTGCATCCGCCGGAATGCGGCCGAGCGTGCGCGCGAGCGATGCCTCGACGGCGTCCGCCATGGTGTCGATTGTCGCGGGCGGCGTCTTGCGCCGGCGTGCGAGCCGGATGGCGCGCCGGGTCATGAGTGCGTAGAGCGGCGCATGGTCGCCGCCCATCGATTCGAGCAGCGCCAGCTGCTTTTCGACGACGCCCGCGTCGCCGCGCGACACGGGGCCGGCCAGCGCGTTGACCAACCCTTTGTCGCGAGCTGTTTCGATCGTGCCTGAAAGCATGGGCAGGACGGCGCGCAGCGCATCGTTCTCGTCGAAACCCAGCTTGTGCCACAGGCTGACGCACTCCGCGAGGCTGCATAGCGCGAAGCTGGCGGCATAGTGCGCGGCGGCGTGGTACAGCATGCGGCCGCCAGACGGGATCGAGAGCGGATGGCAGCCGAGCGCGCGAGAGAGATCCGTGAGAGCCTCCTTGAGGGGTCCGTCCGCCTCGATGGTGACGGAGCAGCCCGCGATGCGCGCCAGGTCTGCGAGATTTCCGGCGAACAGGTAGAGTGGGTGAAAACCGCCGGTGGTGGCGCCCTGGTCTCGAGCGGCCGAAAGCAGTTCCACAGGCGACGCGCCACTGCAATGCACGAGGGCCCATGCGCCGGCGCGCGCAGGCGAAGGGGCGAAGCGAAGACTGTTCGCTGTCGAACCGATGGCGTCGTCCGGGACGGTTAGAAAGACGATATCGGCTGCGTCCACCACGTCTTGTGGATCGTCGTACGTAGCGCATTGGCCGATTTGCCCGGCGAGCGCACGGGCCGAATCCGGCGTGCGGCTCGCGATGGCTGCCACGGGGTAGCTGGCGCGCGAGAAGCCGTGCGCGAGACAGAATGCGATACGCCCCGCGCCGATGAACCCGATGCGCGGTAGTGGGGACAGAGACATGGTTTCTGCTCCGACGAAATGAATACGGAAGGGTGGAGTATCGCCGATCAAAAGGGTGATACCGGTGACACGTCCGGGCGGCCACAGCGCTTGACACTCGCCCGTGGTGCGATGTCCGCTACCGTCCGGTACGTTGCTGCGGACACTTTCCTCAGAACAGTCCTGGCCGGGTATGGCGGATGCCACCCCTCATGTACGCGCCGTGCCTTTGGCTCGACGGAACGGGCGCACAATTTCTGCCTGGTTCCGGCTTTCCGTTGTGGTTGATCGTCGTGTTGGTTCTATCCGGCAGTTCGTTTCGGGAGAGTTCACCATGAGCATCTTTTCTTACCGGAAACACCTGCGGTTCCTAACCCACTCGCAGCGCCGCCGGTGGTGGGACCAAAGAAAACGTCTGACGCCACGCGTGCAGATTGGTGGGGCCTATGTGCCGCCGAGCGTGACTCGCGAATTCACGTACGTCAAAGTCGGATAGGGGAGTGGGCTTCACTCAGCGAGTCGCTTTCCGAACAGATCCGAGCGCCCGGCCAGACGCCGGGCGTTTTGTTTTTCCTCGCGCCTTTCGTGGCGGCCGCTGTCTCTTCTTTGACGCCCCAATTTGTAATTAAACATTACCGGTCAGGCACGGAACGCGCGAGCCGACGCGGTAAAACGGCTTTTGACTATCGACACCGCTCAGCAAGTGCCTCGATTTATCTTGAATTCGGTGGGACGGTGTGAATCCAATGTACAGCGGCCGTTCCCGTTGCTTGCCCACGCGTTTACGGACCTTGCAATTTGCAACAAATGCCGTCGGCGGCGTAACGGCCTTTTCGTTACATTAGATGCATGACAGTACCGTCGTGCGGGCCGGCACGGTGCCGTGCCGCAAGGAGAAGAGAAGTGAAGAAGACTGTTTCGTTTGTTGTTGCCGCCGCGCTCGGTTTGGGGCTCGCGAGTGCGGTCGAGGCTCACGTGTCGATCGGCGTGGGCATCGGGGTGCCTGTGGCGCCCGCCTACCCTGTCTACGCAGCGCCGCCGCCTGTCTACTACGCACCGCCACCGCCGCCCGTCGTCTATGCGCCGGCGCCGGCTTACTACTATGGCCCGCCGCCCGGCGTGGTCGTGGGAGGTTACTGGGGCCGGCCGTACTGGCATCACGGCGGCTATTGGGGAGGCGGTCACTGGAGGCGCTGATTCACGGCCAGATGCCGGACGGCGACCGATGCATTTGCTAGCAACCGCACCAACGTAGCTCTGATACGGACGGCGCAACGTGAGGGTTCCCCCCGTTGCGCCGTTCCGCGTTTACAGTACGCCGCCGCTCTGCGCGTGCTGCACGACGATGAGGTCGTGGTAGCCGTTCACGATCACGCTCCACGAGAAATAGGCGAAAAGCAGCGCAGAAAGGACATGACACGCGCGCAGCAACCCTGGACCCGCCCGTTTGCGGCCGTGGCTCGCGAGGCTGCACAGAAAGAGTGTCCAGGCGAGACCGCCCACGAAGAAGCCGGTCAGGAACACTGCCGCGCCGCCTGCATTTGTCGCACCGGACTTCGCGATCAGCGCGCCGCCCACTGCGGCGAACCACAGAATCGCGGTCGGCGACGAGAGCGCGAGCAATGCGCCGCGCGTGAAGCCGCGCGAGGGACTGAGGTGCGGCGTGCTGGCATCGGCTTCGCCGGCCACGGCGGGGGCCGCGGCAGGATTGATGGCCTCTCTCGCCATCTTCCACGTGAGGAAGAGCAGAATGGCGCCGCCGCCGATCCAGACCACCCATCGCACCGGCGCGAACTGCAGAAGCGCGGCCATGCCCGCGAGCGCGAGCGCGGCGTAGATGAGATCACCCAGGCAGGAGCCGAGGCCTAGCCAGAATCCCGGCTTGAAGCCGTGTGTCAACGTGAGCGAGATCATCGCTACGTTCACTAGTCCGATATCGAGGCACAGCGACAGCGAAAGAAAAAAGCCGTCCGAGAACATCGAGAGGGCGGGCATGCGAAAACAAACTCCAGTTTCTGATTGTTGTGACGACTTGCGCGCAGGGTCTCGCTACCATCGCCTTTTCAGCTGCCGCCGAACCCTAGTTCGTCCCACAGGCGATCGACGCGCGTCTTGACCGCGCTATCCATCACGATGGGACGTCCCCATTCCCGGCTGGTCTCGCCGGGCCACTTGTTCGTGGCGTCGAGGCCCATCTTGGAGCCGAGACCCGCCACGGGCGAGGCGAAGTCCAGATAGTCGATGGGCGTGTTCTCCACGAGCACCGTATCGCGCGCCGGGTCGATGCGCGTTGTGATGGCCCAGATCACTTCCTTCCAGTCGCGGATGTTCACGTCTTCATCCACCACGACGATGAACTTCGTATACATGAACTGGCGCAAGAAGCTCCATACGCCGAACATCACTCGCTTGGCATGACCCGGGTAGCTCTTCTTCATCTGCACGATGGCCATGCGGTAACTGCAGCCTTCGGGCGGCAGATAGAAGTCGGTGATTTCGGGGAACTGCTTCTGCAGCAGCGGCACGAACACTTCGTTGAGTGCGACGCCGAGCACGGCTGGCTCGTCTGGCGGCTTGCCTGTATAGGTGGAGTGATAGATCGCGTCGCGCCGCATCGTAATGCGCTCCACGGTGAAAACCGGGAACCACTCCTGTTCGTTGTAGTAGCCGGTGTGATCGCCGTAAGGGCCTTCCAGCGCATGCTCATATGCGGCAGCCGCGCCTTTCGACGGACGCGGCGGCGCGCCCTCCGGTGCCGCGGGGAGCGTGTGCGGATCCTGCGGATAGATGAAGCCTTCGAGCACGATCTCGGCGCGCGCCGGCACCTGCAACGTATCGACGCCCGGCGTCAGGCACGACGCGAGTTCGGTACGGGCGCCGCGCAAGAGTCCCGCGAACTGGTACTCGGAAAGCGTGTCCGGCACCGGCGTCACGGCGCCCAGTATCGTGGCGGGGTCGGCGCCGAGCACGACCGCGACGGGATACGGCTTGCCGGGGTCGCGCAGTGCGAACTCGCGAAAGTCCAGCGCGCCGCCGCGGTGCGCGAGCCATCGCATGATGAGCTTGTTGCGCCCGATCAGCTGCTGCCGGTAGATGCCCAGGTTCTGCCGCACCTTGTTCGGCCCGCGCGTGACCGTGAGCCCCCACGTGACGAGCGGCCCGGCGTCGCCGGGCCAGCAGGTCTGGATGGGCAGCTTCGCCAGGTCGACGTCCGTGCCTTCCCAGACGATGTCCTGGCAGGGCGGCGAGCCAACCGTTTTCGGCGCCATGTCCCATACGGCCTTGGCGAGCGTGAAGAGCTTGCCGGCGTCCTTGAAGCCGCGCGGCGGTTCGGGCTCCTTGAGGGTGGAGAGCAGCCGGCCGACGTCGCGCAGCGACTCCAGCGCGGCGCCGTCGCCGTCGGACTCCGAAGCGTCGATGCCCATGCCGAGCGCCACGCGTCGAGGCGTGCCGAAGAGGTTGCCGAGCACCGGGAACCCATGCTGGCCGCGATGCTCGAACAGCAGCGCAGGGCCGCCGGCCCGCAGCACGCGGTCGCACAGCTCGGTCATTTCCAGCACAGGCGACACCGGCTGGCCGATGCGGCGAAGTTCGCCGAGCGTCTCGAGACGGCTGATGAAGTCGCGCAGATCTTTGTATTTCATTCGGATGGGTCAGGGCCGCGCGAGCGCGGCGGGGCCGAAGAGGTAGGCGCAACGGGCGGACGATACGAGGTGCCGCGGCGCCCAAAACGGTTGTCGATTTTACCTGCGTTGCTCGCCGCACGTTGGCACCCGAAATCGCGATGGTCCCGAAACGCGCTTGGTGAGCGGGTCTCCACACGCTGAACGCTGTTCATTATTACATTTGGTTATAGTTGTGACGTGCTATAGTGTTGACGATCTATAAAACCCTGCTAGAATCGCTCGACATTGGGTGCAGGGCTTGAATTCTTTACCATCGCCCCCGGTCCTTCAGACGCAACGCGTCACCGTTTGCCGACCCCTGCACGGCTACTGAACGGTCTAGATTTGTTGTCCTCGCCGGCGCCACGTGACGCCGGCTTTTCGCGTGGGAGTCGCTGCGCGCATGTCTTCGACACATGCCGCCCGACCTTTGTGGATGACTCCCCGTACGGCGCACCTGCCGTTTCCCGACGCTACCGCACCAACCAGAGCGCGTGGCGTCTTTGACCCTTCGAATGGCTGTACGTCGGCTTGCCGACACGTTCACCGGGTCATGCAACATGGGAGATCCGAATGAACACCTGGTTAACGTGGCGTCCCGATGAACGGTTCGCCGAGCGGCTGACGCAAAGTTTGCGTGCCGTTCTGCGCCGTGGGACGCGGTTGAGTCACCATCTCTTCAGCGTGGTAGGCGGCGTGGCCGTCCTGTTCGCGCTCGCCCTCTGGCTGATGCCGAGCTGGCGCGGCACCTTCGCGGCCCGTGTCATGCCGTTCGTTTCGGCGGCGGTCCAGGCCGGTCCGGCGCGGCTGTTGCAAGGCAATCCGTTGCCGTCGTTTGCCCCGCCGGGCGCTCGTAGCGGCGCGTCGGACGGCTCGCTGGCCTCCATGGCGAGCGATCCTGCGGCGGTCGCTGGTGGCGTGGCCCCCGTATCGATGTCGGACGTTCCGGCCGACAGCAACGGCGCCGCCTTTGCGCCCTCGCCGTTTGCGTCCGTCACATTGAACGGTCTCGACCCGCGGTCGCTGCCGAGCGTCGGCGAACTCGCGCGGATGATCCCGTCGCAGCGCGTCGCCGCCGATGCGCGCGACAACCGCGTGCTCGTTTCCGTGCGTGAGCAGGCGCTCGTCGCGACGTATCTGTCGCGTCGCTATCGCGTGGCGCAGGAGCCAGTGGGAGAACTCGTTAAGGCAGCATTCGACACCGGCCGCGAAGTCGGCCTCGATCCGCTCCTGCTGCTGGCCGTGATGGCGATCGAATCCGGCTTCAATCCGTATGCCGAGAGCGGCGTCGGGGCGCAGGGCCTCATGCAGGTCATGTCGAAGGTCCATTCCGACAAGTTCCAGTATTTCGGCGGCAAGAGCGCCGCGCTCGACCCGCTCGCAAACATCAAGGTCGGCGCGCTGGTTCTCAAGGACTGCATCGCACGCGGTGGCTCCCTCGCGGGTGGCCTGCGCCTGTATGTCGGAGCGTCGACGCAGGACGACGGCGGCTACGGCGCGAAGGTGATCGCCGAGCGCAGCCGTCTGCGCGACGTGGCTCGCGGCGTGAAAGTACCGATCAATGCACCTCAGGCACCGGCCACTGCTGCCGCGCCGGCCCAGCAGTCGCAGACCACGGTCGCTTCCGCGAAGCGCGTGCAGGTTACGCTCGACGGCGCACATCCGCTCTCGGACAAGGCTGCGGCCGCAACGGCCCACGTGCCGGCGCAAGACGACGCCAGCACGAGTGCGCAGAAACACCCGTCGTCTGAGATGGGCGCCTGACGAGGGCGCAGCAACGCGGAAGCCGCTTCGCGCGGACCAAAGACGGCATGGCCGCCGGCCAGATAGACCGGCGCAAGCAGGCGGAAAAGAGAAAGGGCACCTCGCGGCGCCCTTTTTTCGTTGGTGAATCGCGGGCAACGCTGCTCGGCCGGCCCGCCATGAAGCGCTTCTCTTCAGCGCCCCGTGCGCTCGAACAATACCCGCAACCGCTGCACCGCTTCTTCGAGCTTCGCCTGCGCCGTCGCATAGGAGAGGCGAATATAGCGGCGCGGCTCGTTCGTGCCGAAGTCCATGCCCGGCACGAGCACGATGCCTGCGTCGTGGAGCATGGCTTTCGTCAGCGCGTCGCTGTCGCCGGCTGCGGGATGAGGCATGCCCGTGCAATCGGCGTAGACGTAGAACGCGCCGTCGGGCATCACAGGCACGGAAAAGCCGAGCGACTTCAGGGCCGGCACGATGTAGTCGCGCCGCGCCTGGAATTCGCGCCGCCGCGCTTCGTAGATGGCGAGCGTGTCAGGCTCGAAGCAGGCGAGTGCCGCGTGCTGCGCGAGTGCCGAGGCACAGATGAACAGGTTCTGCGCGAGTTTTTCGAAGGCACTCACCAGCGCGGGCGGCACCACGAGCCAGCCGAGCCGCCAGCCGGTCATGTTGAAGTACTTCGAGAAGCTGTTCACCGTGACGACGTCGTCGCCGAGGGTCAGCGCCGAGACTGGGCGCGCGCCGTAGCTGAGCCCCTGGTAGATCTCGTCGACGATCGTGAAGCCGCCGCGCGCACGCACCGCCTGGACGATACGCTCCAGCTCGGCCGGCTCGATGGACGTGCCCGTTGGGTTCGACGGCGAGGCGAGTAGCACGCCTCGCGTGCGCGCGGTCCACAGGCGCTCGACGTCGTCTGCCGTCAGCTGGAAGCGTTCGGCCGGGCCGCTCGGCACCAGCACCGGCTTGCCCTCCGCTGCGACCACGAAGTGCCGGTTGCAGGGATAACATGGGTCGGGCATGAGTACTTCGTCGTCGCGATCGACGAGGGCCGCGCACGCGAGCAGCAACGCCGCCGACGCGCCCGCCGTCACGACGATGCGCGCCGGGTCCACGCTGACGCCGAAAGCCTGCTCGTAGTGACCGGCAATGGCTTCGCGCAGCGCGGCGATGCCGACGGCGCTCGTGTACTGCGTCACACCGCGCCGCAGCGCGGCCGCGGCGGCTTCGACGACGGGTTCGGGCGCCGTAAAGTCCGGCTCGCCGATGCCCATGTGGATGATGTTGCGGCCGGCTTGCTCGAGCAGCGCCGCCTCCTTGGCCAGTTCCATCACATAGAACGGCTGGATGGCGTCGACGCGGGCAGCAAGGCGCAGCAGCGGTTCGGCTACGGAGTTCATACGGTGATTCCAGTTCCTGCGGGTGCCCGGCGACTTTGGTTTTAGCGGCTCGGGCTGAAGGCTTAGCGGCGGCGAGCGGCCTGCGATTCGTCGGGGCGCAGTTGCGCCGAGAGCTTGTCGAGCACGCCGTTCACGTACTTGTAGCCGTCCGAGCCGCCGAACGTCTTGGCGAGTTCCACGGCTTCGTTGATCACCACGCGATAGGGCACGTCGATGTGGTGCTTGAGTTCGTATGTGGCGACGAGCAGCACGGCGCGTTCGACCGGTGAGAGCTGTTCGATCGGACGATCGAGGCACGGCGTGATGTCGGCGGAAAGCGTGTCCGACTCGCGGATCACCCCGTGCAGGATCGCTTCGAGGTGTTCGTGGTCGGCTTTGTCGTAACCCTGCGAACCGCGCAATTGCGCGTCGATTTCGCCGGCGGGCACGCCCGAAAGCAGCCACTGATACAGCCCCTGCGTGGCCAGTTCGCGGGAGCGTCGGCGTGCGCTCTTCATGCCCGTTCCTCTTCGTCTTCCTCGTCCTCGTCTTCTTCGTCGTCGCCGTCGAGTTGCTCCAGCGCGACCGCCAGGTTGGCCATCTCGATGGCAACGCGGGCGGCGTCACGACCCTTTTCGGTCATGCGGGCCACGGCCTGCTCGTCGGTGTCGGTGGTGAGCACGCCGTTGGCAACCGGAATGCCGAAGTCGAGCGCGACGCGTGTGATGCCGCCGCCGCTTTCGTTCGAGACGAGCTCGAAGTGATAGGTCTCGCCGCGAATCACCGCGCCGAGTGCGATGAGCGCGTCGAACTGGCCGCTTTCCGCGAGTTTTTGCAGCGCGAGCGGAATTTCCAGCGCGCCGGGCACGGTGACGAGCAGCACGTCTTCGCCAGCCACGCCGAGGCGTTCGAGTTCTTCGATGCACGCGTCAGCCAGGCCGTTGCATACCGGCTCGTTGAAGCGCGACTGCACGATGCCGACGCGCAGGCCGTCGCCGTCGAGATTCGGTTGGTATTGTCCGATTTCCATATGAGATCCGTAGTGTCGGGTTGAGCGTGAAGAGGCCTGAATGTGCCGTGAGCCTTCGATAGTGGGCCGCGCGTGTTTCAGTCGTGCGGCGATTGGGTCTCGGGCGGGTAGGGCGGCAGCGATTCCTTGCTGCCGGGCATCGGCATGAAGCCCGTGACTTCGAGGCCGTAGCCCGACATGCTGCCGAGCCGCTTCGGCCTGGAGAGCACCTGCATGCGGCCCACGCCGAGTTCGCGCAAGATCTGCGCGCCCACGCCGTAGGTCTTGAAGTCGACCGGGCGCCGCGCGAGGGCCTCTGCGCGCTCTTTCTGGTCGAATGCCTTGAAGACGTCGATCAGATGGTCCTTGGTATCGCCGCAGTTGAGCAGCACGATGACGCCGAGTTCGCGCGCCGCGATTTCCTTCATTGCCGCGTCGAGCGTCCACGAGTGCGTGGAGGCGCCGGTTTCCAGCAGATCGAGCACGGAAAGCGGCTCGTGCACACGCACGGGCGTGTCCTGATCCGGATGGGGCGTGCCGCGCACCAGCGCGATGTGCGGCATACGCGTGGGCTGGTCGACGTACATGACCGCGTGGAACGGACCGTGCGCGGTTTGCATGGTGCGCTCGGCCACCCGCTCGACGATCGATTCGGTGCGGCTGCGGTAGTGGATCAGGTCCGCGATCGTGCCGATCTTGATGCCGTGTTCCTTGCTGAAATCGATGAGGTCCGGCAGGCGCGCCATCGTTCCGTCATCCTTGATGATTTCGCAGATCACGGAGGCGGGCGTGAGGCCCGCGAGCGCCGTGAGGTCGCAGCCGGCTTCGGTGTGGCCGGCGCGCACGAGCACGCCGCCTGGCTGCGCCATGATCGGGAACACGTGGCCCGGCTGCACGATGTGCTCGGGGCGCGCGTCGTGTGCGACCGCGGCCGTGATGGTACGAGCCCGATCCGCAGCGGAGATGCCGGTGGTCACGCCTTCGGCGGCTTCGATGCTCACCGTGAACGCCGTGCCGTACTGCGTGCCGTTGCGATAGGTCATGAGCGGCAGGTTCAGCTGCTTGCAGCGTTCCTGCGTGAGCGTGAGGCAGATCAACCCGCGCCCATAGCGCGCCATGAAGTTGATGGCTTCCGGCGTGACGAAGTCGGCCGCAATGACGAGATCGCCTTCGTTTTCCCGGTCTTCTTCGTCGACGAGAATCACCATCCGGCCGGCTTTCAGTTCGGCGATGATCTCAGGGGTAGAGGCGAGCGTCATGTTCGGGGCAATCTGGAGAAAGCGCGTATTTTACGCCACGCTGACGCACCCGTCCCCTCGGCCGTATGGAAAAGGCCTCCGCGCTTTCCCTGCCGGTGGGCGGTGCCCGATGACCCGGCGCGTTCAGCCCAGCAGGCGTGCCGCGAGCGAATGGGCGAACGCGAGCAGATGCTCGCCCGCGAGCATGCCCAAAAGGCCGACTAGCGCCACGGCGGGCGGCGCGGGAGACTTCACGTCGAGCACGCTGTAGATGACTCCGACGAGCACGCCCACGGCAAGTGAGACCAGATACGTTTTCAGCATGGCCGGCTCCCTTCACATCGCGATCACGACGCGGCCGGCGGTGCCCGCGGCCACGGCCTTGTACGCCTCCTGCGCGGCGTCAAGGCCGAAACGCGCCGCGATGACGGGCGGCGCGAGCTTGCCGCTTTCGAAACCGTCCACAAGTGCGTTCATGAGCCGCGCGGATTCCGCCACGCCCAGCTTGGCGCTGTCGGCGCCGAAGAGTTGCGTCTCGTTGTGATAGAAGTCGATCAGGTCGAATTCGACGCGCCGCCGGCCCGTCGCGCTGATTTCGACCACGCGGCCGCGGCGCCGCACGAGGGCGAGCGCCGTTTCGAAAACGACGCCGCCTACCGTGTCGAAGACCACGTCCGCGCCGCCGTCGGTCAACGTCTTGACGGTTTCGACGGCGGAGGCGTCGAGCGGAACATAGTGGTCGATCAGCCGTCCGGCGGGTGAGTCAGCACGCGGCGGGTGGCGATCCACGCCGATCACGCGGGCACCGCGCGCCCTGGCGATCTGCGTGACGGCGCCGCCCACGCCGCCGCCCGCACCGATCACGGCGATGGTTTCGCCTTCGCGCAACTGCGCGTAATCCACCGTGCCGAGCCACGCGACGACGAAGTTCACGCCGATCGCCGACGCCTCTTCGTGGCTCAGGTTCGACGGTTTGCGCGAGAGGGCCGCGACCGGGACGTGGATGAATTGCGCGTGGGTGCCGTCCCGCGTGAAGCCGATGTCGCCGCCGGTGCCCCAGACTTCGGCGCTCATCCACTCCGGCGGGCCGTCCACCACCACGCCGCTGAAGTCGCGCCCCGGAATGCGCGGCAGCGTGGTGTGTTCGAAATGGCCGGAGACGTTCTTGACGTCGCTCGGATTGATCGACGCGCTGACGATCTTCACGACGGCCGAATCGCCGTCGCGCTGGGGCGTGGGCACGTCGACGTATTCGAGTGTGTCTGGACTGCCGAAGCTGTTGAACCGGATGGCTTTCATGGCGACCGCTCCTGTATGGGATGGTGTGGCCGCGCAAGGGCGGCGTACGGTCGGAAGTGTAGGTGGCGTGCAATCCGTCGAGCGGACAAGTGCTTTCGATTTTCGGACAAGGGGCGTTCGGCAGCTTTGGCGGGCGAGTGCCGTGGCGGGCGTTTGCCCGTTCCGCCTTGTGCGTTATTGCGCTATGCGCTACCCGGCACAGTGCCGCGGTCAGCCAGTCGAAGTGTCGACGCGGCTCTGGCCGTCCGGTGCGCCGGCGGCAGCGTCGCCAGGCGCTGGTTCTTCGCCGGCCAGCGTCGCGCGCGTGTAGAAGCCCGTGGGCGATGCGCCGAGTTCGCGGCGGAACATGTCGCTGAAGCTGCTGGGCCGGTAGCCGAGCGAGCGCGCCACACGGTCCACCGGCTGCCCTTCGGCAAGGCGCGACGCGGCAACGGCGAGCTGCACCTGGCGGCGCCACTCGGCGAAACCTACGCCCAGTTCGCGCGTGAACAACCGGGCGAGCGTGCGCACGCTTGCGCCAGCGCGGGCGGCGTGCTGCTCGAAGCCGACATCGATGGAAGGATTGGCGATCACCGCTTCGCAGAGCGCCCCGAGCCGGCGGTCGGCCTGCGCGCTGGGCAGTGGGATGCGCAACGCGTGTTGCGGCGCATGTTCGAGTTCGAGCACGATCATGCGAAAGGCGGCGTCCAGATAGGCATCGTCGCGATCCTGCTCGTGCTCCGCAATGGCGCTGATCAACTCGCGTAGCAGACCGTTGACCTCGAAGACGTCGCACCGGCTGCTCAGATGCTGCACGTAGTTGCTGCGCAGGTAGACGTTGCGCATTTCGACCGCGCTCAACATGCGGATGGCGTGGACGGTGCCTGGCGGCAGCCACACCGCGCGCTGCGGCGGCACCATCAGCGCTTCGTTGCCGGCTTCCACCCACATCACGCCCGCCACCGCATAGAGCACCTGAGCCCAGTCGTGCGCGTGGGGCTCGATGTAAAGACCACGCGGATAGTGTCGCGCGAGCGCACGGCCGCTGCCGTGGCTTGTCTGCAGGTCGGGAGGGATGGCCTTGGGCATGCGGGCGGCTGCGTTCAGGCTGGAAGAAAGAGGGAGATAGCCGGGCTCCGGCTGCGCGGCCTTTGGGACGCAATATCCGTTTCTATACGTGGTGGCCGTTGCTGCGCCCCACTGGCATAGGTGCGCGCGTTATAGCGGCCTGCGGCTGTCCTGCTCGAGCGAGAGCATCCGCTCCACATACCGCGCAATTATGTTGAGTCTGGCTGGAACACCAAGCCCCACATAGGCGGCATCGAGAAAAGTTGCTCGTATACCGTCGCAAATACCGTCGTGTCACGCTGCTTGTAGCGAGACGACGATAGGCGATGCTGGACGGTGCCCGCAATCGGACGTCATTCAGAGCGTTTCCAGCATCTGAAGCGTTTCGGGGTGCTTGGCGACCAGTCGGATCAGCGTGGCGGCCTGTGCATTGGGCTTGGCCTTACCTTGTTCCCAATTCTGATACGTACGCACGTTGATGCGCAGGCTTCGGGCCATGACAGCTTGAGACGCGTGAGAGGCTTCGCGCACGGCCTTAATTTCGGCTGGTGAAACGTCGAGCGCATCGGGCGCCTCAGCCTTGATCTTGCGCAGCGTGATTTTCTCGTCGCGCTCGGCGGCAAGGGCGTCGAGACCCTCAGTCAATTCAGCAAAGAGATTTCGCTTCTTCATCGCTTGCTCCGTATCGTGACCTCTCTGTCCAGTAGCTTTGCGAAGGCTTTCCGCTCGTCACTGGTTAGGTCTGCCATTTCATCCTTGTCGTACAGTGTGAACAACCAGAATTGGTAACCGCTAACCCAATAGTAATAGATTACTCGTAGGCCACCACGTTTGCCTTTCTGGCGGCGTTTGTCAGCGAACCTCAACTTCCGCAGACCGCCGGTTCCCTTGATCAAGTCACCGGCCTCGGGATTAGCCAGCAGCTCTTTCTGCAGGACGGCGTACTCGTCATCCGCGAGGTAGTTCTCGCGTTCACGGGAAAACGGCGGCAGTTCGATGAAGGTCGCTTGCATCGTTAAATTATACGCTATCTGCGTATAATTGCAAGGGCAAGCACTGGCCGCCCGCACATCCTCTTCTGGTGGACCTGCCCCCTTTCGGACGCGCTGGCGATCTGCTACGCTACGAGCACGGTTTCTGACTACCTCCCTGCTGCGTGGGAAAAGTCAGCGGGTGCATGACGAATCACATCCCCAATGTCGCCAATCGGGCAAGCAGCATGCTTAGCTCTGCCAGCGTTCTATTCCTGGCGGCGACGATTTCATCGGAGAATGTGATGTTCCAGTATTTGGACGTTGTAAATGGCCTGAAAACCCTCTGTACCGCACTTGATACGCCGACCGACCTTTCCCATTGTCAACGTCTGGACTTCCAGGCTCGGTCGCTCGGTTTCCAAAGCTATCACCACTTCCGGCGCACCATGAGCCAGCTTCCGACCGATTCGTTCGCAGCGGTTTCGCTCGGCCTCATGCGACGCATTTGCGAAAAGCGATTGCCGTTAGAACCGAAATGCCGCTACTACGAGTTTGTTCCGTTGCCGCATGGAATGGGTTACTACAGCCGTTGGATCGGTTGGGACAAGAACGGCGACGAAGTGCGGGAGCCCCGCCCGCTTAACGGGCGTGACTCTGTGCAACGGCTACGTGGGGTTGTGGATTTCCCGGTGTATGTCGTCGAGTCGGAGAGGGAGCTGACAGCTTGGCGGCAAGTCTGGCGCTCGACTGCTTATCTCCCGGAGGAGCTTGCCAAACGGCACTTCGCTGCGTATTTCGACAAGCAGCGATTCGTGGCTGAAAAGCCGCCGATGGACCTTGTAGAGCGGAAGGCTCGCAGCGGGCGCTACGACAGCAATGTCATGGTCGACAACGCCTAGCGGAAAATGAGTGTGGAACGGTCGTTGGCGACTTCTGAGCGGTCATGTGTTCGGCGCGTCTCGGGGGCTCTGGCTGGTCGCGTTAGCCGAGCCTCGCGAGCGCTGGGCCATGGAAATAGTTTCTGCTGGTGAACGTGGCAAGGCGGCGTTACCGGAACGGATATATCGAGTCTGGCTGAAAACGCTTGTGCGACAATGCAAAGACGCTGAACGATCGCCGGTATACCGTCGGCCGATTTGATTTACAGTAAGACGTCAATGGTCTGGTCGGACCATAACCGGCACGACCTCGGTGGCGGCAAGAGATGCACTAGCGATCTCCGATATAGCGTCGTGAGGACCAACTTCCGCCCCATGCGTCCTTCTGTTGAAGACGATACCTCTCTGCGGCACAGCCGACTTGTCCGGCCGGGCCGGCGTTCGCATTCCGTTTCGCATCAGTGGCTGCGTTTGGGTCACGAGACCATCCGGGGCCAGCGATGGCATCGGCATCGGTAATTGTGACGCATTCGAGCATATCAGGGTGTGATTTCAGAAATAATTGCATCTTGCTTCCGCCTAGCCTATAAATCTTGGCAATGATCTAGGTGATCCATCAGCTTGGGCAACTAAAAGAATGCCGAAAAATAAAGGCCCGATAAGGGTAGCTTTGAATTCGATCGCTGTGGTTATGTTGGCAAAAAGAGGGAAAAATGGATCAAGGAACCGCAGTCGCATCAGCCGTGGCCGCGCAACTAACGCTTGACCATTGGTGGCCGCCGCAAGATTCTACGAAGAAGATGGGGGTAGATTATCTTTATACGAATAACTCAATGCCCATATTTCTTGCAAAAATTAAGAACCGGCTGGCATCTGGGAACCCTCCTTATTATTTCTCATTTGATTCGACGTTTTCCAATAGTTGTCTAGCAATGACCGCTCCGCAATTGATGAACAGTATCAATTCTAAAACAACGTGATGATGCTTCGCGGAGGTGATAATGAACGTGACATCTCATGCCATGAGAGTCAGATGGCGCACGTCGCCATCGGCGGTTACATCAATGCTGGTTGTCAGCATGTCATGCGCGTACCCGACTTCGGCGCTCGCTGAAGCGCTAGCGGCAACAGATAACGAAACAGGAATTTGTGCCAACGGAGTTGTTGACAAAGATAAACTGGCATTGAGCCTGCTTCAACAATACCCAGTTAGCGCGGCGGCTGTCAGCATTTCGAGCGTAGACAAACTAAAAAATCTTTCTCCGCAGCGCCAGCTATATGCAAATGAAGATCCATGCAGTACTGCAAGCTGTTCAGCCAGTGACAAGAAAAATATCGGAACTGGGAGCTTCCGGATTCGCGAGATGCTTCTGGGGTACGATAGAGGAAATTTCATCCCGACAAATCCTGAGGCTACCCCGTTCGAATACATGAGCGGCCCCAACGAGCAGAGCGCAATTAAATGCGTCAATGCAAATGCATCCCTTGGAGGCTCGTCCGAGGCTAAAGTGGTGAAGAGCGGTTCGACTCTGCTTTCGCAGTTTCGGCTTCGCGGAAGCGCTAGCGCACTGGCGGTTCCACGTCCGGACGTTTTAAGTGGCGATGCTGGTACGCCGACGCCGTTTTCTACAACGGACAAGGCGACATTTGATCTGTTGCAGAATTCGGCGGCTGGATCTCGTACGTCAAACATACTGACTTTTGTCGGCTACGCTATTCCTACGTCGCTGTTCGACTTGGATGGCGCGGGCGGCAATACGTTTTCTATAATCCCATACGCCGGGATTAATCGAGACATAGTTTCTGTCAGCAAGGGGAGTTCGGTAAAGCCGAGTGTTAGTAATACGGCGGATTTCGGTGTCATAGGGCTATTTAGCTTTCTGGAGGGTGATCGTAATGTTGAGGTGAATCACGTGCTCAGCGTGCGACCCGACTATCTTTTTGATTTTCATGATGGAAGCAGGCTTGCCACGCTGAATTTCATCTATACGCCTGTATTGCAAGGTATAGCAAACACCTACGCACCGATTTCAATAAACGTAAAAAGTGGATATTTTGCGTATGAGCCGATTTTCGAGGTAAAGTCGGATATTGGGCACTACACAGACCGTGGACTTCCCGGTGTTTCTGCTGGCAAAAAAGATTTTATACGAGTTGGCGGGGAGATTGGGCTTGGGCTGGTTAGCCAGTTGTCGTGGCTGCCAGTAGATATATCGGTAACCTATGCCCGGCTTTATCCGGCAAATGGGGGCGTGCGAGTTGGTGAACTTAATTGTGTACTTTCATACAACTTTACCCAGTACTTCAGCGTGAGTCTCAAGTACCTGCATGGCAATCGAGAAGATACTGCGAAATTCGAGAAGCAATGGGAGTTGGCGCTGTCAGCTAAATACTAGGGATATTTCGCGGGGTTTTGCGTGCCTGCGCAAAGTTATTTGGCCGTTGAGGCCATGATTTGGCCCTGATAAAATGGCGATACGGCTGAAAAACCGCTCACACACCGGTTTTCGGCTCGCCGCTCGCGCCGCAGCGCATGCCTGAGCGAATCCGCAGGAAATTTGCCGGATTCCCGCCTCACTTTTCTCCTTCCGATCTGCCCGATGCCGCCAGGCAGGCGTAGCCGCGCGCTTCTTTTTCGCGTTTTCAGGAGCTGATCCATGCCTGTCCTTCCAACCGGAGTCGAGAGCACCCCGACGACCTTCACGCCCGCATTTCCGTTCGTGGCGCAGACCAGCGATTTCGATGACGTCTTCGCATGCGCCGCGATGCTCTCGGGCAAGAAGATCGAGGAGGTGAGGGAGATTGCCATCGCCAAGACGAAACATCCCGCGCGAGGGCCGTACTACCTCGGGGAGAGTCATATCGCGGCACTCCTGGCGCAGCTGGGCTTTGTTGCCACCGTGTACAAGGAGGTTTCCCGCGTATCCGATATTCCCGACGTCGCGCTGATTCTCGTGGACTACAACGACGATATGGAGATGGGGCGACACATCCTTTTTCATCGCGGCAAGGCCTCGCATGCCCCGGGGACATCAATCGAGTACGCACTGGATCCCGCGCCGTGGTGCAAACCGGCCGACCGCGTCCGCACCAACTTCAAGTCCATCGCCGGTCACTGGGTGATCGGCATCCATGCCATGGGCGGCAAGGGAGCGGCGGGCAAGTAGTGCCGCCACCGCCGACGAAATTCCCGACGCGCCAGCGTCAGGGGCCAGTGCCAGCAGCACTGGCCCTTTCGCGTTTACGGGCCGCCGGCCGTTGCCGGTGACCCCCACTGAAGGAGGTTTTGATGAGTATCGAAGATACGAGCGCAGGACCCGAACCCGTTCCATGCCGTTCGCTGCAACCGCCGGCGCCGCTTTTCGCTGTGGGCCGCGTCGTCGCGACGCGAGGCGTACTGAAACACCTCGAACGCCACGGCATTCAGGCCGATCCCTATCTGCGACGCCATGTGCGCGGCGACTGGGGCGACGTGCCGCCCGAAGACGCGCTTGCCAACGAGCAGGCCGTGAAGTGTGGTGCGCGCATCCTGTCGTCGTACGAAGTCGCGGGCAGGCGCGTATGGATCATCTCCGAAGCGGACCGTTCGGTGACGACCCTGCTGTTCCCGTCGGAGTATTGATCCATGCCGGCCATTCCCACTACCGTCACCATGATCGGTGCCGGCTTCGCACCGGCGTTCACTCGGGTGGAGCAAAGCGGCGACTTCGACTGTTCCTTCGCGGTGATTGCCATGATCTGCGGTACTACGCTCGATGCTGTGCGCAACGTTGCCATCGGGCGGTTTCATCACCCTGTGCATGGCCCGTACTGGATTACCGGCGAACTGATTGCGAAGCTGCTCGGGCACTTCGGGTACGAAACAGGCATGTATGAAGAGCCGACGGTGCTTGCTGACATACCCGATCTGGCCATTGCGCTTGTCGACTACGATGAGCGCACCAACCTCGGCCGGCATGTCATTTTCCATCGCGCCCGCGCAAGCCACGACCCGAAGGTCACCGTGACGTACGTGATTGATCCGGCGTACTGGATCGAGCCGCACGATTACGTGCGAACCCGCCTGCCGCCCGTCCATTGGTTCCTGGAGGTGCGCGCCGCACAGCCGGGAAGCGGTCCGCCCCCACCACGGTAAGGCATTGCCGGATACCGACGGACAGTATTGCCACACGCCGTGGCGATATTGTGGAACCCGGCACTACACCGCGGCAACGCAGCGACCGGGATCAGCGGGGCAGCGACCTGATTGGCCCGGCGAGAACCTGGTCGATGAATTCGTGCGGATCGGTTTCGAGCGCACCGAGAATATCGAGCAGTTCGACGAGGTCGACACGGCGCATTCCGCTTTCGTATTTCGACACGAACGATTGCGGGCGATGGAGGCGTTCCGCAACGTCTTCCTGAAGCAGCCCGCGGCGCTTGCGGAGGTCCGCGAGGAGGGCCGCGATGCGCTGGTTGCGGGGATCGTGAATGGGATGTGCCATGGCCGGATTCTAGATCCGCATATATAATATCCCATATGAGGATGTAACATATTATGAGTATGCTGACGCTGGCAATGATCTGGCTGCTGATGGCCACGGGGATAGCTGCTGCAGTGATATCGGACATGCGCCGGCTGTCGGTGCATCGCGTCGGGCTGTCAGCTGTGGGCTGGTCGTTCGTATGTGCTGGTACGGGACCGTTGGCAATCGCCGCCTACCTGGCCTGTCGGCGGGTTGTCTGGCGGTTGCTGGTCGATTCGGTATGGAAGATCGTCGGCGATGCCTCGTATCCGGTCGACGTTCGCAGGGAGCGCCTGATTGCCCTGCGACGCAACGGCCTCATTGGTGTGCCGGTGTTTGTGGCGTGCATGAAAGCGCTCAACACGCAGTAGCCGGGTCGGCGGCGAAACGCCACCGCAACGGCGAGCGTGAACGCATGCCGGACGGTGCCCGTCGCCCGGGGCTGCATTAACCCATCTACAGGAACATGAACTCCAACAGATCATTGAAGGGACTGCACATTGTTGTGCCGGCCATCGTGGCCGGCGCGCTTCTCGGCGGCTGTGACCGTCATTCAAGGCCTGACCTCGAGGATGTCAAAAGCGCGCTTCAGGCGAGGTACGGCGAATGTCCTCTCTGGACGCTCGGCAACGTTCGCCGGATTGATGGCGCGCCGAATCCTGACGGCTACGAGGTTTCCTACTCGTTCGTTCTGACCGTGAAGGATCCAGACGCACTGACCGGTCATGGTGCGCACGTTTCAGGGGAAGATGCCACGCACATTGCGGCGGCGATGTTCGGAGACACCAGCGACCCATGCTTCTATGGTGTGTTTCCGCTTGCCACGATTGCCAGCCAGCAGCAGCCGGTGTCTCGCAGCTACCAGGGAAGCGGCGACAGGATCTTTGTGCGTAGCGAGCAGGGCTGGCATTTGAATACTGCGCCGCCCAATCCCCGCGATCCGGCGACGTACGACCAGTTCTCCCCGATCGCCGATTCCACGCCGGCCGCACAGCCCGGCAGTGACGCCGACGCCACCGGTACCGCATCCGGAGCACGTGGTGACGTCGGTAACGGGAACGTCGCAGCTACCGCGGCAGTAGCAAACGCCATCGCGGCGCCCAATGGCGGCTCGACCGTCGCGGTAGCTGCTTCCGTTCCGAATCCGCCGCCGGCCGTTGATGCAGCTTCGGCGGTTTCGCCCGCCTCCCGTGCTTCTGCGTATTCGCCTGATATGCCGGACCTTGAGGGCGACTGGCGCGGCACCTATCAATGCGGGCCATATATCGGCCTGGGCTCGGTAACGAACCCGGATGCGTGGACGACACAGGTCACGATGACCGTCCACAACGGAGCGGCGACGCTGGTGCGGCAATCGACAGGCGACGGCCCGCCGTTCCGCGAAATGCTGGCGGGCAACGTTCTTCCGGACCGGTCGCTGCCCCTCAGCGGCGCGGGTCAGGCAACCGGCGCAGATCGCCCGTGGTACGTCGATTTCATGGGCCGCTTCGGCGGCAGCACCGGCGCAACGGTATACGAGGCCCGCGGCACGATCTCCGACTGGCATCGCGATGAGGTTCGGGCCTGCCGCCTGACGCTCGCGCGCTGATCCCTACCTCTTCATTTTCTTGAGCGTCGCCGTCCGGCGGCGCGCTAACTTCAACTGGAAATCACCGTCATGGCATTTTGCGAGCAATGCGGCGCGCAGCTTGGCGCGGATGCGTCTTTCTGTAACGGCTGTGGTAATCCGGCGACCGGACAGGTCGCTCCATCCGATGCCCTTCCGGGACTCCCGGAAAAATGGCGTCGACGCTTTGCCGCCATCGGGAAGGCGGGCGGCGAGGGCGTCCGCTGGTGGCGCTGGCCGAACGCTAAGGAGCTGACACGCAGGGAGAAGCGGCTGATCACGTCCAACCTGTGGGCGTTCGTGTTCGGGCCGTTCTATTACGTGTATCTCGGGATGTGGCGTAAGGCCATCACGCTGTCGCTCCTGGCGCTTGTCATCGATGCAATTCTCGGCATGGCGGGGGACGTGCTGAACGTGCCCGTCGATGGCTTCCTGTGGATCGTCTCGGCCGTCATGTTCAAGCAGTGTGCGAACGTCGATTACTACCGGAAGACTGTGCTCAAACGGCGGGAGTGGTGGTGACGACGTTTGATGATCTCGCTCGACCGGTTTCGAATTTGCGAAGCGGGCGAATTGTGGCTTCTCGCCACGGTTCGCTTTGCCTATTGCCTCATTCGATGCAACGAGTGGGCTTGGCACGCCGTCACCAACCTTCAGCACGGGGGTAGATCATCGTGTTGCCCATGTCTGCGTGCCTGGAGCAACTCGAGTTCAGTGCGGATGCCCATATGCCGACTGCTGCCGTGTTCAGGTGTGGCGGCACGGGTTCTAAATCATCTTTGGGTTCGCACCCGCCTCACACTTCAGGAAAACTCATGTCCGACCACATGAAATTCGGAGCCAGCGGCTACGAAGCGAGCAAAGCGTTCTTCCTGAAGGCACTCGAACCGCTCGGTGTAGCGGTTGTCCCGGACGGCCCGGCGACGTATGGTTTTGAGCTTCGCCCACAGAGCAAGATTTCATTACGCCTGTACCAGACCGGGCAGACGCCAGCGCATCTTCATTTGGTGTTCACGGCTGAAAATCGCGAGCAAGTCGACGCCTTCTATCAAGCAGCTCTCGCGGCGGGTGGCAAAGACAACGGCGCACCAGGTCTGCGACCGCACTACCACGCGAACTACTACGCCGCTTGTGTCACTGCTCCTGACGGACACAACATCGAAGTGGTTTGCCACAACGAGGCCTGAGCCATTTATCAACTGGACCGGCGAGAGCAGGGCCGGCCCCACTGTTGATTTACTGAGATGGACCCGACGCCCCTTCGGGGAAGCGCGATACTGCTGAATGTCCTCTTAACGGGACCACATCGGGAGGTTCATCATGGAAATCGATATTCTCGGCATTGATCTTGCCAAGCACGTCTTCCAGCTTCACGGTGCTGAACGTAGCGGGCGCGCGGTGCATCGATCCAAGGTCGGGCGTGGAGCATTGATCGAGACGGTTCAAAAGCTTCGCCCGCGAGTCATAGCAATGGAGGCTTGCAGTTCAGCCCATCATTGGGCACGTCGCTTTACCGGCATGGGTATCGAGGTTCGCCTGTTAAGTCCTCAATATGTAACGCCGTTCGTGAAGACAAACAAGAACGACCGCAACGATGCGGAGGCAATCGCCGAAGCAGCCTCACGTCCGTCGATGCGCTTCGTTAGCGTTAAATCGGTCGAGCAGGAAGACATCCAGGCCGTGCATCGAATGCGTGCCGTCCTGGTGCGCCAGCGCACGGCAGTTATCAACCAGATCAGAGGACTGCTGGCCGAGCGCGGCCTGATCGTCGCGCGCTCGGTGCAGGCTTTCAAACGAACCATCCCGACCTTATTGAGTAACGAGAGCTCCGAACTGACGACTTTCTGCCAGGCGCTGCTTACCGACATGCTGCAGCACCTGCAGGCGCTGGAAGCTCGGATTCAATGGCTGGAAGTGGCGATAAAAGACTTCGTAAAGAACTCGGCATTGTGCCGCAAGATTACCGCGGTCGAGGGTATCGGTCCATTAACTGCGAGCGCCGTTGTTGGCGCTATCGGCGATGCCAAACAGTTTTCCAACGGGCGTCACCTTGCAGCGTGGCTCGGGCTAGTGCCCCGTCAATATTCCTCGGGGGGCAAGGCCCGGTTGCAGGGCATCAGCAAGCGCGGCGATACCTATTTGCGAACTCTTCTGATTCACGGTGCAAGAACTGTTTTGCAATACGCGTCTGGCAAAGCTGACAGACGTAGTCAATGGTTGCAGCAACTGATCGCCCGACGCGGCTACAACTGTGCGGCAGTAGCACTGGCCAACAAGAACGCACGTATCCTTCAGGTCCTGCTGAGTACTGAAGCATCGTACAACCCAGCCGTGCAATGAACGCAGTACAGGTTTAGATTCCGGCATCACCCAGCGCAGGTTTGCGTAGCTCTAGTACATGATGACGAAATCGGTAGAACCAGCATCCTGAAACCTGTCTTCCGTGCCGGCCACGTAGCTCGAGCCGTTGATTTGCTCAGGACAAGGATGCGCGGATCTCGTCAAGGCTGCGGGCGTGCTTCGGCAACTGCCCACAAGCAAGCCGGATACATGCATGCAGACCATTTCCAATCATCGTCAAGAGCTTGCAAAGCGCGTCGGGTCCATACATGCACGGAAACCTGACCCGGCCAGGGCAGTAATTTGCATCGAATATTGACCCACGTAGAACACTGACCTGCTCGGCAACGGGCAGGGGAACGGAGTGATCGACGTGGCTATATTGAGCATCATCCGACGCTGGTACTTTCGCGATCAGGTCCCGTTGCGCGAGATTTCCAGACGGCTGGGCGTGTCCAGAAACACGGTCAGGCGTTACATCCGGGCCGGCACGGTTCTGCCTGCCTATCCCGAGCGCCACAGCCCCAGCAAACTCGACGGGTTTGCCGCGAAGCTCGCAGGCTGGCTCAAGACCGAGGCGAACCGGCCGCGCAAGCAGCGCAGGACGCTCAGGCAGATACATGCGGATCTGTGCGCGCTTGGCTTCACGGGTTCCCTCGCGTACCAGATGAAGGTGGCACGCTTCCCGGCGTACCGCGACATGGGCGGGTTCGACTTCAGCTGCAGCGATGCCGACGAGGCACTGGTGCGCCAGCTGTACCAGTGCGACTTCATCGACTCGGCGCACAACATCGTGCTGGTGGGTGGACCCGGCACGGGCAAGACCCATCTGGCGACGGCCATCGGTGTGCAGGCGCTCGAACATCATCGCCGCCGCGTGCGCTTCTTCTCCACCATCGAACTGGTCAATGCCCTCGAGCAGGAGAAGCTGGGCGGCAAGCCCGGACATCCGACACATCAGTCGGATACCCCTTGCGGTCGGTCGTTTTCATCCCGCCAGGATACCAGGTCTCAATCGAGGCGTCGTAGCGTTCGGCAGACGCCCGGGCAGTTTTATCTGGCGATCAGTCAGAAGCCTTTGGGCCCAAAAAGGTTGCCAGCATAGCGAAGCCACCGGAGATGACGAGCGGAATCGCGAAGTAGCCAAATGTCGTTGACAGCGCAGTGTTTGCTGCAAGCAGTGCGCCGCCGGCCATTGGCCCCAGAACAGCGCCGAAGCGGCCGAAACCACTGGCCCAGCCGATACCTGAACTACGGAGACGCGCAGGATAGATCAGTGCCGCGAGCGAGTAGAATCCGCTGAAGCCGCCCATCAGCGTGAAGCCCATGCCGAACGCAGCTAGAAGCGTGGCGGCAAGAGACATATGCTGAACAAACAAGATCATCATGCCCGAGCAGACGAAGAAAAACAGGGCAATCAGCTTGCCGATGTCACGGCGAATGGCAAGGTAGCCGATGACGACATCGCCGAAGACGCCGCCGAGGTTCGTCAGGCTGCCGGCCCAGATAGCGTTGGATTGGCTCAGACCAGCCATCACCGAAATCTTGGGAATCCAACTCATCAGGAAGTAAAGTACGCCATAGCTCAGAAAGGTTGCCATCCACAGCGCAATCGTCCCCTTGTAGAGTTCCGCGCTGAAGAGATCGCGAGGCTTCGGCAGGTTGCCTTTTTGACTGCGCGGGGGCAGTGCGCTGATCGGCTGCATACCCAGCCGGGCACGCAGGGCATTCGATCGGTGAAGTGCATTCTTCGGTTGGCGCACTTCGAGAAATGCGACTGATTCCGGCAGCGCGATCCACACGATAGGCAGCAGGACGAGCGTGATGATGGCTGCACCGAGCATCGTTGTTTGCCATCCGAACACCGGTATGGCGAAAACGGCCGCGACACCCGTCAGCACTGCGCCGACAGGGTAACCCGCCTGAAATATGCCAACTACCAGGCTGCGACGGCCCGGCGGAGCGTATTCGGCAACCAGTGCGCCGACCGATGCCAGCAGCGTTCCCAGGCCCAGACCTGTCAAGACGCGCATTGCCGAGAAAATGGCGAGATCGTGGGTCAGGCCTGAACCTAATGAACCCAGTGTCATCAGCACCAGCGCCAGCAGAATGATGGGCCGGCGCCCCCATGAATCAGCGAACGGCGCGATCACAATGCTACCGAGGACCATGCCGGTCATGCCGGCCGAAAACACCACGCCGAGTTGTGCAAGACTGATATGCCAATCCGAGGCCATGGCGGGAGCGATGTAGGACACAATCAGCAAGTCCATGCCATCTAGCGCATTCATAACCGTACAGAGTACGACGACTGTAATCTGTAGCGCCATCCATTTCACGGCTTTGTTGCCGCAGTCTGGAGAGGATTCTGCAACGTAGCTCATAATATATCCCGTCGAATTGTTATTGATAGACCCGTATTACACGGTGTAGCCAACAATCAAAGATCCGGCCCATACGTGCTTCTCGCACGAAAAACCGCCGGGGGAATCGATGAGTTATGCAGCTATGCGTCCCCCGCCCGCCAAGCTCTTCGCATCCGCCTCAAGCATTGCGGTCAGTATGTCCAGGCGCAGATTTTGATGGGCCCGATTTGACCACGTGATATTCAAAAATGGATATCGTCGCCGAATTGCAGCCCTTGCCGTTACGATTCACGTAGCGCAGGATTATCGTGATTCGCGGCGAAGGCCACGACGACGAGAACTCGGCACACGGTGTTTTGAGATTCAGCCATGGACGTGTGGGAAAACGTTAAGGAAACGTTCGCGTTTCCAAATGCCGGCGTCGTTCGTCAGGCGGGTTGCCCGGCCTTCCAGGCGTCGAGAATTTCACCGCCCGTTGCCGACCATACACCGCGATGGCGAGTGATGTGAGTGAGCGCCTCCTCGAGTGCACGAATGCGGTATGGCTGTCCGACGACCCACGGATGCAAGGAGATCGCCATGACCCGTCCATGATCTGCGCTCGATTCCTTGTACAGCACATCGAACTGATCGATCAGTTGATCGCGGAAGTCGTCTTCCGTGTGGTGGTTCTGAATCAGGATAGTCGCATCGTCGATATCGATCGGATGCGGCATCGCGTGGATCTGGCCTGCTCGCGTGTTCATGGCATACGGCATATCGTCGTTGACCCAGTCGCATAGGTAATCAATGCCAGCCTCCTTCAGCAGATCCGGCGTGTTCCACGATTCCGACTTTGCCGGGCTCAACCAGCCGCGAACCGGCTGGCCGGAGGCCTTGCGCAGAATATCGAGCGACGTGGTGATCAACGCACGTTCCTCGTCCTCGCCCATGCCGCCGTGATGCAAGTGATCCATATCGAGCCCGTTGCCGATGATTTCCCAGCCGCGATCCACACAGGCTTTCACCAGCGCCGGATAACGCACGGCTACGGCCGCATTCATGGCGGCGCTCGCTTTGAGCCCATGTTTTCCGAGGGCGTTCATGATGCGGAAGATCCCGACGCGGTTTCCATAGTCACGCAGCGTGTAGTGGCGCAAGTCAGGGTAGGCTGTTTGCATCGCGCCCATCGGCTTGAACGGCTTGCCCTGCATGTTCAGCGGAAACCATTCGAGAGCCGGGACGATCCAGAGCGCAACCCGGCGTTCATTTCCCAAGCTGACACCGGGACGCTGCGGCAGCATCGACCAGTCATAACGCGCGTGATCCATGCCGTAGCGGCGCAGCGGGTACTCCAGATATTCTTTGTCGACACTCATGGTGCTTCTCCGACGGCATGGGCAGCCTTTGCGAAGGCATCGTAGTAATGGGTGTTGAAGTGCTCTGCGATCTCGCGGCCGGTTGCAAGCCACACCCGGTCGTGACTCGTGATGTATCCAAGGGCTTCTTCGAAGGCCGCGAGCCGGTACGGCTGGCCGATCAGATAGGGATGCAGGGGGATGCACATCACCGTGCCCGACTTCTCGCCTTCGTGATACAGGCGGTCGAACTGACGCTTGATGATGTCGCCGTAACGGCGGGGTGAAACCTGGTTCACGTTATAGACGATGGTGTCGTTCATCTCGAGCGAATAAGGAATGGAGGCAAGCCTCCCTTTCGCTGTCTTGACCGGGCCGGGCTGGTCGTCGTGGAACAGGTCGCACACGTAGGTCAGCCCCATTTCTGCCACGAGTTCCATCGTGCGGTCGGTGTAGGTCAGGGCGGGGGCCAGCCAGCCGTCGAGCTTCTGGCCCGTGTGCTTCTTGATCGTGTCGATCGAATCCTGAATGACCGCGCGTTCCTGCACTTCGTCCATGCCCATGAGATAGCGCGTGTTGTACGTGCCGTGGGAATAGAACTCCCAGCCGTTCTCCGCGCAAGCCGCGATGACTTCCGGATGATGCTCGCACATGGCGACGTTGAGCGACACCGATCCGCGCATGCCGCAGCGTTTCATGACATCGAGCATGCGCCAGAAGCCTACGCGATTGCCATAGTCGCGATACGCATAGTTCTGTACGTCCGGTGCAGGCCGCGACCACGCTGCGCGCGACGGATTGCGCGGCGGATTGAGTTCGTAGAATTCGACGTTGGGCGCGACCCAGAAGGCCACCCTCGCACCGTTGGGCCACTCGAGCCGCGGCCGTGCGTCGTACGGCAGATAATCGTAGAAATCCGGATCGCGTTTCATCGTGCTTCCTTGGCCGGAATCTTGGCGATGGATTCCAGAATCTCGTGAACGGACAGCACATCGGCATACTTCACGGCCATGTCGTACAGATTCGCGAAGTGCGGGCTTTCGTGTTTGTCGGCCACGCACTCCTGCGCCACGATCGTGCGGAAGCTGCGTTGCAGACTGTCGACTACCGTGGCGCGCACGCAGCCCGACGTCGAACCGCCGGTGACGATCACCGTGTCCACGCCGTGAAACGTGAAGATCGAAGACAGGTTCGTTTCGAAGAACGCCGACGCCATGCGCTTGTTGACGATGATGTCCCGCGTCTGGTCAATGACCAGACGCGGATCGAACTCGGAACGCACCGAACCTACCTTGATGTTCTGCAACGAATCCGGCGTGTTGCTGCGCGTGCCCCAGATGCCGCAGTCCTCGCCCGAATCCATGTAGGCCACATACGTCCACACGACTGGAAAGCCCTTGGCGCGGAACGCGTCGGCGAGCTGATTCGTGTATGCCATTTGTTTCGGGTCGGTCTCGTACGCCGTCGCGAATTCGCCAACGCTCGTGTAGGCCTTCTGCAGATCCACGTTGATGAGGGCCGGCGTGCGACCAAAGCCGAAGCGCTTGCGCGTGGGGTTCGCCTTGAACTCTTCGAACAGTTGACGTGCGGTTTTGTCGGAAGTTTGCATGCGAAAGTCCATCCGTGATGGGGGCATCAGAAATCATGCGGACCGCTGTCAGCCAGGCTGACAGCGTGCACGGGCAATACGTTCTGGGCATGATGTGAGTGCATTATTATCCTGTCAATAGGACATTATCCGACGTCCTGGCGTCTTCCATGCGGCGTGGAACGACGACAGTGAAGGCCTATCAAGATCGCTTCATGGCCGCAGGAAATGCGTCGTGCCATCGCGCGCAGTTCAGGTTCGGCCGAGCCGCCTATGATGGCGCCCAGTCGACCGGTACTCGGCCCAGTTGTTGTCGGATAGTGATAGGCAGGTTCGCATACTGAAGTTCGGCACAGAAGACGCCGCGGCGATCGAGGTACGCCACGTGCATCCTCCCGATACAAGTCAATCTGCGTTGACCCTGCTTGACACCCCAGCAAAGCTGTCCTATCGTTGGAACAATAAACTATTTCGCAGGCGCTCGCAGTCTGACATGCGACAGCGACGTGAGCGGGAATTACGTGGGAATTTCGAGTGAAACACAGCACACAGGCTACTGCAGCAAAACCGGCAATGGGCTCGCTACCGCTCCCGAAATACCATCAGATCTACCTCGTGCTTCGGCAGAAGCTCGATGAAGGTCTCTATGACGATGGCGTTCCGCCTGAAAAGGAACTGGCGCAACAGTTCGGCGTCGGGCGCGTCACCGTGCGGCGCGCTCTGGAGCAATTGGTCAACGAGAACCTGATCGTTCGCGAGGCCGGGCGTGGCACGTGGCCGGCGCCGCGTGCCGAGCAGTTGGAGACGGCGTCGCAAGGAGACAACGTCAATCTGAGACTGGCCGGCCTGCTGAACAACATCGTCCAGGCGAGCCGACGGACCACCGTCAAGGTGCTGGAGTGGAGCGTCATCCGCGCATCGCCCATGCTCGCTCAAGCGCTACAGGTCGCGGAAGGGGAGCCGGTACGAAAGATCGTGCGTACGCGCAGCAGCAGCGCTGGGCCGGTGTCCTTCATCACTACCCATCTGCCTGAAGAACGTGCGGCGAGGTTGACCCGTGCCGACGTCGCCCGCAAGCCCGTTCTTCAACTGCTGGAAGAGTCCGGCGTGGAATGGGGGAGGGTGCGCCAGACGATTTCGGCGAGCCAGGCCGATGCAACCGTTGCTGCAGAGCTGGACGTCTCGATTGGCGCGGCGCTGCTATCGGTCCGGCGGCTGGTGTACGACAGCAGTGACCGGCCCGTTCAATTGCTGCACGGCCTATACCGACCGGATCGTTACGAATATCAAATGGAATTGACCCAGTTTGGTGATATCGAAGCACGCGTCTCTGAGGGCGAGATTTCGCCATGAAGCAACTGACGTCGAGCACGATCAGACTCCGCCACGGTGCCCGAGAGAAGCACCACCGACTATAGCGTACGCTTCCGATCCATATGACTCTTCCTGCCAACTTGGCCCAGAAGCTAATCGCCCGGGCCAGCGGTCGTCCACACGTTGCACCGGGGGAAATCGTCAATTGCAAGGTTGATCTTGCGATGTTCCACGATTCCTCCGGGCCGCGTCGCTTGAAACCCATGCTGGAAGAATTGGGCGCGCAAATATGGGACAAGTCGAAGGTCGTCCTTGTCCTCGATCACTATGTGCCCGCGCGGGACGAAGATTCGCGGCGCATCGTGCGCGTCGCGCGGGATTGGGCCTCCGAGCAGCAGCTGCCCAATATCTACGATAGCGAAGGCATCTGCCACATCGTCCTTCCGCAGAAGGGGCATATCCGGCCTTCCATGTTCTGCGTCGGCGGCGATTCGCACTCGCCCACCGGCGGCGCATTTGGTGCGTATATGTTCGGCGTCGGAAGTACCGAAATGCTTGGGGTGGTCGTCACCGGAGAAATATGGGTGCGTGTTCCAGAGACCATTCGCATGCGATGGGATGGCCGGTTGCCGGAGGGCGTGACGGCCAAGGATATGGCCTTGCACATGATCGCACGGTTCGGTATGAACGGCGGAAGATATCAGGCAATCGAGTTCTGTGGCGAGGCGGTGCGCGCGCTGTCGATGCAGGAGCGCATGACCCTGTCGAACATGAGCGCAGAGATGGGCGCTCAGGTTGGACTCATCGCTGCGGATGAGACTACGCGACAGTGGTTGCGTGCTGTCGGCGTGGCTGAGGTGGAGGTCGCCCAGTGGCAGAGCGACGAGGGCGCCGAAGCGACCACTCACCATTTCAATGCCGCTGAACTTGCGCCTCAGGTGGCGGCCCCCCACAGCCCCGCCAATACCCGCCCGGTCGGTGCCTATCAGGATGTGCCCGTGCAAGTGGCCTATATCGGTGCGTGTACCGGTGCCAAGCTCGACGATCTGCGTGCGGCGGCACAGGTCCTGACCGGTCAGCGCGTCGCGTCCGGTGTTCGCCTGATGGTTGCGCCTGCCAGCGTGAAGGATCAGCAGCATGCCGAAGCGGAAGGGGTGATGGACGTGCTCAGGGGGGCGGGCGCAGAAGTGCTGCCCGCGGCGTGCGGTGCATGTTCCGGCTATGGCGGCAGTATCCCGGACGATGCGAACGTAATCGCGACGACGGCCCGGAACTTCAAGGGGCGTATGGGATCGGCGAGTGCCCAGGTATACCTGGCGTCTCCTTACACCGTAGCTGCATCGGCACTGCGCGGCCGTATCACTGATCCGCGCGAGGTGCTGGCATGAGAGTGAGCAGCATACAAAATGCGCGTGTCTGGGCCGTCGGCTCCGATATCGACACCGATCAACTGGCTCCCGGCGCGTACATGAAGCTGGGGCTGGAAGGAATTGCGCCTCATTGCCTCGAGGCGGTACGTCCAGAATTTGCCGCAGAGGTCCGTGGGGGCGACGTGATCGCGGCGGGTCCGAACTTCGGCATCGGTTCTTCGCGTGAGCAGGCGGCGGAGGTGCTGGTGCGCCTGGGCGTGAAAGCGGTCATCGCGCCGTCCTTCAGCGGGCTCTTCTTTCGCAACGCATTCAACCTGGGACTGCTGCTGGTCACGTGTGCGGACGCCGGGTTTCTGCGCGATGGCCAGAGCGTGAGCCTGAGCCTGGAAGGAACGCGTCCCCTGGTGCATCGCGCAGACGGAGAAACGCTTTACTGCGAGCCCATCCCGGCATTTCTGCTTGACATGGCGGCTGTCGGTGGGTTGCTCAATCAACTGCGCAGCCGGTTTGGCAAAGCTCTCAAGGAGTTTTGAGATGACATTCGATTTCGCTGAACATCCTGCACTTATTGTCCGTGCTTTCAGGATGCCGGGGGACACGCCAGTCGTTCCCGCTGTGATCGTCGGAGCGGGTGCATGCGGTCTGACTTCGGCCATTCGACTACGCGAAGCCTCTATCGACTGTCTCTTGCTGGAACGCGATGCGGTGCCTGGCGGGTCGACCGCGCTGTCCTCGGGTTTCATTCCGGCAGCAGAAACACGTCTTCAGCGTGCATTTGGTATTCAGGACTCCAAATCCTTGTTCGCAGAGGACGTGATGAAGAAGTCGCATGGACAAGCGGCACCTCATCTGGTTCAGGCTTACATGCACGGCGTGACTGGAGCGATCGACACGATCGAACGTCTGGGCGTCAAGTTCCACATTCTGGACGGCTTTCTCTATCCTGGCCACCGCGCGCGGCGCATGCATACGACGCCAGAACGCACGGGTGCGGCGCTGATGGCTTGTCTGGAGCGTACCGCGGTGGCCCAAGGGGCGGACGTGCTGGTGGAGTCTGTCGTTCGCGAGCTTTGGCTTGACGAGAATGACCGGGTATTGGGCGTCGGTTACGCATCGCCGGACGGCACGATGGCATACGTCGCCTGCGAAGTCCTGATTCTGGCGTGCAACGGATTCGGCGGTAACGCTGCCATGGTGCGTGAACTTCTCCCGGCCATGGCCGATGCCGTCTTCGGCGGCCATATCGGCAATGACGGCTCGGCGATCGCGTGGGGCAAGGCGCTCGATGCGCAGATGGCGGATCTTGGCGGCTATCAGGGACACGGCTCCTGGATCACCCCTCAGGGTGCACTCATGACCTGGGCCGTGATGATGGAAGGCGGCGTGCAGATCAATGCTCGCGGCGAGCGTTTTCACAACGAGAATCTCGGCTACTCCGAAGCCGCGACGGAGGTGCTCGCCCAACCCGGTGCCATCGCCTGGAATGTGTTCGACGAACCGGTTCTGACGCTCGCGCGCACTTTTCCCGACTACGTCGAGGCTGAGAAAGCCGGTGCGCTGCGTATGGCCGAGGATGTTCTCGCGCTGGCGGCCTTGATCGGTTGCGACGTGGCAACGCTTCAAGGAACGCTCAATGGAATGGCCGCCGGTGTGACCGATTCATTCGGCCGTACCTTCAAGCGTTCGCTGCAGAAACCGTACTACGCCGTGAAAGTCACGGGAGCGCTGTTCCATACACAAGGCGGCCTCGATATCGATGCCGAATGCCGCGTGCTCCGCAAGGATGGCTCGCCGTTCCCGAATCTACTGGCTGCCGGTGGTGCGGCGCGCGGTGTATCGGGCAATGAGGTATGGGGCTATCTGTCCGGCAATGGTCTGCTCAGCGCCGTCGGAGGCGGCTGGGTGGCCGGCGCAACGGCTGCGGCGCAAATTCAGGGCTGACCGACATGAAGAACGAAAACTTGAAGGACCAATTGCGCGGAGATCGGGCAGTGCTTGCTCCCGGCATCTACGACGCGTTCACTGCATTGATTGCCGAGCAGGCAGGTTTCGGTGCCCTTTATCTCTCGGGCGCATCGATCGCTTACACCCGTTTGGGCCGCTCGGATGTCGGCCTGACAACTGCGACGGAAGTGGCTGACATTCTGGCGCGCATCACCGAACGCGTCACCACCCCCGTCATCGTGGATGGAGACACGGGCTTTGGAAATGCACTCAATACTCAGCGCACCGTACGCACCTTCGAGCGTGCTGGTGCGGCGATGATCCAGCTCGAAGATCAGACCTTTCCGAAGCGCTGCGGTCATCTGAATGGCAAAGGCGTCATTCCGGCAAGCGAGATGTGCGCAAAGCTGCGCGCAGCACTCGATGCTCGTCATTCGGAGCGAACCCTGATCCTCGCACGCACCGACGCGCTCGATGTCGAAGGCTTTGAGCAAGCGTTGGAGCGCGGCGAGGCTTATCTTGAATGCGGTGTCGATGCGCTCTTCATCGAAGCGCTCCGCACTCCAGATCAGATGGAAGCCGCCTGCGAACGCTTCGCACACCGCATTCCGCTGCTGGCGAACATGGTGGAGGGCGGCAAGACACCCGTGAAGAGCGCTGACGAATTGAGTTCGATCGGCTTCCGGATCGTGATCTTCCCCGGAGGTACGGCGCGTACGGCAGCCTACATGTTTCGGGAGTACTACGGCAGTCTGCACGAAATGCGTACCACGCTGCCCTGGCAGGATCGCATGCTCGATTTCAATGCGCTAAATGAATTGATTGGCACTCCAGATCTGTTGGCATTAGGCAGGAAATATGAGAGCGGAACCTGATTGGAAGCAAAGTGGCGAGGTGGCGCCACTTGGCCGATATAGCGAGCTCGGCCGCCGGCTCTGACACGCACATAAGCCTGTAGACAATAAAAGCAGCACCATCGCGATCAAATAGAACTAGTCGCGGCTCATGCATTTTTCATGCAGTAATTTTCGCCAAAAAACGTAGTACTACTAATTGACAAGACCAGATGAAAGGAGCCTTACGATGAAAAAGTTCGCTTTGACCGTTTTGGGTATGGTGCCTTTGGTTGCTCATGCACAGTCGTCGGTGACACTCTACGGTATTCTGGACGAAGGTTTGCAGTACCAGAGTAACGTGGAGGGCGGCAAGAGAGTGTCGATGGACTCGTTGTCGGGTCCGTTCGGCAGTCGCTGGGGTATCACCGGCGCGGAAGATCTGGGCGGTGGTGTTCAGGCCATTTTCACCGCTGAATCGGGTATCAACATGCCGAACGGGCAGGCGGCGCAGGGCGGAACCCTGTTCGGTCGCCAGGTGTTTGTCGGCATCAAGAGTGCGAAGTACGGTAGTGTGACCCTGGGGCGGCAGTACGACATGGTCTTCTACTTTCCCGAATTCATCTCCGGCTATGCGCTGATGGGCGGCCCGACTTCGGTGCATCCGGGCGATCTCGACAACGCGGCAAACTCGATTCGCTGGAACAATACCGTCCGCTATATGAGCCCGTCGTTTCATGGTCTGACGTTCGGCGGCTTGTACAGCCTCGGCGGTGTGGCGGGTAACTTCACTTCGCAAAGTGGCTATTCGCTGGGCGCCGGTTATACAAGTGGCGGCCTCAAGGTCGCAGCAGCGTACGAGTTTTTCAAGAACCCCACATCTACGGCGGGCAAGGGGCTGTTCACCGATAACCAAAGCGGGGCTTCGACTCTGAGCGGTTCGCTCAACTCGGGATACCAGGTCGCCCAGTCATATCAAGTGGCGATGTTTGCCGCTACCTATGCGATTACCGACAAGTGGACGATCGCCGGTTCATATTCGAACACCGAATACGGAAATCTCGGTGGAAATTTTCTCAATAGCGAAGCGAAATTCCACAACTTCGATATCGCCGTTTCGTACAAATTCAACCCGTTTCTTTCGACGGGACTGGACTATAACTACCTGAAGGCCGATGCTGTGGGTAAGGTCGGCAATAGCGACGTGGGCAACCAGCATTACAACCAGATTGCTTGGGCAACGAACTACACGTTGTCGAAGCGCACCGATCTATACGGTTCGATCGGCTACCAGATTGCATCGGGGACGAATTCGCTCGGGCAGAGCGCGGTGGCGAACATCTGCAACCTCGGTGATTCATCAACGAACAAGCAGGTGCTCGTTCGACTGGCTATTCGTCATCGCTTTTGAAGTTCAGGCGTCGAGCAACCTCCTGGCCTGCTGCGCCTATGCGATCGTTAATAATTCAATGAGCTTGCTGATATGAGAGTCCTTGTTGCAGTAAAACGGGTTATCGATCCGAATGTGAAAGTCGGCGTGAAGTCGGACGGCTCCGGAGTCGATATCGGGAACGTCAAGATGTCGATGAACCCGTTCGATGAAATCGCCGTGGAAGAGGCCGTTCGTCTGAAAGAGGCGGGCTTGGCGACGGAAGTCGTCGTCGTGTCGTGCGGTGTCCCGCAAGTACAGGAAACCTTGCGTACGGCACTCGCGATCGGCGCGGATCGCGCAATTCATATTGCCTCGGAAGCCGATCTTCAGCCGCTGGCCGTTGCCAAGCTGCTCAAGGCTCTCATGGACAAGGAGCAACCCTCGCTGATCGTGCTGGGCAAGCAGGCAATCGATGACGATTCGAACCAGACCGGGCAGATGCTGGCCGCTTTGGCGAACCTGCCACAGGCCACGTTCGCCTCGAAGCTCTTGATCGTCGATGGAAAAGTCATCGTTTCGCGTGAAATCGATGGCGGCTCCGAAACATTGTCGTTCTCTTTGCCAGGAGTGGTGACAACGGATCTGCGCCTGAATGAGCCGCGCTATGTGACACTGCCGAACATCATGAAGGCGAAGAAAAAGCCCCTGGAGACGATCAAGCCAGACGACCTGGGGGTGGATGTGACGCCACGTGTGAAGACGCTGAAGGTTGCGGAACCGGCGAGGCGTTCCGCCGGCATCAAGGTGCCGGACGTTGCGACGCTGGTCGAGAAGCTCAGAAACGAAGCGAGAGTGCTGTAAATGGAGCAGAAGAAAATGACGAGTCTGGTTATTGCCGAGCACGACAATCAATCGATCAAGGCTGCTACGCTGAATACGGTTGCCGCAGCGCAACAGATAGGCGGTGACGTGCACGTCCTGGTTGCCGGCTACAACGCACAGGCCGCCGCTGCCGAGGCGGCGAAGGTCCCTGGTGTGGCGAAGGTACTGCTTGCCGACGCGCCGCAACTCGAACACGGGCTTGCCGAGAACGTCGAGGCGACGGTGCTGGCTGTTGCGAAGCATTACTCGCACATCCTCGCGCCCGCCACGGCCGCGGGCAAGAACGTCGCGCCGCGCATTGCCGCGAAGCTCGATGTCGCGCAGATCAGCGACATCACGGCGGTTGAATCGCCGGACACGTTCGAGCGTCCGATTTATGCGGGCAACGCCATTGCGACGGTTCAGTCGGCCGATCCGGTCAAAGTCATCACGGTTCGCACCACGGCGTTCAATGGGGTGGCACCCGTTGGCGGCAACGCCGCCGTCGAGCGACTCGAAGCGGCGGCGGACAGCGGGCTGTTGCAGTTCGTGAGCCGCGAAGTCACGAAGCTGGACCGTCCCGAACTCACGAGCGCAAGGGTGATCGTCTCGGGCGGGCGTGGTCTCGGCGGCGGCGAGAATTACACGAAGATTCTCGAGCCTCTTGCTGACAAGCTCAACGCCGCGCTCGGTGCCTCGCGTGCGGCAGTGGACGCGGGCTTCGCGCCGAATGATTACCAGGTCGGCCAGACCGGCAAGATTGTCGCGCCGGAGCTTTACGTTGCGGTGGGCATTTCGGGTGCCATCCAACATCTAGCGGGCATGAAGGATTCGAAGGTGATCGTCGCAATCAACAAGGACGCGGAAGCGCCGATCTTCAGCGTCGCCGACTACGGCCTCGTCGAAGATCTGTTCACGGCCGTCCCCCATCTTGCCGATATGGTCTGACCAGGCGTGGTGTTCCGCGTGGAGGCGAGGCGCGCGAACGTGTGAAAAAGTCCGCCGCAAATTCGCTTGCATCATGGCACTGTTTACTGGGGGCCGCTCAGCACTCTTGTTGAGGGCCGCGAAGTGGACAAGCATAAGCACGGTGAATACGACGAAGTGCAGGCCGGCCAAGGTTTCGGGCAATCGCTCGTAATCTCTGGCCAGCCGCCGGAAGCGGTTCAGCCAACCGAAACTGCGTTCGACCACCCAGCGACGTGGCAACAGAACAAACCCTTTTTTCGCTTCCGGCAGCTCAGGGGTGTTGATTTGCACTGAGTCCTGACCCCCCGGGGGGTCAGGACTCAGTGCAAATCAACATGATCGCTGCGGGTCGCGTAGCGATGGCAACATGTGCTGGCACGATATGCAAAGTGCATGAGTCGAGGAGCAGCCAGTGCCTTCCGCTCAACCCAGCCATACAGCGGCCACTCGAATGGCTCGTCCTCTCCGAAACCTGCCGAAGGCTCCAGGCGTACGTTCGACCATAGCCGGCGTTCGGCAATGGACCAATCGAGAGGCAATTAACGACTGCTTCAGGCTGTCGTTCGACATCAAGTAACGTTGCCGCGCTGAAGGAACTGGAGGGGATGCGGATTCAACCTCGAAGGCCTTGAGATCAAGCCCGAGCCCCCTCCCCTGGCGAAGACCCCTGGCCGGAGTGAAACCCGGCCAAGCGTCGACGGTGGCGCTTGTGCTCAGAGCAGCCGGGCAAGGGCAGGGCCGATGAAGGGCCAAGCACCACCGCAGAACATAGCGAGGGTGCTCCATCCAGCTGCTTCCGCTGTCCAGAACCAGTATTTTCCTGCGGTTACAGGTTCAAGCGCCCGCTGCGGATCGAGCTTTTCGCTGTCGAGCGCAACGATACGCGAGAAAAACCTCTCTCTCGCGTCGCAAATGCCCCTGCGAATTGGCATACATGTTCAGCAATGCGCACACTAGTCCGAATGCAAAAAGGGCCGCAGATGGGTATGCGCCCAGATAAATCTTCGCAGCGCTATCGCTGGCATAAATTGCTGAGACGCCCGCTAGACCAGCAGTGTTGACGAGTGCGAGTGTCCGTACCGTTTCAAGGTTCCATGTTTGGAAGGCCGCGAGGAGTTGCGGTCGCCATTCAACCAAAGCTTGCCGCACCAGGCTACGGTGATGATTGTTGGGTGGGGGTTCTGTGCTCATGGCATGGTGAGAAGATAGCTGGCTGCGGAAAGCGTACCGCAGTTGATAGGAGAGCCACGATAGCCCAGTCTTCAGCGATTTAACGGGTTCGACATATGCTCGATTGGATTGGCGCAGGCTACCGCTGATGATCAGCGCCCTTTATGCGACGTGGATATCTCCGATTTTAGTGGCAGTCGTCCAACGATAATTAACATTTCCAGGTATGAAGAATTGATAAAATCGCGAGCGCCTACCGGGGCATGGTGAAGTCTTATCAAGACGGGGTGATTGCATGGACACGCAGCGGATATCGGTAAACGCAAGATTCCCGTAGCGGGACGGTCTGGCGTTTCAAAAAAGGCCGCCACCTAGGCGGTTTCCTAAAAAGTTCATCCTTCCGGCGGCAAAACGGGGCGTCCCCAAAGGCGCGCTTCGTTGCCGATGAGATCATGCCGATATCGTCATTGACTCCCGCCTCGAACCCGCTGGCGGGGCTTTCGGATGCGTTCCAGCAGTTCGACCAGCTGCTGTCGAAGTTCACCCAGTCGCAACGGCTGCTCAAGACGCAGTTCGCTCCCGACGCCGGTCTGCCCGCCAACGCGTTGCTGCCTTACCGGCTGACCGGCAGCGAAGGCATCTGCGAACCGCTTCATTACCGGCTGCAATGCCTGTCCACCGACATCCGGTTGCCCCTCAAGGCGGTGACCGGCGTGCCCGTCGCGTTCCAGATCACCGACTTCACCGGCAGCAGCCGCACCATCTGCGCCATCGTGACCGGCGTGGACCAGCTCGCGTCCGACGGTGGCTTCGTGCTCAGCGAACTGACGTGCGAGGATGGCCTGTCCATCCTGCGCGAGCGGGTCACGTGGCGCGTTTTTCCGTCGAAGTCTGTCGTCGATATCACGAACGACATCCTGACCGCCCACATCCAGGGCAACAGCGTGCTCGCCGGCGCATTCAGGCTGGATACCGGCAGTCTCCAGGAAAGCTATCCCAAGCGCGCCTTCACGATGCAGGCTGGCGAGAGCGATGCCGCGTTCCTGATGCGCCTGTGGCGGCAGGAAGGCATCAGCTGGTATTTCTCGCACTCCATCAACGATGGCTGGCCGGTGCACACGCTGCACCTGGTCGACAATCCGCATTCGTGGAAGGACAACCCGGCCGGAACTGTCCGGTTCCATCGCGCCGATGCCACGGAGAAGGACGATACGGTCACGTCGTTCCGGGCGCATCGCAGCGTGACGTCGGGCGGTGTGCTGGGCGGCTCGTCCGACTACCGCACCGGCCGCGTCCAGCAGGTCGAGGAAAGCAGCATCCAGGATCAGGGCAAACACGGCAAGGCACTCAGCGCAACGCTGACGCAGTACCACTACGACTCGCCCCACGTCGCGGACAGCGGCGAGCACTACCGGCAGATCAACCGCCGTCGCCAGCAGGCGCACGAGCTGCGGTCGAAGTACTTCTCCGGCGAGAGCGTGGTGCGCGCGTTCAGTGGCGCGGCGGGTACCGTGTTCTCACTGTCCGGCCACGTCGAGATCGACCAGCATCCCGCCGCGCAGCGCCGGTTCGTGCTGACTTCCGTCGAGACCGAGGTCCACAACAACCTGCTGCCGCAGTCTCCCGGGGACGCCCTGAAGGGCGCCGACCAGAACGAGCCGGGTTACGTGAACCGCTTTCGCTGCGTCCGGGCGGACATCCCGGTTGTGCCGGAATACGATCCGGCCAGCGCACCGTCTGTCGGCCCGATGACGGCGCGCGTCGTTGGCGCGCCGGGGCTGGAAATCGACGTGGACGAACAAGGCCGGATCGCCGTGCAGTTTCCCTTTGCCCGGCAGGAAGAGCACCCTGTCGCGGGCGCGAGCGGGACGCCGCGCGATTCCGCACGTATCCGGTTCGCACCACCCTGGGCCGACCAGCAGGCCGGCGCCGCCCTGTGGCCCCGTGTCGGCAGCGAGGTGCTGATCCTGTTCCAGCACAACGATCCCGACAAGCCCATCGCGATCGCCAGCCTTCACGGAGCGAACCACGCCCCGACGCAGTTCTCCGGCGCAGGCAGCCTGCCCGGCAACGCGGCGTTATACGGCATCCGTTCGAAGGAAGTGGGCGGCGTCGGATATGGCGAACTGCTGTTCGACGACACGACAGGCCAGACGAAGACAAAGCTCTCGTCCGAGTACGGAAAGACCCAGCTTAACCAGGGGTGGATCGGTCATCCGCGGGCGGAAGGCAAATCCGACAAACGCGGTGAAGGCTTCGAGCTGAGAACCGACCTCTCGGGTGCGATCCGCGCGGCGCAACTGCTCATTTCGACCGATGTTCGAGCGAACGCGACCGGCAAGGTGCTGGACCGGCAGGAGCTGATCGGCCAGCTGGAAGCGGCGCTTGCCATTGCAAAGCAGCTCGCCAGCCTGTCGGAAACGCACGAGGCCGACACGACGGACACCGGGCCGCAGCAAAAGCTTGTGGACCAGATCAAACAGTGGGACAGCGGCCAGCAGGACGGTGCCGCCATTGCGATGAGCGCGCCCGACGGCATCGCGCTGTCCAGTCCGCACAACGTCGTGGCTTCTGCCGGGACGCACATCGACGTCACCGCCGTCCAGGACGCCAACATCAGCGCGGGCCGCAGGATTCTGCTGCGTGCGGCACAGGGCCTGTCGGCGTTTGCGAAAGCCGGGATGAAGCTGATCGCCGGAACGGGCGACATCACCGTGCAGGCGCAACAGGGCAAGGCTGAAATCGGCTCGTCCGAACGGTTGCATCTGTATTCGCTCAAGGAACTGCTGATCGAGGCGCCGAGCGTCGTGATCAAGGCCAACGGCGTCACGTATTCGCTGGCGGACGGGAATGTCCTTGCCTCGTCGAGTGGCACGCACAAGATCGAATCGGCGGGCTTCTCGCATACGGGCGGCGGCGGTGGCAGCCCCGACCTGCCGCACATGCCTGCTTCCACCATGAAGACCGACGAGAAGTTTGCGGTGGCGACGCGCAACGGCCGCGCCTACACGAGTCTCCAGCACCAGGTCGAGGACGAGACGAGCGCCGTGCGGGATGCGGGCAAGCTGGCGACCGATGGCGCGAACCAGAACATCGTGCAGGATGCGCAAATCCGGCCGCTGACGTTAATTCCAAAACTCTAACTTTCGACTGGCGACATGAGCACCTCCACAGCAGAAATGGATGCACAGACCGCAGTCCACCAGAAGGCCCGCCGTCGCGTGCCGCTGCAGTTCGACGAGAATGGCGATCCGTATTTCGGGAGCGTGACGAGTCCGGAGAGCTTCAAGATGCGGGCGCTGTGCGTGATGCCGCCGCGGCACGTCATTCCCGTGATCTTCGTGCCGGGCATCATGGGCAGCAACCTGTGTTCGAACGGCAAGAACCAGAAGGAGGGAGCGAGTGCGTGGACGCCACCTAACGGCATATGGCAGGGTCTTGGCGAAGTCCGGCGGCGCAGCAGCCAGACGCCGGCGAACCGCCAGCAGCAGATGTCGCCGGATGCGGTGAAGGTCGACAATACCGGTCCGGTCCATGTTCCCCGCACCCTGTTCACGCTGACGGAAAAGGAAGCGAAGCGTCGGGGATGGGGCGAAGTGCATCTCGACAGTTACGGCAAGGTGCTGGCCGAACTGGAGATGGGGCTCAACGAGCAGTACAGCGACGCGGGGACGTCGGACCACAGCCTGCTGCCGGTGTGGCAGATCGCAAAAACGCTGAAGTACAGGAACGAGGATGTCCGCAAACACTGGAACCCCGTCAATCCAGACCTGCAGCCGTTGAGCGACGATGAATTCACGCGCCTGGACTACTACTACTATCCGGTATGGGCTTGCGGCTATAACTGGCTCGGCAGCAACGAAGCTTCGTCCGACCAGCTTGTCGCCCGGATTCAGGAAGCACTGGACTGGTACGCGAAAGGCAAGTACTGGATTCCCGTGGGCAAGGTCATCATCGTGACGCACTCGATGGGCGGACTCGTTGCCCGACGTGCTGTCCAGAAGGCGCAGGACAGGATTCTTGGCGTCGTGCATGGGGTGCAACCGGTGGGTGGCGCGCCGGTGGTGTATCGACGGATGCGCGCGGGCGTCGAGACGAACGGATGGTTTGACCTTGCCGGGATGGCAGCCGCGGCGGTATTCGGCTGGAGCGCGGCCGATATCACGTGCGTGATGGCGAACTCGCCCGGTCCGCTGGAACTGTTGCCGACAAAGCATTACCCGCCGGGCTGGTTGCGGTTTGAGCAGAACAGGGGTGGGAAGACGAAGGAATTGATGCCGGCGCTGCCGCTGGCCGATCCATATACCGAAATTTATGCGAAGCGCGTACAGGACGTGTGGTGGGGAATGATCGACGAGACGCTCATCGACCCGGCGCATCTCACTTCCGGCAACGACAGGGCACCGTTCATGCAATACAAGCGGGTTCTGAAGACGGCGATGGACTTTCACGAGGCAGTGAAGCTCGACTGTCATCCCGTTACGTATGCGCACTACGGGAGCGACCCAAAGCAGGTGTCGTTCGGCAAAGTCGTATGGACGACGACGGATGACGTCGGCTCCGATGCGTTGACGGGCCTGGCTATGTCAAAGGCACAATCGTTTACCTTGTTCGGAAAGTCGACGCTTCTCTTTGGCGACCAGAAGTTGACGTTGAAGCTGGAGGGGCATGAGTCTCCGACGGAGCAGGACAATACAAACGCGGGTGACGGCACGGTTCCCCTTTCGTCAGGCGCACTGATCTCCAAAGCAACACCTGAACCGAAGGCTTTCAGTATGACCGGCTTTGATCACGCCGCGAGCTACAAAGACGAGAATGTGCTGAACAACGTCCTGTATTGCCTCGCGAAAATTGCGCAGCTGGCACCTGCTGTCAGCACGCTGCCTTCCACCAAGGGATGACATGTTGGGACGATCGGTTCTGCTGGCTGTTGGTGCCAGCCTGATTTCATCAATCTGCTTCGCGAAAGAGCCTGTGATGAGCAACGTCAAAACGTATTGCTTTGGCCGCTATCTGGTCGATCTCCCCGCCGATGCAGTAGTAAACGGGCAAGCCTACCAATATATGTTCGGTCAGATTGATTCCGAACCCACCAATATCGACCAGAAGGGTTTTTCTGACATGCTCGCGAGGCGCTCCGATAGCCTGAAGTCAACGAGCGAGCTTAAAGGTCGTACGCTCAAGGGTGTTGTTTCGAACGGTCCAACAGCCGAAGCGCTCATAACGTCCGAGAAGATTTTTGGCGAAGACAACTACGGTTTCGAGGCGTACTGGTTCACGCCTCATCGTCTGTTCACTCTCAAGACGCAGGACATGGAGCAGTCCACTTTTCAGGCAAAGGTGCTGCCGCGGTTGAAAGAGCGATTGCTACCGAGTCTTCACGCAAGGAGTCGCGACGACGTCCCGTCACAACCCGGCTTCTGCCTCAAAGACGGCTTCATCGCCGACGATGGCAAGACCGCACAGTACGAAGAAGCCGGCATCAGCTTCAAGTTTCCGCAATGGCCAGGAATACTGGTATCCGTCAACTCGTCAACCGTAACGAAGCTCGGAGAGCCAAAACTGCTCGAGCGGATGGCGCAGGTGCCCATTCCTGATGCGTACAAGAGCTTGATGAGCGCAATCCACGATATTCGAAAAGGTACGCGGGTCGCAGCTGGCCGGGAGGGCGAGGAAGTCCTGTCGACGGTACCTACCGACGGCGGCTACCGGCTTCACCAGTTCCAGTGGGAAGCGCAGGGCAGCAAGATCAACGACCCGCTCGATCCCACACTGACTGTCGAATTCGAAAGCGGGATGACTCGTATAGACGGCCAGCCCGCGCGTCCCAAGCTTTCGGACGAAGAAGCCGTTCGCCTGTTCGACGCCGTAGTCAATTCGATACGGCTTCGTCCCACGGGCGGTAGCGGCAAAGTGTCGGGCATTGAACCGGTCCCGACGCTTCCGCTCGGAACGCTGGCGCAAACCGGCAGCGTCTGCCCTCAATCCGGGTGGTGGACCTGTCCCGAAGCCAACGGTCAAGAGATTGTCGGCGGGACGCGTCAGCACTTCGCCGCGGGCACGGTAATGCCGCAGGTTCGTGTCATCAGCCGTACGGCTTTTCTTGATCGCATGCTGGGCAAGCAGCAGGAGCACGCCGTCAATACGACCTGGAAACTGGTCGGCTTTGACGAAGAGCCGCCGACGGAAACGCCTGGCGACTCCGCGCCGAACGAAGCTTGAACGTGCGCGAGGACGCAACGTGAGAAACGTTATTCGCGTAGGTGACCCGACCAGTCATGGCGGTGTCGTGGAAACTGGCGATTCGACCTTCGAGGTCGACGGCCGCGCTGTCGCGCGTGTTGGAGACATCTGCACCTGCCCGATTGCCGGCCACCAGGGTTGCGTCATCGTCGAAGGCGATCCGGCTTTCGTGATAGGTGGCCGCGCTGTCGCGTTCGATGGACACAAGACGAGTTGCGGGGCCGTACTTTGCTCCACAGCCAGTACCTTCGGCGGCGAATGAAGGAGTCGTGATGTGGCGTGTTTCGAAGCGCAGGCTACAGGTTCTCGCGGTGCTTGAGGCTTGATTGCCGAATGCATGGAAATGCCTGCCAGTTTCGGGCATTCGGTATCGACCTTCAGTTTGATGATGATCGAAGCGGCAGCAGTGCTCCGGTAGACTTAAACCCTTGGCAAACCTCGTGGCAATCGCATGGACGCCCAGCTTTTCATTATCTGCGGACTGACATTCGTAATCCACGTTATCGCGACGCTGGCCTACGCGGTACGGATCGCTGGCGTCCGCACGCGACGTATCGCTGTGTCGTTCTCTCTGTTCGGGATCATCGCCCTTGTCTCCCGAACGGCGAACTCCTTTCAAGGGCCATTCATAGCCAAGCGCGTAGAGCTTGATATCGCCCAGCATCTTGAGCGTGGCCTGCTCGGTGATTTTCGTCTCTTCCTGGTGACAGCCACGGCGGCGAGCGTAGTCGGCGCGCTGCTGATCCCAACGTTTCAGCGATATTTCAGTCGTGCTGTCGAGCACTTTCAGGCCAAACGTTCATTGCCGCGCCTCGTGCTCCACTTTTTCAGCCGTGGCGGCATCAACTATCTGCGGGACGGTGCGCGGGTTCCGTCACGCCAAAACATCTCCCAGCTCGCGAGCGGTGCCGGGGTCTCGGGTATGGTGATAGCTCTCAACGTCTTCGCGATGGCCATCTGGACTGTCGGAGTTTTCGCGTCGCTCTACGCTGGATATCTGAAGCCAGATTTGCGTGTGACGTGCGCCAATCTATCGTCGGTGATTAATGGCTTTGCGACCGTGGTGTTAGCGGTGGTCATCGACCCGCAGGTTTCCGTCATGACGGACGACGTGATCGAAGGCCGGATCTCTGAGAATAGCTTTCGGCGAGCCATCACCACCCTTGCTTGTGCGCGTGTTCTCGGGACCCTTTGTGCGCAAATAATGCTTGTACCGGCCGCGCTGATTATCGTACGCATCGCCGAGCTGATTTAGATCTGAGTGCCCCGTCCCAACACGCTGCGCTTGACCGTTGACGGAGATAGTATGGCGGCGTCCGATTCATTGGCGTCGCACGGGCCGGGCCAGTTTCCGCCGCTCGCCATGCGCACCAAATGGATAGCAATCGGGGGATCTCCACGGCGATCTAGATGACAAACGCTACAACGAATGGAGCCACAAGCGATGGCCTCAAGAAGCATCCGCCGCGCAACAGCAGATGACGTCCGAGTTATTACGCAGATCCGAAACGACGCGCATGCGAACAAGGTGGCCCATGGCGATTATGCATGGGGCAGGGACGGAGATGGCTTTTCAGAGAGGTGGGTACTGAACAGTCTCTCGCGAAGAGCGGTGTATGTTGTCGAACACGACTGCATGCCGGTGGGGACGTTTTCTCTGGATTGGGATGATGAAACGTACTGGGGGCCTCAAGAACCAATTGCCGGCTATGTGCATGGACTGTCCGTGAGAAAGGGCTTCAACGGTCGTGGACTCGGCAGCTTCATGATCGATTGGTGCGCCACCCAGGTCAACATGCAGAACCGGCGTTTTGTTCGATTGGGCTGCGACGCGAGAAACACAAAGCTCTGTGCCTACTATGAGTCGCTTGGCTTTGTCCGTGTAGGAGTAAAGCCCATGCCCGAGCTTGGCGACTATGTCGATTCACTGTTTGAAAAATCGGCGAATCCGATGCGTGGGTCAGGATGCTAGATAGCGCTGGCGCTTTCGGCGCCGAACGGCCGCTTTGAAGCAAACTGAAGGTCCGGAGCGGGTCGCGTTATGCCCTTTGCATGAGAGGCCACATCCGCGACGATCGTCGAACTCTGTCGTCGGGCGCTAGCCGGCCACTTTCGGACGTTGGACATTGCGGGCTAGATTGTCGACAACCGATAATTTCGCTCGACTTCATCTGCTACGATAGCTCTGTCCCTTTACGGAGAAACGGTCGATGACGAACGTAGAAGTGCTTCGGGCCTTTTATGCGCGATACATAACGGCCATGGGAGCGTGCAGAGACCCGAAAATCCGGGAGGCGTTTGCGGTGGTCGAAAGGGAAAAGTATCTTGGTCCCGGTCCATGGAACGCATATACGCCGACAGGATACGTCTCGACCGACACGTCCGATCCTGCCGTTCTCTATCAGGACATTCTGATCGGGCTCAAGACCGATCGAGGCATCAACAACGGTGAGCCGAGCCTCCATGCACGTTGTCTGGACGCCGCGGGCATCTCGCGAGGCGAAACCATCACACACATCGGTTCGGGAACCGGCTATTACACAGCACTTCTTGCGCACCTCACCGGTGAAGCCGGGCGTGTGGCTGCGTATGAGATTGACCCGGGTCTCAGTGCGCATGCGACGTCGAACCTTGCTCACCTGGAACACGTCCGGGTGCTCGAAGAAAGCGGAACTAACGCAGTGCTGCCGCGATCGGATTTGATTTACGTGAGTGCGGGTGCGACGCACCCGTTGGATAGCTGGCTTGAAGCACTCAATGATGGCGGCCGCCTGATTTTCCCATTGACGCCAAACCGCGGTCTTGGCGGCATGCTGCTTGTGACACGTGTTGCGGCCAACTCATACGCGGCAAAGTTCATCTCTCCAGCGATGTTCATCGAGTGTATCGGCGCTCGTGACGATGCAACCGGGGAATCCTTGGTCAGGGCGTTCGAATCAAATACAACGGCGGCAGTCAGGTCTCTAAGATGGAAAACGCCTGCGGACCAATCTGCGTGGTTCGTGGGAGCCGACTGGTGGCTATCGACCTCCGACCCGCACGGTTTCTCTTCTTGATATAAAGGTCGAATTTGCGGTTTTGGCACATGTGGCAGACGCGTATGAGTCAAGTGCCGTCTATCGCCGATGGGCACGGACCGGCCAGAATTGGACGCTCGACGGGAATCCCGGAATCGTAAACAATCAGGCGATGGACCATGAGATGAGGTTAAATTCAAATCACGGCCAAATCCTGTCCCCGCGCACGGACCCCATCCGCCAAACAGAATGACGTGGACGCCTCCACCTCAAGGCAAGAGCAATGCGCCAACGTGGTTAAAGGCGAGCCTTACTCCGCTCTATCGCCTGCTATGCGCACTTTTGGTACTAGGCGCGCTTGTCCTCATTGTGATGCAAGTATTTGACATTCCGATTCCGTTCGATACGCTCCGGACGTTTTCGCTATTTATCCTGGCCGCGGGCGTGCTCGCGCTCACACACGCCTTGCGCACTTGGTTTTTGCGCCTGCCTATCCCGACCCGATACTCCCAACCGGTGCCATATGGCTATCCAGGATGGCGCGGCTTTCTCCAAGCCCAGTTTGCTACAGGATGTTTCCTGTTTTTCTTCGGTGCGCTGATGCTCCTGCTTTGAGTCGCAAACGTCGCCGAGTCTAATGGCCGCTTTGTAGAAAGATCGTTGTCTCTTATGGGTCCGACTCCGGAAATTCGCCGTGTGAATGCGCCGCCTCCTCTGCCTGAAGAGGTGCCATTGATGAGCCAGCGCGGGACGAACACGGCGTCCTGCAACGCGTACCAGGTAGGGAGTCCTTCGTCGCTGTGCTGATCCAGCCGCGCTTTGAACTGGACCAGCACCAGGGCGTCGTGCGACGGATAGGGCAGTAGGAGCAAATGCGTTCGAGAGCGCGCCGGCTATATGGCCTAGCCCTGCGAGCGCTGCATACATTGATCGTATAGCTCTGCGGCAGAGCGGCCCTGGACGGTCGCGCCTGGTCGCCCGATATGTCGAGAGTTCTGGAATTACGACTGGACGCGCAACAGAGACACGCGACGCGGTGGACCTATAGCGCGGAGGCGCACTGTTCGGTCGCAGGGACTTTATCTATCAAGCATATTCTTCGCGGGACGTTGTAAATCACCATCGGTTTAATTCTTCCTGACAGTGTTCGGGCGGTTTTAGCTGTAAATTTGCTGCCGTGCGGTAAGAGCCGGTAAGAAAAAACAAGCAGCTTACAGAAACCATGCGAACCACGGGGAAAGACATCCTCCGTCGCGCGATGCAGCGCACGGCGGCAAGGGACAGTGCGCGCTTCGCGCATGCTGAAGACCTGAACACGGTGCGGCCCGCACTGTGGCGCAGGGTCACGGCGGCCGTCATGGTCGTCGTGACGTACTTCGCGCCTGCGGTGTTCCTGGCCGACGCAACCGCGCATGCAGCGCCCATCGTCGATCCGCGCGCCCCCATCACCTTCCAGCCGACCATCACGCAGAGTTCGGCGGGCGTTCCCGTTATCAACATTCCCGCACCGAACGCACAGGGCATTTCCGCCTCGCAGCTCCAGAGCCTGTCGGCCGGCAGTGAAGGTCTGATCTTCAACAACAGCCTGGTCGCGGGGACTTCACTCATCGGCGGGCAGGTCGGCTCGAACCCGAACCTGGCTGGCCGCACGGCGTCGGTCATCCTCGCGCAGGTCATCTCAACCGGCAGGCAGTACGCTTCCGTCATAGCCGGGCCGCTCGAGATTTTCGGGAATTCTGCATCCCTGATCATCGCCAACCCCAACGGAATCAGCGTCCCGGGTGGCACGGCGCTCACCAACATCTCGAACCTGACGCTGACCACCGGCACGCCGCAGTTCATCACGGCAGCGGGTGGCACCCCGACCGACTTCGCGCATGCCGGCGCGCTCGCCTGGAGCGTGAACGGCGGCAACATCTCGATCAACGGGCCGCCGGGTAACGATGGCACGCCCGGGGCGGGTATCGAGGGCACCGTTGGCAACATCGACCTGATTGGCGAAACGGTTTCACTGGCCGCGCCGCTGAACGCGAACAACCGCGTCAACATCGTGACCGGCGACCAGCTCGTCACACCCACCTCGTCAGGTGCGACCGGCACCACCTGGACCACCTCATCGAACGGCAGCGCCAACACCGCCACCACCAGCGGTGCAGTCGCCATCGATGCGAGCCGGTACGGCTCGGTCACGTCAGGACAGGTGTACATCGTTTCCACCGCGGCCGGCATGGGCGTCAACATGCAGGGGCCGCTCGCCGCGACTGCCGGCAACGTGACGGTCACCTCGAACGGCGACATTGCCGTGGGCGGCACGTCCGCGACCGGGAACGTCAGCCTCGCGAGCCAGGGCAACACCACGGTCTCCGGCACGGGCGTCGCGAACCAGAACTACACCGTTTCGGCGACCGGCGACATCAACGTAACGGGTAGCGCATCGGCCGGACAGGACGCGACGCTCAATGCGGGCGGCAGCCTCAATGTCGCATCGGTCGCGGCCAACGGCAACAGCACACTCACGGCTGGCAACTCGATGACGGTGGGTTCCGTCTCCGGCCAGAACCTCTCGCTCAAGACGACGACCGGCGACATCACGGTCAACTCGGGCCTGACTGCGCCCGGCACGATCGCCGCGAACGCGGGCCGCGACCTCACCGTGAACGGCGCGGTCAATGGTGGAAGCACGGTCGGTCTTGCCGCCGCGCGCAATGCCGCCATCAATGGCGCGGTCTCGGGTGTCGGCGACACAACGATCATTGCACAGGCCGGCACGGCAAACGTTTCCGGTAGCGCCACGAGCAACGGCGCACTCATCCTCTCGTCGGCACAGGGCACGACGCTGGGCGGCACGGCCCAGGCGCAGGGGCCGGTCACCATCAGCTCGCAGTCGGGCCCGGTCACGGGCAGCGGCAACGTCGCCTCGTCGCAGGGCGCGGTCTCGCTAGCGGCGGGGCAGGACATCGGGCTCACGGGCTCGGTGCAGGCCGGCACGACGGTGACGGCGACGGCAGGCGGAAACGCCTCCCTCGGCGGTACGGTCACCGCACCCGGCGCCATCTCGGTGACCGCGGGGGGCAACAGCGCGCTCGGCGGTAACGCCACCAGCGGCAGCACACTCACCGTCACCTCGGGCGGCAGTACAGCTATCAGCGGATCGGCCTCGTCAGTGGGCGACATGAGCCTCGCTGCGAACGGTGGCACGCTCTCCACGACGGGCAGCGTGACGACGCTCGGCAACCTCACCGCGAATGGCCAGCAGGGCGTGAATCTCGGCGGTAACGTCTACAGCCAGGGCAATGCGCAGATCGGCTCCGGCGTGGGCAACGTGGCCGTCGCGGGTACGCTCACGACTCCTGGCACGGCCACCATCAGTGCTGGACAGGACGTCACCGTCTCTGGTAACGCGCACAGCGGCGGTAGCACGTCCATTGCGGCCACGCGCGACGTGACCCTGAACGGCGGGCTCGAAGCCGACGGCACCAGCAATGCGACCGTCACCGCAGGCCGCGACATTACGGGCAGCGGCGCGGTCGGCGTCGCGAACGACACGATGCTCTCGGCGGGCCGCAACATTGACATCACGGGCGCGATCCAGACCGGCAACAATCTCGCGGCGACGGCGGGCACGAGCCTCTCGGTGGGCGCGACCACGGCGGTCGGCACCGAAACGCTGACGGCCACGAACGGCAGCGCCACCCTCGGAGGTAATGCGCTGTCCGGCGGCGCGATGAACGTCACGGCGGGCACCGGCATCAGCGCGCAGGGCACTGTCCAGAGTCTGGGCGACCTGGGCATGAACGCGAAGGGCGGCGACCTGACGGCGGCCAGCACGGTATCGACCGCGGGCAATGCCACGCTCAACGCCGGCGGCAACCTGAACCTGAACGGCCAGACCACCGTCTCGAAGGACGCCACGCTCACGGGCGCGAACATCACCACGCAGGGCGTGGCGGTGGGCGGCAACCTGAACGCGACCGCCACGCAGAACCTCGACACGTCAGCGGGGCAGCTGAACGCCACGTACAGCCCGAGCGCGCCGGCACTGAGTGTGAACGGCGACGCGACGCTGAAGGGTGCGAACGTCACCACGGCCAATGCGGTCATCGGCGGCACGTACAGCGCGACCGGTACCACGGGCCTGACGACGGGTGGTACCGCGGCGTACATGGGCAACGCGACGCTCGCCGGCGGCACGGTAACAAACGTCGGCTCGCAGATGGCGAAGGGCAACCTGGCCGTCTCGGGCTCGAACGTCAGTAACCAGGGTTCGCTGTCATCGCTTGCCACGATGGCGGTTAGTGCGGCGAACCTCACTAACACCGGCACGATCTACGGCCCCACTAACGCGATCAACGTCAGCGGTGGCACCACGAACACGGGCGGACTGCTGGCGACGAGTGCGCTCAATCTCGTAACGGGCGCGCTCAACAACAGTAGCGGGTTAATCTACACAGGGGACGTGAACAATCCTGGCGCCGCCGCGGGCGATGTAACCGTAACCGTGAATGGGGGCAACGGCACATTCAACAACACGAATGGCCAGATTCTCGCGCAGCACAACCTGACGCTCTACCTGCCTAACCAGGCATTCGATCCGTCCGCAGCTGCGAGCGGCACGCTCAACCTCGGCAATGTGCTCACCATCAACGCCCAGCAGTTGAACAACTCCGGTACCTGGGCGATGCCGGGCAACAATGTGTCGATCAACGCTGCGCAGGGGTTCACGAACACGGGCACGATCAGCAAGTCCGGTGACATCACGCTGTCGACGTCCGGCACGCTGTCCAACAGCGGCACGATCACCGCAGGCAACAACGTCAACCTGTCCGGCACCGTCGTGAATCAGGCGGGCGGAACGATACACGCCGACAACGACGTGAACCTCACCGGTGTGGCCACGAATGCCGGAACGGTCAGTGCAGTACGGGATGTGAACGTCAACGGCAGCAGCTACGACAACAGTGGTGCGGTGACCGCTGCGGGCCGCAACTTCAGCGCAAACCTGTCGGGCGATCTGGCCAATACCGGTGGCACGATCACGGCACAGAACGACGTCACGATCAACGCTGCGAATGTCCTGAACAATCGTGCGGGTGCAAACAGTACGACCACGACCAGTATGGGCACGACGATTAGCGCGACTGGTCTGGGCTCCGCACTGCTCAGCGCACCGCTTGGTTTGCTGACGCTGGATGACCTCAGTACCACGCCGGACGGCTCTACAGCCGATTACCGCGCGACAATCACAGGCCGCGTAGGCGACCTGCAGCTTGCTGGCACTAATACCGCTACTGCGCCTGATCTGAGCAGCGGGGCGCTTTACGGTATTGCACTTCCGACCGTCACGCGGACCATCACAACCACGCAGCCCTCAGGGGCTGCGGGTGTGATTGCTGCTGGCCACGATCTCTCGATCACAACAGGCAATCTGGGTAATCACGGCAGCACGATTTCCGCTGGCAACAATGCAACACTGAGGGTCGCGTCGCTGGACAACGGTGGCGACGCAAGCATCACGACCGTCACGGACACCATCGATGCTGCCTCCTACGCTTCCTTCCTCTCACAGCTGAAGGCGGCCTACCAGGCAGGCACACTGCAGGCCCTGGAAGGTACCCAGACGGTGGGCGGTTCAAATGGCGCGGGCGACGTCTATATCGAAACCCTGTCGATCAACACAGGCACTGCTCCGCCGTCGGGCCAGACATCGACTTTGACCACGTGGACCAGCCAGAACGCTGGGCAGATTGTTGCTGGTAACAATCTCTCACTCACCGGCACGGGTGGCGGGCTTACGAACGCGGGCAATCTGTACGCGGCCCAGGATCTGGTTATCAGCGCCGGCAGTTTTACGAATCAGGGCTATCACACCAGTAACCTGACATCGACGTCGGGGTGTGCCGCGGGCGTTGCGCAGGATCAGTGCGGCATGTTCGGGGTGAACCTGGATAGCTCCACCAGCCTGCCGTGGACTTTCCAGCGGCCGGGTCAGGCATTCACCAATCCGTACACGACCCGCTTTCAGCAGCAGTACGTTCTTGGTAGCTACTACAGAGGCTGGGTGCCGGGCAACGATGGCTCTGCGGTTTATGGAGACCAGACCAGCACGCAGAGCTACAGCTACACGCAGACGAACAACACCGTGTTTGCCGGGCGTGACCTGATCATCGCCGCGCCGACGGTTAGCAACGCATACGGCAACCTGCTGGCGGGGCGTGACGTTGTGATCGGCGGTTCGGGCACTTCGCGCGACAACACCAATCTGGCCAGTCCGCAGACCACGCTTACGCAGGCTGGCAGCCTGACGAACAGCTCGGGGAATATCCAGGCCGGGCGCGACATGGCGCTTGCCGTTAGCTCGCTTGTCAATACGCTGACCGCACCTGCCCAGATCTATCAAAACTACGGAACCACGGCGCGCTACGGCTGCAGCGGGGCGTCATATCACTTCTGCGATGCATTCGTCGATGTGCAGTCCGGCGACGCCTCGACGATTACGGCAAACCGCAACCTGTCGGTCAGCGCGGGCACTGTGACGAATACCGGCAGCCTGATCACGGCGGGCAGCCAGGCCACCGTCACGGCCTCCTCCGGCATCACGAACCAGGACCAGACGCTCAACGCGTACTGGCACGACGCGTTCAATGGAGGGGTGATCGGCGGCTCAATGCCCCCGGACAACTTCGGCTGCGGCACATCCGGCAACTGCTCAACCCTGTTCGGCAGCGCGTATCGATCGGGCGATGGTGTCCAGCCGCCCACGCCGTACCAGAGCCTGCCCGGCACGATCCAGGCCCCGTCGCTCACAGTGACCGCTGGCGGTGCCCTGCAGAACTCCGGCAACGTGATGGGGCAACAGGTGTCGCTTACCGGTGCATCACTTGTCAACGGCCTGACCTCTCCCGGTGCCTATACCCCGCAGCCGACTGTATCGCAGCAGGTCATTCCGCTCGGGCCACCTGGCGTGCCGGTGATTGCCAGCACGGCGCTGAATGGCGCTAATGGCGTCAACGGTGCCGTTTTCCAGCCGTCCTCCATACACAGTACCGTAGGCCTGAGCGCGGGCACGGCGATTGGTGATCAGTCCGTCGGTGTGCCCGGTTCACCCGCTGTCTCCCGTGCGGGCGTGCCGTCGATGAGCAGTGTGCAGGCGGTGAATGGCCAGGCTAGTGTTTCGCCCTCGTACTTGCTCAACAATCCCGCGTCGCAGGTGATCGCCAGCGTAGGGCCGGCGCAACTGATCGCGAATCTGCCGGCTAACCTGCAGCCGTCGTCGAGCATCTTCTACTACGACCCGTTCACGGAGGATCAGGTCCTCCAGCAGGCTGCGCTCAACCAGACGGGGCAGGCCAGCTTCATCAGCGGGCTCACGTACGACAGCCAGAACCAGAAGTCGGTCACCGACCAGGAAAAGTCGGTCCTGTACGCCAACGCGATCCAATACGCCGAATCGCACAACGTTGCTCTCGGCACGGCCCTCTCACAGCAGCAGATCGCGTCGCTGGACGCGCCCATGCTCTGGTACGTCGAGGAGACAGTGCCTGAGCCGGGATGCACTGCAACGGGCACCGTCAGCTGCCCGACCGTGAACGCGCTGATGCCGCAGGTCTACCTGCCGCAAAATTATGCCGTCGTAGAGCACGACGGCGCGATTACCGGCCAGAACGTGACGCTCACAGCCAGCAACGGCGGCACGATCACCAACACCGGCGCTATCACGGCGACGGATTCACTGACCGTCAATGCCGGAACGCTGACAAACCAGCAACGCTCCACGGACATCGGTACGCAGTACACGATGGTCGGCCCTTACGGGCTTCTCACGACCACGGGCACCGTCACCCAGCAAGGCGGCTTTATGTCCGCCGGCAATTACGACCTGAACGTCGACAGGCTGGAACAGATCGGGGGGGCACTCCAGAAGCTGTCCACCGATGGTTCGATCGATACGGCGGGCACAACCCAGCAGCTTGCAGCGCTCAAGGCGCAGCTTGGCAGCAGCTTCGTACAGGGCACGGCAACCAACGACCTGCATACGAGCTTCACGTCGCTCGCGGACAGCCCGGGTGCGTTCGAGATGATCGGCATGGCTGTCACGGTTGTCGTGGCGTCGTTCATCACGGCGGGATTGGCGAGTGCCATGATGGGTCCCGTCATGGCGGGCACCGTCGGCGGTTCGATGGTCTCTGCTGGCGCCGCGGGATTCGTGGGCAGCGCCGTGTCGCAGGCCAGTACCGGTCAGTTCAGCTTTACGACGGCGCTGGAAGGCGGCGCGGTGGGAGCCGTCACAGCGGGTCTGACGAACGGCATCACGTATTCCGCCGACAATGGCTTTGGCTGGTCAGGGCTTGGCGCGAAGATCAGCGACAACAGCCTGTCGGCGCTGGCTGGAGTGAAGAACGTTGGCGGCGTGCTTGTACCTCAGGCAGGTGCCACGACGGCGTCGACCATCGGTCAGGTGGCTGTCGCGATGGGAGCGGAAGCCACGATCCAGGCTGGAGTGCAGACCGCCATCCAGGGCGGCAGCTTCCTTACGAACCTGCGCAACTCCGCGGTAAGTGACCTCGCGGCAGCAGCGGCCTACGGCATAGGTAATGCCGCCAGCGTACAGGGTTCCCCGATTGCTGTCGGCACGCCTGGCTATTGGCTCGCTCACGCCGCATTAGGCTGTGCAGCCAGCGCAGCGGAAGGCACCGGCTGCGCGGGCGGGGCGATTGGTGGTGCCACGAGTGCGGTGCTGTCGCCGTGGGTAATTGGTCAGATTGATCCGACTGGAAAACCGCTTGATCCCGGCCAGGCAGCGGCGGTGGCGGCGCTGGCTACGCTCAGTTCCGGAACACTGGCTGGATTGCTGGGGCAGAACGTCCAGGGAGCGATGACGGCGGCCCAGAACGAGGCGATCAACAACGCTGCGAAACACATCGGCGGGGTGAATCCAGACGCGGCAACGCATGATCCCGGCATGCAGGGTTACGACGCGGAGAACGATACGCACCGCGTGCTGCCTTCCTCTGGAGGAGTCGCCAACGAGGCGGAAGCCGGGGACAACGTAACCGTTGGGCAAGGCACGCCTGTTGGTGCGGGGGCTGCAGCGTACGCGCCCGGACAGGCATCGTTTCAGCGCGGGATACAATTCCAAGGCGATGCGCTGTCTGCGCTCGGTCTGCCCGAGAATACCGTACGAATTACCGTCACGTTACCCAATGGCTCGCCTGTCACAGTGGTTCCAGATGCTGTGGACGGCTCAACTATTATTGAGGTGAAAGATGTTGCAAACTTGTCGAATTCAAATCAGTTCAGAGGCTATCTGGCCACAGGTAACCCGATTCAATTAATCGTTAGTCCGAACACGAAGACAATTTCTCAGCCATTGCAAAATTTGATCAACAACTCTGGCGGATCAATTCGCGTCTTCAATCCAGCAACAGGAACATTTCGTCCATGGACGTCGAAATAGTGAGTGCCACGTGAAATTCAATATGCCGACGTGTGTCAATGTGTTGAGTCCATTGTCTCTTGTTAATTCAATGGATTTCGTGGATGCGGTTCGAACATTCCAGGAGTCGCTTCCAAAAATTAATCCTGAAAAATGGGGGTGGTGGGAGCCGCTTGATCGTGATTTTGATAGTCATGACGTCCAGAAGCTTGTCCCGGAAGGCGGACACTGCGAAACTATTTATTGGCAACGTAAGAAGCGGCCAAAGGCTGAAGGCTCGTTCGCAGTTCGGTGGTGTAGTAGGTCGCCAAAAGTTTTAGATACCCATTCCAATATTAGCTTTACAGTGGAATTAGGGCAGGTCAAGCAGGAATGTCTTGTCGCTTACTTAAAGAATGCGAGTGTTCGATCGAATGCAGACTTTGCACTTGTTGATACGCTGACGCCAGGTTACAGAGAGTTTGCGGTCGAGAGTGGGTCTGCCCCTTATGGCGAGCGATTTATGGTCGTGACGCATCTTTTGCGACACTGGCTTCCAGACGTTTTCTGGGGAACCGTCTTCGGTCCTGCATATGTACGTTTTTTTGGAATGGAACGCCTTTTAACAGCTCCGGCGTATGTCGTAGAGAAATTGGGTCCGGAAATGGTGTATGTGCAGTTAACCGAACGAATCGGAGACGCCATAGAAGACAGCGTCGGATTGCAGGTTTCTCGCCAGCTCTTTAAGGAACATCTCAGACATGATGCATTCTTCTTGTCAGGCCAAGGCTATGATCGCTTGGAACGAGGTCCGATTGGAGACGTATTCGCGGTGCCGACCTTTGAGTTGAGTGCGGATCGGTAGGTGACGGTGACCACACGCCATATTCGAAATGAACTGTGGCGCTACCCGCGAAAGCCGTGGCAGCTTGTTACGCAGATAATTGCAGATGAAAAAGAATAAACAACCGGGAGCGGTGCCAAAGGGAGGCGTCCTTCACGTCCGGGGAGTGGCCTCGCTGTGGGCCGGAGCAATGTGCCTAACGGGCATCGCACAGGCCGCCGGCATCGTCGCCGACGGCGGCACCGCAACTTCGGTGAGCACGGCCGCCAACGGCTACCAGACGGTTGCCATTGCTCCCGCCACAGGCGGCGTCTCGCACAACACCTATTCGTCGTTCAACGTCTCGTCCGCCGGCGCCGACCTGAACAACACCGGCATCAACGCCCGCACGATCGTCAACGAGGTGACGAGCACGAACCCCTCGCTCATCCAGGGGGCGATCGCCGTGCTGGGCCCGCGTGCGAACGTGATCCTGGCGAACCCCAACGGCATTACCGTCGATGGCGGCAGCTTCGTGAACGCCGGCCACGTGGTGCTGTCGACGGGGCAGGTGAGCTTCAGCGACCTCACGCTCTCGCCCGGCAACATCCAGCGCAACGTTGTGCTCGCCACCAGCGGCGGCACCATCACGATCGGTCCCGGCGGCCTGTCCGGCACGCTCGTGAACCTGGATCTCGTGGCGAAGCGCCTCGCGGTCAACGGTCCGGTCACGAACGACTTCACCAGCTCGGCGGGCGGCGTGCGCGCCACCATCGGCAGCAGCACGACCGCGTGGGATACGGGCTTCTCGCCTTCGGACAACGGCCACGACTGGCTCATCGGCACCACCACTCCTGGCAGCACGGCCTCGGGGCTTGCCGTCGACATCACGGCCGCCGGCGGCCTCACGGGCGGCCGTGTGCAGCTCATCGTGACGGACCAGGGCGCAGGCGTGCGCAACCTCGGGAAACTGTACGCGAGCGCGGGCGACGTGGTGGTCTCAGGCACCGGCGACATCACCACGGTAGACGGCTCCATCCGGGCCGAACACGACGTCGCCATCACCACACCCGGCACCGTTTCGCTGCAGGGCGGGCAGATGACCGCGGCGAACAGCGTCACGGTAAAGGCGGGGACGATCACGCTTTCCGACGATGCGACCGGACCGTCGACCCTGGCCGCAGCCGCAGGATCAGTCGGCCTCACCGCCACAGGCGACATCTCGAACACCGGCAGCGTGGTCCAGGCCGGTGGTGTCGCGGCGGACGGTACGGCCACGGGTGGCAACGTCACGCTCACCGCGGGCGGCAGCATCACGAACCGCTCGACCCATGACAACCTCGGCATCGTCTTTGCCGCGAACGGCGATGCGCAGCTCGCCGCCCAGGGCGACATCGTCAACGACAACGCCCGCATCCTCTCCAACCAGGGTGCGACGCTCGCCGCGCAGGGCGATGTGCTCAACATCATCGACCACACGGGCGGCACCAATGGTGGACAGCCCGTCGCGTACTCGCACCAGGGCGGCAGCTTCCTGTTCCTGACCCACACCACGAGCGGCTTTGACGTCGATTACGGCAGCGTGACCGAGCCGTCGCAGCTGGCGTACATCGCCTCGACGGCGGGGCCCGTCACGATCTCCGGGCACAACGTCACCAACTCGGGCGGCATCATCCAGTCGAACGGCGGCGACATCACGATCCACGCCGACGACGCCTTCACCAACGCCGCCGTGTTCTCGGGCCAGGCGAGCTACTCGCGAGGCTGCTGGATCTTCTGCCACGCGAGTGCATCGAGCACGGTGCAGCCGTATGGCGGCACGATCCAGTCAGGCAGCAACATCGCGATCACCGCGGGCAGCGTCGCGCGCAACATCGGCGGCAACGTGTTCGCGCAGGGCGACATCGACGTCACGGCACCCGTCACCTACGCGCAGGGCGTGACGGGCTACTCGGCGATCAGCCAGCAGCGCGGCTTCAAGGCGTTCTTCGGCAGCACGTGGGCGCAGATCATCGCGGCCGACGTCGGGGGCGGGTTCGCTGCAAACGGCGCCGTGTACCTGACGGGCGACGCGATCATCGACGGTGGCTCGATCAGCGCGCTGAAGGGCGTGTCCGCCACAGGCACCATCACGACGGTGCGCGCGCCGTCGCGCACGCCGGTGCAGATCGGCCAGCACCTGGGACTGACGACGTGGATCGGATACTGATGCTGGCCGTGCGCGCGCGTGACCGGCAGAACCGGTCCCTGATCCTGCAGGTGACGCTGGCTGCGCTGCCCATCCTGTTCGTGGCGCTGCCGGCGTTCGCGCAGACGCCGCCTGCGGCTCCGCCGGCGCTGCCGCCCGGCACGGCGCCGCGGCCCATCCAGGACCCCGGCCAGCAGCTGATCGACGAGCAGCGCGAACAGGCGCGCCAGCGCCAGCTCGCCCAGCCGCCCGCGTCGATCTCGGTGGCGCCGCAGGCGCCGGAGACGACGCTCGACATCCCGCCCGATACCCCGGTCGACCAGATCGTGGAGACCGGCCCCACGTTTCCGGTCAGCCGCATCGTGCTCGCGGAACCGGATGGCCGCCCGTACACGCCGCTGCCCGGCGTGCCGCGCGCGAAGCTCGACGCCATCGTCGCGCCGTTCACCGGCCACGCGCTGGGCTCGCACCGCGTCAACGTGCTGCTGAAACGCCTGACCGATGCCTTCGTCGCCGAAGGCTACGTCACCACGCGCGCGCTGCTCGGTCCGCAGAACCTGGGCTCGGGCACGCTCACGGTGACGGTCCAGGTGGGCCGCATCGGCGGCTTCAGGGTGAACGGCGAGCCGGTGTACCGCCTGAAGAAGGACGAAAAGGCGGCCGGAGGCGGCTGGCTGACCGACGCCGGCTACGAAAACGCCTTCCCCGCGGCACCTGGCGACGCACTGCGGCTGGAGGACATCGACCAGGGCGTCTCACAGATCAACCGGCTGCGCCGCAACCAGGCCGAGGTGCAGATCCTGCCGGGCCAGAGCCCCGGCGAGTCGGTGGTGGCGGTCGGCAACCGGTCCGGCGACCGGCTCTACTACAGCCTGGGTGTCGACAACTACGGCAGTTCCACGACGGGCGTGACACGCTACCGCGCCGGTGTCGAGGCGGACAACCTGATCGGCCTGCAGGAATCGCTGAGCCTGAACTTCATCGACAGCCTGGACAGCAATGCGCTGGTGGGGTCGCTCGCCATCCCGTTCGGGCGACATACCTTCAGCTACACGCTGTCGGACTCGGAATACCAGCAGGTAGTGGGTACCACCGCGCTGCTGTGGGGCCGCACGCTGAGCCACATCCTCGGCTGGAACTACACGCTGCTGCGCTCGCAGGCCGACATCGTGAACCTCGATGCGACGCTGTCGTGGCGGCGCACGGACCGCGAGCTGAACGGGAGCATCGACCTGAACCCGCAGCGGATTGCCGTGCTGCGCACGGGCGCAAACTGGCTGCACAGGTTCGCGCTCAACGGGTCGGCGGGCAACGTCACGCTCGATGGCGGCGTATCGCAGGGCCTGCCGTGGCTGGAGGCCGACCACGACGCGCACGGCATCGCGCGCACCGATGCGCACAGCCAGTTCACGAAGTTCGACATGACGGCCACGTATACGCTGCCGCTGCCGTCCATCGCGCGGGTGCAGCTGGCGTACCGTGGCGCGCTGGGCGGCCAGTACACGAACGTGGCGCTGTTCGGCTCGGAGCAGCTGTACCTGGGCGGCATGGATACGATCCGCGGCTTCCGCTCGGGCGAGATCGCGGGCGACCGGGGCATCTGGTCGCGCAACGAACTCGCGTGGGTGAATACGCCCGCGTGGCACGATGGCCGCGTCGAACCCTACGTGTTTCTCGATGCGGGCAAGGCGAACCTGGTTGCCGTGCCGGGTTTCCCGTCGCTGGTGGGGGTAGGCGCGGGCCTGCGCGCGCAGTGGCAATGGCATAAACAGATGCTGTCGGGCGAGCTGCTTGCCGGACGCGCACTCACGCAGCCGGCCGTCCTCGGGCCGAAGGCGACCCTCGTTCTTGGAACACTCAACTGGACCTACTGAAGGCACAACGATGAATAGAATCTCCCTGCGGATCACGGCGGCTGCCGTCCTCATGCTTGCGGCCGGCGTCGCTGTACCCGCAATGGCGCAGACCGCGTCTGCCCCCGCCGCTGTGCTGCCGGTGGGCACGGTGGCCACCGTCAATGGCGTGGCGATCCCGCAGTCGCAGCTCGATGAAGCCGTGCGCGTCGCGGCCCAGGTGGCGCACCAGCCCGACACGCCCCAACTGCGCCAGGCGCTCAAACAGCAACTGATCGCGCGCGAGCTGTTCCGTCAGAACGCGGAGAAGGCGGGCTACGGTTCGAAGCCGGAAGTCCAGCAGGCGATCGAAGCGGCAAAGACCAATGCCGAAACACAGCTGTACCTGAAGGACAGCATCCATGCCGCGCCGGTGACCGATGAGCAGGTGAAGGCGCGTTACGACCAGATCGTGGCGTCGCTGGGCAAGAACGAGTACAAGCCGCGCGTGATCGCGGTGCCTGACGCGATGACTGCGGCGACCGTGCTCAGCGAGCTGAAGGCGGGCAAGCGCTTTGACGTACTCGCCCAGCAGTACAGCGTGGCGCCGAGCAAGGCGAATGGCGGCGAGCTGCCGTGGGTGAGCTTCAAGACGCCCGTTACGGAGGGCAGGACGCAGGGCTTGCCGCTACCCGTTGCGCAAGCCATCACGCAGTTGCCGGCGGGCGGCGTGACGCCCGAGTCGATTCCGGTCGGTAGCACGAGGCTGATCGTAAAACTCGATGCGAAGCGGCCAACGCAGGTGCCGGCGTTCGACGCCGTGAAGGAGACGATCCGGCAGCAGTTGCAGGCGCTCGCGCTGGAGAAGGCCGCGGCCGACTTCACGGCAGGGCTGCTGAAGGGCGCGACGGTCCAGCAGTAGGCAATGTGCTGTGTGCAGTGGCACTCCTGCGGGAGTGCCTGCCCCCAGGAAAACATATCGGACAGGACGATAGGTCAGCTCGATACTTGTGACGATCCTTCGTTGCCGTCGTTTATCCAAATCAGGACAGACGGGTTGCTTCGGGAAGCGATCGAGACCAGGCGTCGGAAACCACACGAGACCGGGCTCGCGACGAGACATTTGAAAGGCCTTGGGCAGCCTGGTAACTGGGCGTAGAGATACGCAGGTCAGAGGTTTGCTGCGGGTTGTCCGGCGGCGAGATCAGTACGTCACCTTGAACGTTGGCGAATCTTCGGGGCGACTCTGGCGCCGGTCATAGAGCCGGGTCGTGGCGATGTTCGCGTGCCCGAGCCATTCCTGAACCTTCGCGATGTCGGCCTCATGTTCGAGCGCGTTCGTTGCGGCCGTCGCACGCAGCCCGTGGACGCCGAGGCTGTCTATGGCGATGCCTGCCAGCGTCGCGTATCTCCGGACGCATTTGTACACGCCGTCGCCCGTCATTGCGGAACCGGTTGGTCGTATCGGCTGGAACAGTGGCGATTCGGGCGATGCGCCATGCCCTGCCGATTCGAGGTATGTGTGCAGCCGCTCTGCGCTGGCCGGGTGCAACGGCACATGCCGCAGCTTGTTTCCCTTGCCGTGAATGCGCAGATGCGGCACGCCGCGCCGATCGTGGATGTCGCGCACCTTCAGCAAACACAGTTCCTCGCGACGCAGGCCGTGATAGAGCAGCACGGCGAGCATCGCACGGTCGCGCTTGCCTTTCAACGTATCTGGATCTGGCGCGCCGAGCAGCGCGCGGGCCTGGTGGTCGCCAAGCGCAGGCGTCTTGCCTTCGTTGCTATTACCTCGGGGCCTCTTCACGCCGGCGACGGGATTCAGCAGGACCGCGTTGCGTTCACACAGGTAATCGAACAATGAGGACAACGCGGCGAGTTTGCGCCGGATCGTCGCGCCGGACAGCTGACGAGCTTCGAGACGCTTGCGCCATGCGAGCACATGCGCGCGCGTGACGGTACGAAACTCGTCTGCCTGCGCGATGCCGGTGAAGGCCATGAAGTCGCGCAGATCGATTTGGTACGCGCGGCGTGTGCGTGGGTTGTCAAGGTTGGCGAACCATTCGGCCTCAGGCGGCACGTTCCCGAGCTGGTGGAATTCGGCGGCAGTCAGTTGTCGTCTGTCGGTGTGTGCGACGTGGGTCAGTCTGTTCGGCACGGTTATCTCCGGAGAAGGGCCGGGAAGGCCGTGCGCGCAAATCAGCGGTGAAATCGGATCTTTGACGGTAGCTGAATGCCGAAGCGAGCCGCGGCGCACGGCTGCTATTGATAATGTATTTTATCAATAGCTGTTAATCGGCAATGAGCCAAACAACTTTGTCAATATCGTGAATTGGATCTGCACTTGACGGCAACTACATGGTTGCCGTCAAGTGCCTGATATATGGAAAATACCGCTTCAAAGTGCGAGCGTTTCAGGCGCTCGCTGCACCGTCTGCGTATAATGGATGCTCAGGGGGCACGCTTACGAGTCAAGCTTGGTTTACTCGCCTTATTCTTTGCAGTAGGCCCAGCCTTGGTTGCTGGAGCTTTCTTCGTGCGCGGTTCAGCGGGTGCAACCACGCGCTTCGCGTCAGAAGCTGATTCCAATGCCTTGGCGAATTGAGCCCATGTATATGTGTGGGCATTGACCTTATTCCCTTTCGGCCACCATTCAACCGAGCCTTTACTGAAATTCAATTGCCCGATCTTCGTTTTCTTTGTGCTCCAGACGGTGAGGCTATGATCGACTTTGCCGATGTCAATCTCTGCGACACCCAGTTTTACGACAGCCATATGGTCTCCTTGTGTGAAATCGCCGGAAAGTATCTCACAGGCGAGCGCGCAAATCACGTGGTGTTGATTTGCACGGAAGCCTGACCCACGATTTGCATTGAATTCTGACCCACCCCTTGGACCAGCCTTGCGGGTTATGCGGTGGGTATCTGGGTCTTCTTTCGCTCCTTCTTTGGCTGTGTTGTGCTGTTTCTGAAACGATAGCTATCGTTGCCTGTTTCTACAATGTGGCAGTGGTGTGTGAGCCGGTCGAGCAGCGCGGTGGTCATCTTTGCATCGCCAAACACACTGGCCCATTCGGCGAAGCTCAGGTTGGTGGTGATGATGATGCTGGTGCGCTCGTAGAGCTTGCTGAGCAGATGGAACAGCAGCGCCCCGCCGGTCTGGCTGAACGGCAGGTAGCCGAGTTCGTCCAGCACCACGAGGTCGGCATACATGAGCCGTGTGGCCAGTTGCCCGGGCTTGCCGCCCAGCTTCTCCTGCTCGAGGGCGTTGACCAGTTCGATGGTGGAGAAGAAGCGCACGCGGCGGCGATGATGTTCGAGCGCCTGCACACCGATGGCCGTTGCCAGATGGGTCTTGCCCGTACCGGGCCCACCCACCAGCACGATGTTGTGCGCCGAGTCGATGAAGTCGCACTGGTACAGCTGGCGCACCAGCGCCTCGTCGGCATCGCTGCAGCTGAAGTCGAACCCGCCCATGTCGCGGTACGCCGGGAAGCGTGCCACCTTCATCTGGTACGCGAGGGAACGCACTTCGCGCTCGGCAATCTCCGCCTTGAGCAGCCCGGCCAGCACCAGCGAAGCCGCCTTGTACGCCGGCGAGTCCTGCGCTGCGAGTTCGCCCAGCGCCTGGGCCATGCCGTGCAGCTTCAGTGACTTGAGCATCTGCATCATGGCCTCAGGCTGCATGGCTGTCCTCCCGGCCACGCAGGCGGTCGTAGCGGCCGACGTTGGCCTGTGGCTCGACCTTCAGTGCGAAGGCCTGCGGCGTCTGCAGCGGCGGCACAGGCGGGCTGTCGAGCAGGCGGCTGAGGATGTTCAGTACCGTCTGCTTGTTCGGCACACCCGCCTCAAGCGCCCGCTCAACTGCGGTGAGCACCATCTGTTCGTCGTGCAGCAGCACCAGCGCCAGGATCTCGACCATCTCGCGGTCGCCGCCCGGGTGCCTGAGCAGCACGCCCTGCAGCCTGCGCAAGGCCTCCGGAAACTCGGCGAACGGTGCGCCATTGCGCAGTGCGCCCGGTTTGCGCTGCAGGACGGCCAGGTAGTGACGCCAGTCGTAGACCGTCTCGCCGCGGTCATGGCTGCGGTTGATACGCCGCCCGTGCTCGGCGATCACCTGCCCCTCGGCAACGAACACCAGCCTTGCGGCATACACACGCAGGCTGATGGGCCGGTTGGCGAACGACGCCGGCACGCTGTAGCGGTTGCGTTCGAAGTTCACCAGGCAGGTGGGCGAAACGCGTTTGACATGTTCGACGAAGCCATCGAACGGCTGGCCCACCGGCATCAGGTGGGGCCGCTCGGCCGACCACGCATCCCAGACCGTCATGTCCTGCTCCGGGTGCCGCGTCTGCTGCCACAGCAGTACGCACTGGTCGGCCAGCCAGTCGTTCAGCGCATCCAGTGAACCGAACGCCGGCACCTTCTGCCAGAGGCGGTGGCGGCTGTCCTGGACATTCTTCTCGATCTGCCCTTTCTCCCAGCCCGAGGCCACGTTACAGAACTCGGCATCAAACAGGTAGTGGCTCACCATCGCGCTGAAGCGCGCGTTGACCTCGCGCACCTTGCCGGGACGCACCCGGTCAACGGCAGTCTTCATGTTGTCGTAGATGCCGCGGCGTGGAATGCCGCCCCAGGCGACGAACGCATGATGATGCGCATCGAACAGCATCTCGTGGGTCTGCAGCAGGTAGGCGCGCAGGAAGAAGGCCCGGCTGTGGCTGAGCTTGAGCTGCGCGACCTGCAGCTTGACACGCTCGCCGTTGATCACCGCCCAGTCCTCGCTCCAGTCGAACTGGAATGCCTCGCCAGGGGCAAAGCGCAGCGGCACAAACGTTCCGCGTCCCGTGGTCTTCGCCTGCTCGTGCTGTTCCTGCCGCCACCGCCGGGCAAACGCCGCCACGCGGTCATAGGAGCCCGTGAAGCCAAGCGCGCACAGATCCGCGTGTATCTGCCTGAGCGTCCTGCGCTGCTTGCGCGGCCGGTTCGCCTCGGTCTTGAGCCAGCCTGCGAGCTTCGCGGCAAACCCGTCGAGTTTGCTGGGGCTGTGGCGCTCGGGATAGGCCGGCAGAACCGTGCCGGCCCGGATGTAACGCCTGACCGTGTTTCTGGACACGCCCAGCCGTCTGGAAATCTCGCGCAACGAGACCTGATCGCGAAAGTGCCAGCGTCGGATGATGCTCAATATAGCCACGTCGATCACTCCGTTCCCCTGCCCGTTGCCGAGCAGGTCAGTGTTCTACGTGGGTCAATATTCGATGCAAATTACTGCCCTGGCCGGGTCAGGTTTCCGTGCAAATCAACACTCTGTCCAGTAATTCCTCGCCGCCGAGACTTGCAACCGAGAGCAATGGTACGAAGTTGTCGGCCATACGACTGTCCGCGACACGCAGTCGTGGCGGACGCGCTTTTTCGATTGCAGATCTGTTATCGATAGCCCACCGCACGATTTTTGATTTCAGCTGCGCGAACTCAGCCTCGTTTGCGTAGTAGAGCGGTTCGACGGTTTCATTGGACAGCTTGCGACGCAGATGGATCGGGATGCTACGGTGGTAGATCGTGGCGGGTGGTCGTCCGATCATCGCTAAGACCTTTCCGCAGAATACTGGATGGGTCTTTGGCTGACCGTTGTTCATTTTCCCGACGAACCCGCTGATGCGAGTGTGACCAGAGTTGATGATGCCGGTCAGGTCGCTGTTCTTATGTACAAAGGTGTCGCCCTCGTCGATTAACATCGTCGGCATCCAGCGCGCGATGATGTGGTACAGGTACGCGGGCGTCAGGTTGGCGGCGACTATGGGCCGATAGACGAGAAGGCGCAGCACGCCGAGCACGGTCGTCTTGCCGCAGCCCTTGGTCGGCGAGTACAGGCCAAGGATCGGCGAGAACGGCATCAGGTCCATGACATGAGAGACGATAATCCAGAGGGCGACAACGAACGACTGGACATCGGTCAGCACGGAGAATCGGCGAACCGTTTGTTTCACGGTCGCCACGAGTTCGTTGATGTCGGGCGATTCGAGAGGCCACGGTGCAATGTCAGTAGGAGCACCATCGGTCGACACATTAGACTTCGGTACGTCCGCACTATCGACGAGCACACACAATGCATCTGCTCCCATTTGTTGATGGAGGTGGACGAAACTCTCGTAGCGGTACGATCCATTATCGGCACTCGGGGTTACCAGTGGTGCGCCGATCATGCGTGCTGCCACTTCGGCTGCGGTGCGCGAAACCTCGTCGCTACACACGACGACGCGGGTGGTCCGGTGCGCACTCGCCAGCGTTGCAGCGACAATTCCAACGCAGGCGGGATTTTCGGGTACCGCGACGCAATAGGGGGTGGCCGCGAACAGCGACGCGCCGTCGGAAAAGCTCCACGTCACCAACACCGTATCCGTTTTGCATGCGCCAAAGCGTGCATAGGCACCGACGTACTCTGAGTCGCCTCGTAGCCAGATGTCGCGCTCATCGCCATCCTCGTTCGTCACGATGAATCGGAGCGAAATGATCTCGTTTGTTGAGCCTTTGAAATACGGAACGACAACGGCATTCTGAATGTCCTCGCCGTTCACGAATCCCGGCTTGCCATATACCCAGACCAAATCTTCGCCAAGGCCATATTTGCGCCGGTAGGGGTGATCTCCTTCAGGTGCGGAACTGTTTTGCCAGATGGTGTTGGCCCTTTCCGAAAAGGCGGCCGTGTCGCGCATAAGCCATTCGCCGACATCTGCACCGTCGGCGGCCGGATGAAAGGCAATCGCGTTCATGCGTTCACCTCCACGTTGATGCGAGCGTCCAGTGCGGCGACGAAGTCTTTCATGCCGAAGCCGGGGGCGGCAACGCGCGAGAGGATCGTCGCAGCCTCGATCCATCCCATGACCTCCGATTCACGCCAGGCACTGGACTTGGTCCCCGTTTTGACTTGTTTGGGGAAAAGACCGAGGGAAACGTCGCGACGCATCGCTGCCTTTGATCGGCCAATCATCGGCAGCACCTCGCGTTCCTTCATAAGGCGATCGTGAGAGCAGGAGCGTACCTGCGCAATCAGCTTATCCAGAAGCGGGCTGCTCCTGACGTAGGCGATATTGGCGCTAGCGTTTGCGATCGACGGGGAATCTGTGGTCACGGAACTGTGGGCGCTGTCGCTCGTATCGGCCGACTGGGATCGCCGCCCGCGGCGAATTTGCGCAATCGGCGAGAGTGCCTGCGTGGCTTTCTCCGCCGCCCCAGTTGAGAGGAGGGTTTTTTGAGTCATGGAAGGCTCCGTTTGTCGATTCAAGTCTGTTCAGGAGTGAACGGAATGGATTTTCCGGGGCATGCTTCGGCTAGGCGAATCATCAACTCGCTGGTCCGGTTTCGGTCGCCTTTTTTGGAGCCAAGTTCATGATTTGACGTGGTGATATGCGTATGGTAAGGCGGCGCGCCATGTGAGCAGGTATTGAATAGGGGTGCGACTGTTCGCGGCCGCCGTACGCGAGTGGCTCGGCAGATGAGAGGGTCCGCGATGGACGAGGATGGACGTTAGCCCGTCTGTACCAAATGCACAGACGGGGCTAAGTACGGGGGTGATGAGGACGGGGAGTGGGTAGAACGCTAGCGTTTCGTCTTCTTCATGTGGCCAGATAGGGATACCTCAGCGTGAACAAGCCATCCATAGAAGTGGTTCACGAGATATTTCGCGCGGCGCAGATGCGTGCGGTGCATGCCTGCCTCAAAGTCTTCCATCCATTGAGGAGCAGTCGCGTCGTCCCGTGATATGCCAATCTCTTTCGCGATCACGTTGCCTAATCCCTTATAGTCTTTGATGATGCGATCGGGGGCGAACGCGTCGGTCGGCAGGTGCTCGGCAATTCGCAAAAGCGCTTTCAGATAACGATTGCTGCTAAGCGCAGGCTCGCTGTCTCGTGACGGCTTGGGCATTGGAAATCGCTCGCCAAAATGCCGGATCATGTCGGGCTCGTTGAGGCCGGGGTGCTTCATACGCCGTTTTTGACTTTCTTTGTCGAGATCCTTATATGTCGCAGTGAGCTTTTCGCGACACAGGTTTATCTGCTTCTTGATGGGACCGAGCACGTCGATCACGGCCGTTCTGGCCCAGTCGCGATTGGCGAAATCGTCGGCCCGAAAGATGCCGCTCCACTCTACCGATTCAACGATGGCCGTCGGTGCCGTCGTTGAACAGATCCGTCCGTTCCAGAATTCACGATGCTTGTGGGCGAGGGCTTCGAACGCTGTTAGTTGTCCTTCAACGGGTATGCTGCAATCGAAGGCAACGTGAAGTAGTCTGGGTTCGTGGGCTTTCTTCTTTCGTCCTACCGCCCGGTTGAGGTTGGGGTGTGGCACGCTTACCGAGTCGTATCCGAAAGGGGTCTCGCGAAAAGTTAGCCAAGGGTAGTATTCGAGTTTCTCCGGCAATTGCCCTCGTTGTCTCAGTACCTGTGCGCTGTCCTGCTGTTCGACGCGCCTGAGCGGAAAGAACCACGAATCGCCATCGTTCTTCAATTCGGGAAGGTGTTCGCTGTCTGGATTCAGCCATGCGCTAATGCCGAATCGTTCGCGACAGGTGTTGTCATGGGCGCACGCAACCATCCCGGGATATGGCGTTTTGACGTGGCTGACGATAGCCTCAAGTTCTGACGGACTGCTTTCCTTCTGGCTGAGTTCACGGAAAGCCGCTTGGTACTCCGGATTCCACTTGAGGAACTGCCATGCGGTATCGTCGGCTCCGAATTCCTTTTCGATTTCGTCAAGCGCGAATACGTTTGGGTCGAAGGCGTAGGTATCTTTGGTGTTCATGGTCGGTCCGTCATTGTTCGATTTCTTCGTTTTGGGGGAGCGGCACGGACAGCGTGCCGCCGGCCGTCGCCTGATCAGGCAATACAAAATCGGCCCATAACTGCATCGCGGCCACCCGCTCCGGCCAATAGTCGGCGCGATTGTAGGCCGCTCGCACGCGGTTGCGCTCCACATGAGCGAGTTGGCGCTCGATCACATCAGCGCGCACGCCGCGATTGTTCAGCCAGGTACTTGCCGTTGCTCTGATCCCGTGTGGCGTGAACCGGCTGCCATAGCCCATGCGCTCGAACACGACGTTAGGAGTCGACATGCCCATCGGCTTCAGGTTGCTGCCAAGGCTTGGGAACAGATAGGCCGAGGCGAATGAAAGCGGCTTCAACTGCTCCAGTGCTGATAGCGCTTGCCGACTCAGCGGCACGACGTGGGGATCACGCATCTTCATCCGTTCGGCTGGGATTACCCACACGGCATTGTCGAGATCGAACTCGTCCCAACGGGCTTGCACAATCTCGTTCTTGCGCACGAACGTGAGCAACATGAGGAGAATGCTGAGCTTTGTCGCCGCAGCCCCGGTATCGGCGTCAAGGCGCTCAACGAATTCAGGAATCTCATGCTCCCGCAGTGGTGCGTGGCTGATCTGAGCGGGAATGTCAGTCCATCCTTGCAGGACACGAGCGGGATTCACCTCTACCTTCAGTTTCCGCCGTGCGTGGTCGAATACCTGTACTGCCGTTTGCCGAACGCGCTCGGCAGTCTTGACGCCACGTTCGCGACGAACGGCTTCAAGCACATTGAGTAGCGCGTGGGCATCGATTTGATCGAGCGGCACGTTACCGATGTTCGGATTCAGGTCGCGCCGCAGATACAGGCTATGTGCTTCACGCCAAGGCTTCGAGCGCAGCTCACTCTTGCTGTCGTACCAGTGTTTTGCGGTGGCTTCGAACGTGTCACCGAACGATGCTTGGAGGGCAAGTTTCTCGAGGCGCTTGTGCGTAGCTGGGTCAACGCCGGTGGCGAGTAGTTGCTTCGCTTCCCGGTTGCGCGCCCGAGCTTGGGAGAGAGTCATGGCTGGGTACTGGCCGTGGACGACGGTGCCCCGGCGACCAGCAATCCGGTAGTCGGTTCTCCAGGACTTCGTAGTCTTGGTGACGTACAGGTATAGGCCGTTGCCGTCGGGCAGTTTCAGCGGCTTACCCCCGGGCGAGGCACGGGTGATCTCCAGCGTGGTCAGAGCCATTTGAGTCGTTTAACATGGAAGTTTTCAATGTTGAAAACGATATAGCATCGCCTCGGAGTCGTGTGGGCTAAATAACTTTGTGCACCAACGCGATTTAATATAGTAGGTGACAAGTGTGTCGGAGAAGGAACGATATGTTGGAGAAAGAGACTAGGCGGAACTTCGATGAGCTGAGTGAGCGAAGGCGGGTGGCGATGACCTTGCTCGAAGAAGGGGTGTCTCAGGCTGACGTCGCGCGTGAGCTGGCGGTAAGTCGGCAAACTGTATCCCGCTGGGCGAAGCTGAGGGAAGAATACCCTGACGAGGAGGCGTGGCGTAGGAGGCCACTGGGACGTCCGGGCGGTTTAAGCGAAGAGAAGAAGAATGTGCTCGCCAGGATGCTGATCAATAGCTACATACTCGAGTATGGAACCGAATATGCTGCACCCTGGACGCTCGCGCGCGTAGCTCGAATGATCGCAGCCGAGTTCGGAGTGTCTTACAGTTTGGTGCAGGTAAGGAACATTCTGGCTGGCTTGGCCGGCGGTGGCCGATTACCGCTTCGTTCCAGATACTTTTGGATGCGACTTATTCTGCGAACCTATCCGATTTTGTCGGGACAGAACCTGTTCGCTCCCGGCAAGACTCAAACGCTCCGAGATGTCGTTCTCAGCTTGGGCGATGGAGATTTCCCGCAATCCTGATGTGTTGGTAGAGCAGTAGTTCGTCGAAGTTGGCCTCCGGTGCCCCATCTCCCTGACCCAGCAGCAAGATTTTTTCAAATTCGATAGCGATAGAGAAGCCAATGGCATGGGAAGGCCATGTTCGGTCGGCCTCAAAACAAACGCCAGTCAGTGAAAAAGTGCCGATGGACTCTAAGGCGATGGTACGCAATAATACCCGCGGTGCTCATATTGGAGGGGTATATGCAGATAGTCGGCGGGCTTTATCGCGAACTATGTCACGTGCCCGCTTGGGATGCCGTTTTTGGGTCCGGTGTTCGTGCTGCCGCTGCAGTCTCCGTGCTTTCCCCGGGCAGCACCCTCCACACCTATGCGGAAGGCTTCGAAAGCTTAGATGCAACTTCGCTAAAAGAACAGGGGATCGAGGTGCGCCTAAGCAGGCGTCCGACTGCCATTGTTTTTGCATACTTTCATCCGCTGTCTCGACCACACATCCAACCGCCACTCGATGAGATTACGCGTCAGCAAACAATCGAAGTCAGTGGCGATGCCGTGCTGCGCTTCGGATTTCTCGAAGGAGATGCCGTCATCAATGCGTGCCGAGCCGTCTACGATCCACAGACTTGGCGAGACCCAGCTCCATTTGGTGCGAACGGGTCAATCGCGGATGAGTTGGCGATTGTCCTCAACGAACGTGAGCTTCAATCCGCAGCGGGATTGGACGATCTTAGCTCGGCTGCTTCGCGTCTCATGGAGCGCCAAAGCGCTGCAGTCATTGTTGTCAAAGGTGGGGTTCGTGGTGCGATGGTCTTTGAGCGGGGCGGTCGGGCCGCATATATCCCGGCGTACCGCTCGCCGCGCGTGTTCAAGATCGGTACCGGAGACGTGTTTAGCGCAATCTTTGCGCATCATTGGGCCGAAGCGAGATTGCCAGCGGTGGACGCCGCTGATATTGCCTCGCGATCGGTCGCGGCCTACTGTGGCGCCGTCCAGTTACCTTTGGCGGATAATGCGCATCGTAATCTGGTGCCGGTGAAATCTGCGGCGCCAGGCACGGTCTTGATCGAGGGGGCGGCCGACACCATTGGGCAACGCTACACCATGGAAGAAGCGCGGTTCGTACTCCGCGAGCTCGGCGTGGATGTCACCAGCCCGGCGTTGGATGGTACCGTCAAGACGAACGCCGCAGCCGTACTTGTACTTGCCGATGGTCTTGGCGATGAGACCATCACACAGGTACAGCGTGCGAAAGCGGCCGGTACGCCAATTGTGGTTTTGCGCGAAGGCGGCGTGCGGGCAACAGGCGTGCCAATCGGCGGGGCCGGCGTTACGGTCACGAATGACTTTGCCTCTGCGCTTTATTTTGCTGCTTGGGCCGCAGCGGAACGCTCCTGACTTATCGTGTAACTGCCGTACGATAGCTTGTCTGCTGTATATACAACTAACGATCAAACCAAGTCGAGGGTTAATCGGCGCATGGCAGATATCTACATCGCATACGCTCGCGAGGACCACGCAATTGCTGAGAAGCTCCATGGGCTACTGTCACAGCAATGGGACACTTGGTGGGACGATAAAATCACCGGCCGCTTCTCTATGGCAATCGAGTCGGAGATTCCAAAGGCAGGCTGCATGGTCCCTCTCTTCTCCGCATCGTCTAGGAGCAAGGACACTTTCACGGAAGAGTTGAGGCTTGGCCAGAAGCATGGTGTCCAACTCTTGCCCATCCGGCTTGACGACAGTGATCCGCCCTACCCCTTCGGGGCATATAGCTACACTGAGCTGCGGAACTGGAACGGCGAGGTTTACCACCCCGGATACCTGCAGTTGCTGCGACGCCTGGCAACCATCGTGCCCCCCAAAACCAAACCACAGCGACCGCTTGCGACCGCCAACGCCCGTGTACCACTACCGACACTGTTTCTGTCGGTCTCGTCGCATGAGACGCAGCTTGTACCGGTTGAAGCCGTGCAAGCGCTCCGTGTCTTTGCGGCGCCGACTATACTCGTCTCCGCCTACGACATGGTCGCGCGCCGTAAACCACAGGTGATGATCAACGAGCTTAAGGCGTACCGGGAGAACGGGGGCTTTGTTTTGGTGGACTCTGGCAACTATGAAGCATCCCGCTTGGGCTCTCGTCGATGGAAATCGACGGATTTGAAGGAGGCACTCGCTCAGACTCCGCATGATTGGGCATTTTGCTTTGATGTGATGAACCCGAAACAAGATCCAGATCGCGCCATTGACGAGATCGTCGAGGCGGTCGAGCGGGACAGGGAGTTCACCGATGCCCCGGTGCTTCCGATCGTACACGCTCCAAAGCTCAAGCAAGGGGGGTACAAGCTCGATCACATTCCGCGAATTATCTGCGAGGTCGCGGACCGGCTTGAGCCCCAGCTCATCGCCATTCCGGAGCGCGAGCTTGGCGCCGGCTTAATCGCTCGCGCCAAGACCGTTAAGGCCATTAGGAAGGAGCTAAGTAAGCTCCCCTTCTACCAGCCGTTGCATCTACTTGGCACGGGCAACCCCTGGAGCATCGCCGTCCTTACCGCAGCAGGCGCAGACACCTTCGACGGGCTTGAGTGGTGCCGAGTGGTTGCCGATCATGCCACGGACACGCTTCACCACTTTCAGCATTTCGACTTCTTTACCTATCAAACCGCGTTAGCCGACTCGATCGCTAGTGAGGCGCTCAACGACCCGGCCATCAACTTCACTGGCAAGGTCGCGTTTCACAATCTCGACTACTTCACGCGCTTTGCGAAAGATCTGCGAGAGGCCGTTACCGAGAGTAATTTAGAGGCGTTCGTGGTAGGGCTCGTCGGCAAAGATACCGCGAACCAACTGAAGAAACACGTTTCGGGCCTCTTCAAATGAACAGGTACACTTCTGAACGGCTGTCGAGCGCCGTCGCGGCCATCTGTCCGGACGTCCAGGCTCGGGTGAAACGCCCCTCCGCGCAACCGGGCGAGCGACAGTTGTGGTGGGAATTGTCATCTTGCATTCTCAGTAGCCAGGTCCCCTATGCCCTTGCTATCGCTGCCACCGATGCAATCGACTCTGAAGGCCTACTCCTTGATAGCTGTCGTGATCCGGAACCCCTAACGGCGCGGCTCCTCGGTGTGCTATGCAAGCCTTTTATAGTGGAAGGTCAGTCCCGAGGTTACCGATTTCCTGTAGCGCGTGCCCGTCAGATCGCTCAGACTCACACGGCCATCATGATGCAAGCGCCGTCGCTCCGCGCGCTCATCGACCGCTTTCATGATGCCACGGAAGCTCGTGCCTGGTTCGTTACTCATGCGCCAGGAATCGGGCCCAAGCAAGCGAGTATGTTCTTGCGTAATGTGGGTATGAGTTACGATCTCGCAATCCTTGACAGACACGTGTTGAATTACATGACGGCACTCGGCATTTACTCGGGGGTGCGGCTTTCTATCGCCAGCCTTACCCAATACCGTCGACTCGAAGCCGCGCTGCGGCAGCATGCCGACTGTCTGGAATGCCCGGTGGGTCTACTGGACTGGGCAATATGGATCGTCATGCGCGTGGCGAACCGAAAAATGGAACCTATTGCGATATGAGCATCGTCACCCTTGTCTCGGGCGGGCTGGATTCGACCCTTGTTGCCAAGCTGGCGCAAGAGGAAGGCTTGCGCCAGCATCCATTATTCATTGACTATGGTCAGCGATCCCGCGACCGGGAGTTGGGGGCCTGCCGTCGCGCGATGGCCGATCTGAACCTGCCCGAGCCGAAGGTAGCCAACCTCTCTGGCTTCGGCGCGCTCATTCGCTCGGGACTCACTGACCCTACGCTCCATATAGCCGACGACGCGTTCACGCCTGGACGCAACATGCTGTTTCTCCTTACAGCAGCAGCGCATGCGTACCAAGTGAATGCCGACGCTGTCTCAATCGGACTTCTCCACGAGGACACCAGCCTATTCCCTGATCAAACCTCGGCATTTCTGCGCGACGCCGAATGCGTGATAGCGCGCTGCATGGGTAGGGACATCAGGGTGCTCGCGCCGCTAGCGACATTCCGTAAGCCGGACGTTGTCGCCCTCGCCCATGAGAAAGGTATTCGGAATACCTATTCCTGCCACATGGGCGGCGAAAAACCCTGTGGCGCGTGCATCTCATGCAATGAGTTCAAATTTTTGGGGGCCTGAGATGGGCGGCAGCAGCAGCGGTGGGTGGAATAGACTTGGGGACGTGCGTTCGCTCGAGGAGAAAGCGAAAGCGGCGCTCCAAGGTGGTAAACGAAACGTCTTCATCAGCTTTGCAACCGAAGACATGGATGAGGTGAACCTGCTTCGGGCTCAGGCAAAGAACGAGAATAGTGACATAGAGTTCAACGACCATTCGGTACGCGAGCCCTACGAGAGTGAGAGAGCGGAATATATCAAACGCAAAATCGCGGAACGAATCGCTCGCTCCTCCGTAACTGTTGTCTACCTTTCCAAAGATACCGCGCAGAGTCGATGGGTTGAGTGGGAAGTCAAAAAGAGCCTTGAGCTCGGCAAAAAGGTGATCGCGGTTCACCCGGGTGACAGCTTTAAGGGCAGTCGACCTAGTTGGCTCGACCAGCATCGCATCGAGGTTGTGCCGTGGTCCAGACTAGGAGATAGGCTGAAGTAGCCCGGTTTGCGGTGTTCTCTTCGCGTCAGGCTACATACCTGGTCTCAACTGCCCGGTGTAAATCCTGAACATCCATATGAGAGTTGGGCCAGCGCTTCGCCGGCCACAAACAGAGAGACCGGACGAACGTCATTCATTCTAATGCAGTGTACGCAAAGCTCGGTCTATGACTGAAAGCGACTTCCCTTCCCTGTACCAGGCCGCTGATGCGGCATCGAACGGCGCACAAAAGAAGTTTCTATGGGCGCTGGGCGTCAATCTGACACTTCTCGTCGTCGCAGCCGCTATGTCCGTCGTGAACATACAAACGCGTAGCTTTGCACTGATCCAGATAGCTCCGTTGGTGGGCACACTAGGGTTGACGATCTACTTAGCAGTGAAGCGACCGGAACGCATTTGGTACGGTACGCGGGCTCTCGCTGAGTCCGTGAAGACTGTTGCTTGGCGATACATGATGCGGGCTGAGCCATTCAATCGTGACGACAATACCGACCGAGACCACTTTAGGCAGTCGCTGACCGCAATATTCAACTCAAATAAAAGCGTTTCAGCACATGCGGTAACAATGTCATCTGGTCCGCAAATTAGCTCAAAGATGGCTGATGTGCGGCGCATGACTCTTGCGGACCGCATCGAGCTGTATGAGAGAGAGCGAGTCCAAGATCAGCACGATTGGTATAGCAGAAAGGCAAGGTCGAACCAGCGCGCCGCCTCTCTCTGGTTCGTCGCCCTGATCATCCTGAACCTTGGAGCGTTAGGTTTCGCGGCCGGCAAAGTCGCGACTCCGGCCACGGATTACTGGCCCACCGATATCCTGGTAGCCGCTGCTGCATCGGTCATGGCGTGGATCCAAACGAAGCGTTTTCAGGAACTCTCCGCCTCGTACACTTTGACGGCGCACGAAATTGGGTTGCTGCGCATTGCTCTGCCGGTACGTCCGACCGAAGATAAATTCTCGACCTACGTGGGCGATGCTGAAAACGCTTTTTCTCGCGAACACACGCAATGGCAAGCGCGGCGCGACGTCGATTGAAGATAGAACCCCATCCGAAGGGGGCATGCAAGGTAACGATTGCACGGCGGATCAACTGGCCGGTCCACCCGTTGCGGCAGCTATGTCTAGTTCTCCTCCCCAAATTGACATAAGTTTGATTCGTATTCCTGCTGCACGTCTAAACGCGCAGCCACTGATGGGGCTAGCTCAACATAGATCGTGCCACCGTTGAGCCTGACGCAGATGCCGGAAACTCTGGTATTCATTGTCGGTATCGTGTCGCCCGCACAGATTGAGAAGCAGATAGGACACTGCACGAAAGCGCTCTGAAGCGGTATTGGCGACCCACTCAGATCCCAATGCTCGCGCAGCAAGCAGCCCTCTTAAGGATAACGCAGAGGTCAAGTGTCGGAGGCGTGACGGTATACGATCCGCAGAAAACAGCCGTATACCGTCAGAAATACCGTCACCAAACCGTGGCTTTAGCTGGATTCAGTGAGACGATGGTAGACGGTGAATCCTTGGAAAACCGAATTACTTCAACGGCTTATAGTCATCCTGAGCCGTCCCGAGCATCCGCTCCACATACCGCGCAATCAGATCCACCTCGAGATTCACCCGCGTGCCCGCAGCAAGGTGCTTGAGCGTCGTGACTTCGACCGTGTGCGGAATCAGGTTGATCGAGAATTCGCAGCCGTCGGCGCGGTCTTCCACCGAATTGACGGTCAGGCTCACGCCGTTCACGGTAATGGAGCCCTTGTAGGCCAGATAGCGGCCTATCTCGCGCGGCGCCAGTACGCGCAACTCGTGCGACTCGCCTACCTGCGCGAAGCGCGTGACCTCGCCCAGGCCATCCACGTGGCCGGAGACGATATGGCCGCCCAGCCGGTCGTGTGCCCGCAGTGCTTTCTCCAGATTCACCTCGCCGGTTTCGGCAAGGCCCACGGTGCGGTTCAGGCTTTCGCGCGACACGTCCACGTCGAAGCTGCGCGTGGTCTTTTCGATCACGGTCATGCAGGCGCCCTGAATCGCGATGCTGTCGCCGATCTGCACGTCCGCCAGATCGAGACTGCCTGCGTCCACGGTAAGGCGCACGCCCGCTTCCGGCGTGGTGCCGAGCGGGCGGATCGATTCGATGCGGCCCACTGCCGCGACGATTCCCGTAAACATCGTGTCGTTTCCTGTCAGTGTTGTCAGTGCGAAGGTTGAGCGGGGGTGAGGCGCGCGAGGATGCGCACATCGGTGCCGATCCGCTCTACCTGGTGAAACTCGAAGCGCATGCGCTGTTCGAGCGAGTCGGGTGCGAGCACGTTGACCATGCTGAGCGAGTTCGCGCCGAGCAGCGTGGGCGCCAGATAGACGAGCAGCTCGTCCACGCAGCCTTCGCGCAGCAACGAGCCGTTGAGCTTATAGCCCGCCTCGACGTGCAGTTCGTTCACGCCGCGTTCAGCCAGTTCCTTGAGCATGCCGGGCAGGTCCACCTTGCCGTGCTCGTTGGCAAGGGCGACGATTTCAGCGCCCCGCGCGCGCAGCGCCTCGGCGCGCTCCGCGTTGCGTTCGTCGAGCGAGGCGCAAAAGATCAGCGTGGGCGGCCCGGCCAGGATGTGCGCGTCGGGCGGCACTTCGAGCTTGCTGTCGATCAGCACGCGGCGTGGCTGGCGCGGCGTTTCCACGGCGCGCACCGTCATGCGCGGATTGTCTTCCTTGACCGTGCCGATGCCGGTGAGCACGGCCGATGCGCGCGCCCGCCAGGCATGGCCGTCGGCGCGCGCGGCTTCCCCCGTGATCCACTGGCTTTCGCCCGAGGGCAGGCCGGTGCGGCCGTCGAGCGAGGCCGCGATTTTCATGCGCACCCACGGCCTTCCACGCGTCATGCGCGAGACGAAACCGATGTTGAGTTCGCCCGCTTCGTTTGCGAGCAGGCCGCAGCGCACGTCGATGCCCGCATTGCGCAGCATGCCGAGCCCGCGGCCCGAGACCTGCGGATTCGGGTCTTCCATCGCGGCGATGACGCGTGCCACTTTGGCCTCGATCAACGCGTTCGCACACGGCGGCGTGCGGCCGAAGTGGCTGCACGGTTCGAGCGTGACGTACGCGGTGGCGCCGCGCGGATCGTTGCCGCGCGAACGCGCGTCTTTCAGCGCGCGAATCTCGGCGTGATCCTGGCCCGCGGGCTGCGTGAAACCTTCGCCGATCACCTCGCCGTCTTTGACCAGCACGCAGCCCACGCGCGGATTCGGGTCCGTGGTGTAAAGACCGCGCGCCGCCAAGGTCAGCGCGCGCTGCATGTGGACAAAGTCGGTTTGCGAGAACATCGGCTGGGTTTCTCCGCAGCGTTCAATAAGGGCGGTGAGGCACGACGGCGAGGCCGCCGGATCAAGCGACGATCAAGCGTCGATCAGGCAACGAGCGCGGCAAATGCGCCGCGCGCCGCGCCGATCGTCTCGTCGATCACGTCGTCGCCATGCGTGCTCGACACGAAGCCCGCCTCGTACGCGGACGGCGCGAAGTACACGCCGGCGTCGAGCATCTTGTGGAAGAACGCATTGAAGCGCGCGATGTTGCTCTTCGTGACGTCGGCGAAGCTTCCGGGCACGTGCTGCGTGAAGTAGAGGCCGAACATGCCGCCGAGCGAATCGGCTGCGAACGGCACGCCGGCTTCGCGCGCTGCGTCGGCGAGGCCGCGCACGAGCCGCGTGGTCTGTGCGCTGAGGCGGTCGTAGAAGCCCGGCGCCTGGATCAGTTCGAGCGTCTTCAGGCCTGCCGCCACTGCAACCGGATTGCCCGAGAGCGTGCCCGCCTGGTAGACGCCGCCCGTCGGCGCAAGGTGAGCCATGATGTCGCGCCGGCCGCCGAACGCCGCCGCCGGCATGCCGCCGCCGATCACCTTGCCGAGGCACGTGAGATCCGGCGTGATGCCGAAGAGTTGTTGCGCGCCACCCAATGCCACGCGAAAGCCGCACATCACTTCGTCGAAGATCAGCACGCTGCCGTACTCGTTCGTGAGACGCCGCAGCGCGTTGAGGAAGTCCGGCGTCGCCTTCACGAGGTTCATGTTGCCGGCCACGGGCTCGACGATCACGGCTGCGATCTCGTTGCCGAATGCCTTGAACGCCTCTTCGAGTGCCGCGACGTTGTTGTACTCGAGCACGGTGGTGTGCTTCGCGATGTCGACGGGCACGCCCGCCGAAGTCGGATTGCCGAACGTGAGCAAGCCCGAGCCCGCTTTCACGAGCAGGCTGTCCGCGTGGCCGTGGTAGCAGCCCTCGAACTTCACGATGCGGCTGCGGTTCGTAAAGCCGCGCGCGAGACGCAGCGCGCTCATCGTGGCCTCGGTGCCGCTCGACACCATGCGTACCTGTTCCATCGAAGGCACGAGCTTGCAGATCACTTCGGCGATCTCGATTTCGGCCTCCGTCGGCGCGCCGAACGAGAAGCCCTTCACCAGCGTGCGCTGCACCGCTTCGAGCACCTCGGGATGCACGTGGCCCACGATCATGGGGCCCCACGAGCCGATGTAGTCGATGTAGCGTTTGCCGTCGGCATCCCAGAAGTACGGGCCTTGCGCGCGTTCGATGAAGCGCGGCGTGCCGCCCACGGAACGGAAAGCGCGCACGGGCGAATTGACGCCGCCCGGAATGGTGCGCTGGGCGCGTTCGAAGAGAGCCTGATTCCTGGACTGGGTGCTGGACATGAGTGACCTGACCTGCTGTGACGTTGAATGAGCGTTGAAATGCGCGTCGAGCGTGAATGAAGGGCGTCGTCGCGGCGATGGGCGTCTCGTGTGCGCGGTTGTGTGCCTGTCTTGCGCGCCCATCTGCTCAGCCGCTGCTGCCGGTACCCGGATGCGCCCTGCAGGAGCCTTGCCGCGCGGGGCGCCGCGGCCGATCGTTCCTCGAAATTGTACCGGACTCCCGCGCGGCGAGCCGGGCCGCTGCCCGTGGGGCGCGCTAACGGCGTCCGGGCAACGACCCTGCCGGTAGCGACGCCGGCCCCGGCCGCCTGCCCGTGAGCGCCGCCCAGCGCTTTTCGAGCGCGCCTTCGGCAATCGGCTTGATGGTCGTGCCCGAACTCTGCGCATCCCACGTCTGCACGGAAAACGGATGTTCGCGCAGCGCCTCGCGCCCGATCACCACCTGCTCGTGCGCATCGACGAGCCAGTCGTAGACGAAGTCGATGCAGAGCCGGTAGCCGCGTTTATACGAGGCGTCGGGCACTTCGTAGGGCGCCCGCGTCACATAGCCCGAGCCGAACAGGCCGCGCGGCTCCGACGCCACGCGATGCAGGAACACGCGGTCGCCGGGCAGGATGCCGCGGGCGAAGCCGCATCCCCAGACGTCGGCGACGGCTTCGCCTGCGGCAACGCGCCGCGCCACGTCGGGCAGTTCGGGCCACGGCCACTTCTTCGGGCTCCAGATCAACAGGAAGGCGGTCATGCTGGCTGTCTGCAGGCGGATGAGAAGGGAAACCGCGAGCTTAACGCATCGCACGGGCAAGCCGCCGTGCGCATTAAGCACCGGGTTACAATCGGCTCTGCTCCGCCTTTCACAAGGCCTGAACCGCGGCCGTAGCGCTGCGGGAACGGGCCGATTCTTCCGGATTCCCATGTCTCACGTCGTCAGACGCCGGCCCGATGCCCGGCTGATCCTGCTGCTCGGTGCGCTTGCCGCGTGCGGGCCGCTCGCTACCGACATGTATCTCCCGAGCCTGCCGGCTATCGCGCAAACGTTCGGCGTGGCGCCCGGCGTGGCCCAGTCCACCCTCACGAGCTTCATGGCCGGCTTTTCGATCGGCATGCTGCTGTATGGGCCGGTTTCGGATGCCTATGGCCGGCGGCCGGTGCTGCTCGGCGGCATCGCGCTCTTTACGCTGTCGAGTGTGGCCTGCGCGTTTTCGTTCTCGGTGGGCTCGCTCGTGTTCGTGCGGTTTCTCCAGGCGCTCGGTGCGGGCGCGGCATCGGTGCTGGCGCGCGCCATCGCCCGCGATGCACACGAGCCTGCCGACGCAGCTCGCGTGCTCTCGATGGTCGCGATCGTGACCGCGGTCGGCCCATTGCTTGCGCCGCTGATCGGCGGCCAGTTGCTTCTGCTTGGCGGCTGGCGTGTGGTGTTCGCCGTGCTGACGCTGTTCGGCGCGCTATGCGCCACCGCGGCGTGGCTGCGGGTGCCCGAGACGTGGCCGCCCGAAAAGCGCGCGAGTCCGGCGGTGCTGAAGTCGTTCGCCGCCTATGGCCGGCTGCTGCGCGACCCCGTGGTGTGGGGGCACATGCTGTGCGGCGGCATGGCGTTCGCGTCGATGTTCACGTACATCTCGGCCACGCCGTTCGTCTACATCGAACACTTTCACGTCTCGCCGCAGCGTTACGGCTTCTTCTTCGGGGCGAACGTGTTCGGCATCATGATCGGCAACTTCCTCAACACGCGCTTCGTGGGGCGCTTCGGGTCGCTGCGCATCATCTCCGTGGCGGCTACGGTGAGCAGCGCGGCGTCGTTGTTCGTTGCGCTCGTCTGCGTGACAGGGTGGGGCGGCTTGTGGTCGATCGTCGTGGGACTGTTCTTCGTGGTGGGTGTGGTGGGGCTGCTCTCCGCCAATTGCGCGACGGACCTGATGCACCGCTATCCGCACAACGCTGGTGCCGCTGCGGCGGTATTCGGCGCGATGCAACTCGCGCTCGGCGCGCTGGCGAGCATCGTGGTCGGGCTCTGGCACGACACGACGCCGACCGGCATGGGCTTCACGATCGGCGCTGCGGGCTTGCTCTGCTATGCAGGCCGGCTGATGCTCGTGCGCTGGCATGACCGGCCGGTGTCGGAGTCGGTGACGGGGCGTATGGCGCCATAGGAGAGCGGATGTCACAGCGGGCATGAATCCCTGCCGGAGCGGCAAGCCCAAAGTGCGGGCCGAACCAAAAACAAGGGCCGTGATGCTTCTTCGCATCACGGCCCTTGTCGTTTTATCGCCGTTTCACTGCCGGGGCGGCTGCGGTAGCCGCCCAGCCGCCCGCTGTCGCTAGTCCTTCGCCGAGTACGCCGCGCCGTGGCTCAGCCAGTCGAGCACCGCGCTCGCATCGTCGTCGGCGCTTTCGCGGGCTCTCGCCACCGCCTCGCTTACCTCGGCGTCCGGTGCCGCACGGCGAATGGCCACGCCCACCGCGAGGACGTCGATCATGAGCAGGTGCAGGATGCGCGAGATCATCGAAAGCTGCGACTCGCGCATCTCGATGTGATCGGTTTCGAGCGCCACCGTCGCGCGCTTGGCGAGCGGCGTGTTGCTCGAGGTGATCGCGATGACCTTCGCGCCGGCCTGCATCGCCACTTCGAGCACGCGCAGCAGTTCCGGCGCGCGGCCCGACTTCGACACCGCCACGATCACGTCGCCCTTGCCGAGCAGCGCCGCGGACGCGGCCTGCATGTAGAGGTCGCCGTAAGCAATCGTCGGGATACCGAAGCGGAAGAACTTGTAGTGCGCGTCCTGCGCGACGATGTTCGAATTGCCGAGCCCGTAGAACTCGATGCGCCGTGCGCCGTTGAGCAGTTCGATGGCGCGTTCGACATGCTCGAAGTTCAGGTGCTCGCGCAGTTGCAGAATCGCCGAGACGGTATTGTCGAGCACCTTCGCGCCGAAGTCCGTGGCCGTGTCGCCCAGGTGCACCTGGCTGTGGCTCACGGGGATCGTGCCCGTGAGGCCGGTGGCGAGCTTGAGCTTGAAGTCCGAGAGCCCCTGGCAGCCGAGCGAACGGCAGAAGCGGATCACGGTGGGCTGGCTCACGTCGGCCTTGCGCGCGATGTCGACGATCGGATCGTTGATGATGGAGCGCGGATGATTGAGCGCGAGGTCCGCCACGCGGCGTTCGGCGGGCGTGAGCGCATCGCGCATCTGGCGGATGCGCTCGAAAACGGCCGACGAGCCGCCGCCCGCGCGATTCGACAACTGCTCCGCGAGAATCGCGGAGACGCCGAGGAACGCCGGGTACTCGGCGGTGATGACGTAGGTCGGAATGTTGGCGAGATAAGCCTCGAAACGGCCCTTGGCCTCGAAGCGTTGCCGGAACGACGAACGCGCGAAGAATTCGCCAAGCCGCGGCACCACGCCGCCGCCGATGTAGATGCCGCCCAGCGACCCGAGCGTCATCGCGATGTTGCCGGCGAACGTGCCGAGAATGCCGCAGAAGCACTCCACGGCTTCGGCCGAAAGCTCGTCGCCCTGCAACGCGCGCTTGACGACTTCCGAGGTGTCGAGCGACGCCGCGACGCGCTTCTTGTCGCGCGCGGCGAGCGCCCGGTAGATCACTTCGATGCCGGGCCCCGCGGCCACACGTTCGAACGAGACGTGCGACCACTTCTTGCGCGCGAACTGCAGCACCAGATCTTCACGCTCGTCCTGCGGCGAGAAGCTCGCGTGGCCGCCTTCGCTGCCGAGCGCGATCCAGCGGTCGTCGGCGGGAATGAGGCCCGATACGCCAAGGCCCGTGCCCGGCCCGAGCAGGCCGATCACGCTGTTGGGCCGACGCTGGCCGCCGCCCACCTGCACGCGTTGCGCGTCGGTCAAGCCAGGCAGCGCCATGGCGAGCGCGGTGAAGTCGTTGACGACGAGCAGCGTGTCGAAGCCGAGCGCGCGTCGCGTGGCTTCGATCGAGAAGCTCCAGTCGTGATTGGTCATGCGGACCTGATCGCCGTCCACGGGGTTCGCGATCGCGATGGCCGCGTGGTTCACGCGCCCGATCTTCGTGTCCTTCAGGTATTTCTTGATGACCTCGGCCACGCCCGGATATTCGGCGCACGGGTAGACCATCACCTGCGAGATGTCGCCCGGTCCCGTCTCCAGCGCGAAGCGCGCATTGGTTCCGCCGATGTCGGCGAGCAGCCTCGGTCCGTCGGCGTGCTGGCCCGCGCCGGGGGCTGTTCTAGTTTGCACACCAGTAGACATCGAGTCTCACTCCCTTGTCGTTCGCCAGCATCGAAATGGCGTTTTTTTGTGGGGCCGCGGCGGCCTGTTGGAGAACTTCGAGCTTGCGCTCGCCCGCGATCAGCAGGAACAGTCGATCCACCTGCTTCAACGCGCTGAGCGACCAGCTCACGCGTGCATGCGGCGCGTTGCCGGGATGCACGGCGACGAACGGCCGCGGCGTCGAGATCGCGAAGTCCCATTCGGGCGCATCCGCGAAGATCGACGCGGTGTGGCCGTCTTCACCCATGCCGAGCACCGCGACGTCGGGCAGCTTGCGCTGCGCGTCGGCGTTGAGCGCGGCCACGTGGGCATCGAGCGTCTGCGAAACGTCGACGAGCGGCAGGAAATGCGCGTGCTGCGCCGCGTTTTGCAGCAGCGTTTCGCGCACGAGGCGCGCGTTGCTCGCGCTGTCGCTTTCGGGCACCCAGCGGTCGTCCACGAGCGTCACGTCGATGTGCTCCCAGTCGAAGGCATGGGTCGAGAGGTCCTGCAGGAACGGACGGGGGCTCGTGCCGCCGGAAACGGCAAGCGTTGCGTGGCGTGCGCCGGTCACGGGCGCGGCCGCCTGAGCAGCAAGCGACGCCTGTAATGCGTCGCCCACCGCTCTCGCCAGCGCGTCGCGTTGGACGCGCGGGTCGTCGAAAGCGTGAAGCTCGATCACTTCTCCTCCATGCTGCTTTCTTGTGGTGCGGGGCGGATCATGCTGTGCGGCCGCCGCGCGGAACGACGCAGGTTACGCGTTCCGCGCGAGGGCCGTCGCCCCGCGCGAATTCATCAATTCTCTTCTTCCAGCCAGCAGGTGCCGTGCTGTGCCAGCATCGCGCTCGATGCCGCCGGTCCCCAGGTGCCCGCCGCGTACGGCTTCGGCGGCTTGTTCGAGTTGGCCCACTCGCCGAGAATCGGCTCGACCCAGCGCCATGCGGCTTCCTGCTCGTCGCGCCGCACGAAGAGCGCGAGGCGCCCGCTGATGACGTCGAGCAACAGACGTTGGTACGCCTCCATCTGGCCTTCGCGGAAGAACTGGTCGAACGCGAGGTCGAGGTGGACGCTGGCGAGATTCATGCCTTCGCCCGGCTGCTTGGCGAGGCAGTACAGGCGAATCGTTTCGTTCGGCTGCAGGCGGATGACGAGCCGGTTCGCGCCGGGCCGCAGCGCCGTCGCGCCGAGCGCCGAATGCGGCACGGGCCGGAAGTTCACGACGATCTCAGCGACACGGTCTGCGAGCCGTTTGCCGGTGCGCAGAAAGAAAGGCACGCCGGCCCAGCGCCAGTTTTCGATTTCCACCTTCAGGGCAACGAACGTTTCCGTCGTGCTGTCGGGCTTCACGCCCTTTTCGGTGGAATAGGCGGGTACCGGCGTGCCGCGGATACCGCCCGCATGGTACTGACCGCGCACCGCGACCTTGCTGATGTCGCGCGGGTCGATGGGCTTGAGCGAGCGCAGCACGCGCAGCTTCTCGTCGCGTACGGCATCGGCATCCATGGAATGCGGCGGCTCCATCGCGATGATGGAGAGCAGCTGGAGCAGGTGGTTCTGCACCATGTCGCGTAGCGCGCCGGTGTTGTCGTAGAAATCGCCGCGGCCTTCCACGCCCAGTTCTTCGGCGATGGTGATCTGGATGCTCTCCACCCATTCGCGGCGCCACAGCGGCTCGAAGAGCGCGTTGCCGAAGCGCAGCGCGAGCAGGTTCTGAACCGGTTCCTTGCCGAGGTAATGGTCGATCCGGTAGATCTGGCCTTCGGCGAAGATCTCGCCCACCGCGTCGTTGATCGCGTTCGACGAACGCAGGTCGTAGCCGAGCGGTTTTTCGAGCACGATGCGCGCGTTCTCGTTGAGCCCCACCGAGGCGAGCGCGCGGCAGATCGGCACGAAGAGCGACGGGCCCGTGGCGAGATAGAACACGCGGATGCCGGGCAGCGTGCCCACCGCGTCGCGCAGCACGCCGAAGTCTTCGGGACGCGACAGGTCGAGCTTCACGTAGAGGACACGCTCGAGAAAGCTGGTCCACGCTGCCTCGTCCAGCCCGTTCTTCGAGACATGGGGCTTCACGTGCTCGTTGACCCAGGCGAGGTAGGCGTCGCGATTGTCCTCGTGACGTGCGACCGCGACGATCTTGCCGGTTTCGGCGAGCAGACCCGCGCGATGGGCTTCATAGAGGGCCGGCAGGATCTTGCGCATCGACAGGTCGCCGGTGCCGCCGAACAGCACGAAGGTGAAGCTTGAATCGGTTTGCATGAGTCTCCGTCGCCAGTCCTTGAGGGCCGTCAGACGCGGCCGTAGTCCGATAAAGTTTTTTTTGACACTGAATTGTAGTTTAACTACAATCCAAATCAAGAGGTAACGCTCATTCGATAAAAAAGCCGTGCGCCGCCTGCGGTGTACGTGTTTTCCCGAAGGAGCGGAACGTTCCTGCATGTTAACGGACAACGCACTCGCGCATTGTATGGCTCGCCTGCCGGGCCGCCGTGCAGCAAGGATCGCTCCGTGTGACGCACGCGGTACCTCGGGCCAGCCACCGGATCGGGCAACGTACCCGGTGCTGGCGAAAACCAGAAGAGGAGACAGTCAGTTGCATTCCGAACCACTCATCTCTTGAGCGTCCCGCGGCCGGACACCGGCACGCGGCCCTGCATCCGCAGGTCAGCACCGACGCCCGACCGCCCAGTGTTTTGCCTGTTTGAACCAACCATCGCACCCTGGCGACATCAGGGGCTCATCGTTTTTTGTTCAGGTGTCTGGAGGAGATAAGCAATGAAATTCCGTGCGATCATGGGCGCCCTGTGCGCCGCAGGTCTGATGTGTGGCGTGTCGGCGGTGCAGGCGGCCGAGTCTCTCGAAGTGCTGCACTGGTGGACCTCGGGCGGCGAATCGAAGGCGGTCGGCGTCCTCAAGGACGACATGCAGAAGCAGGGCTACACCTGGAAGGACTTTGCGGTTGCGGGCGGCGCGGGCGCGGCGGCCATGACGGCACTCAAGACGCAGGTGATCTCGGGCAACGCGCCGAGCGCGGCGCAGATCAAGGGCCCGCTGATCCAGGAATGGGCGCAGCAGGGCGTGCTCGTGAACATCGATTCGGCCGCAACGGACTGGAAGAAGAACCTGCCGCCTGAAATCGACAAGATCATGCACGCGGACGGCCACTACGTTGCCGCGCCGTTCTCGGTGCACCGCGTCAACTGGCTGTACATCAACAAGGCTGCGCTCGACAAGGTGGGCGGCAAGGTGCCGACCACGTGGCCGGAATTCTTCGCCGTTGCCGACAAGATGAAGGCCGCGGGCATCATGCCGATCGCGATGGGCGGCCAGCCCTGGCAAGACCTGACGCTGTGGGAAGATGTGGTTCTCTCGCAGGGCGCGGACTTCTACAAGAAGGCGCTGGTCGACCTCGACCAGAAGACGCTGACCTCGGACAAGATGCTCCAGGTGTTCGATACGGTGCGCAAGATTCAGGGTTACTTCGATAGCGGCCGCACGGGCCGCGACTGGAACCTCGCCACGGCCATGGTCATCAACGGCAAGGCCGGCATGCAGTTCATGGGCGACTGGGCGAAGGGCGAGTTCGCGAACGCGAACAAGAAGCCGGGTAGCGACTACATCTGCGCCGCGGTGCCGGGCACGGAGAAGGCCTACACGTTCAACGTCGACTCGTTCGTGTTCTTCCAGCAGAAGGGCCAAAGCGCCGCAACGCCGGGCCAGCTCGCGCTCGCGAAGACCATCATGAGCCCGGCGTTCCAGGAGCAGTTCAGCCTCTACAAGGGCTCCATCCCGGTGCGCCTTGGCGTTTCCATGGCCAAGTTCGACGACTGCGCGAAGAAGTCCTACGCGGATGAGCAGACGGCGATCAAGTCGGGCGGCTACGTGCCGTCGCTGGCGCACGGCATGGCTCAACCGGATGCCACGGCAGGCGCCATCACCGACGTCGTGACGAAGTTCATGAACTCGTCGCAAGACTCGAAGAGCGCGGTGGAAGCGCTCGCGAAGGCGGCCAAGACGAAGTAAATGTGCAATACGGAACGCCCGGTGTACGCTCGCGCATACCGGGCGTTTCGTTGAGCGGTTGCAGTGCAACAGAGTCACATCAGCCGGCGCAGCATGAGGCGCCGGCATAGCTCAGGAGTCGAGTAGTGGCTGCCTCTCTTAGCGGAAACGGAAAGAACGCCGCGGCCCGCCGCGCGTCGCCCATGGCCGCGCTTGCCGACCGCTGGATTCCGAAGCTGGTGCTCGCGCCCAGCATCGCGATCAGCCTGGTCTTCATCTACGGTTTCATTCTCATCACCGGCTATCTGTCGCTCACCAACTCGCGACTGATGCCGCGTTACGACTTCGTCGGGTTCGACCGCTACAGCGAACTCTTCCAGAACGACGTGTGGTGGACGTCGGCGCAGAACCTCGGCTGGTTCGGCATCCCGTTCATCGGTATCTGCGTGGTGCTCGGCCTCTTCCTCGCCATCCTGCTCGACCAGCGCATTCGCAACGAAGGCGCGCTGCGCGCGATCTTCCTGTACCCGATGGCGCTGTCGTTCATCGTGACGGGCACGGCGTGGCAGTGGATCCTCAATCCAGGCCTCGGCCTCGAAAAGGTGATGCACGACTGGGGCTGGACGAGCTTTTCGTTCAACTGGCTGGGCGACCCGGACAAGGCCATCTTCTGTATCGTGATCGCCGCCGTGTGGCAGTCCACGGGCTTCGTCATGGCGCTCTTCCTTGCCGGTCTGCGCGGCGTGGACAGCGAGATCTTCAAGGCGGCCCAGGTGGACGGCGCGACGTTGCCCACCATCTACCGCAAGATCGTGATTCCCAGCATGCGGCCGGTGTTCTTTTCCGTGCTGCTGATTCTCTGCCACATCACCATCAAGACCTTCGACCTCGTCGTTGCGCTGACGGCCGGCGGCCCCGGCACGTCGTCGTCGCTGCCCGCCATCTTCATGTACACGTTCTCGTTCAACCGCGGACAGCTGGGCGTGGGCGCGGCGTCTTCGGTAATGATGCTTGCCACGGTCGTCGCGGTGCTCGTGCCGCTCATGTATATGGAATCGAGGAGCACCCGCAATGCAGCCTAAGATGACGATCAGCCGCGCCGTCATTTACGCGGCGCTGATCCTGTTCGCGCTTTATTTCCTGTTCCCGATCTACGTGATGGTGTCCACGTCGTTCAAGGACATCGACCAGTTGCGCACCGGCAACCTGCTGACGCCGCCGTCGCACTGGACCGTGGCACCGTGGGTGAAGGCGTGGAGCGAAGCCTGCACCGGCGTGCGTTGCGACGGCATGAAGCCGTTCTTCCTGAACTCCGTGCGCATGGTGGTGCCCGCGGTGCTGATCTCGTCGCTGATCGGCGCGTTCAATGGCTATGTGCTGACGCACTGGCGCTTTCGCGGCGCCGATGCGCTCTTCACGATGCTGCTGGTGGGCTGCTTCATTCCGTTCCAGGTGATCCTGCTGCCCATGGCGCGCGTGCAAGGCATGTTCGGTATGGCCAACACCATCACGGGCCTCGTGTTCGTGCACGTGGTGTACGGCATCGCGTTCACCACGATGTTCTTCCGCAACTTCTATGTGAGCGTGCCGGCCGAACTCGTGAAGGCCGCGCGCATCGACGGTGCCGGTTTCTTCACGATCTTCGCGCGTATCCTGCTGCCGGTTTCGCTGCCCATCTTCATGGTCTGCCTGATCTGGCAGTTCACGCAGATCTGGAACGACTTCCTGTTCGGCATCGTGTTTTCGGGCGTCGATTCGATGCCGATCACGGTCGCGCTGAACAACCTCGTCAACACGTCCACCGGCGTGAAGGAATACAACGTCGACATGGCCGGCGCCATCATCGCCGCGCTGCCCACACTGCTCGTCTACGTGATCGCCGGCCGCTACTTCGTGCGCGGCCTCACCGCCGGCGCGGTGAAGGGCTGACACCCTATCAGAGAGAAGAGGATTCACAGCATGGCAAGTCTTTCCATCCGTGACGTGTACAAGACCTACCCGAACGGGGTGCCGGTTCTGAAGGGCGTCAACATCGACATCGAAGACGGGCAGTTCCTGATTCTCGTGGGCGGCTCGGGCTGCGGGAAGTCGACGCTGCTCAACATGATCGCGGGCCTCGAGACGGTCACGAAGGGCGAGATTGCGATCGACGGCAAGGTGGTCAACAACCTCTCGCCGAAAGACCGCGACATCGCGATGGTGTTCCAGTCGTACGCGCTCTATCCGTCCATGACGGTGCGCGACAACATCTCGTTCGGCCTCAACATCCGCAAGGTGCCGAAGGACGAGCAGAACCGCATCGTGGACCGCGTCTCGCAGATGCTGCAGATCCAGCACCTGCTCGACCGCAAGCCGGGCCAGCTCTCGGGCGGCCAGCGCCAGCGTGTGGCGATGGGCCGTGCGCTCGCGCGCGATCCGGTGATGTTCCTGTTCGACGAGCCGCTGTCGAACCTCGACGCGAAGCTGCGTATCGAGATGCGCTCGGAAATCAAGCTGCTGCACCAGCGCCTCGGCACGACGATCGTCTACGTGACGCACGACCAGATCGAAGCGATGACGCTGGGCGATCGCATCGCGGTGATGAAGGACGGCATCGTCCAGCAGTTCGGTGCGCCGCAGGACATCTACGATTCGCCGTCGAACCTGTTCGTCGCGGGCTTCATCGGCGCGCCGCCCATGAACTTCATTCAGGGCAAGCTGGTGGAACAGGGCACGGGCGTGGGCATCGAACTCGACACGGGCATCGGCCGTTCCGTGCTGAACCTGCCGTTCGCCGCGGGCAAGCTGAGCTCGCACGTGGGCCGCGAAGTGATTCTGGGTCTGCGTCCGGAGCGTATTACCGACGCCCGCAGTTCGCACAACGGCCACGGCGGCGAGTTGCAGCCCGTGGAGGTGAAGGTGGACGTGATCGAGCCGACCGGCCCGGACACGCTCGTGTTCGCGCAGGTGAACGGCAAGCGTATTGTGAGCCGCGTGCATCCGGGTTCGAACCCGCAGCCGCTCTCGAACATGACGCTGCTGTTCGATGTGTCGAAGGCCGTGCTGTTCGATCCTTCGACGGAAGAGCGGATCGCCTGACCGGCGGCAGTGCGTTGTGATGCGAGGCGCCCGGGCGTTGGCCGGGCGCCTCGATTCGTTTGGCGAGCCTGCTTCGTGCGAAGCGCCTGCCGCTCAATGCGGAAGCCGCACGTCGAGCCGGAACGTGACGAGCCGCGCCAGCAGAATGAAGGCCGTGGCGATCAGCACGCTATAGACGTTGTCGAAACTGCTTCTGGCGAGCAGCACGTAGAGGCAGCAGCCCGCGAACGCGCAGGTCGCATAGGGCCGCGAATCGCGCAGGATCAGCGGCACCTCGTTGCAGAGCACGTCGCGCAAGACGCCGCCGAACACCCCCGTCACCACGCCCATCATCACGCAGGTGAACCAGGGCAATTGGGCGTCGATGGCAAGCGACGTCCCCGAAATGCTGAAGAGCCCGAGACCGATGGCGTCGGCCACGAGCAGCGTGCGCTCCGAAATAAGACGTGTGGCCCACTTCAGCAGCCACGGCGCAAAGAGCGACAGCCCGAAGATCGCGATCACGTAGTCCTGATGCTCGACCCAGTAGAACGGCCGGCGCTCGAGCAGCACGTCGCGCACGGTACCGCCGCCGAATGCACTCGCCATCGCGACGAGGAACATGCCCACGGCGTCGAGCCGGCGTTTGCGCGCTTCGATGAAGCCGGAGATGGCGTAGGCGAAGATGGCGAGCGCTTCCATGAGCGAAAGCGCGAGCGTGAGGCGCGGATGAATCACCGGTACTCCGTGGAGGCTGGATGAACGACTCGGATCGGCGCCGGATGGGAGGCCTGAATGACGGCCCGGCTCAAGGTTCGAGCCCGGGTTTGATCGCCGCGCTTTGCGGATTGGCGAGCCGCGGTTGCAGCAGAACGAGCACGGCACCCGATCCACCATCGTGGCCACGAGCCTCGCAGAAGGCGATCACCTCTTCTTTCTGCACGAGCCACGTGCGCACCTTGCCCTTCAGGACCGGCTCCTTGCCCACCGAACCGAGCCCCTTGCCGTGAATTACGCGCAGGCAGCGCAGGCCGCGCTTCACAGATTCGCGGATGAACGCCTGCAGTGCCTCGCGCGCCTCGTCGCGGCGCATGCCGTGCAAGTCGAGTTGCGCCTGCACGATCCAGGCGCCGCGCCGCAGTTTGCGCACGACCTCGGCGCTGATGCCGGGGCGATGGTAGTAGAGCGTGTCGTCGGTATCGAGCAGGGCTTCCGGATCGAATTCGTCGGAAATGGCTTCGTGCAGCACGGCTTCTTCGTCGCGCCGCGTCTGCAACGGCAGCGGCACAGGCGGCGTAACCGTGCGCGGCGCGCGCACCGGAGCCGAGAGGGGCGACACAGCGCCGATTTCGCGGCGGAACAGGTCCGCGTCCGCTGCGGCTTCGCGGCGCGTCTGCGCCGCAACCGCCCGTTCGCGCTCGCGGCGCGCGGCGTCGGCCTTTAGCGCGTCGCGCAATGCGCCGAGCCCGGCGAGTCCGGTCGACGCTTGAGGCGTGGGCGTCGCCGACGCAGCCGGCGCGGCGCTGGGCACGGGTGGTTGCGCCGTGGCGCGCGGGCGCTTCGGTTCGCCCGGATGAGGGACGTTTTTCGGCATGGCGGTGACGGGCTGCGAATAGCTGAGGCGATAAAACGACGTGCGGTGCTGCCGGGTGTTTCGACGGCGTGAAGGCGGCGCGGCAGAGTGCGGCTCGCCGCGCGCAACGCATAAGGGCCGCGGCGATTCGCCTGCGGCCCTCATTCGATGCACCGCCCGCCTGGTTTCACATCCAGAACGCTATTCTAGCGGCCCGGCCGCGGACGGTTCGTGCAGGCCGGCAGCGCTGCCGGCCCGTGCCTGCTTTAGCGGTCTGCTTCCTGGCTCATCACGTGCGGTGCGCTCACTTCGTGGATGCTTTCGAGATAGCGCTGCGCGTCGAGCGCGGCCATGCAGCCCGTGCCCGCGCTCGTGATCGCTTGGCGATACACGTGGTCTTGCACGTCGCCGGCCGCGAACACGCCCGGCACGCTCGTGCCGGTCGCATTGCCGTTCAGACCGCCGTTCGTGATGATGTAGCCGTTCTTCATTTCGAGCTGGCCCGCGAAGATGTCGGTGTTCGGCTTGTGGCCGATCGCGACGAAGAGGCCTTGCAGTTCGATGTCGGTCGTCGCGCCGGTCTGGACGTGCTTGATCCGCAGACCGTTCACGCCCGAGTCGTCGCCCTTCACTTCGTCCAGCACGTGGTTCCACTTGATCTCGACCACGCCTTCCTTTTCCTTCTCGAGCAGGCGGTCGATCAGGATCGGCTCCGCGCGGAACTTGTCGCGGCGGTGGATGACCGTGACCTTCTTCGCGATGCCGGCGAGGTAGAGCGCTTCCTCGACCGCCGTATTGCCGCCGCCCACCACGGCGACGTGCTGCTGCCGGTAGAAGAAGCCGTCGCACGTTGCGCAGGCCGATACGCCGCGGCCCATGAACGCCTCTTCCGAAGGCAGGCCGAGATACTGCGCGGAGGCGCCGGTGGCGATGATGAGCGCGTCGCACGTGTATTCGCCCGAGTCGCCGATCAGGCGAATCGGCTTCTCATCCAGCTTCGCCGTGTGGATGTGGTCGAACACGATTTCGGTGTTGAAGCGCTCCGCATGCTCGAGAAAGCGCTGCATCAGTTCGGGGCCCTGCACGCCGTTCGGGTCTGCAGGCCAGTTTTCGACGTCGGTCGTGGTCATCAACTGGCCGCCCTGCGCGAGTCCGGTGATGAGCAGCGGCGAGAGGTTCGCGCGCGCCGCGTAGACAGCGGCCGTATAGCCGGCCGGGCCGGAACCGAGAATCAGGACTTTGGCGTGTTTGCGTGATGACATGATCGAAATCCGTAACGATATTCGGGTAAATGCGCGCTTCGCGTAGCCTTCGAGGCCACCCGGGCGCCCGGCGCGTAGGCGCGCCGGCACAGCGGCAGCTGTCACATCAGTTGGGTATCAGAGCGCGATTATAAAGGTGGGGGCTGGGCGCCGCTTCATGAAGCTTTCCGATCGCGGCGATAGCGCCGGGCCAGAATCGGGTTACGTGAGGCGGCACGCGGCGTCATGGAGTCGCAGGCGGCGGTGTGCGGGCCGTTACCGTCATTTACAGCCCCGGCTCCTGCAACGCGTTTACAATAGCCCGGATCGCAGAACGGGCACCCGCCGCCACCACGGCTGCCCCGCCGCAGCCGGCGCGCACGCCCGTGCCGCGGCTGCATGAAGGATCAGCACCACCAGGATCAATGGCCAAAACTCCCTATTCGACGAACGCCACCAACGCGACGAATGCGCAGGCATTGCCGCATCGCATGTCGCGTCTTTTCACCGAAATCCGCTGGATTTTGCAGGTCGCGCTCGGCGTTTTCCTGCTGATGGCGCTCGTCAGCTACAGCCGGCGGGATCCGAGCTGGACCCACGCTGCTCAGGTCGATCACATCTCGAACTGGGCGGGCCGCGTCGGGGCGTGGACCTCGGACATTCTGCTGCTGCTGTTCGGCCTGTCCGCCTACTGGTGGGTCGTGCTGCTCGCCCGGCGTATTTCGGCCAACTACCGGCGCATCACGCGCGAGACGATCGAAGACGAAGATACGCCGCGCGACCATGGCTGGCTGGCCGAAGCCGTGGCGTTCGTCGTGGTGCTGCTCGCCTGCGACGGCATCGAGGCGCTGCGCATGTGGTCGCTCAAGGTGCCGCTGCCGCGCGCGCCAGGCGGCGTGATCGGCGAAGCCGTGGCGCGCGGCGTTTCGCACGCGCTTGGGTTCACAGGCGGCACGCTGGCTTTGCTGGTGCTGCTCGCCGTGGGTCTTTCGCTGTATTTCCGCTTCTCGTGGCTTTCGGTGGCCGAAAAGGTGGGCGACTCCATCATTTCGGCCGTCACGCTCGCGAAGCTGCGCCGCGAGGCGGGCCGCGACCGCAAGCTCGGCGAGGCCGCGGCGGTCAAGCGCGAAGGCAAGGTAGAACAGAGCCGCGTGAAGATCGAAGAGCACGAGCCGGTCACCATCGTGCCGCCTGTCGCGCCTCAGCGTTCGGAACGCGTCGAGAAGGAACGCCAGGTGCCGCTCTTCACCGACCTGCCGGGCGACTCCACGCTGCCGCCCATTGCGCTGCTCGATCCGCCGCCGGCCTCGCAGGAAACCATTTCGCCGGACACGCTCGAATTCACGTCGCGTCTGATCGAAAAGAAGCTCAAGGACTTCGGCGTCGACGTGAGCGTCGTGGCGGCCTACCCCGGTCCCGTCGTGACGCGCTACGAAATCGAGCCGGCGGTGGGCGTGAAGGGCAGCCAGATCGTGAACCTCGCGAAGGACCTCGCGCGCTCGCTCTCGCTCGTGTCGATCCGCGTGGTCGAAACGATTCCGGGCAAGAACTACATGGCGCTGGAACTGCCGAACCAGCGCCGCCAGACCGTGCGCCTTTCCGAGATCCTGGGATCGAGCGTCTATGGCGACGCACCGTCCATGCTGACGATGGGCCTCGGCAAGGACATCGGCGGCAAGCCGGTGTGCGCGGACCTCGCGAAGATGCCGCACCTGCTCGTGGCCGGCACGACCGGCTCTGGCAAGTCGGTGGGGATCAACGCGATGATCCTCTCGCTGCTCTACAAGGCGACCGCCGAGCAGGTCCGCATGATCCTGATCGACCCGAAGATGCTCGAAATGAGCGTCTACGAAGGCATTCCGCATCTGCTGTGCCCCGTGGTCACCGACATGCGCCAGGCCGGCAACGCGCTCAACTGGACCGTGGCCGAGATGGAGCGCCGCTACAAGCTCATGAGCAAGCTGGGCGTGCGCAATCTGGCGGGCTACAACAACAAGATCGACGAAGCGACGAAGCGCGAAGAGAAGATTCCGAATCCGTTCAGCCTCACGCCCGACGATCCCGAGCCGCTCGCGAAGCTGCCGCATATCGTCGTCGTGATCGACGAACTCGCCGACCTGATGATGGTGGTCGGCAAGAAGGTCGAAGAACTGATTGCTCGCATCGCGCAAAAGGCGCGCGCGGCGGGCATTCACCTGATTCTTGCGACGCAGCGTCCGTCCGTGGACGTGATCACGGGGCTCATCAAGGCCAACGTGCCGACGCGCATCGCGTTCCAGGTGTCTTCGAAGATCGACTCGCGCACCATTCTCGACCAGCAGGGCGCGGAGTCGCTGCTCGGCATGGGCGACATGCTCTACCTGCCGCCCGGCACCGGCCTGCCGGTGCGCGTGCACGGCGCATTCGTCTCCGACGAGGAAGTGCACCGCGTGGTGGAAAAGCTCAAGGAGCACGGCGAGCCGAATTACATCGAGGGGCTGCTCGAAGGCGGCCTGGCGGGCGAGGGCGACGAAGGGTCCGCGGGCGAGGGAACCGGCGCGGCAGGCGGCGAGTCCGACCCGCTTTACGACCAGGCCGTGGAGGTGGTGATCAAGAATCGCCGCGCGTCCATCTCGCTCGTGCAGCGCCATCTGCGTATCGGCTACAACCGCGCGGCGCGGTTGCTGGAGCAGATGGAGCAGTCGGGGCTCGTATCGGCAATGTCGTCCAACGGCAATCGCGAAATTCTCGTGCCCTCGCGCGAGACCGAGTGAGAACGGACCGGCGCGATTTTGCGCCGGCGGCTTCTTTTGCGCCGAGCCTCACCAGGTCTTCGCCTCCCTCAAATTTCTTGCCTCGTTCCAGTTTCAACACGGAGAGTCACATGCAGCATCACGCATCGTCCGGTGCCGGTTTCAGTCATGGCGGCACCGCCCGCCGTTTAACGTTTGACCGCGGCCTCGCGCTGCTTCGCGCGCTGCCTCGCGTCATGGGCCGCGTGGCGGCGGGCGCATCGCTGCTCGCCGCCTCGCATGCCTTCGCGAGCGGCACGGAGCAGCTCAAGCAGTTCGTCGCGCAGGTGCATTCCGCGCGCGGCACGTTCGTGCAGAAGGAAGTAAAGGCGCCCAGCAACGCGCAGGGTGCGAGCGGCACGCTTTCCACGGCTTCGCGCATGGGCGGCACGTCGAGCGGCACGTTCATGTTCGCGCGGCCGGGCAAGTTCATCTGGGAATACCAGAAGCCCTACGAGCAACTGCTGGAGGCGGACGGCGACAACCTCTACGTCTACGACAAGGACCTGAACCAGGTCACGGTGCGCAAGCTGGGCGGCGCGCTGGGCGCGAGCCCGGCGGCCATCCTGTTCGGCAGCAACGATCTGGAGAAGAACTTCACGCTGCACGATGCGGGCGTGAAGGCCGGCATCGACTGGCTCGAGCTGATTCCGAAGTCGAAGGACACGCAGTTCCAGCGCGTGGGCATCGGCTTTCGCGACGGCAACCTCGAAGCCATGGAACTGCATGACGTGTTCGGCAACGTGACGCTGCTCACGTTCTCGAACATCCAGAAGAATCCGCCGCTGCCGGCGGATCAGTTCAAGTTCAACGTGCCGAAGGGCGCGGACGTCATCAACGGCTGATCGCCCGGCGTCGCTACGTGGGCGCGTGCGGCGGGGTTCCTACGCGAACGCTTGCCGCCGCACGCCGGCCAGCACCAGATAGCAGAGCGCGCCGGCCGCCAGTGCCGGCAGCGTGGCGCCCACGTTCGGCAGCCACTGGTTGATCGCGTGATAGGCTGCGATGCCGGCGGCCCAAGCCACGAACGCGCTCAGATGCCAGCCGCCTGAGTAGCCGTAACGGCCGCGCACATCGGCGAGCGCGTCGACCTCGATGCGCCGCCGGCGCACCACGAAGTGATCGGCGAGCACCATGCCGAAGAGCGGCGCGAATACCGAACCGATCAGCAACAGGAAGTTTTCGTAACGCGCCATCGGCACGACGAGCGCGATCAATGTGCAGAGCGCGCCGAACGCGGCCGAGAGCAGCGGAATGCTGCCGCGTGCCCACAGCGTGCCGGTCGAGACGGCGGCCGAATGGATGTCCGCGAATGCGTTGTCCGCTTCGTCGATCAATACCAGCAGCAGTGCGATGCCGCCGCCCGCCTGGGCCAGCGCCGTGGTGAGCAGCGCGTCGCCGCCGCCCGCGGCGAGTCCGTAGATCGCGCCGAGTGCGTAGAACCACACGTTCGCAATGCCGTAGCCGATCAGCGTGCCGCGGAAGGTTTCGCCTGCGCGCCGGCCAAAGCGCGTGTAGTCGGCGATCAACGGCAGCCACGACAACGGCATGGCGACCACGAGGTCGATGGCGCTGCCGAACGGCATCTCGCCTGTGCCCGGCCGGGCGAGCAGCGCGGCGAGATCGTGCCTCGCGAGCACGCTCCACGTGAGCCAGCCCGCGCCGGCCAGCAGCAGCCAGAGGCCCCACGTGCGCAGGAAGCGCCGCACGAACGAGAGCGGGCCGCTTACCGCGAGCAGCGTGGCGAGCAGGCCGAAGACGAGCGTCCAGATGAGCGGCGACGAGAAGCCGAAGGCTTGTTTCGCGAGCGCGTCGGCGGAATCGCGCATCACGATGATCTCGAAGGCGCCCCAGCCCACGAGCTGCACGGCGTTGATCACGGCGGGCACCGAGGCGCCGCGCACGCCCAGCGTGGGCCGCAGCGACGACATCGCGGCCAGCCCCGTGTCGGTGCCGATCACGCCGGCGAGCGCGAGCAGCACCACGCCGATCGCGCTGCCCACGGCGATGGCGACAAACGCCAGCGACAACGAGAGCCCCGGCACGAGCAGTGCGCCGGCTTGGGCCACGAGCAGCCCGATGCCGAGCGAGAACCATAGTGCGAAGGCGTCGCCGGTGCGGAACTGGCGGCGGGCGTCGGGCACCGGCGTAAGCGGCGCGTAGGTGGGGCCGGCGTCGCCGGCGAGCGGGTCTTGTGCCATCGAGAAGCTTCCCTGTCTGTCGATCTGTTGCGTGTCGGGCGACCTCGAAAGGTCGCGCGTCCATTGTTTTTGCGGCGAGGCGCCGCCATTTGAAGGGGGCGGCAAGGCATCGGCGGTCGCCTGCGAGGTGTTCGACGGAAGCCGGCCTGGTCGTGGCCTGCGGTCCTTCCTTCCGGCGCGCGCAGCATGCTGTCGCGAGCGCCCCGCCCATCGCCCTCGGCGCCGGCTGTCATAATGCAGGACGACCCGGTTTCGGCGTGCCGTTACGCACCGTGCGGCACCGTTGAACCGTCGAGCCGATTGTGCCTCGCCATGCCGCTTCGCCGGAACTGCATGGCAAAGCGTGACGACCACCGGCTCCTGCCGCCTGAAGGCGGACCCCAAGGCCGCCCCCAAAGCCGACATTATCGCGAAATCGCCATGTTTGAAGAAACCCGCGCCAACGTACCGCTTGCCGAGCGACTGCGCCCGCGCACCATCGACGAAGTGATCGGGCAGAAGCATCTGCTCGGTCCGAACAAGCCGCTGCGCGTCGCGTTCGAATCGGGCGAGGCGCATTCGATGATCCTGTGGGGGCCGCCTGGCGTCGGCAAGACGACGCTCGCGCGGCTCATGGCGGATGCGTTCCATGCCGAGTTCATCGCGCTGTCGGCCGTGCTCTCGGGCGTGAAGGACATTCGCGAGGCCGTGGAGACCGCGCAGATGCACCGCGCGCATGGGCATCAGACGCTCGTGTTCGTCGACGAGGTGCATCGCTTCAACAAGAGTCAGCAGGACGCATTCCTGCCGCACGTGGAGTCGGGGCTGTTCGTGTTCGTCGGCGCGACTACGGAGAATCCGTCGTTCGAAGTGAACAGCGCGCTGCTTTCGCGTGCCGCGGTGTACGTGCTGAAGAGCCTCGACGACGACGAGCAGCGCGAGCTGCTCGAGCGCGCGCAACGCGAACTCGGCGGCCTCACGTTCACCGATGAGGCGCGCAACGCGCTCATTGCCTCGGCCGACGGCGACGGCCGCAAGCTGCTCAACAACCTCGAAATCGTGGCGCGGGCCGCGGCGCAACAGAAGACGACCGAGATCGACGGCGCGTTGCTCGGCAGCGCGCTGGCCGAAAACCTGCGCCGCTTCGACAAGGGCGGCGACGCGTTCTACGACCAGATCAGCGCGTTGCACAAGTCGGTGCGCGGCAGCAATCCGGACGGTGCGCTGTACTGGTTCTGCCGCATGCTCGACGGCGGCGCGGACCCGCGTTACCTCGCGCGGCGCATCGTGCGCATGGCGTGGGAGGACATCGGCCTCGCGGACCCGCGCGCGGCGCGCATCGCGCTCGACGCCGCAGAGACCTACGAGCGGCTCGGCACGCCCGAAGGCGAACTCGCGCTGGCGCAAGCCATTATCTATCTCGCGGTCGCGCCGAAGTCGAACGCGGGCTACATGGCGTACAACGAGGCGCGGCGCTTCGTCGGCAAGGACCAGTCGCGCGCGGTGCCCGTCCATCTGCGCAACGCGCCCACCAAACTGATGAAGGAACTGGGCTACGGTCACGAGTACCGCTACGCGCACGACGAGCCCGATGCCTATGCGGCCGGCGAAACCTACTTGCCCGACGGCATGCGCGAGCCGCACTGGTATGCGCCGACGCCGCGCGGGCTCGAAGGCAAGATCGGCGAAAAGCTCGCGCGGCTCTCGGAACTCGACGCGCAATGGCGCAGCGAGCACAAGACGAAGAAGGGATGACCCTTGCCGCCGGGCGCGGCGGGCGGTCTTCTCGCGACACGCTTGCGCGCCGGTAGCCCTTGCCGGTGCGCTAAAATCCGTCTTTCACACAACGAAACTCCGTTCTCCCCATGCTCGACATCCAGCTGCTGCGCAAAGACCTCGACGGCGTTGCGAAACGCCTCGCCGACCGCGGCTATTCCCTCGACGTGGCGGCGTTCTCCGCCCTCGAAGCGGAGCGCCGCGCCATCCAGACCCGCACCGAAGAACTGCAGGCGCGTCGCAACAGCCTGTCGAAGCAGATCGGCGCGATGAAGGGCCGCGGCGAGGACACGTCGGTGGTGATGGCGGAAGTAGGCGGCATCGGCGACGAGATGAAGGCGTCGGCGGCGCAGCTCGACGAGATCCAGAAGCGACTCTCCGAGCTGATGCTGGGCGTGCCGAATCTGCCGCACGAAAGCGTGCCCGTGGGCAAGGACGAAAACGACAACGTGGAAATGCGCCGCTGGGGCACGCCGCGCCAGTTCGATTTCACGGTGAAGGATCACGTCGACGTGGGCACGCCGCTCGGTCTCGACTTCGAGACCGGCGCGAAGCTCTCGGGCGCGCGCTTCACGATGTTGCGCGGGCCGATCGCCCGGCTGCATCGCGCACTCGCCCAGTTCATGATCGACACGCACACGCAGCAGCACGGCTATACGGAAATCTACACGCCGTACATCGTCAACCCCGAGATTCTCTACGGCACCGGCCAGTTGCCCAAGTTCGCGGACGACATGTTCCGCGTAGAGAAGGGCGGCGGCGAGAACGTCGTCACGCAGTACCTCATTTCGACGTCCGAAATTTCGCTGACGAATACGGTGCGCGAGAGCATTGTCGACGGGAGTGCGCTGCCCATCAAACTCACGGCGCACTCGCCGTGCTTTCGCTCGGAAGCGGGCTCGTACGGCCGCGATACGCGCGGCATGATCCGCCAGCATCAGTTCGACAAGGTCGAGATGGTGCAGATCGTGGCGCCCGAAACGTCCTACGATGCGCTCGAGCAGATGGTCGGGCACGCGGAGACGATTCTGCAGAAGCTCGAGTTGCCTTATCGCGTGATCACGCTGTGCACGGGCGACATGGGCTTCTCCGCAGCCAAGACCTACGACCTCGAAGTGTGGCTGCCGGCGCAGAACACGTACCGCGAAATTTCGAGCTGCTCGAACACCGAGTCTTTCCAGGCGCGTCGCATGCAGGCGCGCTATCGGAATGCGCAGGGCAAACCGGAACTCGTGCATACGCTGAACGGCTCGGGCCTCGCGGTGGGCCGCACGCTCGTCGCCGTGCTGGAGAACTTCCAGAATGCCGATGGATCGGTGACGGTGCCGGCTGTGCTGCGTCCGTATCTGGGCGGACTCGAACGTATCGAGGCGGCCGCTTGACTGACGGCCTCAGATGACGGCCGCTTGATCGTTTGAGCGATGGTTGTATGGACGGCTGGTTCGCGCTTTCTGCAAAAAAAAACTTGGAAAGCTGTATCGGCTGTTCTATAATCTTCGCTTCGCCAAGCAGCGACCCGCTTGGTGAGAAGTCAAAAGCCGAGTCGAACTCGCAAGATTTCACAGGGTTTCAGCGCCTTCCTGGCGCGTTGCTTGTGAAGTCATCCATCCCGGAAAGGTGGCAGAGTGGTCGAATGCGCCGGACTCGAAATCCGGTATACGGTTATACCGTATCGTGGGTTCGAATCCCACCCTTTCCGCCAGAATGCAGAAAGAACCCCCGCATAGTCCATAGCTTGCGGGGGTTTTTGTTTTTCAGTTCGTCAGTCAATCTATCGGTGGTTGTCTCGGTAGGGCAATGTAGGCGTGGCCGGCCACGATCGATCAGTGCGACGCGCTCTGTACTTCCTCGCGCAACCGCATATCTTCGCCAGGTGGAGTGCGAATGCAAATCCAGATCGAGCTTCCGGTCGACCATTGATTGAGTGCTGGAGCTTCTGTCAGGCTATCGCGAGGGCCATTTCTTCGGCCGACGAAAAACCCATCGAGGGCAGCGACTGTATCACCTGCCTGGTAAATTCCGATCCGTTATTGCACAACAGCGCACGCGGTGTTCCTCGCCTGAGGCGCAGTTCCTCCGGCACCCGCAAGACATCCCACGCTCCCAGCCGCTGACCAACGTCGATTGCCAGCGCTTCGCGCGTGAAGGCATCGACGATAGTCAGCGCACGAAATCGCTGACCGCCTGCCAGCTGGTCCGCAACGAAGTCCCGATTGCACGCGTGATTTGCCGCTGTGGTCCCCCACGCGGGCGGGGCGACTCATTTGTGCCCGTCGTTTGCGACTCGGCCTGTAGCGTAGCGACCAGGCCTTCTTCCCGTTGCAACAGCACGCGAATCTTGCGGTAGCCATATCGCACACAGGTCGCCGCGATTTCGCACATGCGCTGGCGCAGTGCCGTCTGCGGGTCGCGATGACTTCGATATTGATACACCGAGCGCGACAGCATCACCAGGCGGCAAGTCCGGCGCTCCGCAATTGCGTACGTTGACTTCAGATAGTCCGCGATGCTGTGCCTCAGGTGCGGCTTCACCATTTCTTTGGGGCGTCGGTCGGCATCGCCTTGTCCAGCGTCAGCTCGGCGACCAACGTCTTCAACTCGGCGTTCTCGTCCTGAAGCTGTTTCAACGGACGCACCTGGCCCGTCTGCAGCCCGGCGTGCACCTTCTTCCAGCGATAGAAGATCCGCGCCGAGATATCCACGTGACGAATCAGCTCGGCCACAGGCATGCCCGCTTCTGCCTGCTTTAACGCAGCCACAATCTGTTCGGCACTGAAGCGCTTGCGTTTCATCACGGCTCCGTTCTCATCGGAAAGTTCGTCGAAAACTCGCTTGCATCATGGCGCTGCTTACGCGAGCCACTTACGGAAGCACGCAGGTACCGACTCCAGGCGCCTCGGCAGCGCGGATGCTGGCGGTGTGCCGCCGTGGTACAGGAGTGAGTCAAGCTCAAAGTTAATATGCAAATCCCGTATTCCGGTACATGGCGTCAATCACGTCTCGTCGGTGTGGTCGCCGAGGCAAGCGTAGCAACAGCATTGATGCGGAAAAATATGGGGTTAACGCCGATCGGATCAACATCTCTTGCTTGCTCGCTTGAATTTTGACAAATCCCCTAATACGGGATTATAGTCACTTCGACCGACCTGAACTCAACCGAGCGTGACCGCATGGAGACTCCCCACATGGCCCCCGACCAACGCAACGGCGCATGCGTCGTGCTCGAGACCGCGCGCGATGCGGGCGTAGACGTGTGCTTTGCCAATCCCGGCACGACCGAAATGCCGTTCGTGCGGGCGCTGGACCTCGTAGCCGGGGTGCGTGCCGTTCTGGGGCTGTTCGAGGGCGTCTGCACCGGTGCCGCGGACGGCTATGGCCGCATGGCCGGCAAGCCCGCCATGACGCTGCTGCATCTGGGGCCAGGCCACGCGAACGGCATCGCGAATCTGCACAACGCGCGCCGCGCCCGCACACCCATTCTCAACATCGTGGGCGATCATGCGCGCGCGCATCTGCAGTACGACGCGCCGCTCACGTCGGATATCGAATCGTTGGCGCGCCCTGTGTCGGTCTGGTATCGCAGCGTGGCGAGCGAAGCGGACCTTGGCCACGATACGAACGACGCAATCGCCGCGGCCATGGGCGCACAGCGCGGCGTCGCCACGCTCGTGCTGCCCGTCGATCTGCAATCGGTCAACGTGCCGGCATCGCGTCCTGCAGGCGCGCCCGGTATCACCGCGCCGTCGTTCGATCCCGCGAACGTGGCGGCCGTTGCCAAGCTCGTGGCCGCAGGCATGCCGCTCACGTTTCTGATGGGCGACCGCGCGCTGTCCGCTCGCGGCCAGCGTGCCGCGTCGCGCATTGCAGCCGCCACGGGATCGACCTGCTTCAGCGAGACCTTCCCCGCGCGAACCGAACGCGGCGGAGGTCTGCCCGACATCGACCGGCTTCCCTATTTCCCCGAGCCCGCGCGTGAGGCGCTGGCCGGGCGCGTCGTTGTGCTCGTCGGCGCGCGCGCGCCCGTCACGTATTTCGCCTACGAGGGCATTCCTGGCGAGCTTGCCGCGCCCGAGAACGTCGTCACGTTGGCCGCACCGGGCGAGGCGTCCGACGATGCGCTGGAAGCACTCGTTCAGTATATCGAAGCAACAGCCGACGTGCCGGGTGTGGAAACAGGCCAATGGCCCGTGGATGATGGCCCGCTCACACCGCAGGCGGTGGGGAGAATTCTTTCCAATGCGCTGCCCGACAACGCAATCGTCTCCGTGGAGGGCGGCACCTGCGGGTATCCCTTCGTGACGGCATCGGCACGTGCCCGCCGGCACACCATTCTGACCAACACGGGCGGAGCCATCGGCCAGGGCCTGCCCGTTGCGTTGGGCGCGGCGGTGGCGTGTCCGGATCGCCGCGTGTTTGCGCTGCAGTCCGACGGCAGCGCGCAGTACACGATTCAGTCGCTCTGGACCATGGCGCGGGAGCGCCTGCCCATCGTCGTTCTGATCGCCTCGAACAGACGTTACGGAATCCTTCAGACCGAGTTGAAGCGCAGCGGATTTCCGGACGACATGCCGAACTCGCGTCGCCTCACGCTGCTCGACGACCCGCCCATCGACTGGCTTTCGTTGGCGCGCGGCTACGGCGTGCCGGCTGAAGCGGTAGGCACGACTCGCGCGCTCGAACAGGCGCTCGCAGGCGCACTTGCGGACACCGATGGACCGCGCCTGATCGAGATGCGGCTGCCTTGAATCGCAACTTCACTACTTCCTGAATACGGGCTTCGTCATGGATTTGCAACTCAAAGGAAAGGTCGCCTTCATTACCGGCGGCAGCATGGGGATCGGCAAGGCGGTCGCGCTGGAACTGGCGCGCGAGGGCGTCAACGTTGCCATTGCGGCCCGCCGCATGGAACACCTCGAAACGGCCGCGGCGGAAATTCGCGAGGCGCTCGCGCCGGCCGGCGACACCGTTGGCGCGATTCTGCCGGTCAGCGTGGACACCACGAGCATGGCCTCGGTCGAAGCCGCGATGGCCGCAACCGTCGAGCGCTTCGGGCGGCTCGACATTCTGCTGAACGGCGCCGCGCATCCGGGCGGGCTCGTGCGCGCAGAGCTGGAAAACGCGGACCCCGACGGCCTGCTGCAGGACATCGACATCAAGGTGGTGGGCTATCTGCGCTGTGCGAAAGCGGCGGCACCCTACATGCGACGCAACGGCTTCGGTCGCATCATCAACATCGGCGGGCTCACGGGGCGTGGCAGCAAGCAGCTTTCGGGCATGCGCAACGTCGCGGTCGTGCACATGACCAAGACGCTCTCGGACCAGTTGGGTCCGCATGGCATCACGGTCAATACGATTCACCCCGGCGTGGTGGAAACGCCGCACATCCACGAGCTTTACGAAAAGGAAGCGCAAAAGCAGGGGCTCACAGCCGATCAGGTGGAAGCCAACTACGTGAAGGCCACGCCGATTCGCCGTGTTTTGCAGCCCGAAGAAATGGGCTGGATCGTGGCGTTCCTGGCCTCGCCGAAGTCGGGCTCCATCACCGGCGAATCCGTGGGCTGCGACGGCGGCCTCACGCGCGGCATTTTCCTTTGACATGAAGGAGTACAGATTGATGAGTGCAACAGTACTGGTCGCAACCGCGGGGCAAGGCATTCTGCGCTCCAACGACGACGGCAAGACCTGGCATCGCCTTGGCCTCGAAGAACCCATCGAGTTCGACGGCATCGTTCGCGCACTGGCGGTGGATCCTTCCACGCCCTCGCGCATCTATGCCGGAGCGGACTCGGGCCTGTGTATCAGCGACGACGGCGGCGCGCATTGGCACCGGCCAACGAATATCCTGAATGGCCTGACGGTCTGGTCCATCGCGATCGACCCGAATCATCCCTCCGTGCTCTATGCCGGTACGGGCGCGCCTTCGCGGGCAGCGCTCTACAAATCGACGGACGCCGGGCTCACCTGGACGCGTGCGACGCCCGAATTCCCGGAGTTCTGCTCGGGCGTTCATCGTCCGCGCCTGCTGACTGTCTGCGTCGATCCCGATAACAGTCGCGACGTGTGGTTCGGCCTGGAAGAGGGCGGTGCCTGGCGCAGCCGCGACGCGGGGGCGAGCTGGACCCGCATCGACGGCCCCGGTACGGCCATCCGCAACAGCGACATTCATGCCATCACGGTGCTGCCCGCTACGCCCGACAAGGCGAAAACCACCGTGCTGCTTACCGTGAACGCTGTCTACGTGAGCGAAGACGATGGCCAGACATGGGACGGCAAACTTTCGCGCGAGCGCTTCGACGGCCTTTACTACACGCGCACTGCGACGCAGTTGCCCGGACCGGACGGCGATCTGCTCATGGCCATCGGAGACGGCACGCCCGGCAGCCGTACGCGCATCTACCGTTCGTGCGACCGCGGCCACGAGTGGATCGAGATGGAGCTCGACACGCCGCCCAACTCCACGTTCTGGGCATTTGGCGTGCACGCCGCGCAGCCGGAGCGCGTCTATGCAGGCACCAAGTACGGCCATCTGTTCTGCTCGCACGATGGCGGCCGACGCTGGACAAAGCAATGGCGCGAATTCAGCGAAATCACGGCGGTGGCATGGACGCCGTTCGAGGCGCCGCTGGTCGCCCACGTGCAATCCACGCACTGATGGATGAAGGAGACCAGCCATGACGCCTTCGGAAATAGAGCAACGCGTGCGCGCAGCGAATGCATCGGGGTTGCCGCTGCGCACGCCAAAGATCCAGCGCACGCACCTGTCGCTTTTCGTGCGCGACCCTGTCGCCTCCAGCGAATGGTATGCCGAGGTGCTGGGCATGACCGAGACTGCACGCAGCGAACAGTGGGTATTCATGTCGTTCGGCAAGAAGCACCACGATATCGCGCTGATCCGTGCGGCGTCGGACGCCGAACTCGGCACCATCGGCCTGCAACACTATGGCCTCGAAATTGCCGGCGACCTCACGGAACTGCGTCGCCTCTACGGCATGCTGCTCCGGCGTAACGTGCCCATCGTGAAGATTACCGATCACAAGGTGGGCATTGGCGTGTACTTCACCGACCCGGACGGCAACCGCCTCGAATTCTTCTGCGAGATGGTGAAAGACGACGAGGAGGGAAAGCGGGTGTTGAACGAGCACCACGCCCCAAGCGATCCGACCCAGCTGGAACCGCTGTTCGAGTAACCCATGACCGATGTGCCGTGCACGTCCAACTCATACATTTCGGAGTACTGTTAATGAGCAAGACCGCCAATTTCGAGACCTATCACATTCGCAAGTGGTACACGCAGATCGAAGACGCGCTCGCCAACGAATCGGGTGAACTGGCCGACGGCGAACCGCTGCGCAAGATCGTGATTGCCGCCGTGATCCACAACCCCTACGCCGGACGCTTCAGCCAGAATCTGGATGAACTCGTGGCGCCCTCGCCTGCGCTGGGCGCGGAGTTCGCTCGCAGAATCCGCGAGCTGAATGGCGACTCCAACATCGAGAGTTACGGCAAGGCTTGCCTCGTCGGCTCAGCGGGCGAGTACGAACACGGTAACGCACTGCTCACGGCGATGTTTGCCGACCCGGTGCGCAAGGCGCTGGGCGGCGGCAAGGCCTGGGTGCCGTCCACGGGAAAACGCGGTGGCATCAACACGGTGATCGATGTCCCGCTCGCGCACAAAGACGCCCTGTACGTCCGGTCGCACTACGACACCATGACGTGTCTGTTCCCCGATGCCCCGAACGCCGACGAAGTGGTCGCCATCTTCGCTTTCGCGACGCGCGGCCGCCTGCATGCGCGGCTCGGCGGTCTCAAGTCGTCGGAGGTCGTCGGCAAGGACGGCCTCGTCTAGACAGAACAACAGCGTGGAGAGCGAGCGATGAACACCTTGCCGGCGCAGGAAGGCTGGATAGCGAGCGACGGGCTGCGGCTGCGCTACGTCACCTGGGGACACGAGGACGCGCCGCCCATCGTGATGCTGCATGGCCTGCGCAGTTATGCGTGCACGTGGGAGCCCGTGGCAGCGGCACTGGTCGACCGTTACCGCGTGATTGCGCTCGACCAGCGCGGCCGCGGGTTGAGCGACTGGGACCCGCAGCGCAACTACTACGCCGAGGCCTATGTCCGCGATCTCGAAGTGCTCGTGGACGCGCTGGGGCTGCGCCGGTTCGTGCTCGCCGGTCATTCGATGGGCGGCGCCAACGCGTTCGTCTACTCGGGCAGGCATCCCACGCGCCTCGCGGGTTTGGTGATCGAAGACATGGGGCCCGGCGCGTCGGCAAGCTCGCAGGGTTCGGAGCGAATCAGACGCGAATTGCGCGACACGCCTGATGCCTTCGACTCCTGGGACGACGCGCGCGCGTTCTGGCGGCGCCAACGGCCCAACATACCGGATGCCGCGCTGGACTCGCGCGTCGCGCACTCGCTGAAGGCCGCCGAAAGTGGCCGCATCGTCTGGCGGCATGACGCGGCCGGCATCGCCGCGGCGCGTCTTGCCGCAACGCCCGAGCAACTGGTGGATTTGTGGCCGTTCGTGAGGGGCCTGACGATGCCGACGCTCGTGGTGCGCGGAGGCGATTCGGATTTTCTTTCCGAGGCGACGCTGAAGCAGATGGCCACGGCTTCGGCGCACATTTCTACGGTGAGCATTCCGCACGCAACGCACTACGTCCACGACGATCAGCTTGCCGCGTTCAACAACGCGCTGCGTGCGTGGCTCGACAATCTGAACGACGCAGCCTGGCGCGAGGGGACGTAAGCCGTGAAGACGGACAACAGACACCGGCCGTCGGTCGTCGTCGTGGGCGCAGGACCCAACGGCGCCGCGATGGCCAACATGCTGGGGCTGTACGGCATCGACACGGTGGTTATCGAAAAGACCCCGGAAATCGTGGAGTTTCCGCGCGCGGTCGGCATAGACGACGAAGCGCTGCGCCTCTTCCAGACCGCGGGGATCGCAGACGAACTGTGCCGCGACATCATCCAGAACGTGCCGCTGCGCATGTTCAAGGCGAACGGGCAGTGCTTCGCCGATATCCGGCCTTCCGGGCGCGAATTCGGCTGGTGGCGACGCAACATCTTCATGCAGCAGCTTGCGGAAAAGACCTTGCGTGCAGGGCTCAAACGCTATCCGCACGTATCGCTTCGGCTTACTGAAGAAGTGGTGGATCTGCAGCAGGACGACGCCGGCGTGACGTTGCACGTTCGCCGCGCAGACGGTCAGACGTACGTGCTCGAAGCCGACTATGTCGTGGCGGCGGACGGCGGCCGCAGTCCGCTGCGCGAGATGCTGGGCGTGAAGCTGGAGGGCACGACGCATCCCATCAAGTGGGTGGTGACCGACGTCAGGAACGCGGACATGGACCAGCCCTGTACGGCGCTCGTGTGCGACCCGCGCCGGCCGAACGTCTGCGTGTATCTGCCGTTCAATTACCGGCGCTGGGAGTTTCTCGTGTTCCCTCACGAGAACGAGGAAGAGATAGCCACGCCCGCATCGATCCGGCGGCTCATCGCGCCGTACGTCAACAACGTCGACGAAATCGAGATCGTGCGCGCGCGAACCTACACGCACCATTCGCGCGTGGCCAGCCGCTTCCTGGTGGGCCGCGTCGCGTTGATCGGCGACGCGGCGCATCTGACGCCGCCCTGGATCGGCCAGGGGCTCAACGCGGGCTTGCGCGACGTCGGCAACCTGGCGTGGAAGCTGGCGGGCGTGGTTCAAGGCCGGCTGCGGCCCGAGGTGTTGCGCACCTACGAGTCCGAGCGGCTCGACCACGTGCGCGCCATGATCGATCTGGCCGATACCTTCGGGGCCATGCTCATGCCAACGAATCGCGCGGCGGCATGGCTGCGCGACAGTTTCTTCAGCCTCGCGCGCCTTGCACCCGGACTGCGCAACTACGTGCTGCAGATGCGCTTCAAGCCCATGCCAAGCTACACGAACGGCGTCGTGCTGCCAGGCACCTCCAGCGCCACGGGCAAGATGATCGTGCAGCCCGACGTTGAAACGGCGGACGGCGTGCGCCGCAAGCTCGACGACGTACTGGGTCCGTGGTTCGCGATCGTGGGCTGGCGTTGCGACCCGCTCGCGTATCTCTCGGCTGAAGACCGGCGCTACTGGCATGCGCTCGGCGTGAAATTCGTGCAGGTGAACCGCTCGCGCAGCGGCAGGTCGCGCGAAGGCCGCGTAGATAGCGCGTACGGCAGCGAGTGCGTGGAGGACGTCGACAACGCGCTGGCCGACTGGTTCGAGAAGCATCCGGGGCCCATCGTGCTCGTACGGCCCGACCGTTACGTTGCTGCCCAGACCGACGTGATGGGGCTGTCGCATCTGGCCAGCCGCTTTCAGGCGTTCGCATCTTTACAGCGGGAGGAAGCCGATGTTTGTTGAGCAGCGTATCTACACGCTCGTGCCGGGCGGCACAGTGGACTATCTGCGGCTGTATGCCGAGCACGGGCGCGAGGCGCAGGAACGCATTCTCGGCACGATGCTCGGCTGCTATACGACCGAAGTCGGTCCACTCAACCAGCTCGTGTATCTGTGGGGCTTCGAGTCGCTTCAGGACCGCGCCGAACGTCGCGCGCGGTTGATGGCCGACGCTGCATTCAAGGACTTTCGCGGCAAGGTGCGCCATCTGCTCGTGCGACAGGAGAACCTGATTCTCAAGCAGGAAATCGGCGGCATGCTCGCGCGCCGGCCGCTTCAGTGATGTGGCGTTCGCGAGCGTGATCGAGTCACTCAAGACCAACCCCAGTTGAATACGCCCATGTCATCGAACGTCTCTTCTTCGCCGGCGCATGAGTCGGTCTATCCGTCGCTCTGCTTCTATATCGATGGGGTGTTCCATGCCGCCGGCCATCGTCGCACGCGCGCCGTCTTCGACCCCGGAACGGAGGCGGTGATCGGAGAGCTGCCGCTTGCCGACGCAGACGACGTCGCGCGCGCCATCGATGCAGCGCATCGCGCATTCGGACGATGGAAAAACGAGTCGCCGCTCGCGCGTTCCGACATTCTGCGCAGGGCAGCGGCGCTGATCCGCGAACGAGCCGCCGACATTGGCCGCCATATCACGATGGACCAGGGCAAGCCGTTGCACGAGGCAGTCGCCGAGGTGGCATCGTCGGCCGAACATCTCGAATGGCACGCCGAAGAGGGGCGGCGCGTCTACGGGCGCGTGGTGCCGGCGCGTTCGCCCGACGTGCAGCAGACGGTGTTGCGCGAGCCGGTTGGCGTGTGCGCCGCATTTTCGCCGTGGAATTTTCCGTTCAACCAGGCGTTGCGCAAGATTGCGGCCGCACTCGCCTCCGGTTGCACGCTCGTGTTGAAAGGACCGGAAGAGGCGCCCAGCGCCATCGTTGCGCTTGCCCGTGTGTTTCACGACGCGGGGCTGCCGCCGGGCTGCCTGAACGTCCTGTGGGGTGTGCCGTCCGAAGTCTCGACGCAACTCATCGAGTCGCCGAAGGTGCGCAAGATTTCATTCACGGGATCGGTGCCCGTCGGAAAGCAACTGGCCGCACTCGCCGGCGCGCACATGAAGCGCATGACGATGGAGCTGGGCGGCCACGCGCCCGTAATCGTCTGCGACGACGCCGATGTGGGGCGCGCCGCGGCCATGCTCGCCGCCTACAAGTTTCGCAATGCCGGGCAGGTGTGCGTCTCGCCCACACGCTTCTTCGTGCAGCGCCGCGTGTATGAGCGCTTCGTCTCGGCCTGGCTCGACGCGATGGCGACGCTGCGCGTGGGTCACGGCCTCGAACCCGGCGTCACGATGGGCCCGCTCGCGCACGCGCGGCGCGTGGCCGAAATGGAAGCCTTCGTGAGCGACGCCAAAGCGAAGGGCGCAGACATCGCAGCGGGCGGCACACGCCTTTTCAGTCGCGGCCATTACTTCGCGCCGACCGTGGTGCTTGCGCCAGCCGCCGATACACGCCTGATGTGCGAGGAACCGTTTGGTCCCATCGCTGCGCTCGTGCCGTTCGACGAACTCGACGCAGCGATTGCCGAAGCGAACAGACTGCCCTTCGGGCTCGCGTCTTACGCGTTCACCGCCTCGTCGCGCAACGCGCACCGCATCAGCCGCAACCTGGAAGCGGGCATGGTCAACATCAACCACTTCGGCATGGGGCCCGCCGAAATTCCGTTCGGCGGCGTGAAGGAAAGCGGGTTCGGCAGCGAAGGCGGCACGGAAACCTTCGACGGCTATCTGGTCACGAAATTCGTGACGCAACTTAATTGAAAGAAGGCGGGTATCGACAGTTCAGATGGCCTCGCCGATTCGCGTCGCCGCATCGACCAGAAGCTTGCCGAGCACGCTCTGGTCGAACAGCGAAAAGTGCTCTTCGCGAAACACCAGCGACACGCTGCTGCCGATGTCGCCGCTGCTCGCGGCAGCGATGGGCGCGGCAATACCGACGAACCCTGAGTCCAGTTCGCCGCGCGAAATGCAGTAGCCGGTTTCAACGATGTGCTGGCAGTGCCGCCAGAACGCGGTCCACTCTTCGAATTCGCCCATTTCCGCGCGGTGCCGTTCGTGCAGGCGCTTGAGGCGTGTGCGCGACATCGAAGCGACGATCGCCTTCGAAGACGCGCCGTGAAAGAGCGGCATGATGCGCCCGCGTCCGAAGCCCAGTTGCAGGTTCTCCACGCCGGTTTCGTGCAGGACGTTGATGATCTGTTCGTCGTACAGGCTCGAAACGAGCGCATCGCCGCCCGTAAGTTGCGCGAGCTTTTGCACCACGGGCGTGGCTGCCTTCAGCATCGGGTCCGACTGGCGCATGTTGTAGTCGAGATGAATGATGCGCGGGCCCAGCGTGTAAGCGCCGTTGTGGCTCACGAGCAGGCCCACGGAAACCAGTTCCTTGACGTAGCGGTAGCACGTGGTGCGGGAGAACCCCATGTGTTCGGCGATGCCCTCCGCCGTCATCGACATGGCCGAAGACGAGAAGACATCGAGAATGGAGAGCATTTTGGTGAGGCTCGACATGAACGATCCGTAGTGAAACAGGTTGGGCAAAAAGGCTTCGACGAGGGCCGCTGTGGTCAGATCCGGCCTTTCGCGGCAGGCTCGTATTGCGGGATTTCAGCAGGGAAATCGCGTTTTATGGCGTGGTAGTTTATCGCCAATCCTGCATTGTGCCGATTCGGGCTAACGGCGCGAATAATGGACTTCTAACATCGGGTTCGTGTAGCCGGATCGACGCGCGGGCGTGTGTGCCGCACCTCCGGCGCGGGACCGACGGGCGGTGTGCCGGCCCGACTATACCTACACATGACGGAGGAGACGTAATGCTTCAGCAGACGCAGGCCCCGCACCCCGGGCTCAGGCAGGGCGCCTTGAGTATCGGCTTCATCATCTTCTTCGTCGTTTCTGCGGCGAGCCCGTTGAGCGTGCTGGCGGGCGGCTTTCCCATCGGCATCATGCTGGGCAACGGCCCCGGCACGCCCGCGCTGCTGCTCCTGACGCTCGGCATTCTGCTGACGTTTTCCGCCGGGTATACCGCGATGGCACGCCACGTCACGAATGCCGGGGGCTTCTACGCGTTTTCGTGCCGCGGCCTGGGCGGTCTTCTGGGCGGTGGCGCAGGCATGCTCGCCATGTTCTGCTACAACATCCTTCAGATCGGCGTCTATGGTCTCTTCGGCGCCGTTGTTTCGGACACCGTTTCAACCACCTTTCATCTGGTGTTGCCGTGGTGGGTCTATTCGTTCATGGCGCTGGCGAGCGTCGCGATACTCGGCTACCGGCAGATCGATCTCTCGGCGCGCCTGCTCTCCGTCATGGTGACGGCCGAGTATCTGACCATCCTCGTGCTCGATGCCTGCATCCTGCTCAAGGGCGGCGAAGCGGGCGTCAACCTGGACGCGTTCAAACCGGCCGCCGTATCGAGCGGTTCGCCCTCCATCGGACTGCTGTTCTGCTTCGCCGCGTTCATCGGTTTCGAGGCCACCACGATTTACGGCGAAGAAGCGCGAGACCCGAAACGTGCCATTCCCATTGCCACGTTTGCGGCCGTGCTGCTGATCGGCGCGTTCTATTCGCTCTCGCTCTGGGCGATGGTGGTGGGGGCGGGCGCCAACAAGATCGTTCCCGCGCTACAGGCCATGCAGGACCCCACCACCTTCATCTACGGTCTGTCGGACCGCTATGCAGGCCACGGACTGACGCAGGTGATCCGCGTGCTCTTCATCGTGAGTATCTACGCCGGGCTGCTCGCCTTCCATAACTCCGCGGCCCGATATTTCTTCGCCAGCGGACGCGACCGCTTGCTGCCGCAAGTGCTGGGCCGCGCCCATTGCCAGCATCAGAGCCCGCACGTCGGGTCGCTGCTGCAATCGTGCATCGCCGCGGTGGTGGTGGGCCTGTTCGCGCTGCTGCATGCGGACCCGGTGCTCCAGCTGTTTGCGTGGCTTTCGAACGTGGCGACGCTGTGCGTGATCCTGCTCATGGCGATCACGTCGGCTGCCGTGATCGGTTTTTTTCGCAAGCGCTCGGCCCATCATTCCGTGAGAGGCGAGAGCTGGATGCGCACGCAGGCACTGCCGGCCATTTCGTGCGTGCTGCTAACTTATGTGCTCGTGACGGCGATCAGGCATTTCGACGTGTTGACCGGTGCCAGCGGCTGGCTGGCCGACGCGTTGTGCTCGCTCGTGCCGCTCGCGGTGCTGCTTGGCGTGGCATTGGCCGCGCGGTTGCGGCGGGTGTCGGCGGAGCATTATCGGCGGCTGGGTACTTACACGCCGTAGGCGCCCGGCATCACGGTTCGGGTTCGGGAACGGGCGCGCGCGGAATGTCGATTTCGAAGATGCTGCCGCCCGCGCTGGACGGCACATAGCGCACGTCGCCGCCATGGGCCATCGCGATGGCGCGCACCACGGACAACCCGAGCCCCGAGCCGCCGGATTCGCGCGAACGCGATGCGTCGCCGCGCGTGAACGGATTGAAGGCGTGACGCGCGAATTCCGGCGTGAGGCCAGGGCCGTCGTCCTCCACGCGCAGCACCACATGCGTGTCGCGCGGCTCCACGTCGATACGCAGCCGGCCGGGATGCGCATAGCGGCGCGCGTTGTCGAGCAACGCCAGCAGCGCCTGCCGGATGCGAGGGCCGTCGCAACGCAGAATGACCGGCACGATGCGAAGTTCGGCGCGCAGCCCCGCTTCTTCCAACGCAGGACGAATCGAATCGACGGCATGTTCCACTTCGGCGCCGATCTCGGTAGGCTCGATGCGCATTTGCAGGCGGCCGCTGTCTTGCAGCGTGACGACGCGCAAGTCTTCGACAAGACGCGAGAGGCCTTCCACCTGGAACAGCAGTCCGCGGAAAAGCGCTTCGTGCGGCTCGAACACGCCGTCGCTCAACCCCTGCAAGCGCCCCTTCAGAATGGTGAGCGGCGTGCGCAGTTCGTGCGCAATGGCGGCGTTCCAGGCGGCCATGTCGGCGGCCATGTCCTGGAGTTTCATGGCCATCGTGTTGAAGTCGTCGACGAGATGCGCCGTTTCGCCGAGCGAACGGTCGCCCGGCACCGCGCGCGCCGCAAGGTCGCCCGTTGCGATGCGGCGTGCGCTCTCGGCAAGCGAATTGAGCGGCGCGAGAATGCGCCGCGCCAGACGCAGCGCAATGATGACGGCGACGATAAGCGCCACGAGCAGCAGCGCGGCGAAGATCAGGTAGTCCGGCGCCTGCGGAATGAGCATGTCCTCGGGCGGACCAGGCGGGGGCGGCAGGAACGTATAGAGCAGGCCGTAGATCACGAACGAGCCCACGAACGCGATCAGTGTCGTGATAAGCGCGACGAGCCCCATCGACATGACGATCTGCCGGCTCAACCGGCCGCGCTGCGGCATCGGCCCTTCGGGCGTGGGCATCAGCTTTCCATGAGGCGGTAGCCTACGCCGCGCACCACCGACATCATGCCCGGCGCACCGCCCTGGTCTAGCTTCTTGCGCAGATTGGAGACGTGGCTGTCCACGGTGCGCTCCAGCGCGTCGCCGCCCGGCAGGCAGGCGTCGACCAGTTCGCCGCGGCTGAACACGCGGCTCGGCGATTTCGCGAGGTGCGCCAATATGCGGAATTCCGTCAACGTGAGCGCGAGCGATGCTTCGCCCGCTTCGCTGATCACCTTGGCGACGTAACGCTCGGTATCGATTTCGAGCTTGCCGACGCGCAGCACTCCCGGCGCGCGCGACACGCCGACACGTCTCAACACGGCGCTCACGCGTGCGACGACTTCCACGGGATTGAAGGGCTTCACGATATAGTCGTCGGCGCCGAAACGCAGGCCTTGCAGGCGGTCGATGGCCTGGTCGAGCGCCGTCAACATGATGACGGCCGTATTGCTGCGACGACGCAATTCGACCAGCACTTCCCAGCCGTCTTTCTTCGGCATCTTCACGTCGAGCAGCACGAGGTCCGGCTTGAGTACGGGATGCACGTCAATGGCGGTTTGCCCGTCGGTGACGCGGTAGGTGCGAAATCCTTCGCGTACGAGGTACGCATCGAGTATTTCGGCAATTTCCGGTTCGTCTTCGGCAATCAGGATCAGCGCATTGTTCATGCTGTTGTCTCGGGTCTCGGGCCGCGATCGGTCACTCGTTCAGGACTGCCATGCTGGCACAGTGCGAGACACCGGTTAATGGTCTCCACGGAATCTCCATGGTATCTCAACACGATCCGGCGCCCGCGCGCCTATGATGGGCGCACGCCGATACAGCGCGGCTGCAGGGCGCGTTCATGCGCACTTCACGACACCGCGCACCGCGGCGCTTCGGAATAGACGCGAAAACAACACGACGAGGTACGGGGATGCGCTTTCGCAGACGGGATGGTGTCATCGTGGAAGCCAGCCGCTGGTTTTTCCCGGAGAAACATCCGCACGTGCAGCTTCGCTGCGGCAAGTGGATGATGGCGACGCCTGACGGCTGGCGCGAAGTGAACGCCGGAGACTGGATTCTGACGGACGACACGGGCCATTCGTGGCCGATGTCGAACGTTTCGTTTTGCGGAGCATACGAGCCGGCTGGCGAAACGTAAGCCCGAGCGTGGGTGTCGTGCAGTTCGCCCGAGGCTCCGCGCGTTGGTCCGTGGAGTAGGAGCCTCCCTGGCCAGCCCTTGCGGGTTGGCCTTTTTTCATGGTGAAGGCGAATCCGCAGGCGAATCGCAACGGCCGCGCGGTGGTGATGCCCGCACAAGCCTTCATCGAATCTCCATCGAAACTCCATACGGCGTGGCGACGAACAACCGAGGATGCGCGTGCCGACGAGCGGCGTCGGTTCGCTATCCAGAGGTATTCGATGAGTCGCCACACGCATGCTGCGAGGCATGCTTACCTGCGCAGAATTCTCGCGCTTTTCAAGCCCTATTCGTTGCAGTTCGCCGTCGTGCCGGCGTTGATGCTGTTCGCCTCGATTGCCGGCGTGGCCGGTCCGTTCGTCATTCGCCGCATCATCGACGAAGCGCTCCCGAAGGGCGATCTGCGTCTTCTGCTGGGGCTGGTCGCGGTATTGGTCGCCATCGCGGCCGCCACCGCCATCGCGAGCACGATTCAAACCTTCGTGTCGACCCGCATCGGGCAGGCCATCCTGCACGACCTGCGCGTTCGCGTATATGGGCATTTGCAGAACCTGTCGCTGTCGTTCTTCACGAACACGCGGTCGGGCGAAATCCAGGCGCGCATTGCCAGCGACATCGGCGGCCTGCAGGCGCTCATCACGCACACCGCCGTGGAAGCCGCCCGGAACGCAAGCGTGGTCGTCATGACGTCGGTTGCCATGCTGGTGCTCGACTGGCGCCTCGCGCTGCTTTCGTTTGCGGTCATACCGGGGCTCGCGTGGCTGCAATATCGCATCGGGCTCATGCGCGAGGCCATCGTGCACGAGCAGCAGAAGCGTATTGCGGATCTGTCCTCGACCATTCACGAGTCGCTTTCCGTGGGCGGCATCGTGCTCGCGCGCACCACGGGACGTCTGCGCCATCTGCTGGGCGGATTCACGCGCACGTCGCGCGATGTGGCGCATCTCGAAGTGCGCTCGCACTCCGCAGGGCAGTGGGAGTGGAGCCTCGTCTACTTCGCGCTTTCCGTGCTGCCCGCGCTCACGCTGCTTGCCGGCGCGACGTTCATGAATCTCGGCATGCCCATGACTATCGGCACGCTCGTCGCCATGATCACGTTGCAGGAGCAGTTGTTCTGGCCGCTCGAGGAAATTCTCGCCGCCGGTATCGAGCTGCGCACGGCGCGTGCCCTGTTCGTGCGCATCTTCGATTATCTGGACAAACCGGTGGGCATTACCGAACGTCCGCACGCCGTGACGCTTTCGCGCGCGGCCATGCGTGGCGACGTGCGGCTCGATAACGTGACGTTCCGCTATGAAGGCAGCGATGGGCCGGCGATCTGCGGCGTGAGCATCGACATTCCGGCAGGCTCGCACGTGGCCATCGTGGGGCCCACGGGTTCGGGCAAGACCACGCTGGCCTACCTGCTCGCGCGCCTCTACGACGTGCAGGGCGGGCGTATCTGCTACGACGGTATCGACGTACGCGACATGAGCCTGGCGTCGCTGACCGACATGCTCGGCGTCGTGACGCAGCAGCCGTATCTGTTCAACGCATCCGTTGCGGACAACCTGCGTTTCGCCAAACCGGACGCGAGCGACGACGAACTGATTGCCGCTGCACGCGTGGCGCAGGTGCACGACGTGGTGGCGTCGCTGCCGCAGGGCTACGCCACGCGCGTAGGCGAAGGCGGTTATCGCTTTTCGGGCGGCGAGAAGCAGCGGCTCGCGCTGGCGCGCACCGTGCTGCGCAATCCGCCGGTGCTGCTGCTCGACGAAGCGACAAGCGCGCTCGATACGCGAACGGAGCGCCTGCTTGCCGATGCACTCGACGCGCTCGCGAAGAACCGCACGACCATCACCATCGCGCATCGGCTTTCGACAGTACGCAACGCGGACCAGATCATCGTGCTCGACAGGGGACGCGTCGTCGAGCGCGGAGACCACGAGAGCCTCGTCTCGCACTGCGGCATGTATGCCGAACTCGTCGGATCGATGAGCTGAATTCGGCGGTTCCTGCCGGCTTCAGCGGCAGGAACGGTTCACGGACAGGCGCCGGAGCGTTACAGGTTCATGAGCGTCTGATCGACCATGCGCTGCGTCTTGATGGTTTGCGCGTTGGCCTGGTAATTGCGCTGCGCGGTAATCAGGTTCACCAGTTCGTTGGTCAGATCGACGTTCGAATTTTCGGTTGCTCCGCCTTGCAGCGTGCCGTGGTTCGTCGAGCCGGGCGCCGATATCTGCGCGACGCCGGACGCGGCCGTTTCCTGAAACGCGTTGTTGCCCAGATTCACGAGACCGTTCTGGTTCGCGAAGTTGGCGAGCGCGATCTGACCCAGCGCCATCGTCTGGCCGTTCGTGTATTTGCCTGTCAGCATGCCGTCGTTGCCTATCGTGAAGTGCGTGAGCTGGCCTGCGGAGAAGCCGTCTTGCGCGAGCGCGTTGATGCCGTCCCGGCCACCGAACTGCGTCGTGCCGCCCAGCTTGAGCAGCAAGGGTTGCGGCGTGGCGGAACCGTTGCCGTTGGCGACAGCGAAATTGAACGCGAGCGCCGTGGCGGTCGGTTTGCCCGTCGCATCCACCGTGCCGGCGAGGTTGCCCGAGGTGTCGAATTTCGTGCTGCCGATGGGTGTACCCGGCACGTTGCCGGGCACGCCCGCATAGACGTCCCATGTGCCGGGCGCCTTCTTCACGAAATACATCGCGACCGATTGCTCGCCGCCGAGCGAGTCGTACACGGGCACCGACGTCGAAAAGTTGTAGGTGGAACTGTCCGTTGCGTTGAACGCGATCGGGTTCGGCGTGACGGTCACTTTGTCGCCTGCCACGGCTGCGCCGGTGAGCGTGAGCGTGGCGCCCGTCGCGAGTTTGATCGGCGCATTGGCCGCATACGTCAGGCCCGTTTGCGACACGCCGGAACTCGACGTCAGGTCGTAAGTCGTGGGGCTCGTGAAGGTCAGCGTCCACGTGTCCGCGTTGCTGCCCTGGGTGGCGTCCGTGATGACCGCGCCTTTGCTCTTCAGCGCACCCGTTGCGGTGACGGTGGGCGTGCCGAGCTTGAGCGCGTCGCGCGCGTTCAGGTTGAGGCTCGCTGTGATCGTCGTCGTGGCGGTCGGCGCGATGTTCGTGGTCGGCACTTTCAATGGAACCGTATTCGCCGTTTCGACAATACCGTTCGCATTCGCGGCGTAGCCCATCAGCTTCAGGCCGTCTGCGTTCGTGATGAAGCCGTTGCGGTCCAGCTGGAACACGCCGTTACGCGTGTACGTGAGCGCGCCCTGGTTCGACATCTGGAAAAAGCCATTGCCGTTGATGGCGACGTGCAGCGCGACGTTGTCCGTCGTGATGGTGCCTTGCGAGAAGTTCTGCTCGACGCCGGCGAGCCGCGAGCCTAGGCCGATCTGGTTGTGCACCGCCGTGGCGACCGAGTTTGCATAGATGTCTGCGAATTGCGCCTGCCCTTGCTTGAAGCCGGTGGTGTGCGCATTCGCGATGTTGTGGCCGATCACGTCGAGGTCTTTCGACGCGCCTGCCAATCCGCTCAGTCCTTGCTGATAACCCATGATGGTCTCCGTTTCCAGTTGAAGCCGCCTGCGTGGGGATGATGCTGACGGCCATCGAAGGCAGGCCGCTTCGCGCGGACATGCTGTGGCCAAACGCATCGGCATACAACGCGGTTCATCGAATCTCCATCGTGTCTCGACACGTGAGATCGCAACGCCACGAACGCCGCGGCGCGACGTCGTTCACGCGCTCGAATGGCAAACGGAATTCATCAGATATCCATATGAATTCGACCGAACCTCAACGGAACCATGCGTCACTAGCGGGGTAATCAGTTAAACGAACCGCCTGCCCGGAGCCCGCGCATGACGACGACCACTTCTTCTTCGAACGATACTGCTGCCCTGATCCGGCAAGCGACGCAGTCCATCATCAGCGGCGCGACGCGCTCGTCCATCGACGTCGATACGCTCGTGTCGGCGCTCGTTACCGCGAAGACCGCGGGGCAATCAGACATGCTCGGCAGAAAGCAGAGCGCCGATAACGTGGAGCTTTCGGCGGTCGGCAAGATTCAGGCGGTGCTTGCGTCGCTGCAATCCGCATTGCGGGGATTCACGGACGGCACGGCGCTCAATACCCTCACGGCGACGATGAGCGGCAACGGCCTGAAGGCGACGGCCGCGACGGACGCGGCCCCTGGCACGTACAGCATTGCCGTGAACCACCTGGCCAGCGCGAACAAGATTTCGTCGCAGGCATTCGCGCGCGACGAGCGTCTGGGCGCCGGCACGCTGACGGTCGGCGTGGGCGGCCGCACGATGCAGATCGACGTTGACGCGGGCAGTTCGCTTGCGAGCCTCGCCAAGGCCATCAACGCGGCCACCGGCAACCCGGGTGTTTCCGCGGCCATCGTGACGGCGTCGGACGGGCAGCACCTCGTGCTCACGTCGAAGCAGACCGGCGCCGCGAGCGCCATCACGATCTCGGCCGGCGGCGGTGCCAACACGAAACTCAATACGTCGAGCTTCCGGCAGATCACCGCGGGCAAGGACGCGAGCCTTTCGATCGACGGCAATACCGTGAGCAGTGCGAGCAACACCATTGAAGGCGCGCTGACAGGCATCACGCTCGTCCTGACGGGCGAGGCCGTGGGCACGACGCAAACGCTCTCCGTTACGCGCGACACGGCGGTTTCGACGAAAGCCATCACCGATTTCGTCGCGGCCTACAACGGCTACATCGCGACGGAGAAAAGCCTGACGTGGGACGCGTCCCAGCCCGTGGCCTCGCGCGCGGGCCCGCTGCTGGGCGACGCGATGACCCATGCCATCACCAACCGGCTCGGCAGTCTGATGAGCGGCGGCGTCGCCGTTGGCGGGCGAACGTACAGTCTGTCGTCCGTCGGCATCGATCTGCAACACGACGGCACGCTTTCCGTGAACACGGCGAAGCTGCAAAAGGCGCTGACTGAAGACAGTGCGGCGATCCCGGCGTTGTTCAATCCGACCAACGGAGTGGCGGTGAAGCTGAACACGTTCATTGGCACGTACACGAGGCCGAGCGGCACGCTCGAACAACGCACGCGCGCATTGAACGCCGACCTCGGCAAGGTGACGAACGATATGACGCAGCTCAAGCGCTACCAGGACACGCTGACGGCGCAATACAACGCGCAGTTTCGGGCGCTCAACGTGCTCATGACCACCATGCAGAACAACACGCGTTACCTGAATCAACTGTTCGGCGGCGCCGGCGCGGCCGGTACGCTGAATCGCCGGTAGGACGGCACCCCTCTCGCAGCAGGTGCGGCGCGCGGTATCACAGCGCGCCGCTTTTTTGTGCTTATTGCAGGAGCTTCAGCACTTGCTGCGGCAGCGAGTTCGCTTGCGCGAGCACCGAGATGCCGGCTTGTTGCAGCACTTGCGCCTTCGAGAGGTTCGCCGTTTCCGAAGCGAAGTCCGCATCGACAATCTGCGAGCGCGCCGAATTCAGGTTCGTCGATTGCGTCTGCGTGTTGCTGATGGCGGACTGGAACGTGTTCTGCGTGGCGCCCAGCGTGGCCTGGAAGTTATTGACCTGCGAGAGTGCAGCGTCGATGGCGGTGATCGCGTTTTGCGCGCCCGAGGTCGTCGAGATGTCGATGCCGGAGACGCCGAGGCCCGATGCGTTCCACGTGGTCGAACCGAAGTTCGCCGTGATCGTCTGGTTCGCCGATGCGCCGATCTGGAAATTCACGCTGCCCAGACCGCCGAGCACGGCCTGACCGTTGAACGTCGTCTGCGTCTGGACACGGTTGATTTCGGTGAGCCGCGTGGTGACTTCCGTTTGCAGGTTCGCTTGCGCTGCCGAACCGAGCGAGCCGTCGCCCGATTCAACGGCCAACTGACGAATGCGCTGCAGGTTGGCCACGGTCGACGAGATCGCGCCCGAAGCGGTCTGCACCATCGAAATGCCGTTGTTCGCGTTCATCACGCCTTGATTGAGCGCGTTGATGGCGGCAGTCTGACTGGTGGCGATGGCGAGGCCGGCAGCGTCGTCCGCGGCCGTGTTCACGCGCTTGCCCGACGAGAGGCGGTTGATGGCTTGTGACAGCGCGCTTTGCGAACCGGAAAGGTTCGTCTGCGTTGTCAGCGACAGAATATTGGTATTGATGTTGAGCATCGGTGTCCTCTTGAGAGTAAGAGATGGATAACGTGCGGTCAGGTTGCCGGCGACGAAAATTTGCAGCGTTCGCGATCAACCTGACTCCGTTATCGGCCGACGGTTATTTTTATTTAGGATGATTAATTAAAAAAATACCGGCCTGTGGCCGGTAGAAAAGAGCAAATGCTCTTGTTAAGGAAGCGTGCCAATTGTCTGCGCCGATTATGGATTTCTTATTGAGATTTGATGGACCGCATTGGAATGCGGATGGAAAGGCAGCGCCTTCCCTGTCTCCATCGAATCTCAACAATATCTCAACACGATATGGGTTCCGCGCCCGGATGATGCGACCGTCCCTTGCGTATCCCGGTATGGCTGCGAGCCGTAGATCGTATGCACAGACCTGGGGGAATGCGAGAGATGAACTGAAAGCCGTTTGCACAAGGCTCCGGCAAGGCCCTCGGAATGCCGGAGTCGTTTGGCCGACCGCTTTTTGGGTCGGCCATTTTTTTATAACGGCCGGCATGGCCGAAAAAGCTGTGAAGTCGTGGAGAGGTTGATCGACATGAGAGGTAATCGCATCGCGAAAGGCGTCGCGACGATGGCGATGCTGACGTTCCTCGCTGCGTGCAAGGAACCCGGCAGTGCCGCGAACCGGGAGGCGGCTCACGAACGTCCGGTCGCGCAGGTCAGCGTGGTGACGCTGCGCGCGCAAACCGTGCCGCTCACGACGGAACTCTCGGGGCGCGTGGTCGCTTCGCTCGAGGCCGAGGTGCGTCCGCAGGTGACGGGCATCATCCAGAAGCGTCTGTTTCGCGAAGGCGGCGAGGTGAAGGTCGGCGAAGCGCTGTACCAGATCGACCCGGCGACCTATCAGGCCGCGTACGACAGTGCACGTGCGGCGCTCGTGAAAGCCGAGGCGGCCGTGCCCGGCGCGCTCGCGAAGGCCGACCGCTACAGCGACCTGGTGCGGCGCAACGCCATCAGCAAGCAGGAATACGAGGACGCAGTGGACGTGCTCGCGCAGGCGCGGGCCAACGTGGCCGTCGCGAAAGCCGCCGTGGAGACGGCGAGAATCTCGCTCGACTACACGACCATCCGCGCGCCCATCTCGGGCCGCATCGACCGGTCATCGCTCACGCCGGGGGCGCTCGTCACCACGGGCCAGGCTACAGCGTTGACCACGATCCGCCAGATCGACCCCATCAACGTCGACCTCACGCAGTCCAGTGCGAGTCTGCTTGCCTTGCGTCAGGCGATCGAATCGGGACGGCTTCAGTCGGCGGGGGCCGGCATGGGCGTGAAGTTGAGGCTCGAAAACGGCACGGTCTATCCGCACGCCGGAAAACTCGAATTCGCCGAATCGAGCGTCAATCAAACCACCGGCACGTACATCCTGCGGGCCGTGCTGCGCAACCCGTCACGCCTGCTGCTGCCCGGCATGTACGTGCGCGCCGTGGTGGACGAGGGCACCGTGCCGCACGCGTTTCTGATTCCGCAGCGCGCAGTGAGCCGCGGCCTGCGCGGCGAGGCCACGGCGCTCTTCGTCCGCAATGGCAAGGTGGTGGAGCAGGCGCTGGCCGGCGCGCGGCAGATCGGCAACGACTGGCTCGTGCAGACCGGTGTGGCCGACGGCGACCAGGTCATCGTGGAAGGCAGCCAGCTCGTGAGAGAGGGCGACACCGTGACGGCCGTGCACGTCGAACTCGACAAGACGACGGGTGCCGTTCGTCCCACGCGTGCCGTCGCTCGTGCGGATGGCGCCGATTCGCCGGACACGCTGCGCCCCGCGTTGATTCGCGACCGGCAGGCCAGCCGAGGTTGAGGGCGCAATGTCGGCGTTTTTTATCAGGCGTCCTGTATTCGCGTGGGTCATCGCCATCGTCGTCATGCTGGGCGGGCTGCTCGCCCTGCGCACGCTGCCCGTTGCGCAGTATCCCGAGATCGCGCCCACCACCATATCGATCAGCGCGTCTTATCCGGGCGCCGATGCGCAAACGGTGGAGAACTCCGTCACGCGCGTAATCGAGCAGGGCATGACCGGTCTCGACAATCTGCAGTACATGTCGGCCACGTCGAGCGCCACGGGTGACGTGGAGATTCGCCTCACGTTCACGCAGCAGGCGAACGCCGACGTGGCGCAGATGCAGGTGCAGAACAAGCTGCAGCTCGTCGTCTCGCAGTTGCCGCAGATCGTCCAGAGCACGGGCCTTTCCGTGACGAAGTCGTCGGCGAGCTTCCTGATGGTGCTGGGCGTGGCTTCGATGAACGGCAAATTGTCGTCTGCGGATCTGGACGACTACGTGGGCAGCACGCTCAACGAGACGATCAAGCGCGTGCCGGGCGTCGGCAACACGCAACTGTTCGGTTCGGGTTACGCCATGCGGATCTGGCTCGACCCCGACAAGCTCGCCCGCTATGCGCTGATGCCGGGCGACATCGAAACGGCGCTTCGGGCGCAGAACACACAGGTGTCGGCGGGTCAATTGGGCGCGCAGCCCGCGCGCGCCGGGCAGCAGCTCAATGCAACCGTCACCGCGCGCAGCCGTCTGCAAACGCCCGACGAGTTCCGCGACGTCATCGTGAAGAGCGCGACGGACGGCGCAATCGTGCGCCTGCGCGACGTGGCCCGCGTCGAGATCGGCGCGGAAAACTACACGTTCGTCTCGCACTACAACGGTAAGCCGGCCTCGGGCCTCGGCATCAACCTCGCGACGGGCGCGAACGCCGTGGACGTCGCGCGGGCCGTCAAGGCCACAGTCCGTTCGCTTTCCGGCACGCTGCCCGCGGGCGTCGAGGTGTTCTATCCGTACGACACCACGCCCTTCGTCACGCGCTCCATCGACGAAGTGCTGAAGACGCTGGCCGAAGCCGTGGTGCTCGTGTTCGTCGTCATGCTCGTGTTTCTGCAGAACGTGCGTGCCACGCTGATTCCCGCGCTGGCCATTCCCGTGGTGCTGCTCGGCACGCTCGGCGTGCTCGCTATCGCGGGCTATTCCCTCAACACGCTGACGATGTTCGCGATGGTGCTCGCCATCGGCCTGCTCGTCGACGACGCCATCGTGGTCGTGGAAAACGTGGAGCGCGTGATGGCCGAGGAGGGGCTGTCGGCACGCGAGGCAACGCGCAAGTCGATGGCCGGCATTACGGGCGCGTTGATCGGCATTGCCACGGTGCTTACTGCTGTGTTCGTGCCGATGGCGTTTTTTTCGGGCGCCACGGGCGTCATCTATCGGCAGTTTTCCATCACGATCGTCACCGCCATGCTGCTCTCGGTGCTCGTGGCGCTGACTTTTACGCCGGCGCTGTGTGCGACGCTGCTCAAGCGTCACGATGCACACAGTCACGCCCAGCACAATGGCCGCGGCTTTGGCGCCTGGTTTGCGCGCACGTTCCAGCGCGGCTCGTTCGCGTATCGCGCGGGCGTGCGGGGCGTCATGACGCGCGGCAATCGCTTCCTGCTCGTGTTCGTGGCGCTCGTGGTTGCGCTCGCGTGGCTCTTCACGCGGCTGCCGGGTTCGTTCCTGCCGGTCGAAGATCAGGGCATGGTGATGACCTCCGTGCAACTGCCCGCGGGCGCCATGCGCGACCGGACCGCTCGCGTGCTCGACGAGGTCACGCGCTACTACCTGGAGAACGAGCGCGACGCCGTGGAAGGCGTCATGACCATCGAAGGCTTCGGCTTTGCCGGATCGGGGCAAAACGTGGGCCTCGTGTTCGTGCGGCTCAAGGACTTCGACCAGCGGCGTTCGAAGCGGCTCTCGGCAGCGGCGGTCGTGCAGCGCGCAGGCGAAGCGTTCTCGCGCATCAAGGACGCGCAGGTGTATGCGCTGCTGCCGCCTGCCATCGAAGGCATGGGCAACTCGAACGGCTTCGATCTCTATCTGGAAGACAGCAACGGCGGGGGCCGCGACCGGCTGATGCGCGTGCGTGACCAGTTGGTGACCGCGGCGGCGCGCAGTCCGTTGCTGGCGAACACGCGTCCTGCCGCGCAGGACGATGCGCCGCAATTCGCCGTCGATATCGACGAAGAACAGGCGAGCGCGCTCGGCGTGAATCTGCACGACATCAACACGACGCTCTCCATTGCGTGGGGCAGCGACTACGTGAACGACTTCATCGACCGCGGACGCATCAAGAAGGTTTATCTGCAGGCGGACGCGGATTCCCGCATGCAGCCGTCGGATCTCGACAAATGGTTCGTGCGTAACGCGAGTGGCGCGATGGTGCCGTTCTCCTCGTTTTCGAGCGGCCGGTGGACCTCGGGCCCAGCACAACTGGAGCGCTACAACGGCAACGCCGCCGTGGAAATACAGGGCGAAGCGGCCGGCGGCGTGAGTTCGGGCACCGCCATGAAGGAGATCGACCGCATCGCCGCGCAACTGCCCGTGGGCTACCGCCACGAGTGGACAGGGCTCTCGTGGCAGGAGCGTCTCTCGCGCAATCAGGCGGCCGCGCTCTATGCGATGTCGGTGCTCGTGGTGTTTCTCTGTCTCGCCGCGCTCTACGAAAGCTGGACCATTCCGCTCGCGGTCATGCTGTCGGCGCCCATCGGCATTGCGGGTGCCGTGGTGGCCGCGCTTGCCTTCGGCCAGACCAACGACGTCTATTTCAAGGTGGGTTTGTTGACGACGATTGGCCTCGCGGCGAAGAACGCCATTCTCATCGTGGAATTCGCGCTGCAACGCGAGGCGCACGGCGCGACGGCCGCGCATGCCGCGCTCGACGCGGCCACGCAGCGGCTGAGGCCCATTCTGATGACGTCGTTCGCGTTCATTCTCGGCGTCGCGCCGCTCGCGTTCGCCACAGGCGCGGGGTCGGGCGCGCAGAACGCGATCGGCGTGGGCGTGATGGGCGGCATGCTCGCCTCCACGGTGCTCGGCGCGTTCTTCGTGCCGCTGTTGTTCGTGGCGGTACGCATGGCGTTCCCGCCGGCTCGCACGAACGACGAAAGGGACGGCGCGCGATGAAAGCCATCCCATCGAACGTCATGAATGCCGCCGCGACGCATCGTGCGCGCAAGGCGGCCGCGCTGGCGAGCGCGCTCGTGCTCGCATCGTGCGCCGTGGGTCCGGACTATCAGCCGCCCGATGTGCCGGTGCCCGAGCGATGGGCCGGCATCAGCAGCATGACGCCGGCAAGTCAGCCGCAACTCGCGCAATGGTGGACACGGCTGAACGATCCATTGCTCGATGCGCTGATCGACGAAGCGGTCGCGGGAAATCTCGACGTGGCGACGGCGCGGGCGAAGGTGCGCGAAGCGCGTGCGGTTTATCGGCAGACGGCGGGCGCGTCGTGGCCGGCGTTGAGAGGAAGCCTGTCGGAAACGCGTTCAGGAGGATCGGGCCGCACGCTGTCCGGCGCTTCGAATGCCGGTTCGTCGAACGCCAGCACCAACAGCAATACCAACGGCAACGCCGGCACGGGCAGCACGGGCGACCTGTTCCAGGCCGGCTTCGACGCCAGCTGGGAACTCGATGTGTTCGGCGCGAACCGGCGCGCGGCGCAGGCCGCGAAGTACGGCATCGACGCGGCGCAGTGGGGACTCGGCGCAACGTTGCTCACGTTGATCGGCGACGTGGCGTCGTCGTATGTGCAGGCTCGCGGTTATCAGGCGCGGCTTGCGTTGGCGCGCGACACGGCGGCATCGCAGGAAGAGACGGCGCGCATCACGCGGCTCAAGTTCGAGGCCGGCGCGACGTCGGGACTCGATGCGGCCAACGCGGCGGGCGCCGCGCAAAGCACGCGTGCCGCCATTCCCGCCTTCGAGGCCGCTTATGCGCAGACCGTCCATAGCCTTTCTGTGCTGACGGGCCAGCCGCCCGAGGCGTTGCTCGAACGCATGAAGCAGCCGCGGGTGCTGCCCACGCCGACGCTACCCGTCTCGCTCGGCGTGCCCGCGGACGTGCTGCTCGCGCGTCCCGACGTGCGAGCAGCAGAGCGTCGCTATGCGCAGTCCACGGCGAAAGTCGGGCAGGCCGAGGCCGCGCGCTACCCGAGCGTGAGCCTCACCGGAAGCGTCGTGACGTCGGCGACGCGGCCGGGCGACCTGGGCCAGCGCTCGTCGATCGGCTGGTCGTTCGGGCCGTCGCTCACGGTGCCGCTCTTCAACGGCGGCCGCCTGAAGGCCGGCGTCGAAATTGCTCAGGCCGAGCGCGACCAGTCTTTCATTGCCTGGCGCGCGGCCGTGTTGAATGCGCTCAAGGACGTGGAGGGCGCAAGCGTCGCGCTGTACCAGGAAAGCGAACGCACCGCGGCGCTGCGCGAGTCTGTGGCGTCGTACCGCACCGCGACGGACCTGGCCCGCATGTTGTACCGCGCGGGCTCCACGAGCTTTCTCGACGTGCTAACGGCAGAACGCTCGCTCTATCTGGCGGAAGACGCGCTTATTCAAAGCCGCGTGCTGTTCACGACGTACTACGTCGCGTTGAACAAGGCACTGGGCGGAGGCTGGAACGGACACATCGATACTTCGGTACCCGAAGTAACGGACACCCATACCGGTCCACATTTCGACACGACACGCGATTGACCTCACACCCCAACACTCATCCCGTCACGCGAGACACCATCATGCCCGTTGCACACGCATCGCGTCTTCTGCGCGAGTTCGTTCCTGGACACGACCTGAAGTCGCGCTTCAGAAGAGTCCGTATCTGGATGTATGCGCTGCTTCATCCGCGTGCCGCTTATTGCTGGTTCAATGCGCTGGCCCAGCACCGCCTGCTTGCCGATATGGCGCGGCACGACCGGCGTTTTGCGGAGCGGCCGTTTCATGGGCTCGCGCAGGCGCATCTTGGCGCGTTCGCGCGCGTGGCGATGATCCGCGACCACTACGTCTTTGCGGAGCGCCTGCTTGGCGAGTCGCTCACGCGGCGCGTCTATCTGGCGGCGCAGCCGGTCGTGCTGGCCGCGTGTCCGCAGTTCGCGATCGTGTTGAAGGCCGTGACGCGCTGCCGACGCGAAGGCCTGCTGACGATCGCATGCACGGACACGGAGACGGGCGTCGATCTCGCGTGGGCAACGCTCACGCTCGAAATGCGGCAGGGCACGCGCACGCCGGCGCTGTTCATCGGCGGCTTGCAAGGGCCGGGCGGCGAGCATCGCGAGCGCGTGCGCATCGTCACGCGGGCGAGCCACGGGCTGCGGCCGAAGGCAGCCGTCATGGAAGCGATCGGCGCGTTGTGCGAGCTGCTGAATATCGGGCGGCTCACGGCGGTGGCGCGCTCGGCGCATGTATCCAGCGCGGGCACGGACGCGTTTCGCTCCGACTACGACGCGTTCTGGCAAGAGTTGGGCGGAACGCGAGCGGGCGAACGTTTCGTGTTGCCGCTCGCGCCGCCGCATCGCACGATCGAGCAGGTGCCGTCGAACAAGCGCGCGGCGTTCCGGCGTCGGCAGACGTTGATCGCGCAGATGAAGGAAGCGCTTCGGCACAACGTGATGCGCGCGAAGTACGAGAACGCGCCGCGTACCGATGCGCCGTCACGACAGGAGGCCCCGCCTGCGCTGGCGTATGCGGTGCATTGAGCCGTAAGCCGAAGAGGGCGTCGGCAACGCGAGGTCTGCCGACGCGATCATGCCGAGCCTATTTCGCCGACGCCTGGCTTTGCGCCTCGGGCACCACGCCTTCGCGCGAGTACAGCACCGCGTGGCAGGCGGCGTCGAATGCAACGGCGGTCAACGGTAAGCGGTCCGCGCGCACGTCGGACACGAACGATGCGCCGCCGTCGTTGCTGCGCACGACGAGACCATCCAGACCCACGCCGACGATGCTCGAACCGCACAACGCCAGCGACGTGATGGACGACTTGCTGTGCGTTTCGACGCGTTGCCACGTTTCGCCGTGGTCGGCACTTCGGTAGAGCGAGCCGCGCAGGCCGCCGACGAAGAGTGTGCCGTCCGTGCCGGCCACGCCGGTCCAGAACGACCCCTTGTAGCCGGTGCCGAGGTAACGCCAGTGCGCGCCGCGATCGTCCGAACGCAACACCGTGCCGCGTTCGGCCGGCGCGTAGAGCCGATTCTGCGCGTCCACGAAGAGGCCTTGCAGGTTCAGGTCCGCGCGTTGTCCGCCGCCGGGCGAAGGCAGATCGACGGTATGCCAGTGGACTCCGCCATCGGCGGTTTCCAGGATCAGCGACCACAGGCCGACGGCCACGCCGTGATCCGCGTCGAAGAAGTGAACAGCGAACAGCGGACGGTCGGTCTTCGTATCGCTGCGTTGCAGTTGCCAGCTTTCGCCGCCGTCCGTGGTACGCAATACGACGCCCCAGTGGCCCACGGCCCAGCCCTGCCGCGCATCCACGAAAGACACGGACGTGAGCGCCACGTCCACCGGCACGTGCTTCGCCTGGCGTTGCGTTTTGCCCCCGTCGTCGGAGAGCAGCACGATGCCGTGATCGCCCACGGCGACGATGCGTGAACCGGCCATCGCGGTGGCCAGCATCGTGGCCGTGGTCGCATACGGCACGGAAACGGCGGGCGCGGCCAGGGGCGCGGGCGGTACGTTGTCCGGCGCAGCGGCTGCGGCCCGGGCGACGAACGGCATGGACAGCAGCGCGACGCAGGCGAGAGCGGAGAAGCGAGAAGTCATGGCGGCGCTCAGTGGTGTTGAAGTCCGGTTGCGTGCACGGGGCGGTGGCGCGGGAAGAGTCTTTCTAGCCAGACCACCATGGCGGGCAGCGCGGTCATGGCCATCACCATGTTCACCATGAACATGAACGCGAGCAGCTTGCCCATGTCGGCCTGGAACTTCAGTTGCGAGAACGACCAGGTGGCCACGCCGATGGCGAGCGTGATGGCCGTGAAGATGGTGGCCGTGCCCACTTCGAGAATGGCATGTTCGATGGCCTTCACGGTGGGCTGGCCGTTCGCCACGTGCAGCAGCAGGCGGTTGTAGATGTAGAACGCGTAATCCACGCCGATACCCACGGCGAGCACCATCACGGGCAGCGTGGCTACCGTGAGGCCGATCTGCAGTTCCTTCATGAACCAGTAGCCCACGAAGGTGCCCACTGTGAGCGGCAGGCAGCACGCCACTACCGCGCGCAGATCGCGATAGACGAGGAACACCAGCATCACGATGGCCGCGTACACGTAGAGCATCATCGGCAGTTCGCTTCGCGCCACTTCGTCGTTGATGGCCGCCAGCACGCCGGCATTGCCCGACGCGAGCCGCATGCTCACGCCCGGCGGCACATTGCTGCGGAACGCCTTCACTGCATCGATCACGCGCTGGATGGTGGTGGCCTTGTGGTCCGTGAGGAACAGGTTCACGGCGGTCATGCTGCAGTCTTTGCGCATCGTGCCGCGTACGCGGGCGATTTCCGTGGAGAGGGCGGCGTAGTTCGCGGCGTCGATAGGCACCACGCTCATCTTCGGGTTGCCTTCGTTATAGCCTTCGTTGTAGAGCCTCAACTGCCCGGCGTAAGAGGCCGCCGACAGTACGCCGTCCACGTGCTGCATGGCCCACGTAAAGCGGTCCTGATAGAGGCCGATGTTGACGTTGCTGCAACTCTGCGGCGGCGCTTCGAAGATCACGGTGAGCCAGTCGAGGCCCGTATCGAAGTTGGTGGAGATGGCCACGGCATCGCGGTTGAAGCGCGAATCGGCGCGCAGCTCCGGGGCGCCGGGCTGCAATGTGCCCACCACGCGGTCGCGCCCTTGCCATACCGCTACCGCGAAAACGCCTGCGGTGAGCACCAGCACGACGAGTGCGTTGCGCGGTTCGGCCACGCGAGCCACCACGCGCAGCCACGATGCCTGGTGTTCGCGGCGAATCAGCGCCTTGTCCGCGTAGGCCTTGCTCACGTTGAAGAACGACGCCGCCACGGGCAGCATGACGAGGTTCGTGACGATCTTGTACGCCACGCCGAGCGACGCCGCGATGGCCAGTTCCCGCACCATCGGAATCGGGATCAACAGCAGCGTGATGAACGAGACGAACGCGGTGACGAGCGCGAGCGTGCCGGGAATCAGCAGTCCGCTGAAGCTGTCGCGGCAGGCATCGAAGTTCGAGTGCCCATGCGAAATGCCGCGCACGATGTAGTTGATCTGCTGCACGCCGTGCGACACGCCGATGGCGAACACGAGAAACGGCACGAGCACCGCGAGCGGATCGAGACCGAAGCCGAGCAGGCGCAGCGTGCCGAACTGCCAGACCAGCGACGTGAGCGAACACAGAATGGGCAGCAGCGTAAAGCGCAGCGAGCGGCAGTACCAGTAGACGGCGGCGGCCGTGAGCAGCAGCGCGATGGCGCAGAACTTGAGCACGGAACGCGCGCCGTCGGCAATGTCGCCTATCTGCTTCGCGAAACCGATGATCTGGATTTCGAAGTCGCCGTCTTCGAACTTCGAGCGGATGCGCTGTTCGAGCAGGTGGTTGTATTCCACATAGTCGAGCTTCGCGCCGCGAGCATCGTATTCGAGCAGCTCGGCGGTAATCATCGCGCTCGATTCGTCGCGCGATACCAGCGTGCCCACGAAGCCGCCCTGTCTTGCCGCGCGCCGGATATTGCCGATGGTTTCGCTATCGAGTTGGGCGGGCGTGATGGTGCTGTCGATCAGCGGGTCCGCGCGAAAACCGTCTTCGGTAATTTCGTTCACGAAGCTGTTGGGTGTCCACAGCGACTGCACCCCCAGGCGTTCGATGTTGGGCAGGAAGATGACCGCCTGCGTCACGTCGTAAAGCCGCCTGAGCGCGGCGGCATTCCAGATGTTGCCGTGGCGCGCCTTGACGACGATGTTCAGGCGATTCGCGCCCAGCGTGTCGTTGCGATATTTCTCGAACGTCTGGATGTACTCGTGCCCGACGGGCATCTGCTTGTCGAAGCCCGCGTCCATGCGCAACTGCGTGGCGAACCACGCCATTACGAGTGTGAAGACGGCTAGCGCGGCAAGAATGAGGCGTCGATGAGAAAAGACGAAGGCTTCGAAGCGGGACACGGCGCGTTGAAGCGCCGTGGTGGTGTCGGGCGGAGTAGGCATGGCGCAGGAACGGTTCGCTTGAGAGGGGACGGCCGCGGTCAGAAGTTGCGCGACAGCGTGAGGCCGACGAAATTGCGGTCGCGATACGGCTGGTCGAATACGCTCTTGCCGCCGAAGAATGCGGAGTAGTTGATGGCCGCCTGCCAGTTCGCCGGGTTCTGGATGAAGGTCACCACGAGGTTGACCGACTTCGCGCCTTCCATGAATTGACCCACGGCGTTCGGCGTTCTACCGCTCACCGCCTGGAAGTAATAGACCTCGGGAATCACCTGCCAGCCCGGAATCAGCTTGCCGTCGTACACCCAGCTGAAGTCGAGGTTGTAGCCCCACGACGTTTTCGTGCCCACTGGCCTGGGCGTGCCGTTGGCGTCGTACTCCTGGCCCCATCCCCATGCGCCCGCGGAAATCGGGTCTTTGCCGTAGTACTGCTTGAGACCCGGGTAACTCACCACGACGGCTTCGGCCATGAGCGTGGCGGTGTCCGCGCCCAGCAGTTTCAGGATGGTGTGCGCGTTGCTCGGCGTAAGACTGAGCATGCCCGTGAGGTGCCACTGGAACTTCTTTTCGTTGGCCCAGCAGTTGCCGTTGTTCGAGGAGCAGCCGCTCACGGCCGGGTTGAGCGCGACGGCGTCGCGCGGCCGATACGACAGTTCGGTGCCGATCGCCCAGTCGCCGATCGGCATGTTGGCGCTGATGCCGAAGAGGCGCCGGTCTTCGGCATAGGCCCAGCCCGAACGGCCCGTGCCGCCCGCATTCGTGCTGAAGTTCGGCGACTTGTCGTTGTAGCTCATCACGTAGAAGCCCAGATTCACCGGCGTGCCGGCGGGCTGCCAGCGCAGTGCAGTGCCCCATTGCCCGCCGTTCTTCGGCTTGACCTCGATGAGGCCATAGGCGTCGTGGCCGCGGCCCATGCCGTTGGCGAACGACCAGTAGCTGCCCGAAGGCGGCAGGTAGTTGCCGTTCCAGTTGCTCTGGATATAGGTTTCCAGGTTGAGCCCGTGCCCCAGGCCCGTGGCGAAACTCGCGATAGGGGCGGGTAGCACGGCCTCTTTCAGCTGAGTGCCGGGTTGCGAGAGGCGCATCACGTCGATGGCGTTGGTGGCGTTGATGCCGCCCGGCAGAAACAGGCTTTCGCCCCAACTGATGACCTGATTGCCCACGCGCACACGCGCCGTTTCACCGAACAGCTGAAACGACTTGCTGACCCACAGATCGAGCAGGCGAGCCTTGAAACGCAGGTCCGAACTCGCGTCGGGCGCCTGGCCGCTCGTCAGGTACGACGGCGTGGCAGGGCTCAGGTATCCCGTGGTGTGCGTGGCGGTGAAGTCGCGTATCCAGTTCACGCGCCCGAGGAAGGTGAAATCGTCGGGCATCTTGAGCAGCAGTTCGTGGCTGCCTTTCAGGTACGTCGTGAACGCATCGCCTTTGGCGTAGTTCAGGTTGCCCTGATCGCCCATGGACGAGGTCGGCGCGAGGCAACCGGCAGGCGCGCCGGCGCCGGTGGCCCCCCTCGTGATGAGATCGCAGGCGGGCGACTTGGCGCGTATGCCCGTACCCACCGAGACGGTGGAATCAAAGCTGCCTCTCACGCCGCTGAATTCGAAGTTGGCCGCCTGTGCGCCGACCGCCGAAAGCAGGCCGCAGACAGAAGCGGCCGCCGTGCGCATGCGAATCCCCTGGACACCGGACATGGTTGATCTCCTTGGCTTGTCTGTTTTGTGGAGGGCGTTCAGCGTTCGCTGATGGCCCGCAGGTTTTCGGAGGTATAGAAGTCGGCACGCATGCGCGGACCGGTGGGCTCGGTGAAGTAGCGAACGTCCTTGCCGACGCCGGCAGCGTGCGTATCGAAGACGTAGCGGCCTTCGGCCAGGTTGTTCTGCACCATGGCCATCACGTCGCAGGTGCCGGTTTCGTAGACGGGAATGAGGAAGCCTTCGCGCATCTTGGCGAGCTTGTCCTGGCCGTCGAAGTCGTCCATCAGAACGGGGGCCCAGCTGTCTTCGTCCAGATACACGATGCGCCGCGGGGCCGAGTGGCGCATGCCGGCCTTCACAGTGGCCTCGACTACCCACACGCGATGCAGTTCGTAGCGGCGATGATTCGGCGCGATGAAGTTGTCCTGCGCGATGTCTTCGAATTTCGACTGGAAGTCGAAGGCGCCGAAGTCGTTGTAGGGCACGTAGATTTCCTTCTTGCCCAGAAGCTTCCAGTTGAAGCGATCCAGCGCGCCGTTGAATACGTTCGGCTCGTCGAGCGTGTACTGGTTTTCCATGCCGATCTGCGGCGCGTCGTGCGAGTAAGCCGGCATGCGGCGCACGCGGCGCTGGCCCGGGAAGTAATAGAAGGTCTCGTTTTCAGGCTGATTCAGATACTGCGTGATGGCGAGCGCCTGGCCCGCGAGCGCCGTGGGCGAAAGATAGGCGAAGTACACATAGAACTCGACAGGCGGGTAGGACGAGAGCGCGTGCGATCCTTTCTCGCCCCACGGAATGAAGAGCGTCTGTTCGGATTCGGCGCGAATCCATTCGCTGCCGCCGCGGCGCGGCGACACGGCCGTGATGGTTTTCTTGTAGTCGATCCCCACGCCGCGATAGCGCAGCTTCGCGTTCCACATCGCCTCCACGCCGCTGGAGGGGATCGGGAACGGGTAGCCGGGCACCGTGGCGTCCTTGATGCTCCAGCCGTCGTCGTTAAGCCTGGCAGTGCCAACGTTTTTGCGCGTGTTGGCAGCCACGAAGTCGGGCACACCGCAGGTCCGATGCGAAGGGTAGACGTCCATGCGATAGCCCTTCGTTTGCCGGATCATGGCCGCCTCTCCGGCGGAGAGATGGTCGGCGTATTTGTCGACGTTCGAGGCGTCGATGGAAAAAAGCGGCTTTTCGTCCTTGTGCTTCCAGTAGGCGAGGCGCAGCTTGCCCCATTCCCAGCCGGGCAACGGCGCTTCGGCGCCTTGCCAGGCGGGAATCGTGCCGTCCTTGTTGCCTTCTTTTTCCGCGCCCGACGGCGTGAGCCGGTCCAGAGCAGCCGGGTCGGCCCCTGCGGCCATGCCGGCGCCAAAGACGAGGCTGGCTGCGAGCGTGGTGGTCAGAACGGCCTTCGCGCAGGTGGTTGGCCGGAATCGTTTCATGGTCATGTTGTTTCCTCGAGTGAGTTGAATCGCTTTCGATGCTGCGGATAGAGCGGGCGCGATCTGCTCATTCGTGGGGACGACCGGCATTTCGCGGACGAACGCGTCCCCCACGAGGCCGGCCTGAAGGCGGACAACGTCCGGCCTTCAGCGCAGGGCTTCGTGCTGTCGGGATCGCTTGGGGAATACGGAGCGGCTGGCGGCGCTAACGGTGGTTCGGTTGGGCGCCCGCCGTGGGTGGGCTCGCGCTGGCTTCGTCCTGCCGCGCGAGCGGCAGCATGCGTTTGAGCACCGCGTCTTTACGCACGAAGTGATGCACGAGTGCCGCGCCCGCATGAATCACGATGAGCGGCCAGGCCACCCATTGGCCAATGAAGCTGTGCACGGCCCACATCACGTCTTCGAGCCCCGTTACCGAGAGGCCGAAGATCGAGCGGATCCACGCCGCGAACGCGGTGTTCCTGCATGCGGGGACGACGAAGAAGCCGAAGTTCGTGGGGTCATACGTGGTCATGTAGCCCGATATGGGCATCAGGATCAGCAGCGCGTAGAGCGCCCAGTGCGCCACGTCCGCCGCGCGGTTCTCGATGCGCGAATGCGAGAGGTGACGCGGAACGATGCCGAAGATTCGCCACAGCAAACGGGGCAGCGTGAGGAACCCGATCGTGATGCCGAGGATCCAGTGAATGTTCAGAATGGGCACCACGCGCGCCGCGTTCGGCGTGGTGCCGAACAGGGCGGGCTTGATGCTCGTCTCCGGATCGACGAACCAGATGACGTAGTAGACCACCACATACGCGGTGATGAACGCCGCGGCGGTCAGCCAGTGAAACAGCATCGAGACATTGCCGTAGGACTCCAGCGTGTTTCTCCAGCGCATGGCGGTCTCCTTTGTCGATTAAGGGCGGAAAGTTCAGGAGGGCAGTAGAACCGTGACGACTTTCTCTTCGGTGTAGGCGAGCGCGCCGGTAATGCCGCCTTCGCGCCCTATGCCGCTACGCTTGAGGCCGCCCCACGGCAGGTTCGCATCCAGCGGGCTCCAGCAGTTCACGCCGACGGCCCCCACCTTCACCTGGTGCGCCACGCGGTGTGCGCGCGCGAGGTCGTTGGTCCAGAGCGTAGCTGCAAGCCCGTAGTCCGAATCGTTGGCGATGGCAATGGCTTCTTCTTCGGTATCGAAGGCGATGATAGTGCCCACCGGTCCGAAGATTTCCTCGCGCGCGATCGTCATGCCGTTGTGCGCGCCCGCGAAGATGGTTGGCTTCACGAACCATCCCTTCGTGGGATGCGATACGCCGCCCGCCAGCAGTTCGGCGCCTTCGTCGAGGCCCGCCTGAATGTACCGGTTCACGCGCTCGAATTGCTGCTGTTTCGCGAGCGGCCCCATCTGCACACCGGGTTCGCGCGGGTCGCCCACCTGGATGGTGGCCGCCGCTTCGGCCATTGCCGCGGCGAAACGCCGGGCCAGTTTGCGCTGCACCAGAATGCGCGAGCCTGCGGCGCATACCTGCCCCTGATTCACGAAAATGCCGAGCGCACAACCGCGCACGGCTTCGTCGAACGGCGCGTCGTCGAACACGATCTGCGGGCTCTTGCCGCCCAACTCCAGCGTGACGCGCTTGAATTGCGCGCCCGCGGTGCGCTGAATGGCGCGGCCCGCCTCGGGGCTGCCCGTGAAGCTGATCTTCGCGACGTCCGGGTGCTCGCAGAGCGCGCGGCCCACCACGTCGCCGCGGCCCGTGACCACGTTCACGACGCCATCGGGAAAGCCGGCTTCCTTGCACAGCGCGGCCAGATGCAGCGCGGACTGCGGCGTTTCCTCGGCGGGCTTGATGACCACCGTGCAACCTGCGGCGAGCAGCGCCGCGAGCTTCCAGGTGGTGATCATGAGCGGCGAATTCCACGGCACGATGGCGCCGACTACGCCGATGGGCTCGCGCACCGTGTACGAGAGCGTCTTGTTTCCCATGTAGCCGGCGGTGGGAATGGTCCGTCCTTCGAGCTGGTTCGCCCAGCCCGCGGCGGCACGAAGATTGGCGACGGCGTTCGGCACGTCCATCATGCGCGGCTCGATGGGCGAGCGGCCGATTGCGTGGGCGTCCATGTCGGCGAGCAGTGCCGTGTCGCGTTCGACGAGGTCGGCAAGCCGGATCAGCAGACGGGCACGCTGTGCGCCGTCCAGCGTGCTCCAGGCACCGCCGTTCAATTGCGCGCTGGCGGCGGCAACGGCGCGTTGCACGTCTTCGGCGGTGCCTTCGGCGGCCGTGGCGTACTCGAGCTCGTCGACCGGGTTCAAGAGACGCATACGGCCGCCGTCGGAGGCATCGGCCGGCACGCCGTTAATGAAGTGCTTCAGGTTCTGGCTCATGCTCATGGATTCATTGGCAGTAGGGAACGTGGCCCGCTTTAGCGGACGAACGGCACTTCCTTGAAGGCGGCGTCGAGCGCGGACACGATGCGATCGATCTCAGGCTGCTGGATGACGAGCGGCGGCGACAGGATGATCTTCGTGCCTACCGGACGCACGACGGCACCGTTGCGGCGCGCGACTTCCGCGACGCTATAGGCGTACCCCGACATCGGGCTGATCGGCTCGTGCGTGGCCTTGTCGTTGACCAGATCGATGGCGAGCATGAGACCTTTGCCGCGCACTTCGCCAATGGCTTCGAAGCGATCCACGAACGGCTGCAGTGCTTCGAGCAAATACGCGCCTTGCTTGCCGGCGTTGCCGGGCAAATCTTCACCCACCACGATGTCGAGGCTCGCGAGCGCGGCGGCGCAACCCACGGGATGGCCCGCATACGTGTAGCCGTGCATGAGTTGGCCCGAGAAATCCTGATTCGTCTCGAAGGCCTGCGCCACGCGGTCGTTGAATACCGTGGCACCCAGCGGCACGTATCCCGAAGACAGGCCCTTGGCGAAGCACATGAAGTCGGGCTTGACGCCCCAGCCCCGCACGCCGAACAGGCTGCCGGAGCGGCCGAAACCGGTGACCACTTCGTCCGCGATCAGCAGTACGCCGTATTTGTCGCATACCGCGCGTACTTTGGGCCAGAAGCTTGCGGGCGGCACGATCACGCCGCCTGCGCCCTGAACCGGTTCGGCGATGAACGCGGCCACGGTGTCCGGGCCCTGGAACTGGATCTCACGCTCCAGCAGATCGGCGCACAGCGTCGACAGTTCTTCCGGGTCGCTCGTGAACGGATTGCGATACACCCAGGGGTTCTGCACCTGGAAGCAACCGGGCATGAGCGGCTCGTAGTTGCGGCGGAAGACGGCATTGCCGTTCACCGATGCGCTCAGGAAGTGGCTGCCGTGATAGCCCTCTTTCAGCGAAATGAATTTCGTGCGGTCTTTCTGGCCGAGAATCTTCCAGTACTGGCGTGCAAGCTTCAATGCCGTTTCTGTGGAATCCGAACCATTTGAGCTGAACACCACGCGTTTCATCTCCTCCGGCGCGAGCACTTCCATCAGACGCGCGGAAAGCGCTTCGGCAGGCGGGTTCGATACGCCGTCGAACAGCTGGAAGTACTCGAGTTGATCGAGCTGCTTCACGATAGCCGTCTTGACCTCGGGGCGGTTGTGGCCCACGTTGACGTTCCACAGTCCGCCCACGCCGTCGACGAAGCGGTTGCCGGATTCGTCGAAGACGTAGCAGCCGTCGCCGCGAACAATGCGCAAAGGCTTGCGTTCCTTCATCGCGGCGGGATGCATCATGGGGTGCCAGAAGCGGGCGTTTTCGTAAGTCATCGTGTCTCCGTTCAGTGCGTAGATGCGCGGGGAAGCGCAACGGGTGCTGGAGCGGCGTGGGCGGTTGTGGTGCCCGACGCTCGCCGTGTGAACGAAGTTTCATTGCGAACATCGGCGCGGCGGTATCCCAAATGAGCAAGTTCGAAAAGCGCTTCGCGCGCCGAGGCCACATCGACGCAAACGGGAAGACGTGCGGTGTCCCCGCGCTGGTGCCTGTGCACTTTTTTGCGACAGCGTGGTTGCCGGCTCACGCGCACAACGGGTGCAGCGCGACGGGTTATCCCTGGTAGAAGGTCGCGAATGCGGGTGGGCACAATCACCGCATCCCCCGATGTTGACTGGCACGGTCTGTGCATCGACGCTTAGGAATGCGTCGGAGTGATTCTTTCGGAACCCGTTCATCAACAGGTACATCAGCGTCATGAATCAAAGCATCAGCCGGTTCCAGGACGTGCATATGCATGCCTGCGCGGTGCGGGACTGGAACCAGACCTACAGCCAGATATCGGCGGGACCGCTGGAAAGCTCGTTGATGCAGCTGAAAAGCACGCATGCCCACGTCTTTCGCGAGCAGATCAGCCAGCGTGTCGTGCAGCACGGGGAAGCACCGAAGGGCAAGATGTGTTTCGCGATCCCGGCCGCCGTGTCGGGCACCGTGCGCATGCAGGGCCGCGAGGCCGACGCGAACAGCCTCTTCGTACTGCGCGGCGGCGAAGAGTTCATGTTCCATATGCCGATGGGCATGGACATGCTCTCCATCACGTTCGACGGCGAGTTGTTCGAAAGCGCGCTGGAAGCCATGCCTTCGCCGGGCGACATCCGGACGCTGCTGCGGCAGCCCGTCATCAAGGTGCCATCGCAGCGGCTCGAGGAATGCCGCGACCAGCTGCTGGCGCTTTTTTCGAGCGCACTTGCAATCGATGCACCGGACGCGTCGGATGCATCGAGCGGTACGCCGGACCTCGAAAGGGATCTCGAGCGCGAAATGCTCGACGGTCTACTCGGGTTGCTTGCCGACCCGACATGCGACAGAAACCAGCGCCCGGGGAGTTCGACGCAAAGCTTCATCGTGGACAAGTGCCATCGGCTGACCGTATCGGATGCGGCGAACGCGCCGAGCGTGATCGAGCTTTGTCAGCGTTTGCAGATCAGTAGACGCACGGTGCAGAACAGTTTTCGCACCGTCGCCGAAACCACGCCCGTGAAGTATCTGCGGTCCGTGCGGCTCAACGGCGTGCGGCGCGAACTGATGGCCACGCGTGCCAGCGACCTCGCCATCGGCGATGCCGCGGCCAACTGGGGCTTCTTCCACATGAGCCACTTCGCCGCCGACTATCAGGAACTGTTCGGCGAACTGCCTTCGCAGACGAGGCGGGCGGGTCGCTAGACGCGGCTCTGGCGAACGTCGTCACGAATGCGGCCGCTTGGGCCGTATCGAATCGTTGTGCTCTTGTCCGAATCGCCGCTACCCGCACAGTCATTTCAAGCGGTTGCGAGCATGAGACGCGTGGGCGTCACGCCGATGCACAGCCCGTCATCGCGGTTGGCCAGATAGCGCTGGTTCAATTCTCCGGGCGTCCACGCATGGGTATGGCTGAATGCCAATGCACTCCGTATAGGTGATGCAGGAGATCCGCTCCTGCGGCCCACGCGCATGGCCAATGCGCCGCCGTTCGTCAAAGGCGTGATCAACCTGCGCGGCGTGATCTGCGTCTGAAGTTTGTGCCGGAACGCGCGGAGTACGACGACTCCACGGTCATCATCGTGCTCAACGTCGCGGCCCGCACGGTGGGCGGGGTGGAGGACGCGAGCTTCATCACGGATCTCGCGTGTGTCGCCTACGTCGACGCGTCGCCGTTATTGGTGCGTGAGCGTCGCGAGCGTGTCGTCGATTTGCGAGCCTTTTTTACCGGCGCAGTTTCGTTGGCATTCCCGATTTGTTCGGATGCTGATGCCGATGCAGGTGCCGCTTCTTTCGCCGGATGCGAGGTGTCGACTTCAGGCGCGTCGTCACTCTTCTTCGCTGACTTGCGCGATGGGCGCTTGCCTCGCCGGGTGGGTTTCGCGGCGTCGTTCAATTCGTCGTGGGTGGCGACCTGGGGCTTCGCGCTTTGCGTGTCGGCTTGTTCTTCCGTTGCCGGCTCGGCTGGGGCGATTTCGGTCCGCTGCGCCTCCGCCGTCTCTATAGGGGCTGCGTCGTTGCTCACAATCGTTCCAGCGGTGGCGCGGGTATCGGACGATGAGCGCTGCCGGCGGCGTCGTGCGTTTTTCTGGACGTCGCCTGCTTCGCTGTCGCGGTGCGTGTCGTCCACGTCATGAACGGCGTCGCTGTTTCCGCTCCCGTCGGGGCTCCCGGGACGCTGCACGAACGTCCCCGACTTCTCGTCGCGCCCGATCTCGAGGAAGCCGCGCGCCTGCGCTTCTTCCAGCAGGTTGCCGAACGCGCGAAAGCCATAGCGCGATTCGTTGAAGTCGGGCCGGCGTCGCTTGATCGCGCTTTTCAGCACCGATGCCCAGATCTTTCCGCTGTCTCCGCGTTCGGAGACGAGCGCGTCGAAGGTGTCCACGGCGAATGCGATGGCCTTTGCCTTGCGATCTTCCTGGTCGGGCTTCGCGGGGCGCTCGTCGTTGGCGGGGCGCTTTGCCGTGGCGCTCTTCTCGTTCTTTTCGCGTCGCGCGGCTTCGCGTTGCTGCTCGCGCACGAGGTCGTCGTAGAAGATGAACTCGTCGCAGTTTGCCACCAGCAGGTCCGACGTCGAGTTCTTCACGCCCACGCCGATCACCTTCTTGGCGTTCTCGCGCAGCTTCGAGACGAGCGGCGAAAAATCCGAATCGCCGCTCACGATCACGAACGTGTCGACGTGCGACTTCGTATAGCAGAGGTCGAGCGCGTCGACCACGAGCCGGATGTCGGCCGAATTCTTGCCCGACTGGCGCACGTGCGGAATTTCGATCAACTCGAAACTCGCTTCGTGCATGCCCGCCTTGAAGGTCTTGTAGCGGTCCCAGTCGCAGTAGGCCTTTTTCACGACGATGCTGCCCTTGAGCAGCAGCCGCTCCAGCACGGGCTTGATGTCGAAGCGGTCGAACTTCGCGTCGCGCACGCCGAGGGCGACGTTCTCGAAGTCGCAGAACACTGCCATGCTGATGCTTTCCTGGGGTGAAGCCATGAATTCTCCAACGGTGTTTCGCGACCGGGCGCCTGATCGGACATCACCTTCGCAGTCGCGGCGCGGATGGGATTTCCCGAAGTTTACGCCGAAGCGTGTGCCGGCCCGCGTTCGTTTATAGCGCAGGTGGAGGAGGAAGTGCGAAATCGCCCGCAGAAATGGCCGGTCGGCGAAGGGCGAGGGCCATCCAGCGGGCCTGTACAATTGCTCCTGTCGTGCCGCCCGAGGCGCCGTGGCGCCCAGGTGCGCCATGCCGGCGGCAGGCGGCACAGGGCGCCTTGCGGCGCCGTCCGAACTTCTTTGCCTCTATCCGATGGCCATTACCTACAAGACTCCCGACGACATCGCGCGGCTGCGCATCTCAGGCCGGCTCGCGGCCGAAGTGCTCGCGATGATCGGCGAATACGTGCAACCGGGCGTGTCGACCGACGAGCTCGATGCGCACTGTAACGACTACATCGTCAACACGCTGAAGGCCGTGCCTGCGAACGTGGGTTATCTCGGCTTTCCGAAGACCGTCTGCACGTCCGTGAACCAGGTGGTCTGCCACGGCATTCCCGATCGCAAGGAAATTCTCAAGGACGGCGACATCATCAACATCGACGTCGCCGTGATCAAAGACGGCTACTTCGGCGACACGAGCCGCATGTACTGCGTCGGCCAGCCGAGCACGGTCGCGCAGGTGTTGATCGACACCACCTACGACGCGATGGTGGCCGGCATTCGCGAGGTGAAGCCGGGCGCCACGCTTGGCGACATCGGTCACGCGATCCAGAAGCGGGCGCAGCGCGACGGCTTTTCTGTGGTGCGCGACTACTGCGGCCACGGCATCGGCACGGTCTATCACGAAGAACCGCAGGTGCTCCATTTCGGGCAGCCGGGTCAGGGCGTGCGGCTGCGTCCCGGCATGGTTTTCACCATCGAGCCCATGGTGAATGCCGGCCGTGCCGGTACCACCGTGTTGCGCGACGGTTGGACCGTCGTGACGAAAGACCGCTCGCTCTCGGCTCAATGGGAGCACATGGTGGCCGTCACCGACGACGGCTTCGAATTGCTTACGCCCTGGCCCGACGGCACGGGCCGCTACGAAGCGCCGTAAGACGAAGCGAGCGACGCCCCTGCCGCGGGTTGCGCCATGGAGACGCCGCATGGCCGCGGCATGGTGTTCATGATCGAGCCCCGCCGGGATTTGACTCTGCGCGCCGTTCGGTTAAAGCTATATGGAAGCGTCCTACCGAGGTTCACGTCTGCATGAATCCTTCATTGACCGTTCGCCGCATCGCTGCTGACCAGGGCGACGTGTTTCGCGAACTGCGCACTGCATCATTGCGCGATGCGCCCTACGCTTTCGGCGATACGCTGGAAGATGCGCTGGGCGCGGACGCTTCTGTCTTCGACTCCACCGCGGCCGAACATGCCGCTTCCCGCACTGCCGCAACGTTCATCCTCTATACCGAAGGTCATCCTGCCGGACTCATCGGCGCCTGTTTCGACGACACACCGCAGCGCCGTGCGTTCGTGCGCGAGTTGTGGGTGGCGCCCGCCGTGCGTCATCTGCGCGGGGGCGAGCTGCTCGTGAATACCGCGAGCGAATGGCTTGCGAGCGAGGGGGCACGCGAGATCCATGCATGGGTGGCCGATGAAAACCGCAACGCCATGCGCTTCTACGAGCGCCTCGGCTTCGGACCCACCGGCGACCACGCCCGCATTGCCCGGGCTCCGGATCAATGGGAAACGCTGCTCGTGCGCGACGTGCGCTTCGCGCCCGGTGTGCAGGAGCACTGACTGCATTTCCGTGCGGTCGCTTTGCCGGCCGCCACGCAAACCTCCTCCGTGATGACGCTCGTGCCCGCATGTCTGCGCGCGCGGCGGGCCGACTCATCTAAAAATACTGATCGTGCGTCAGGACGCCTGTAAAATACGCAAAATTTTTTGCCGAACGCCATGTCGCCCAGGAAATCGCCTTACTTTGAACTGAAGAGCGGGACCGTCGATACGCTCCTGTTCGTAGTGAAAACGACCGAGCTCGATGCCATGCGCGCCGAACTCACCCGGCGCTTCGAGGCGACGCCCGAATTCTTCGCGAACGACGTAGTGGCGATCGACGTGCGCCGCCTCGGCGAGCAGGAGCGCGTGCCGGTTGCCGAGATCGCACGGTTGCTCGAGAGCGTGCGGATGAAACCGGTCGGCGTTGTGGCAGACGCTTCGCAGCACGAGTGGGTGGCCGAAGCGGGTCTGCCGTTTCTCGAAGCGCGCGACCGCCGTTCGACCAACGCGAAGACCGCGGACGAAGAACGTGAGGCGCCGGATGCTGCTGCTGAAGCAACGGAATCGGCCGCCGCGACCACGCCCGCCGCTGGCGACTCGGCAGCGCAGGCGGAGTCCCAGCCTTCGGCGGCCGTTGCCCAGACGCTCGTGATCGACAAACCTCTGCGTTCGGGGCAGCGCGTGTACGCAAAGGGCGATCTGGTCGTGCTCGCAATGGTGAGCAACGGTGCGGAAGTGATCGCGGAAGGCAACATCCATATCTACGCGCCGTTGCGCGGCCGCGCGCTTGCCGGCGTGCACGGCAACCACGACGCGCGCATTTTTTGCACGTGCCTCGAACCGGAGCTGATTTCGATCGCGGGCATCTACCGCACGACCGAAAATCCGCTGCCGGCAGACGTGCAGGGCAAGCCGGTGCAGGTCCGGCTCGACGAGGAAAGACTGTTATTCGAACCGTTACGGCTCACGTGAAGCCGCCGCGGCGTGCGCGATGCGCAGGCGGCGAACCCCGTAGACGAAAATTGACGAACGCAAGGTAAGGGAATGGCAAAAATCATTGTGGTGACTTCGGGCAAGGGTGGCGTGGGCAAGACGACCACGAGCGCGAGTTTTGCGTCTGGCCTCGCGCTGCGCGGCCACAAGACCGCCGTGATCGACTTCGACGTCGGCCTGCGCAATCTCGATCTCATCATGGGCTGCGAGCGTCGCGTGGTGTACGACCTGATCAACGTGATCCAGGGCGAAGCGAACCTCAACCAGGCGCTCATCAAGGACAAGAAGTGCGAGAACCTGTTCATCCTGCCCGCCTCGCAGACGCGCGATAAAGACGCGCTCACGCAGGAAGGCGTGGAGAAGGTCATCAACGACCTCGTCGCCATGGACTTCGAGTACATCGTCTGCGATTCGCCGGCGGGCATCGAGTCGGGCGCGCTGCTCGCCATGCACTTCGCCGACGAGGCGCTCATCGTGACGAACCCCGAAGTGTCGTCGGTGCGCGACTCCGACCGCATTCTCGGTATTCTATCGTCGAAGACGAAGCGCGCGATCGAGGGCAAGGACCCCATCAAGGAGCACCTGCTCATCACGCGCTACAACCCGAAGCGCGTCAGCGAAGGCGAGATGCTTTCGCTCACGGACATTCAGGAAATTCTGCGCATCGAGCTGATCGGCGTGGTGCCCGAATCGGAGGCCGTGCTGCATGCGTCGAACCAGGGCGTGCCGGCCGTGCATCTCGACGGCACCGACGTGGCCGAAGCGTACAAGGACGTGGTCGCGCGCTTTCTCGGCGAGGACAAGGCGCTTCGCTTCACCGATTACCAGAAGCCGGGCCTGTTGCAGCGCCTCTTCGGCACCAAGTAAGGGGGGCGCACCTAATGTCGATTCTTTCGTTTTTGCTGGGCGAGAAGAAGAAGTCCGCGTCGGTAGCGAAGGAACGCCTGCAGCTGATCATTGCCCATGAGCGGGCCGGCGGCCATGCGCCTGCCGATTATCTGCCGGCGTTGCAGCGCGAACTCGTCGCGGTGATTTCGAAGTACGTGAAGATCTCCAACGACGATATTCGCGTGAGTCTGGAGCGGCAGGACAACCTCGAAGTGCTCGAGGTCAAGATCGAGATTCCGCAGGCCTGAGAGGCGGGCCGGGGGCGCGGATTCGTCCGGCCCCATCGCGTTTTTGACGTCGCCCCCGCGCCGTTGCTTTGATCGCCGCAGCGAGCCGGGGCCGGCCGCGTTGCGGGTCAGCGGTGCGGCCCGGCGTCCGACGCTGCGGCCGTCTCGTCGGGCTCGGTGGCGTTCAGTGCCTCCGGTACTTCCGGCACGGGCGCCGGCGCGGGTTGCGGCAGCGGCGCCATGTAGCGCTCCGAGAGCGATTCATAAAGCGGCGGCGCGAGTAGCCGCGACACGCGGCTCGCAACGAGCGCCGTGGCCATCAGCGAAATCACCAGCGCGTGGCCATTGATCATCTCCATCACGATCACGAACGACGTAATGGGCGACTGCGTTACGGCCGCGAGATAGCCCACCATCGCGAGGGCGATGAGCATCTGCAACTGCAGACTGCCGAACACCATGTGCAGCAGATTGCCGAAGCCGGCTCCGATCGAGAGCGACGGCGCGAAAATGCCGCCCGGAATACCGGGCAAGTACGAACCCACCATCGACGCCATCTTCAGGAACGGGTAGAGCACGGAAAGCTGTTCGTGGCCGTCCAGTAGTCCGCGTGCTTCCGCGTAGCCGCTGCCGAACGTCGTGCCGCCCGACAGCGCGCCGATTACCGCAATGACGAGTCCGCACAGCGCGCCGAATGCGACCGGCCGCTCACCGTGAAGCTTGCGCAACGGCGCCGGAATCCAGCGTGCAGTGTTGAGGAGCAACCACGCGAAGACACCGCCCGCGAGGCCGGTCACGACAGCGGTCAACAATACCGCTACGGCCAGCAGATCCGGAAAATGTGACCCGATCTGGATGGTGCCGAAGTAGGTGTAGTTGCCGTTCAAGCCCAGCGCAATGACACCGGCGATGATGATGGCGGTGATCAGCACGCCGCTTGCGCGCGCCTCGAAGCTTCGCGTGAGTTCCTCGATGGCGAACACGATGCCCGCGAGCGGTGTGTTGAATGCCGCCGAAAGCCCGGCAGCCGCGCCGGCCAGCACGAGTTGCCGTTCGATCAAGGCGTTCGACCGTGGGTAGAGCCGCCTCAGGTTGAACATGAGCGCGGCGCCCACCTGAACCGTGGGACCTTCGCGCCCAATCGTGAAGCCGCCCAGTATGCCGAGGAACGACACGGCGATCTTGCCGAGCAGGATGCGCAGCGTGAGAAGGCGCGCACCCGACTCGCCCGGCTTCGCATGGAGCGTCGCGATGACCTGCGGAATGCCGCTGCCTTCCGCGCCGCGAAAGAGGTGCCGCGTGAGCCACACGGACGCCGCCGCCACGGCCGGCGTGATGATGAATGGCAGCCACACGTGATCGTGCTGGGCGGTGCGAAACACGCCATATCCCCAATCGATGAGACGTGCGTAAAAGACGGCGATGAGGCCTACCGCGATGGCGCCTAGCCAGAACACGCCGTACTGGCGCCAGAGGCGCCGCGCACGGCGTCCGACATGGGAAGGGAAGGAGGGCAACGTTCGGCGCATTGTTTTTTGGCCGCGAAAAGACGTGAGTATACCGGCGGCGTTATTGTGGCGCTGAGTGCAAATCGCATCTTCCACAATGCGCAAGCCAATCGCGATGGGCCGCCCATGCCGCGCTCGCATTTACATCTTGTAATACGAAAGCTCTCGCGCCCCTAATTTGTGGGCCCGATTTCCCTCGGTCGATGAAAGGATCGTCCGCTAAAATCTGCGTGGCAAACGATAAAACGAAACGCAACAATGAAACGAATCCTCATCGTCAAGGTGACCTCGCTCGGCGACATCGTGCAGGCGCTGCCCGTGGTAGCCGATATTCAGCGCGCATTCCCTGGCGCGAAAGTCGACTGGGCTGCAGACGAAGCGTTCGCGGACGTCGTGCGATGGAACCGTCGCGTGGACCGCGTACTGTGCGCTCCCTTGCGACGTTTCAAAAAGGCGCGGCGCTGGGCCGACTTCAAGGCGATCGCCGCGTCGATCGCTGAACTGCGCGCGCACCGCTATGACGCGGTGATCGACATTCACGGGGTCTACAAGAGCGCGATCATCGCGAGGCTTGCGCGCGCATCGCGACGCTTCGGTTACCGCTCCAGGGATCTCGGCGAACGCGGTGCCGCGTTCGCCTACAACGGCCGCTTCGGTCCGCGTCCCGATTGCGACGCGTGGCACGGCATGCGCGTCAGTACGGGCGAGGCGCTCGGCTACGAGGTGGAAGGTCCGCCGGTCTACGACCTTCGCGTGCCGCGCAATGCGCCGGCAGAGCGCGTTATGCCGGCAGTGCCAGGCACGCAGCCGCTCGCGCTGTTCTTCCACGCCACGTCCAAGGACGAGAAGAAGTGGCCCACATCCCGTTGGGGTGAGTTGGGCCGCGAGCTCACGAGACGCGGCTACCGTATCGCGCTGCCGTGGGGCTCCCAGGCCGAGCATGCCGCTGCGGTGCAGATTGCGAGTCTCGTGCCGGGTGCAACGGTCCTGCCGCAGCTCTCCATCGTCGAGCTCGCTCGGAAGATCGAAGAAGCGTCGCTGGTGGTGGGCGTCGATACGGGCTTCGTGCACCTCGCTCATGCCTTGATGAAGCGCACCGTGATGATCTTCACGGCTACCTCGAAGGACCATTGCGGCGTGCATGCGCCGTACCGCTCCACTTCACTCGGCAGCCCAGGCCAGGTGCCCGAGGTGAAGGAGGTACTCGACGCCATCGACTACGTGCATGGTGAGCCGCGTATCGAGGAGCCGATGAGAATCGGCTCCGTTGCCGCAGCCTGACTGCACGAAACAGCGGACGCGGCATACCGTCGGCAAGAGCCGCACGTCCGCTTAGGTGCTCAGGCCAGCAGCATTTCGAGCGCAACCACCGTGCCGACGGCGACCACGTTGGCCGCGACCGCCTCGGCCAGAATGCCCTTCCAAGTGGATGGGCGAAAGCGTATGGCGAGAACCAGCGCCCCGATCAGCGCCAGCGCGATGACAGCCACGACGTCGGCATTGCTCAAGTGAAGCTTCATGGTCGGCTCCCTGCAAGGCTGCTCATTCGTCCCTTCGCACTCGGTAAGGCGGCTTCGCGCCGCGGGTGAGGGACGACCTGTTTGCAGTATAGGCACGCGCAAATGAGCCCCGCAATTCGGGGAATGCACGCAGTGTGCCGTCCCCGGTAGCCGGCTGCGCTAGATCAGGTTCGCGTCGCGCGTCTCGCGCATGCAGAGCACGCCGACAAGGCTCACCACGGCCGCGACGGAAACGTAGCCGCCCACCCACGCGAGTCCGCCGTGCGCCGCGAGCAACTGGGCGATATAGGGCGCCACGGAAGCACCCAGAATCCCGCCCAGGTTGTAGGCCACGCCTGCGCCGGTGTAACGCACCCGCGTGGGGAAGAGTTCCGGCAAGAGCGCGCCCATCGGTGCGAAGGTCACGCCCATCAGGAACAGCTCGATCACGAGAAACAGCAGCACGAGCGGCGTGGACCCGCTGCCGAGCAGCGGCTGCATCGCGAAACCGGAGAGAATCGCCGCCGCGATGCCGACGACGAGCACCGGCTTGCGGCCAAAGCGGTCGCTAGCCCAGGCCGACAGCGGCGTGGCGAGACCCATGAAAACCACGGCCACGCACAGCAGACCGAGAAACTCCGGACGCGAGAAATGCAGCGTCGAGACGCCGTACGAGAGCGAGAACACCGTCGAGATATAGAACAGCGTGTAGCACACCACCATCGCGAGCGCGCCGAGCACGGTTGCTCCGCCATGCTCGGTCAACAGCGTCGCGAGCGGCACGCGCACGCGTTCTTCGCGTTCGACAGCCGCCTTGAACGCGGGCGTTTCGGCGATCTTGAGGCGCACGTAGAGGCCGAGCGCGACCAGCACCGCGCTCACGAGAAACGGTACGCGCCAACCCCAGCTACGGAACTGTTCGTCCGAGAGCGACAGCGCAAGACCGAAGAACAGGCCGTTCGAGGCAAGAAAGCCGACCGACGGTCCAAGCTGAGGAAACATGCCGAACCAGCCGCGCTTGCCGGCCGGGGCGTATTCCGTGGCGAGCAGCGCGGCGCCGCCCCATTCGCCGCCAAGACCAATGCCTTGGCCGAAGCGCAGCACGCACAGCAGGATCGGCGCCAGGCTGCCGATGCTGTCGTAACCGGGCACAAAGCCGATTAGCGTGGTGGACAACCCCATGACGAGCAGCGACGCGACCAGCGTCGATTTGCGTCCGATGCGATCACCGAAATGGCCGAACAGGAACGACCCGATCGGCCGCGCAACGAACGCGATGCCGAACGTAACGAATGCCGAGAGTGCTTGCGCCATGGCGGAGCTGTGCGGAAAAAACACGGGGCCGATTACGAGCGCGGCTGCGGTGGCGTAGACGTAGAAATCGTAGAACTCGATGGCCGTGCCGATGAAGCTCGCGAAGATGACGCGCGAAGTTCTGATCGATGCAGCGGTGTCCTCGGTGTCCGCGCGTGCGGAGGAAAGCGGCGATGTGGACATGCAGTGTCTCCTGTTCGAGGCGGCACGCTACGGCGGTGCCGGCGGCGTGCCGACCCCGCGCCGTGAGGGCGGGGCGTGTGTTGTCGTTCGGTGCTGATTGCCGTGATGGCGGTTGCTGCGATTGTCGTCGGCCCTAGTGCGGCCTCGCTTCGATCGGCGTGAAGCGTGTGGAGACTCGGCCGGGCTCTGACCGCACGTCGCGGCCGGCGCGGATGGCGTGGCTGCATGGCGGTTATGGTTTGCTCGCGCAGCAGGGTAGTGCGCAGCAAGTGCCGGCGTGCCGGCGGGAAAGTCGCGGGAAATTATAACGAGCGTGCGAGCCCGCGTGGAAAGCGCCGAAGACCGTTTGCTTGCCGCGCGTCAGTTGAAGTTTTGAGCCTGCGGGGACGCGAGCGTGCGCAGCTGGAACTTGCCGTTGTCGTTGAACAGCCAGTCTTCCATCAGTTCCAGCTGGCCGCGTGTGTTGAGCAGTTTCGAAGGCGGCTGCGGCAGCGGCGAGGCGCGCCTGAGCGTGGCGAGCGCAGTGCTCTCCGCTTCGTCGTCGCCATTGGTGCGATATACCGACGAGGTCACTACGCCGCCGCGGCTGTCCACCGTGAAGGATACGACCACGAGCGAACGCAGCATGGCTTGAGGCGAACCATGCAGCACGTAAGAGGGATTGCGCTCGAGAATGCGTTGAGCGACGGCGGACCGGTACTGGTCCAGCGTGAGGCTGTTGACCGCGGCGGGCGGTGTGATCAGCGCCGGTCGGCCGGGCGGCGTGATCGTGAAGTTGCAGGCCGACACGGCGAGGCCGAATGCCAGAGCAGCCGCGCTGCGCGTGAGGCGCAACGGGGTCGACGCACAAGCCGTGGTGACGCAACGAAGGTGACGTACGCGAAGGAGCATCGCCAGGAACTCAGATGCCGAACGTGATTCGATGCTAGGTCAAATTCGTGCGGTTGCAATCCGCATTCGCCCTGCGCGACTGGAGGCAAGCGCGCGAAATGAGCGACGGCGTACGGAGCGACTTGCGCCGCGGCAAGTCTTTACGCAAACAGAGGGGTGGCTTCGAACGCGGCAGACAGCGGTTCAAGCGGATCGTCGGCCGGCGCCATGAATAGCGACGTGCCGACGTCGTCAATCACTCGACGGGTATCTGCGCGCAAGGCTGGCTCATGGCCGAGGCGCACATGTACGAGTACTCCGTGCTCTTCAGAACGAGTTCCTTGCCTTCGTGCAGACCGAAGCGGAATTCGGGCGAACTTTCGTACGCGATGAAGGCGGAGCAGAGAAGCGCGGCGAACACGACGAGCGAGAACGCGATTCTTTCAAAAAGCTGAAAACGGGCAGGCATGGCGGTATCTTCCGGGTCTGGCCGCCATGATACCGGATATAAGGGTTTTCACCTAGATTTGCGTCGCGTGGGCGTTGTGCCTTTGCAGCGTCTGCCGGGCCATTGCAACGCTATTTCCACGCCATTCCGGCGCCGGTCGCCCGCCGGACGGGGCTTTGCGCCCGTCCGGCTGTCCGTGCCACCGTTTCTCAATGGTTGATCGATTCGAGCGCCTGACCGCGGGTGGACGGCCCCAGCAGGATCATGCAGATGCCGACCACCATGGACGCCCCAATGAACACCGCGACGCCCGGCACGCCGTACAGATGCAGCAGGATGCCGATGGCGAGCCCCGCGAACGCCGCCGAGATCCGGCTCCACGAGTAGACGAAGCCCACGGCCCGAGCCCGCACGCGCGTCGGATACAGCTCGGCCTGGTAGCCGTGGTAGGCGTACGACATGATGTTCGAGGCCAGCGTGAACACGACGCCGAGCGCGATCAGCAGCCACGGTTCGGACGTCTGCGAGAAGATCGCGATGACGATGCCCATCACCAGCAGGCCCGCGCAGATCTGCGTCTTGCGCTCCAGCCGGTCCGCGAACCAGGTGCCGAGCAGCGGCCCGAACGGATTGGCGATGGCGATGATGAACGCGTATTCGAGGCTCGCCGTCACGTGGATGCCGCGGTGGATCAGGAGCGTCGGCACCCAGGCGGCGAAGCCGTAGAAGCCGATCACCTGGGCCATGTTGAACACCGAGAGGATGATCGTGCGCTTCAGGTAGAGCGGGCCGAAGATTTCGGCATAGGAGCCGCGGCCTTCCTTCTCGGGTCGCGCGGGCTGGGGCGGCGGCAGCGTGATGCCTTTCTCGGCGGCCACGCGGCGCTCGATGTCGGCGACGATGCGTCCAGCCTCTTCGAACCGGCCGTGGCGGGCGAGCCAGCGCGGGCTTTCCGGCACGTTACGGCGAATGATCCAGACGAAGAGGGCGCCCACCGTGCCGATCAGGATCACGACGCGCCAGTAGTCGAGGCCGAACGGGTGCGTGCCCTTCAGCGCATAGGCGAGGAACGCGACCACCGGCACCACGAGGAACGTGATGAACTGGTTGGTGGCGTACGCGCGTCCGCGCTCGGCGCTGGGGATCAACTCGGAGATGTACGAGTCGATGGTGACGAGTTCGACGCCGATGCCGATGCCCGCGATCAGGCGCCAGAGGTTGAGTTCGAGGCCCGTAGTCTGGAACGCCATGATCGCCGTGCAGACCATGTACCAGACCAGCGACCAGGTGAAGATGAAGCGCCGACCGAAGCGGTCCGCGACGAAACCGAAGACGAGGGCGCCGATCCACAGGCCTGCGAACGTCGAGAAGACGAAGGTGCCGAAGCCCGCGACGGCGAGCGGCTGGAGCGCCGCGAAGAAGCCGAGCGACTCCGGTTTGAACAGTCCGGACTCCACCATGCCTGGCGCCACGTAGCCGGTGAAGAAGAGGTCGTAGAACTCGAAGACGCCGCCGAGGGAGATCAGGATCACCATCGTCCACACGGTGCGTGAAGGGGGCAGGCGGTCGATGCGTGCAGCAATTTCCGCCGATTGTTGTTCTGACACGTGGGCCTCTTGATTGTGATTGTCGAAAAGTTTGTAAGGACTTCCTGCGGAACAGGCTCATTTCACACGTCATTTCGACAATGTTCAAACCGGGGCAATACGGATATCGAACGGCGAACAGGCGGGCGGAGGCCGGTGTTGAGGGGGGGGGTGCCGCATGGGGCGCGAGGGTGGACGCCAGAAAGCAAAAACGGGCCTGGCGGCCCGTAGTTGTCGACGTTCTGGCGGAGGCGGTGAGATTCGAACTCACGGAAGGGTTGCCCCTTCGCCGGTTTTCAAGACCGGTGCATTCAACCGCTCTGCCACACCTCCGAAGCCCGGCATTGTAACCTGAAACCGCCGTCCGGCCGAAGCGTCAGGCAGCTCGCAAGGACGTCGCGCCCCGTCTTACGCATCGTCCTTGAGAAAGAGCGCCTGCAGGTCGTTCAGGAAGCGCTGGCCGAGCGGGGTGGGCGCGATCGTTTCGTGGTCGCGGGCAATCAGGCCGCGCCGTTCGGCTTCCTGAAGTGCGGGTTCGATCGACGTCATGGGCAGCCCCGTTCGTTCCACGAAGCGATGCACCGGAAAGCCTTCCACGAGACGCAGCGCGTTGAGCATGAATTCGAAAGGCAGATCGTGCGGGCCGACTTCATGTTCTTCCTGCACCGGCGCGCCGGCACGCGCGTGATCGATGAACGTGGCCGGATGCTTGTAGCGCGCCTGTCGCAGCACGCGATGCGGAAACGACAGCTTCGTGTGTGCGCCCGCACCGATGCCGAGGTAGTCGCCGAAGCGCCAGTAGTTGAGGTTGTGCTTGCACTGCCGATGCGGCTTCGCGTATGCCGAGACCTCGTAGTGTCCGTACCCCGCGGCGGCCATGCGCTCGTGAATCCAGTCCTGCATGTCCGCCGACGCGTCGTCGTCCGGCAGTGCCGGCGGAAACTTCGCGAACTGCGTGTTCGGCTCGAGCGTCAGGTGATAGAGCGACAGATGCGGCGGCGCGAACGAGAGCGCCGTTTCGATGTCGGCCTGGCATTCGGCCAGCGTCTGCCGCGGCAGCGCGAACATCAGGTCGAGATTGAAATTGTCGAACGTGTTCGCGGCTACCTCGACGGCATGGCGCGCCTGCGCGGCATCGTGGATACGCCCCAAAGCCTTGAGGTGCGCCTCGTTGAAGCTCTGGATGCCGACTGAAAGCCGGTTCACGCCGCTCGCCCGGAACTGCGCGAACTTCGCCGCTTCGAACGTGCCGGGGTTGGCTTCGAGCGTGATCTCGGCATCGGCGTCCAGCGGCAGTAGCGCGCGCACGTCGGAGAGCAGCCGGTCGAGCCCTGCGGCCGAGAGCAGACTCGGCGTGCCGCCGCCGATAAACACCGTATGCACCTGGCGACCCCACACGAGCGGCAGCGCCTGTTCGAGATCGGCGCGCAGGGCGTCGAGATAGTCGTTCTCGGGAAACTGGTCGCCCTTCCACTCGTGCGAATTGAAATCGCAATACGGACACTTGCGCACGCACCAGGGGAAGTGGATGTACAGCGCAAGCGGCGGCAGCGAGGTGAGGTGAATGCGGCCCGGCATCGTGAACGTGCCCACGACGCCCTTGCCCGTCGATGCAGCGCTCACGCTTCCTCCTTCAGTCGCGCGAGCAGCTGGCGCAGTGCCATCGCGCGATGGCTCGTCGCGTTCTTGACGGCCGGCTCCAGCTCCGCTGCCGTGGCGGCGAGCGCCGGTACGAAGAAGTACGGGTCGTAGCCGAAGCCGTTCGCGCCGCGCGGCACGTCGAGCACGAGGCCGTGCCAGCGACCCTCGGCAATCAGCGGCTCCGGATCTTCTGCGTGGCGCACGAGCGCGAGCACGCAGTAGTAGTAGGCGCGACGGTCGTCGTGTCCCTTCAATTGATCGACGAGGCGGGCGTTGTTCGCCGCATCGCTCTTTTCGCCGCCGGCAAGCTGCGCGTAGCGTGCGGAATAGACGCCCGGTGCGCCGCGCAGCGCGCGCACGCACAGGCCCGAATCGTCGGCGAGCGCGGGCAAGCCTGTGAGCGTCGCCGCATGGCGCGCCTTGGCGAGCGCATTTTCGACGAAGGTGGGATGCGGCTCCTCGGCTTCCGGCACGCCCAGTTCGCCCTGGGCAACGAGTTCGATGCCGGCCGCGCCGAGCAGCGCGGAGAATTCGCGCAGCTTGCCCGCGTTGTTCGAGGCGAGCACGACGCGCGCGAGCGTGCTGTCGCTCGCGGCGTGCGGACTCTGTGGCTTCGGGTTCGTCACGCGCGGTTCTCCAGCGCGGCCTTTTGCATCTCGATCAGCGATCGGATGCCCGACTGCGCGAGATCGAGCAGCGCGTTCATCTCGTCGCGCGTGAAGGGCACGCCTTCAGCGGTGCCCTGAATTTCGACGAAGCCGCCGTCGCCTGTCATGACGACGTTCATGTCGGTGTCGCATTGCGAGTCTTCGTCGTAGTCCAGATCGAGAACGGGCACCCCGTCGAAGACCCCCACCGAAATGGCCGCGACGTAATCGGTGATGGGCGATGTTTCGATGCGCCCGGTCGCGAGCAGCTTCGCAACGGCATCATGCGCCGCGACGAACGCGCCCGTGATGCTCGCCGTGCGCGTGCCGCCGTCGGCCTGGATCACGTCGCAGTCGAGGTGAATGGTGCGTGCGCCGAGCCGTTCGAGATCGAACACCGAGCGCAGCGCGCGGCCGATCAGCCGCTGGATCTCCTGCGTGCGGCCGGTCTGCTTGCCGCGTGCCGCTTCACGGTCGCTGCGCGTGTGCGTGGCGCGCGGCAGCATGCCGTACTCGGCGGTGAGCCAGCCCTGGCCGCGGTCGCGCAGGAATTCGGGGACGCGCTCCGTCACGCTGGCCGTGCAGATCACCTTCGTGTCGCCGAACTCGACGAGCACCGAACCTTCGGCGTGCTTCGTGTAGTGGCGCGTGATGCGTACGTCGCGCAACTGGTCGGGACGGCGGCCGCTCGGGCGTTTCGTGGTGTCGTTCATCGTGGGGAGTGTGAAAGCGAAGGGGAACTGCACATTTTAGCGCCGTTCGGAGAAGCGCAATGGCGCCCCACCGCGGGCCTTTTCCCGGCGTGCCGCGTGCGCCGGGCTTCGTAGCCAAAAATGGGATAATGTCGGTCTTGCGCGCCCCGCGTCTCGTACACGCCGGGCGCCTCACATCCAACGCCATGCGCGATCCTGGCGTCGCGCATCGGCCTTTTCGCGAGGCGAACGATGATCTACAGCATGACCGGCTATGCGAGCGCGACGCGCGAGCTTACCTCGGGCGAGGGTAACGGCGGCGTGAGCGTGTCTGTCGAACTGCGCACGGTGAACTCGCGCTTTCTGGACCTGAACTTTCGCATGCCTGAGGACGTGCGCGCCTGCGAGCCCACACTGCGCGAAATGCTCATGACGAAGCTCTCGCGCGGCAAGGTCGATATCCGCATCAACCTGCAGCGCAGCGAGCAGGCCGCCAACGCCGGCGCGCTGAACCGCGATTCGCTCGAACAACTGGCGGTGCTGCAGCGCACCGTGCTCGCGGCGTTCCCCGACGCGGGACCGCTGCGCACCGGCGAAATCCTGCGCTGGCCCGGCGTGCTCACGGAAAGCGAGATCTCGACCGACACACTGCGCGAAGCGGTGCTCGAATGCGGCAAGCGCGCCATTGCCGATCTGATCGACGTGCGGGCCCGTGAAGGCGCGCAACTGGCCACGATGCTGCTTGGCAACGTCACCGAAATGGAAGCGATCGTGGCGCGCATCACGCCGCTCGTGCCCGAGCTGATTGCGAAGCATCAGCAGAAGATCGTCGAGCGACTGCAGGAGGCGCTCGGCATCGCGGCGGCGGACCAGCCGGCCACTATCGTCTCGCGAGAGGAAATCGCCGAGCGCATCCGCCAGGAAGTGACGATGTACGGCATCCGCATCGATATTGCCGAAGAGCTTTCGCGGCTCACCGCGCATCTGAACGAAACGCGTCACGTGATCGAGAAGGGCGGCAAGGTCGGCAAGCGGCTCGACTTCATGATGCAGGAACTGAACCGCGAGGCGAACACGCTGGGTTCGAAGGCGGCGGCCAAGGAGCTCGCGGATGCGTCGATGACACTCAAGCTTCTCATCGAGCAAATGCGCGAGCAGGTGCAGAACCTCGAGTGACGCAGGCGGCAAACACACTCAGATACAGATGGAAGGACTTCGGCAATGACCGGACAAAGCAGCGACACCCCCGATTCGAGCAAACGCCGCAATCCGTATGCGGGCGTTTATCCGGGCAATCTCTTCATGGTGGTGGCACCTTCGGGCGCCGGCAAGTCGACGCTCGTGAACGCGCTTCTTGCAGAAGACGAAGCGATTCGTCTGTCGATCTCGTACACCACGCGTGCCCCCCGCTCGAAAGAACGCGACGGCGAGCACTATCACTTCACGACCGTCGACGACTTTCTCGCGCGCCATGCGGCCGGCGAGTTCCTCGAGAGCGCGGAGGTGCATGGCAACTACTACGCGACCTCGCGCGTGTGGATCGAAGAGCAGATGAAGATCGGCCACGATGTGCTGCTCGAAATCGACTGGCAGGGCGCGCAGCAGGTGAAGAAGCAGTTTCGCAACGCGGTGGAAATTTTCATCCTGCCGCCGTCGCTGGAAGCGCTTGAAGAACGGCTGAAAAAGCGTGGCCAGGACGAGCCCAACGTCATCACGCGACGCCTGCTTGCAGCGGGCAGCGAGATGGCGCATGCGGCCGAAGCCGAGTACGTCGTGATCAACGAAAACTTCGATCGCGCGCTTGCCGAACTGCGTTGCCTCGTCGCTGCCACGCGGCTGCGTTTTGCGTCCCAGTACGCACGCCATACAGAGCTCTTCGTTCAGCTCGGCATTCACCTGCCTCAGCCCGGCGCATCCGGCACATAAGGTAGAATAGACACCATATCGAGAAGGAAGACCAACATGGCCCGCATCACCGTCGAAGACTGTCTCAAACAGATTCCGAACCGCTTTGAACTGGCGCTCGCCGCCACCTATCGTGCCCGTCAGCTGGCACAAGGCCATACGCCGAAGATCGAAAGTCGCGACAAGCCCACCGTGGTTGCGCTGCGCGAGATCGCGGCCGGCCAGGTCGGAATCGAAATGCTGAAGAAGGTGCCGGTATAAGGCACTCGCGTTGAACGCACCTGCGATTGCCATTTGATTCACACCGCGTGCAGACACTCGAGCGCCACGCTGCGGTCAACCTGCGGCTCACCTGATACGGAGGCGAACATGAGCACGACACCGTCGCCCGCCGCCACGGAAGTGGAACAGGAAACCGACACGAGTTCGTCTGCACGCAACTACATCGACGCAGTCCTCGAACAGTCGTTCCGCCACCTCTTCGGCCCGACTGCCACGCCGGAGCAGCCACGCAAGCACGGCGTCGTCTCCATCGCGAACCTCACGAGCGCGCTCTCCACGTATCTCGCCGCTGACGAGATCAAGGAGGTCAAGGCCGCGTTCCATTTCAGCGACGAGGCTCACCTCGGTCAGTATCGCCAGAGCGGCGAACCCTACATCACGCATCCTGTTGCCGTCGCGGAAATCTGCGCCGGCTGGAAGCTCGACGCCCAGGCCATCATGGCGGCGCTTCTGCACGACGTGATGGAAGACCAGGGCGTGACCAAGACCGAGTTGGCCGAGCGCTTCGGCGCGAAGGTGGCGGAGCTGGTGGACGGCCTCTCGAAGCTGGACAAGATGGAGTTTCGCAATCGCGAGGAAGCGCAGGCGGAAAACTTCCGCAAGATGCTGCTCGCGATGGCGCGCGACGTGCGCGTGATTCTCGTGAAGCTCGCCGACCGGCTGCACAACATGCGCACGCTCGGTGCCGTGCCCATGGAAAAGCGCCGCCGTGTGGCGCGCGAAACGCTGGACATCTATGCGCCCATTGCGCACCGGCTAGGCCTGAACAACACGTATCGCGAGCTGCAGGATCTGAGCTTTGCGAACTTCAATCCGAATCGCTACGCCACGCTCGAAAAAGCGGTGAAGGCGGCTCGCGGCAACCGGCGAGAAGTGGTCAGCAAGATTCTGGAATCGGTGCAGCGCGCACTTGCCGAGGCGAAGATTTCGGCCGAGGTCACTGGCCGCGAGAAAACGATCTTCAGCATCTACAAGAAGATGCGTGACAAGCAGCTGTCGTTTTCGCAGGTGCTCGACGTGTACGGTTTTCGTGTCGTCGTGGACACGCCGCTCGAGTGCTATACCTGCATCGGCGCGCTGCATGCTCTTTACAAACCGGTGCCCGGCAAGTTCAAGGACTACATCGCGATTCCGAAGGTGAACGGCTACCAGTCGCTGCATACGACGCTGGTGGGGCCGTTCGGCGCGCCGATCGAGTTTCAGGTGCGTACGCGCAAGATGCACGAGATCGCCGAGGCCGGCGTGGCCGCGCACTGGATGTACAAGAACGGTGGCGCCGACCTCAATGACGTGCAGAAACGTGCGCATCAGTGGCTCAAGTCGCTGCTCGACATTCAGAGCGAAGCCGGCGATTCGAGCGAATTCCTCGAACACGTGAAGATCGACCTCTTCCCGGACGCCGTCTACGTGTTCACGCCGAAGTCGAAGATCATGGCGCTGCCGCGCGGCGCCACGGCGCTCGACTTTGCGTATTCGATCCACAGCGACCTCGGCAATCAATGCGTCGCCGTGAAGATCAACAACGAGTTGCTGCCGTTGCGCACCGAGCTCAAGAGCGGCGACATCGTCGAAGTCATCACGGCGCCGTACTCCAAGCCGAATCCGGCGTGGCTCGGCTTCGTGCGCACGGGCAAGGCCCGCTCGGCGATCCGCCACTACCTGAAGACGATGCGGCTCACGGAGTCGGTGCAGCTTGGCGAGCGGCTGGTCGACCAGGCGCTGAAGGGCTACGGCTACGCCCTCGCGGACGTGACGCCCGAGGTGTGGGACAAGCTGGTGCAATGGACGGGTAACAAGAACCGCCAGGAAATCTTCGCCGACATCGGATTGGGTCGCCGCGTGGCCGCGGTGATGGCCAAGCGCATCGAGGTGCTGATGAGCGGCCACGACGCGGACGACGACGAGCACCCGCGCGGTGAGGCGGCCCATCATCCACATGCGCCGCCCGTCGTCATCACGGGAACCGAAGGCATGTCGGTGCAACTCTCGGCGTGCTGCCGCCCGATTCCGGGCGACAACATCATGGGCTATATCGGCATCGGCCTTGGTATGGCGATCCACACGACGGATTGCCGCGTCGCGCAGCGCATTCACCGTCGCGACCCGGGCCGCTGGATCGACGTCGCCTGGGCGCCTCAACCCGGTCGTCTGTTCGACGTCGCGGTGAAGGTGCTGGTCAAGAACACCAAGGGCGTTTTCGCGCGCGTGGCCGCCGACATCACGTCTGCGGACGCGAACATCGTCCACATCGCGATGGACGAAGACCTGTCCCAGGAATCCACCTTGCTGCGCTTTGTGATCCAGGTGAGCGACCGCGTCCATCTGGCGAATGTCATGCGACGGGTTCGGACGAACCCCGACGTAATGCGTATTGCGCGGGAGCGGCCGAGCGACGAGCCCCACCATCGCCACGATGGCGGAATGCGCATCGACCGGGAGCGGGCGGACTATTGAAGCCAGGCTGCCGGGCAGGCCTGTTCGCACGCTCACCAATCGGTTGTGGGAGGGACGACGTGATGAAGGTAGCTGACCTGGCAGGCATGGCGCTCGATTACTGGGTGGCGCGCAGCCTGCATGACTTCGTGCGGGAAATCCATTTCACCGACAGCGGGAACACAGTCGCCGTCCGCGGCACGGATCGCGGCCGCCCATGGGACGGCCGCTTCACGCCGTCGTCGTCCTGGGATGCCGCCTCGGTGGTGCTCGAACGCACCCAGCGGCTCGAAGTGCAGGAGCCAGCCCACCAGCGCGGCTCCGCTCACTGCGTGGTGCAGTTCGAAGGCGGCGATGAGAGCGTGGAAGGGCGGGGCGAGTCGTTTCGTATCGCACTGCTCCGCGCGTTCGTGACGAGCCGGTTCGGCGATACCGTGGGCGATGTGGTGCGACAGGCGCAGGCGCTCATCGGGCTGCGCGCCGAGCCGATAGCGGAGCAGAGCGCGCTATGGTCGGTGGAGGACACACCGAGGCCGGACATGCACATTGGGGATATCGGGTCGGCGCCGCGACCCTGACCGCCAGCGGGCGTGCGCTTCGAGTGCGGTATGAGCAGATCGAGATAGCGCCAAAGAAAAAGGGCCTTCCGATGGAAGGCCCTTCGTAGGTGGCGCGGCTGGCAGGATTCGAACCCACGACCCCTTGGTTCGTAGCCAAGTACTCTATCCAACTGAGCTACAGCCGCACGCAAAAACGGGTACTGCGGTAATGCAGTCTGAAACGAAAGGGCCTTCAGGAAGAAGGCCCTTGGAAAAGGTGGCGCGGCTGGCAGGATTCGAACCCACGACCCCTTGGTTCGTAGCCAAGTACTCTATCCAACTGAGCTACAGCCGCACGCAGAAGCGAAATTATAGCAAAGCTGCGGAAAAATGGAAGCGTCTCGGCGCGGTTTGTATCGTCCGGGCGTTCGTGTAACCTTGGGACCGATGTCTACTGCGGTTGCGTATGATGAACAAAGCCTTCGTTAAAGAGTCGAGCGAGGACAGTGGCGACGACCTCGATATCGCCCAGGCCGAAATCCCGGCGGGTGCCAAAAATTACATCACGCCGGCGGGTTACGAGCGTATGCGCAGCGAACTGCTGCATCTCATCGACGATGAGCGGCCGGAGGTCGTGAAACTCGTGTCGTGGGCGGCATCGAACGGTGACCGGTCGGAGAACGGGGATTACATCTATGGCAAGCGGCGTCTACGGGAAATTGATCGGCGCATCCGCTTTTTGACCAAGCGACTGGATCTTGCCGAGGTCGTGGACGCGGGTCGTCAGGAAAATCTCGATCAGGTATTTTTCGGGGCGACGGTGGACTACGCCACGCAGGACGGCGAAGAGCATACGGTTACCATCGTCGGCATCGACGAGGTCGATCTGGACCGCGGTCACGTGAGCTGGATTTCGCCCGTGGCGCGCGCGTTGCTGAAGGCGCGGATTGGGGACCAGGTGACGCTGCACACGCCGGCGGGACCGGAGCCGATCGACGTGCTCGACGTGAGATACCCGGCGCGGCAATAAAGGTCTTCAGCCTCCAGCAGGAGTTTTGGCGGCTGCCTCGCTCAGCACGGCAAGCAATAAAAAAAGGCGCCGCAAGCGGCGCCTTTTCGTGCTGCAGTACTACCCGCTGCTTTAGAAGCGGTGACGCAGGCCAGCCGTCACAGCGACCTGGTTGTTCGTGCTCGACGCAGCGCCCAGGCCGTTGATGTTGGCCGTCAGACCGGAACCTTCGTTCACAGTCTGATACACGCCTTGCAGGTAGACGTCGGTGCGCTTGGACAGCGCGTAGTCCGTCTGCAGGTTGACCTGGTTCCAGTGGGCGTGCACGCCGCCGAGGCTCGCGCGCGTGTACGTGTACGCGCCAGCCAGGCTCAGTGCCGGGGTCAGGGCGTAACGGACGTTGCCTTCGAAGTTCTGGAAGTGCGCGCTGTTGCCACCGAAGCCCGTGATACCGCTCGAGAAGCCCGAGGCGGCCGACGAGATGCTGTTGAGACCCGTCAGGTTGGTTTGCGTGTACACGATGCCTGCGGTTGCCGGGCCGAACGTGTAGTTCGCGCCTGCGCCCCACGTCTGCTGGCGCTTGGCGCCGAACGTGAAGTCATCCGACACAGCGCCGCCAGCATTACCCGTACCGGCGTTGTTCAGTTGCAGGAACGCGGCACCGACATTCAGGCCGTTCCACGAGTACGAACCACCGGCGCTGTACGCGCGGTTGTTCGAGAAGCCACCAGCCTGGTTCGAGAAGCCATACAGGCCGCCGAACTTGAAGCCAGCGTAGTTCGTGCTCGTGTACTTGATCGAGTTGCTGACGCGGAACGAGTTGTTCAGGTTGTCGTTGTCGAACGGGTGCGCGAACTGCGTGCCGCCGTATTGCGTGCCGGTCAGAGCCAACGGGCCGACGAAGTCGACCATGCTGTCGTACTGGCGACCCAGCGTGACGGCGCCGAACTGGTCACTTGCCAGGCCGACGAACGCTTGACGGCCGAATTCACGACCGCCTTGCTTGAACGTGCCGTTGTTGATGCCGAAGCCGTTTTCCAACGTGAAGATTGCCTTCAGGCCGCCACCCAGGTCTTCCGCACCACGCAGGCCCCAGCGGCTGCCGTTGATCGAACCGCTGGTTTCTTGCCAGGCGGCGTGGCCGTGCTGGTTGTTCGTGTACGTGATACCGGCATCGATCAGGCCGTACAACGTAACGCTGCTCTGCGCGTGAGCTGCCGTTGCAAAAACGCCCGACAGGGCAGCGACCATGAGAGTCTTTTTCATCTTTGTAAACTCCGAGTACAGGATGGGTTTTGTGGAACCCAGGCTTGAAGGAAACCCATCACGCGAGCGCTGCGAGAGGCGGGATTCGCGTGAAAGCGCGCAGACGAGCAAGCGCGCCGGTTTCCGGACAGGCAAAGTGTAGAGAGGCAGTCCTGCAGCGCGCATTCCGATTTCCGCAATAAAGTATTACCTTGCGAGAAATTATGTCGAAAAGTGACTGCGTGCCTTGTCGGCAAAGGGTTTGGAGGCGATGCGCCGTGTGCGTGACTGCGTGTCAATCGCGGGGCGTTGTGCGATTACGACACAAAACTAGAACTGGCAACAATGCCAAACTCGTAAAAATCAGATTGTTGCAGTATGAGGAATAAATGGTTGTGTAGTGTGCTGTTAATCGGGGCTGGCGCTGCCCGTTATACTGACGTCACTGCTTTTCGAAGCAGACTTTTTCGTTGACGAAAAAGATCTCCAAACCTTTGTCAGCGCGGCTTCTGCCGCGCTTTTTTTTGCCTGCACTCTGACCAAAGCGGCCGGCCCTATTGCCGCGGCAGCCCTCCGGTCGGCTCGGGCTGAAACGCGGCGACAACGCTCCAATCCTCCATTACGTAGTGGCGAGCGTCCATAGGCGCTGACAGCAGGTTCTGCCAGTGATCGCCATGCCACGTGGAGTCCAGCGATCCTGAAGGCGACGTGGTGGGTGTGACGGGACCTATAAACGACGCGGCGAGATGAAGGAGTTTGCGCAATAGCATGGCCTTCTCCGAAAGGCTGATCAATGGCTTCCATGGTGAGATGAGGACTGCCGGGCGACAACCGGTGGAAACACTTACGATTGACATGTTTTGTTACATTCAGGTAATTATTTCCTTATCTGCGCAGGGGCTGCGTAGTTAATACGGATTTCGCGGGGTGCGGCGTGGCGAATGGTAGTTTTTCCGCTCGCGCTTTATGCATGACAGCTCCATTCTGTCCGAAACGAACTCGCTATCAAAAATTCTCTTGACGCCTCATTGGGCCGCCCTTATAAAAGCATGGCTGATTTTCGACGTGCGACCTGGTCGATGGAAAATTCACCATATTCTTCCGCGATGACGGAATACCGCTTCGTTTTTCGGCGTATGGGCTTAGCCCGCTTTTTTTAATTTTGAGGGAAACTGCAACATGGAAACCGGTATCGTCAAATGGTTCAACGATGCTAAGGGGTTTGGCTTCATCACGTCGGACGCAGGCGGTGAAGATCTGTTCGCGCACTTTTCGGAGATTCGCGCAGACGGCTTCAAGTCGCTGAAGGAGAACCAGCGCGTCTCGTTCGACGTGAAGGTCGGCCCGAAGGGCAAACAGGCGGCGAACATCCAGCCGCTGTAAGTCGGTGCGCCCCTGTGGCGCCAGAGCGTCGAGCCCCGGCCTTCCAACCGGGGCTTTTTATTTTTCCGCTTGACAGTAATGCCGAGTTCAATCTGATGTCGATTGTCATCCGCTTGTTGCTTAAATGACCGGGTTAACCCCGAGATAATCTCGCTCGTTGGTGTCAGTATCGCTGGCCGGCCTAATGTGGTTGCGTTACGACTGTCCAGAATTGTGTGCGAGACGTATTGGTGAAGGCATTGCTTTATTGCTCGATATCAGAACCTGCCTCCAATAAAAAGTGTTCCAGACGGTACATAGAATACCAGCGTCTCCTTCTGGCTTCGTTATGCCGCAGCGCGAACTGGTGCATACTTTGCCCCACACCGCGCTTGCCCTGTAACGTTCGCCCATGTCCGAAACCTTTTCGCCCTCCGTTCCCGTCACCGATCTGCCAATCGTTTTTGTCGACCTCGAGACAACCGGGGGATCGGTCGGGGTCGATCGCATCACCGAGGTCGGCGTAGTCGAAGTCGGACCAGAGGGTGTGGCGCGCTGGAGCACGCTCGTCGATCCCCGTCGACCCATCCCGGCGTTCATTCAGCAACTCACGGGCATCAGCGACGCCATGGTGCGCGGCGCACCTACTTTCGAGCAGATCGCGCCGTCGCTCTTCGAGCGGCTCGCCGGCAAGCTGTTCGTCGCCCACAACGCCAATTTCGATCGCGGATTTCTGCGTGCTGAGTTTCAGCGCGCGGGTCTGGCGTTCAATCCCGACGTTCTTTGCACGGTTCGCCTCTCGCGTGCTCTGTTTCCGGCCGAAAAGCGTCATGGGCTCGACGCGCTCGTCGAGCGGCACGCGCTTGTGCCGGCAGATCGGCATCGCGCGCTCGCCGACGCCGATCTTCTGTGGCAGTTCTGGGGGCGCCTTCATGCGCTCGTGCCGACGGATACCCTGCGGCAGCAGATCGACCGCACCATGCGCCGGTACCGGCTCGCCGGCGACATTACCGATGACCTGATCGAGAGTGCCCCGGCCGGGTGCGGGGCGTACGTGTTCTATGGCGAAGCGGGTGAGCCGCTGTACGTCGGGCGCAGTGTGCGAGTGCGTCAGCGTATTCGCGCCCATCTTTCCGGCGAGCGACGTTCGTCCCGCGAGCTGCGCATGGCGCAGCAGGTGCGCCGCGTCGAGTGGCGCGCAACCGGCGGCGAACTCGGTGCGCTGCTGCTCGAGGCTCAGTGGATTGCTCGCCTGCGGCCCGCATTCAATCGCGTGCCGCGCGTTTCAAAACACGATCCCGTCGACCCGCCCTGGCCGTTCGGCACCCCAGTGGCGTTCGAAGAGCACGACGTGCCAGGCGATGTGCGCGCCTTCCACGTGGTCGACCGTTGGCGCTACATCGGCCATGCGGCTTCGCTGGACGAGGCCGCCGCACTGGCCGTGGCAACCGCTCCAGGCGCGTTCGAGCTTCCCACCTACCGTATTCTCCAGACGCACCTCGCTCGTGGGCTGCGCGCGCTCCCGCTGACGGGCCTCACGATGGCGGGCGAACCGGCAGGCGCGGCTGTCTGAACCGTCTGACCGGACGTCAGGCTACGCCGCCTACGCCACCCGAGGCGCACACATGCTCAAGCGCCTTCGTCAGCGCTTCGGCGCGCGCGGCGTCGTACCGCGTGAGCGACTTCCAGTTGGCGATGCCGCGGGCGACGCGGGTCGGACAATCCGACGCGTTTCGCACCGGCTGTACCCGTGCCAGGCCGGCGATGAGCGACTGCGTCAGCTGATCGAGCCGGGGGCGCGTACTCGTTGCCAGATCCGGGGCTGGACCTTCGGGTGGGCGCGTCGTCCGCCAGTTCTCGAACAATGCGTTCTGCACGATCTTGCTGGCTTCGATCTGATCCTGAAAGAACGCGCGTGCGTAGGCCGGATCGGCGTTTGCGGCGGTCGCGCGTTTTTCGACGTCGGCGAGCAGGGCGGCTTCGCGCGGTGCATCAGTGATCGATTGGTGGTGAGCCCATTTCCACCGCGCCACCGGTTCGGCAAGCGACAGCCGCTCGGAGGCGAGAGCAATCAGGTTGGTAAGAGCTGTATCGTCACCGTCGGCGTGGGCAGTGCGGGGCAGAGCCAATGTCGTGATGAGCGCGACCACGACGGAAGACGCGGCGAGGCGAAAGGAGAACGTCATCGGGAGAAGGCCGTAGCGGGCCGGAGCAGGAAAAGCGCAGGATAGACGATGTACCGCCGAGGTATCGGCGAAGGCGGCAACCTGCTCTATGCGAGGCGATGCAGGAGGGCGCCGGCCCCTGCAAAAGCGTAGCCGTCAGTCGAATGAGCCTAGTCTGTGCGGGGCCCGCCCGGCGATGGGTGATTGGCGCGCGTGGACGGCCGCCGTACCGTCGGTACGGCAGCGAGCGCAATGGCCTTTGGCCGTCGCTTCATTTGGGCTCGTGCGCCTTGCGTTGCTCTTCGAAAAAGGCGCGCACGTGTTCAGGCAACTCGGCCCCGAGGAACTCGACGCCCGCGGGCTCCGGATCCGGGCTGAACACCTTGTCCGGGGTCGGAATCGTCGGCGGTTTGGCATCCATGATCTTTCTCCTGTGTAGGCCGATTATCAGCCTCGGCTCTTCGTTTGTGCCAGTGACCTGGCATGGCGCAATGCTTGTGGCTGCGCTTTTGTTGCTTTAACGGCACAAGACAGCAGTATTTAAAGAATTGGGAATAAAATTTTCCGGTTGGCGCTAATTCAGCACGTACCGTTCGTCGCTACTGTTCGGTACCCGGCATTTACTCCCGGTGCGTGGTGACCTTGTCGGTCGATTCTTCCGGACTGTCTCCCGCGCTGGCATTTTGCCGCTGCGTCCCCGTCGCTGGCCGTGCTATCGGGCTCTTCAGCGAGCCGCTCTTTCTCAACGACTAATCCCCACGTTGCGTTGACCTTGGCGGCGGAAACGGTCTTTTCCGCAGGCGGGCGGGAATCAATACGCGAGCGGCATGCGCGTTTATCACGCCCGTTCGTTAAAGCCGGTTTAAATCATTTCGCTAGAGATAAGTCGCGTATTACGGCCAGGAGGTGCGTAAGCGGCGAAGGAACCGTTTTCGACAGCGGGCATGGTGTGACGGTAGGCGAAGCGGGCGACATTACGCGACCGGCCCGGACACGCTTCTCGAGAGGAGGCTTCGGCGCAGGCGCCCCGCAGAAACGAGCGCGAGGCGCCGGGCGAGCGCCCAAAATGAAAAACCCGCATGGCCTTTCGACGATGCGGGTTTCTCGAATGATGCTTGGTGCCGGAAAGAGGAATCGAACCCCCGACCTTCGCATTACGAATGCGCTGCTCTACCGTCTGAGCTATTCCGGCATCAGGAGAACCGCGATTATAGGGACTTCTTGATCAGCTTGGCAAGACCCTTGCTCACTTTTTTGCTTCGAGGTGATAGCGCGTCACGCGATCCACTTCGTTCTTCGACCCGAGGAACACCGCCACGCGTTCGTGCAGGCTCTTCGGCTGGATGTCGAGAATGCGCTGTTCGCCGTTGGTCGCCGCCCCGCCGGCCTGCTCGACGATGAACGCCATCGGGTTCGCTTCATACATCAGGCGCAGCTTGCCGGGGCGGTCAGGCGTGCGCTTGTCCGCTGGGTACATGAAGACGCCGCCGCGGTTCAGGATGCGATGCACGTCGGACACCATCGACGCAATCCAGCGCATGTTGAAGTCCTGCTGGCGCGGGCCTTCGCTGCCCGCGTTCAACTCGCCGATGTAGCGCTGCACCGGCTCGTACCAATGGCGCGCGTTCGATGCGTTGATCGCGTATTCGCGCGTTTCCACGGGAATACGCATGTCGCTTTGCGTCAGCACCCACGAACCGAGCTCGCGGTCCAGCGTGAAGCAGTTCACGCCGTTGCCCGTGGTAAGCACTAGCACGGTCTGCGGACCATACACGGCGTAGCCCGCGGCAACCTGGTGAGTACCGGGCTGGAGGAACGACTGTTCCGTGGCCTGCTGACCGTCGGGACAGCGCAGCACGGAGAAGATCGTGCCGATCGACACGTTCACATCGATGTTCGACGACCCGTCGAGCGGATCGAACACGAGCAGGTACTCGCCCTTCGGATAGTTGGCCGGAATCGGGAAGAACGTCTCCATTTCCTCGGACGCCATCGCGGCCAGGTTGCCGCCCCATTCATTGGCGTCGAGCAGGATTTCGTTGGAGAGGATGTCGAGCTTCTTCTGCACCTCGCCCTGCACGTTCTCGCTGCCGGCCGAGCCGAGCGCGTCGCCCAGCGCGCCTTTACTGACGTGATAGCTGATCGCCTTGCAGGCGCGCGCGACAACTTCAATCAGCAGGCGCAGGTCGGCGGGCAGGTTGTTGTTCTCGCGCTGCTGCTCGATCAGGTACTTCGTGAGAGTGGTACGACGTTGCAAGGACATTGCTGTGCTCCGGGGATGCCAGTGAATACCCCGAATTCTAACCGCTCGCCTCCGCCGGGCTTTGCACTTCTTTCGCTTGCGGCGGCGCCGAAGCCGCGGCGCTGGCCGCTACAGCAACTCGATCTGCGCGAGATTGACGAGGCTGGTTTCGCGCATGATTGCGACGAAGTCGGCCGCATACGGGCGTTTCGAAAACGCGGGCAACGTTGCCGCGTACAGCTCGCCCGTTAGCGGCGTGTCGGCTGCGGTCAGTACCGGCCGCGACGTCACATAGCGTTTGTCCAGGTACGCGGCCACCGCCCACAGCGGCAATGCCGCGATGCCTCGCCGGCTGGCCACCAGCTGGAGGATGGCTACCGTGAGCTCTGATGTGCGCCGCTTCGGCTCGATGCCGGCCGGTTTGAGCACCTGCCGCACGATGTCCAGCATGTCGTCGGCGACGGGGTAGGTGATGACGGTCTCGTCGCGGAAATCGTCGGCCACGAGCGCGTCTTTCGTGGCGAGCGCGTGGTCGTTGGCGACGAGACCCACGATCTGGAAGCGAAACAGCGGGTGATGCACGACGCCTTCCTCGGGCTCCGCCTGCGCCACGATGGCGAGATCCGCGCGGTCCTGATGCAGCAGGCCGACGGGGTCCGCATGAAAACCGGAGACGATGTCGAGCTCCACTTCCGGCCAGCGCACGCGGAAGGCGTCCATGGCCGGCATGAGCCAGTCGAAGCACGTGTGGCACTCCACCGCAATGCGCAGCGAGCCGCCCGCGCCGTCGGCGAGCCGGGCGATGTCGCGCTCGGCTTCCTCGACGGCGGGCACCGTGGCCTCCGCCAGGGCCAGCAGGCGCTTGCCGGCAGGCGTGAAGGTGAGCGGTGTCGATTTGCGCACGAAGAGCGGCAGCCCGAAGTGTCCTTCGAGCGCCTTCAACTGATGCGAAAGCGCCGACTGCGTGAGACACAGAAACTGTGCGGCCCGCGAGAGATTGCCGGTATCGCGTAGCGCGAGCAGCGTTTGCAGATGCCGGAATTCGAGCGGAGAGCGAATCATGAACGGAGGCCACGGCAGCCTCGCCGCGCGCAAGTTGAAAAAAATTAATGATAAACCGAAAAAACTTTCGTTTGAATAATGATTCGATGAACTCGATACTGCCCTTCCTTCCTGGAGGAGCAGATGAGTACCGCACACGTCCTGGGTTTTCCGCGCATCGGCGCGCACCGTGAATTGAAATTCGCGCTCGAGGCCTACTGGCGCGCCGGCATGACGCCTGCAGCCGAACACGACCTTATCGAGACGGGCCGCGCGCTGCGTCTCGCGAACTGGCGCGCGCAGCGCGACGCCGGCCTCGATTACGTCACGGTCGGCGACTTCGCCTTCTACGACCACGTCTTGAGCACGCTCGCCCTGGTTGGCGGGCCTCCGCAGCGCTTCGGCTTCGCAGCGCACGAGCTCACGCTTGCGCAGTACTTTGCGCTCGCCCGCGGCAACGCCGACCAGCCGGCCATGGAGATGACCAAGTGGTTCGATACCAATTACCACTACCTCGTGCCCGAATATTCGCCCGCCACGACCTTCGGCGACGGTGTGAACTGGCTCTTCGACGAAGTGGCCGAGGCGCAGGCAGCCGGGCATCGTGTGAAGGTGGCGCTGGTCGGCCCGCTCACGCTGTTGTGGCTCGGCAAGGCGCGCGACGGGCTCGCGGACCGTCTGGCATTGCTGCCCAGCCTGCTGGCCGCCTACCGGCGCGTACTTGAGCGGCTTGCGGAACAAGGCGTCGAGTGGGTGCAGATGGACGAGCCGCTGTTCGCGCTCGATCTGCCGCCGGCGTGGCTTGCCGCGGCCCGCGAGGCGTACGCGACATTGGCGCTGGAAAGCACGGGAGGCGCCGAAGGCACTGAAGGCCGCGGGCAAACGCCCAGGCTTCTGCTTGCCACCTGCTTCGGCGACGTGAGCGAACATGCCGGGCTGCTGACGTCGTTGCCCGTCGATGGTCTGCACATCGACCTCGTTCGCGCGCCGGCGCAGCTCGACGCATTCGTTCGCGCCTGGCCGGCCGGCAAGGTGCTATCGTGCGGCATCGTGGATGGACGCAACGTCTGGCGCAACGATCTGGACGCGTCGTTCGCGCGACTCGCGGCCGTGCACGAAGCACGGGGCGAAGCGCTTTGGGTCGGCACGAGTTGCTCGCTGCTTCATGTGCCGGTAGACCTCGCCAGCGAGACGAAGCTCGACCCCGAACTGCGTGACTGGCTCGCGTTCGCCACGCAAAAAGCGCGGGAAGTGGCGGTGCTCGCGACCGCGCTACAACGCGGCCCGGCTACCGTGGCCGCCGAATTCGAAGCCTCGCGCGCCGCAGCACAGGCGCGACGCACGTCGACGCGCATTCACAACCCGCTCGTGAAGCGCCGCGCCGAGGCATTGACGGACAACGACGCGCACCGCACGTCGCCCTACGCCCAGCGCGCGGCGGCGCAGCGCGCCCGCTTCGGACTGCCGTTGCTGCCCACCACGACGATCGGTTCGTTTCCACAGACGCCGGCTATCCGCGCCGCGCGTGCCGCATACCGCGAGGGCCGGCTCGGTCATCTCGACTATCTCGAAGCGATGCGCGAGCACATCCGCTTCGCCGTCGGCAAGCAGATCGGCTACGGGCTGGATGTGCTCGTGCACGGCGAAGCTGAGCGTAACGACATGGTCGAGTACTTCGGCGAACTGCTGTGGGGCTTTGCGATCACGGACCACGGCTGGGTGCAGAGCTACGGCTCGCGCTGCGTGAAGCCGCCGCTCATCTATGGCGACGTCTACGCGCCGGAACCGATGACCGTAGGCTGGGCCGCTTTCGCGCAGTCGCTCACCGATAAGCCCGTGAAAGGCATGCTGACCGGTCCGGTGACGATGCTGCAGTGGTCGTTCGTGCGCGATGACCAGCCGCGCGCCCAGACGGCGCTACAGATCGCGCTCGCGTTGCGGCTCGAAACGCAGGCGCTGGAGGGTGCGGGCATCGGCATGATCCAGATCGACGAGCCCGCGCTGCGCGAAGGCTTGCCTCTCAAGGCGCGCGAGCACGCGGACTATCTGGCGTGGGCGGTGCGTGCATTCAAGGTGGCGTCGTCGGGCGTGGCCGACGACACGCAGATCCATACGCACATGTGCTATTCGGAGTTCGGCGACATCCTGCCCGCGATCGCGGCGCTCGACGCGGACGTCATCTCGATCGAGACCACGCGCTCGAACATGGAACTGCTCGACGCCTTCGAAACCTTCAATTACCCGAACGAGATCGGCCCAAGCGTCTACGACATCCACTCGCCGCGCGTGCCGGACACGAACGAGATGGCCGGTCTGATCGAGCGCGCGCTGCGGCGCATTCCGGCGGAGCGGCTGTGGGTGAATCCCGACTGCGGCCTGAAGACGCGCGACTGGGATCAGGTGGACCCGGCGCTGCGGGCGATGGTGGAGGCGGCGAAGCGCGTGCGGAAAGCGCTGGGCGAGGCAAGGAAGATAGCGCGACCGTCCATGACGGACAAGGGCGGTTGCCACGCAAAGCAGGGCAAGGCCGCCATCGCATGATGCTGCTGCGGCGGCCTCAGCCTCAGGCCTTCGTCGCATCACAGCCGGCGTCGAGACCGACATCACGACCAAGCCGAAACCGACGCCAGGCTTGCGGCCCGCAGCGACTACGCGTGCACTCAACACACGCATGCCGCTGCGGTCCACGCCTCAGCGCCCTCAGCGCCGAGACGCGCAAAACCTCACGCGAGCGCCTTCTCCACGATCTCGCGCACGTCGCGCGACTTCGCCTGCGCCGCCACGTTCTCGAGCGCCTCGCGCATCTTCTCGCGCAGGGCCGGCGTGAAGCGGCGCCACAACTCGAGCGCGCGCGCGAGGCGTGCCGCGACCTGCGGGTTGAGCGCGTCGAGCGCAATCACCTGTTCGGCCCAGAACGCGTAGCCGGAGCCGTCGGGCGCGTGGAACTGCGCCGGGTTGCCCGAGCAGAAGCTGAAGATGAGCGAGCGCGCGCGGTTCGGGTTCTTGAGGTTGAACGCGGGATGCGCCATCAGCCTGCGCACGGTTTCGATCACGGGCCGCGCCTTCGTGCCGCGTTGCGTGGCTTGCAGGGCGAACCACTTGTCGATGACGAGCGGCTCGTTTTCGAAGCGGCGGTAGAAGTCGTCGAGCGGCTCATCGGCCCAGGTGCTGCCCGCCGTCGCCGCGGCATTGAGCAGCGTGGCGAGCGCGGCGGCACGGTCCGTCATGTTGTTGGCCGCGTCGTATTGCGCAGTCGCGAGGCGCACCGCCTCGGCCGGGTCTTCGAGTTCCGCCAGATACGAGAGCGCGAGATTCTTCAACGCGCGATGTCCGGCGGCTTCCGGCGTGGCCTGGTAGGCGCCCGGCGTGCGGTGACGTTGGTAGACGGCGAGCCAGTCCGCCTTCAGTGCCTGCGCAAGACGCCGGCGGACGAATTGACGTGCCGTGTGCACCGCAGCCGGATTCGACTCGGCCATCTGCTCGGCCAGATACGCCTCGGACGGCAGCATCAGCGCGAGTTCGCGGAACGCGGGCGAGAGCGTCTCGTCGTTGAGCACGCGGCCGAACGCGGCCACCACGGCGTCGTCGAGGGCCAGCGGCGCGTCGCTGGCAGCGCGTGCGGCGAGCGCCAGCAACTCGCGCGTGGCGAGGCGCTGGCCGGCTTCCCAGCGATTGAACGGGTCGCTGTCGTGTGCCAGCAGGAACGCGAGTTCGTCGTTGCTGTAGTCGTACTCGACGATCACCGGCGCCGAGAAGTTGCGCAACAGCGAAGGCAACGGCTTGGCGGCGACGTCCTCGAACGTGTAGGTCTGCGCGGTGTCGGTCAGTTCGAGCACGCGCGTCGTGCCGCGCGCTTCGGTTTCGCCTTCGAGGCGCAGCGGCAGGTCGCGGCCGTCCGGTCCGATCAGGCCGATGGCGAACGGAATCAGGAGCGGCCCTTTCTGCGTTTCGCGGGCGGCGGACGACGCCTCGCCGTAGCCTTGCGCGAGCGTCACGACATAGCGGCGTGCGGCTTCGTCGTAACGCGTTTGCACCGTGACGCGCGGCGTGCCGGCCTGGCTGTACCAACGCTCGTACTGCGCGAGGTCGCGTCCATTGGCGTCCGCCATCGCGTGGCGGAAGTCGTCGCAGGTCACGGCCTGGCCGTCGTGCCGCTTGAAGTACAGGTCCATGCCCTTGCGAAAACCGTCGCGGCCGAAGAGCGTCTGGTACATCCGCACGACTTCCGCGCCCTTTTCGTAGACGGTCATCGTGTAGAAGTTGTTGATCTCGACATAGCTTTCGGGGCGCACGGGATGCGCCATCGGGCCCGCGTCTTCGGCGAACTGCATCTGCCGCAGCACGCGTACGTCTTCGATGCGCTTCGTCGCGCGCGCCGCGGCGCCGCCCGCGCTGTTGGCGGCATTGCCGGCTTCCATGTCCGCGGAAAACTCCTGGTCGCGAAACACCGTGAGCCCTTCCTTCAGGCTCAGCTGGAACCAGTCGCGGCAGGTCACGCGGTTGCCGGTCCAGTTATGGAAGTACTCATGGCCCACCACGGCTTCGATGTTGGCGAAGTCGGTGTCCGTCGCGGTCTCGGGGTTCGCCAGCACGTACTTCGTGTTGAAGATGTTGAGCCCCTTGTTCTCCATCGCGCCCATGTTGAAGTCGCTCACGGCGACGATCATGAAGCGGTCCAGATCCAGTTCGAGCCCGAAGCGCTCTTCGTCCCAGCGGATGGCGTGGATCAGCGAATCCATCGCATGGCGCGTCTTCGGCAGGTCGTGCGGCTCCACCCACACCTGCAGCAGCTTTTCCTTGCCGGAGCCCGTGCGGATGCGTTCCTCGAGCGCCACGAGCTTGCCCGCCACCAGCGCGAACAGGTAGCTCGGCTTGCGGAACGGGTCTTCCCAGCGCGCGAAGTGGCGGCCGTCGGGCAGGTCGCCTTCTTCCACGAGGTTGCCGTTCGAGAGCAGCACCGGATAGGCCGCCTTGTCGGCGCGCAGCGTGACCGTGTAGGTGGACATCACGTCGGGGCGGTCGAGGAACCACGTGATGCGGCGAAAGCCTTCCGCCTCGCACTGCGTGAAGAAGTTGCCGCTGGAAACGTACAGGCCGGAGAGCGTGGTGTTCGCCGCGGGATTGCAGATGCCGACGAGCGTGAGTTCGAACGCATCGGGCACGTTCTCGACCGTGAGCCCGCGCTCGTGCACGCGCACGGCGGCGTACGGCTCGCCGTCGAGCGCGGCACTCACGAATTCGAGCGCTTCGCCCATCAGCTCGAGATGCGGCGCGCGGCCGGACGCGTTCGCGGCGTCGGGATTGCGGCGCACGCGCAGCGTGCTTTTGACGGTGGTGCGTTCGGCGACCAGATCGAATTCGAGCGCGACGGTGTCGATCAGAAAGGCGGGAGGCGCGTAGTCGGCGCGGCGGATGACGGCGGGCGTGGCGGTATCGGACATGGCGTATGAGGTAGGAAGGGGGAAGCCGCATCCGGGCCGTGGAGGGCGGTTGGCCGCGAGCGTTGCGCCTCGGGCCGTCCCGCCCGGATAGCGGGCATGTCGGGCCATTGTACAAAGCCTTGCGCAAGGCGTGCACGGCGAACTTTTGGCGGGCGGGGCCGGTCAGCGTATCATCGGGCCGCCGCCTCTGCTGGGCCTGTACCAATAAGGATGACCATGAAGTTCGACCAATGGACGCGCCGCGCGCTGCTGATGCTGGCCGCGCTGGCCGTGACGCTATCGGGATGCACCACCTACGTGACGACGCAGGTCACGGCGTTCTCCGACTGGAGCGGCAGCGACGCCACGCGCACCTACGCGTTCTCGCGCACCGCACAGCAGCAAAACAGCATCGAACAGAGCACTTACGAAGGACTGGTGGCGAACGAACTGGCGACCTACGCATTTCGCCAGACGCCCGTGGACCGTGCGCGCTATCTCGTGGCCCTGACCTACGGGAGCCGCACGGATCAGATGACGGTCGCCCAGCCGGTCTACTACGACTACAACCCGTGGCCGGGACCGTTCTGGCGTCCGTACGGTCCGTGGGGGCCGCTGGGTCCGTTCCCGCCGACCTATGTGAACCAGACCTACGCGGTGTTCACGCATTCGCTCGGTATCCGCATTACCGAGCGTGCGACGGGCAAGGAGGTCTATAACGTGACGGCGCGCAACGCGGGCGACGAGCCGTCGCTGGTTCGCGCGATGCCGTATCTGGTGCGCAGCGCGCTTGCCGACTTTCCGTTGTCCAACGGTGCGGTGCGTACCGTGAAGCTGCCGGTGGACCGGCATGGCGGCGTGGCATCGAACGAGGTGCCGGTCGCGCCTGCGGCACCTGCCGGAGCGTCCGCGCCTGCGGCGGCGAAGAGTCCGCAGTAAGCAACGCGCAAGAGGCCCGTTCAAAACCGCAGCAGCTCCCCGCCTTCACCTTCGTTACAACGAGGCGGGCACGGCCATCCAGCCGGTGCCCGCCGTTCCCGGTCCGCGTGCCCATGCCGAGGCGCGGGCCACGCAGTTCTCCCGTCAAATTCCCACGCCCAGCAGCGCCAGCACACCCAGCACCACGAACAGCACGGCGGCGATGCCGTGCACGAGCTTCGTCGGCAGCCGGTGAGCGAAGCGGTCGCCGAGCAGAATGGCCGGCACGTTGGCGAGCATCATGCCGAACGTCGTACCGGCCACCACGCCGAAGAAATCGTGGAAACGCGCCGCCAGGGCGACCGTCGCGATCTGTGTCTTGTCGCCCATCTCGGCGAGAAAGAAGGTGAGCACCGTGGTGCCGAACACGCCCAGATGCGAGCGCGTCAGGTGAGTCTCGTTTTCGTCGAGCTTGTCGGGTACGAGAATCCACAGGCCCATCACGACGAACGAGAGCGCGAGCGCCCAGCGCATCACCGAAGGCGTCAGCAGTGTGCCGAGCCATGCGCCCAGTGCGCCCGCGCCGGCATGGTTGATGAGGGTGGCGGCCAGCACGCCGAGAATGATGGGCATGGGCTTGCGGTAGCGTGCCGCGAGCACGAGCGAAAGCAGTTGCGTCTTGTCGCCGATTTCGGCGAGAGCGACCGCGCCGGTCGAAATCAGAAAGGCTTGTTCCACGTTTTGATCGATCCCCGGGCCGAGATGTGTGCGAGCGACGACCCACGGCTCGCCGGGCCCTGTGACGGCGGCGGTGGGTCATCGGTCTCGCCAGGCCAGAGGCTGTGTCCGCCATGGCCGCGCGGGCCAAGTCTGTTGACGGACACCCCCGCTCGCGTATGCAGATACGGAACGGGGCGGCTACTCCCCAATGAGGGGCGGAGTATAGCAGCAATCGTGGCGGCAAAACCCGAATCACCGTGCGCGCGGCGCGGAAATTGCGGGGGCATGCCGCATTAATGCGGGCCTCGTCGCGTTCGCCCGTTCCTGTGCGGAATGGAGCGAGGCCAGCGCGTCAGTGCGCGGCCTGAAGCACAGCCGGCCGCGCGCCGATACCGATCCCCGCGCCACGCACGCCATCGCGCCGATGCACGCACCGACCCGCCGCGTAGGTGGCGAAGACGGCGCGGTCGTCGCCCAGCAGCGCGAACGCGAACAGCCGTTCTTCGAGCGTCTCGGCGCGCGCCATGCGTCGCGCGAGCAGCGGCGTCGCCTGCGGGTCGAGCACGACGAAATCGGCCTCGGCGCCGGGGGCGAGCGTGCCGACCTTGTCCGCCAGATCGAGCGCCGCGGCTGCGCCCGCCGTCGCGAGCCAGAACATGCGCGTGGCCGTGAGATGGTGGCCCGTGAGGCGTGCCACCTTGTGCGCCGCGTTCATGGTCTGGAGCATGGAGAACGATGTGCCGCCGCCCACGTCGGTGGCAAGCGCGACGGGCATGCCCGCGTCGCCGGCCTTCTCGAAATCGAACAGGCCGCTGCCGAGGAACAGATTCGAGGTCGGGCAGTGCGACGCGACGGCGCCGGTCTGCGCCATGCGCGCACGGTCCTCATCGTCGAGATGGATGCAGTGGCCGTACACGGCGCGCCGACGCATCAGCCCGTAGTGATCGTAGACGTCGAGGTAGCTGCGATGCCCGGGGAACAGTTCCGCGACCCACTTCACCTCGTCGAGATTCTCGGCCACGTGGCTCTGGATGAAGACGTCGGGGTGGCGCTTCGCGAGTTCGCCGCACGCGGTGAGCTGCGCTTCGGTGGACGTGGGCGCGAAGCGCGGCGTGAGCGCATAGAGTTGCCGTCCGCGGCCGTGCCAGCGTGCGATGAGCTCCGCGCTGTCGTCGTAGCCCGATTGCGCGGTGTCGCGCAGGAACTCGGGGCAGTGGCGGTCCATCAACACCTTGCCGGCCACCATGCGCAGATTGCGCGCCTCGCTTTCGGCGAAGAACGCATCCGCCGACTGCTTGTGCACCGTGCAGTAGACGAGCGCCGTGGTGGTGCCGCAGGCGAGCAGTTCGTCGATGAAAAAACGCGCCGTCTCGCGGGCAACGGCTTCGTCGGCGAAGCGCCGCTCCGTGGGGAACGTGTACGTCTCGAGCCAGGGCAGCAGCCCCGGCGCGGGCGAGGCGATCATGTCCGTCTGCGGATAGTGGATGTGCGTGTCGATGAAGCCGGGCACGATCAGCTTGTCGCGCATCTCGTGCACCTGTGCGCCCGGCACGAGCCGCGAGGCGAGCGCGGCATAGGCGCCCGCCGCCACGACGCGGCCGTCTTCGACGATCACGAGGCCGTCTTCGTCGAACACCGCCGCGTTGGACGATTGCGCGGGATCGCCGGTGAAGGTCAGCAGTTGCGCGCGGTAAGCCGATTGAGTCATGGGTACGACGTCTCCTGAATCGAGAGGTGTGCTTGTTGTGTTGTTATGAGGCGCTCACGCCGACACCACCGCCATGCTCGCCATGGTCGCGGTGCCAGTAAGCGTCGAGCTTCGCGATCAGTGCCGCGCGTTCAGCGGGCGTGACGAACGACGCCTCGAAGCCGTTGCGCACGATCGTGTACACGTCGGCGTCGTCGAGCTTCAGCGCTTCGATGGTGGCCACATAGTTGTCGTTGACGTAGCCGCCGAAGTAGGCCGGGTCGTCCGAGTTCACGGTCACGGCCACGCCGCGATCGAGCAGATCTTTGAGCGTGTGCTTCGTCATGTCGTCGAACACGCAGAGCTTCACGTTGGAAAGCGGGCATACCGTGAGCGCGACGCGCGTGTCCGCGAGGCGTGCCACGAGCGCCGGGTCTTCGATGCTGCGCACGCCGTGATCGACGCGATCCACCTTGAGCAGATCGAGCGCTTCGTACACGTACGAAGGCGGTCCTTCCTCGCCCGCATGCGCCACGAGCTTGAGGCCCTTCGCGCGCGCCTTCGCGAACACGCGCTCGAACTTCGACGGCGGGTGGCCGCGCTCCGACGAATCGAGGCCCACGCCGATCAGCCGGTGACGGTACTGATCGAAGAGCGGCAGTGCCGCTTCGAAGGTGGCGAGCGCGTCTTCTTCCGGGAGGTGGCGCAGAAAGCAGAGGATCAGCTTGCTCGACAGGCCGCGCGTTTCCGCATCCGCGAGCGCACGGTCGATGCCGGCCACCACCGTGGCGATGGGCACGCCGCGTTCGGTGTGCGTCTGCGGATCGAAGAATATTTCGGTATGCACAACGTTGTCGGCCAGCGCGCGTTCCACGTAGGCGGCGGTCATGTCGTAGAAGTCCTGCTCCGTGAGCAGCACGCTCGCGCCGGCGTAATAGATGTCGAGGAACGATTGCAGATCCGTGAACGCGTAGGCCGCGCGCAGTGCCTCGATGGATTCGTAGGCGAGCTTCACGCCGTTGCGCTGCGCGAGGCGGAAGATCAGCTCGGGTTCCAGCGAGCCTTCGATATGGATGTGCAGTTCGGCCTTCGGTGCGCCTGCGGCTTTCTGTACGAGAGAGGCGGGGACGGAGCTATTCATGTCGAGATCGAATTATTTTCGGTGCCTGGGGTAAAGGATGACGTGTAGGGTGCGCCTTGCGCGACCGTTCACGCGGGCTCGCGCGGGAGGGCGCTTGCCGTGGCGTTCGCGTGAGCCTCCACGGCCTGCAGTAGTTGCGCTGCCGCCGAGATCGCGATGACTTCGGGTGCCTTATCGACGATGCCTTCCACGCCGATCGGACACTTCATGCGCGCAAGCTGCATGGGATCGATGCCGCGCGCCGCAAGTTGATGCTCGAACTGCTTGCGTTTCGTATGCGAGCCGATCATGCCGAAGAACGCGTAGTCGCCGCGACGCAGGATACGTTCCGCGAGCACGAGGTCGCGTGCGTGGTCGTGCGTCATGACGATGAAGTAGGTGCCGGGGGCGGCGGTGTCGACGGCGTCGTCGGGCGCGTCGCCCGGTTCCATGACGACGTTCGGGGCGCCGTACGTGGCGAACACGTCCGGCGCGGGGAACGCGGCTTCGCGGCGGTCTATCCAGCGCACGCGGCACGGCAGCGTGCCGAGCACGCGCACGAGCGCGTGGCCCACGTGCGAGGCGCCGAACAGCAGCACCTCGAATTCGTTGGGCGCGATGGTTTCGGTCAGCAAGGCGCCGTCGTGGCCGAAGCCCGCGCCTTCCCACAGCAGGCAGTCGGAACCCTGCACGCCGGGCTCGGGATCGGTGAGCATCACGGCGTCAGCCGCGGGGCCGAACGATACGCTGCGAACGGTCGAGACGCCGGCTGCGAGCCGTTTGGCGAGCGAAGTGAGCCAGCCCAGGTCGCCGATGTCGAGCCGCTCGAATGCAAGCACCACCGAGCCGCCGCAGCATTGCCCGAGACTCGGGCCCAGCGCGAGCCGCTCGAGCCGCCGCGTGTGCGGTGTGCGCATGCCGTCGCGCAGCACCTGGCGGGCGATCTCGATGGCTTTCCATTCCAGATGCCCGCCGCCGATGGTGTGGCGCGCGCTGTCTCGCGTGACGATCATCTTCGTGCCGGCATCGCGCGGCACCGAGCCTTCCACGCGCGCGACCGTCACCAGCACGGCGGCGTCGCCGTGTGCCAGCAGGTGTTGCAGATCGGTGAGCCAGGCATGCATCCGGCTTTCTCCAGCTGGGCCGCGCGAGCGCTTGCGAGAGCACCCTGGCGGCGGATTGATCGTTTCAGTGCTTGTGCCGCACTCGCATCGCGGGGCCCGCGGGCGCGCGAACGTTCAGGACGTCTTCGCGTATCCGGCGGATGCGTTGTAGTGAATGCGCGCACGTGCCGTGGCGGTGGTGCGGACGGGAAGCGTCTTTGCGCTGACCGGCGGCCGCGATACGCGCGACCGGTACGCCGTGCAATTCGCGGACCGCGAGCGGAGGGAGGAAGCGGATGGTTTGCGTTGTCATGGTGGATCCAGGAGACATTGCGGATCAGGCGCGCGTTACGCATCGGGGCGGCCGCAGCCGGCCTCGCGCACGTAGATCGCCATCCAGGTTCGAAGATAGCACCGCTCGCGGTCAAAAATATTTCCCGCGCATGATGAAGCCTATCAGCCGGCTGTCATGGCCCTCTTACGATCCGGCGGCGGGGAATAAGTTGCGCAGCGGCCGGGGATGGGAGGGCGCCGGGCCGCGTTGCGGGCCACGGCAGTAGAGCGGGCGCTGCAGCCATGGCCGCAGAGACGTGAACAGACAGACGGAAAGCGCGATACGCGCGAGACGAACGCACGAGGCAAACGCCTGGGGCGAACCCGCAACGCAAACGCGCGATGCAGACGCACAACGCAAGCGGGCACCGCGCAGGCAAAGCGCCGCAACTGCGCTTTGCCGAACCATTCAACGACCGAGGCTCAACGCCGGCCGCGATTGCGCCACAGGCTCAGCACGAGCGACACGAACGCGAGCGCAAAGCCGACGAGCGCCCAGGCCGGCAGCGAGAGGCCGAGAATCGGCGGATACGGCGTCTCGCACAGGCCCGCCACCTTGAATACGCCGGGCAGCCAGCGCGCGGGCGGCAGGCTGTCTACCAGCGGTTGCAGCGCGTCGAACCCGCAGCTGAAACCCGGATGAGCCTGCACATAGACGTGGCGCACCGCGGTCACGATGCCGCCCAGCGCCGAGAGCGCCGCCAGCGCTTCGAGCACGCGCACGCCGCCCCAACTGCGAAAGCGCGCGCCGAGGAACGCGAAGATGGCGATCAGCAGGAAGAAGTAGCGCTGGATGATGCACAGCGGGCACGGGTCTTCGTTCCTGAAGTACTGCAGCCAGAGCGCGCCGCCCACGAGCGCAAGGCAGATGAAGCCGAGCAGGACCAGCAGGGAGCGCTCGCGGCGCAACAGGGCATCGTTGTAGTTCATATCGGGTCGTGTGCGAAACGTGTGCAGATCGTGTGGTGAGGGGGGGGCGAAGCGTTGCGCGATTCTAGCGCGAAGCGTCTGTCGTTCGTCGCAGCGCCGGCCTTATGCGCGAGCGGCGCGGCGCTTGCTGCGCGTCGTGCCGTCGTGCTTTAGCGGATCGAGTTCAGTACCGCCTCCACGGCGCGGCCCGTGGCGAGCAAGGCGTCGTCAGCATAGGGCGCGGCCGCGAGCATCAAGCCCGCGGGCGCCGCACCGCGCACGTGGCACGGCAGCGAGAGCGCGCAGGCGTCGAGGAAATTGAACGCGGACGGGTTGCGCAACACCAGGGCGTTGGTGCGGCCGAAGGCGTCGTCGTCGTGTTCGAGGTCTGCCACGCGCGGTGGCGCGATGGGCACGGTGGGCGCCACGACCGCGTCGAAGCGTTGCCACAGTGTGGCTTGCGCGGCTTCGAGCATCGCGGCGCGCTCGGCCATGAGGTCCAGATAGTCTGCGGCGGTGGCCGGTTCACCCTTCAGAATGCGCGCCAGCACCCGCGGATCGTAGGCGTCCCGATGCTTTGCGAGCAGCGGACGGTGCCACGCGTAAGCCTCGATGGGCGAGAAGCCGAAGCGGTTGATCTCGGGCAGCCGGTCGAACGGTGCGAACCGCACCTCGCTCACGATGGCGCCCGCAGCTTCCAGGTGCTTGAGTGCCGTATCGAGCGTTGCGGCGACGGCGGGCTCCACGCCATCCGTCACGTAGTTCGTCAGCACGCCGAGCCGCAGGCCCTCGATGCCGCGCGCCGCCGGAACGTGCGGCTCCAGCCCGGCGAGGATGCGGTCCACCAGCGCGCAGCAGGCCACGCTCACGCCGATGGGCCCGAACGAATCCAGCGTGGTCGACAGCGGCACGCCGCCTTGTCTCGGAATGCGTGCGGCCGTGGGTTTGAAGCCGGTCAGGCCGCACAGCGCGGCGGGAATGCGGATGGAGCCGCCTGTGTCGGTGCCGAGCGCCACGGCGGCCATGCCGTCCGCAACGGATGCCGCCGCCCCCGACGACGACCCGCCCGCCACCCGCTCGTCGCCCTTCGCGTGGCGCTGCCAGGGCGAGAGCGGATGTCCGTAATGCGGATTGAGCCCGAGCCCGGAGAACGCGAACTCGCTCATGTTGGTGCGTCCCACGATCACGGCGCCCGCGCGTTTGAGCCGTGCCACGGCGACGGCGTCGGCTGTGGCCGGCGCAGCGCTGGCGAGCACGCGGGAACCGGCGCGCGTCACCTGGCCTTCGATGTCGAACAGGTCCTTCACCGACACGGGAATGCCGGCGAGCGGCGAGAGTACCGTCCCGGCGGCGCGCAGGCGGTCGTGGGCGTCGGCGGCAGCGCGGGCGCTCGCGGCATCGACCTGAAGGAAGACGGTGGAACCCTGGCCCGCCGGGTTGGCGATGCGTTCGAGCGCGGTCTCGACGAGCGCACGGCTCGTGGTGCGGCCCGCGGCGAGGTCGGCGGCCAGTTGGGCGAGCGGCGGAAAGGGAACGGCGGCGTCGGAGTGGGTCGTCATGGTCGTGCGGCGTGCAGGTGGTGGGGCGCGCTTCGCTTTGAGCGCCGAGGCGCTCGGGCGGCGTGGACGTGGGCCACATTCTAGGGCCTGTTCGTGGCTGCGACCGGCTTGCGCTCACGGCCAGAAGGGTCGGGCGCCCGGCGAGCGCGGTTGGGCGGCTTCCTCGCGTGCGGTACCATCGCGGTTCACATTACTGTCTGTAAGGAACCGTCTTCATGCACCACGGCATCGGCTTCATTCAGGATCTGGCGGTCGTGATGGTGCTCGCGGGTATCGTCACCGTGCTGTTCCATCGCCTGAAACAGCCGGTGGTGCTCGGGTACATCGCGGCGGGCGTGATCATCGGCCCGTACACGCCGCCGTTCCAGCTGATTCACGACGAGCAGACCATCCAGACCCTCGGCGAGTTGGGTGTGGTGTTCCTGATGTTCTCGCTCGGCCTCGAATTCAGCCTGCGCAAACTCTTTCGCGTGGGCGCGACGGCCGTGGTGGCCGCGCTTTCCGAAATCGTGCTGATGCTGTGGATCGGCTTCGAAATGGGCCGCGCGTTCGGCTGGAGTCCGATGGACTCGCTCTTCCTCGGCGCCATCCTCGCCATCTCGTCCACGACGATCATCGTCAAGGCGCTCTCCGAACTCGGACTCAAGCGCGAAGGCTTCGCGCAGCTCGTGTTCGGCATTCTGATCGTCGAGGATATTCTGGGCATCGCGATGCTCGTGCTGCTCTCGGGCATCGCGCAGACGGGCCAGCTTTCGGCGGGCATCGCGTTCGTCACGCTCGGCAAGCTGCTGCTCTTCATGACCGTCTCGCTCGTGGCGGGCATTCTCGTGGTGCCGCGCGCGCTTGCCTACGTGGCGCGTACGGGCAGTGACGAGATGCTGCTCGTCGCCGTGCTCGGCTTCTGCTTCGGCTTTTGCCTGCTCGTCGTGAAGCTCGATTACAGCATCGCGCTGGGCGCGTTCCTGATCGGCGCGATCATGGCCGAGTCGCGCCACCTGCATCGCATCGAGCATCTGATCGCGCCGCTGCGCGACGCGTTTTCGGCCATCTTCTTCGTGACCATCGGGCTGATGCTCAATCCGCTCGTGCTCGTGGACTACGCGCTGCCCATCGCGACGATCACGGCCGCGGTGATTCTCGGCAAGCTGGTGTCGTGCGGACTCGGCACGTTCCTCGCGGGCAAGGACGGACGCACGGCGATGCGCGTGGGCATGACCGTTTCGCAGATCGGCGAGTTCTCGTTCATCATCGCCTCGCTCGGGCTCACGCTGAAGGTGACGAGCGCGTTTCTCTACCCCGTGGCAGTGTCGGTCTCCGCGCTCACGACGCTTACCACGCCCTATCTGATCCGCGTGGCCGACCCGCTCTCGCGGCGCGTGGCGAACGCGATGCCGCCCACGCTCGCGAACGTGTTCGGCCTGTACGGCCAGTGGCTGCGCAGCCTGCGGCCAGCCAGCGGCGAGCCCACGGTGCTCGGCATGACGTGGCCGATCGTCGTGCAGATCGCCGTCAATCTCTCGCTCGTCGCGGCAATCTTCCTTGGCGTGTCGTACAGCGCGCCCTGGACGAGCGGGTTCCTTGCCAACTGGCTCGGCGAGGAATCGATGCGGCGCGTGGTGCTCTGGAGCGGAGCGCTCGTGCTGTCCATGCCTTTTCTCGTCGCGGTGTGGCGCAAGGCGACGTCGCTTGCCATGCTGCTCGCCGAGGTGAGCGTGCAGCCAGCCACGGCCGGACGCTTCACGGGCGCGATCCGGCAGACGATTGCCCAGCTCGTGCCGGTGGTGTCGATGATCGGCGTGTTCCTGCTGGTGGCCGCGCTATCCGGCGCGATTCTGCCGCCGGTGGGACTGCTGGCGGCGGTGCTCGTTTGTGCGGCGCTCCTGATGGCGGTGCTCTGGCGTTGGTGCGTGAAGATCCACGCGAGCATGCAGATCGCTTTCAAGGAAACGCTCAACGAGCAGCCGGACCCGTGAAGTGCGGGGCGGAACGTGCGCGAAAGACGCCGGTTTGCCGTGCGGCGACGTGCTGGCGGATAATCGGCCTATGTCCACCCGTGTGCGTGCGGCGCGCGCCTGACCCGAAGTCATGAGCGAAAACAATCCCCCCTCCACCGGTCTTGCCGGTTCCCCTTCCGCTTCTTCCACCGAACTTCCTGGTTTGTCGAACACGGCGAGCGCGCCGACCGCGGCCGCTGGGCGTCCAACGCCGCCGCAAGAGGCGCCGGGCAAAGATGCCTCCGCGGCGGAGCGTGCGTCCACCGACGCGCCCTCCAGCGCCTCCACCGTGACCACCACGGAGCAGAAGGCGCCGCAAGGCGCAGCGGAGCGGGCCACCGCGCAGGCGGAAGCGGCCGAGGCGCAAGCGGCGCAGGCCGAAGTTGCACGGGCCTCGTCGTCTTCCGGCGGTGCGTCTGCGGCCGCGGCTTCGTCGGCCCCATCGGGCGAGGCATCGGCCTCGCGCCCCGGCACCGCGCCCGCCGGCTTCGGCCAGGCGCCCGACTTCACGGCGCAGAATCCGCCTCCACCCAACGCGTTACCGCCCGGCACGCCGCGCTATCTGCATCAGAACGATTCGGCATGGTCGGTGTTCGGGCGCATCATCGCGGCCCGCGCGCGGCAGATTTTCGATCGCGCCGGGCAGCGCATCACGCAGCGCACGCTGCGCATCGGCGTGTCGGCGCGCATCTTCCATCCCGAGCCGGGTGCGGTCGGTCTGCGCGGCAAGACGCTGCAGTATCTGGAGGAATCCATCGCGCACTGGGTGATGTCGCGCGACGTGCTGGTGTTCATGATCCCGACGGTGGGGCATCAGGGCATGCTGCATCCGAGCAACATCCGTCTGCGCGATTACGCGAAGCATCTCGACGGGCTGCTGTTGCAGGGCGGCGCGGACGTCTCGCCGCAAACCTATGCCGACGGCGCGGCGCGCCCCGAATGGCCCGGCGACCGCGTGCGCGACATGTACGAGCTGGAGCTGCTGCACGAGTTCGTCGAGTCGGGCAAGCCGGTGCTGGGCGTATGCCGCGGCTGCCAGCTGATCAACGTCGCCTTCGGCGGCACGCTCTACCAGGACATCGCGACCGACGTGCCCACCGCCGGCGTCCACGTAAGCGAGCATTACGACCAGCATCGCCACGCGATCCACTTTCCCGAAGGCTCCACGCTCTCGCACATGTTCCCGGGGCGGCGCGAGGCCATCGTCAACTCGATCCACCATCAGGCCGTGAAGACGCTGGGCCGCGACCTGAACGTGGAGGCAGTCTCCGCGGGCGATGGGCTGATCGAAGCCGTGCGCTACCGGCGTGCGCCGTTCGTGGTGGGCGTGCAGTGGCACCCCGAGTTTCACCGCGCGGGCGGCCCGGAACTGCTCGACTGCACGCCGCTGCTCGATACCTTCCTGCGGGTGGCGCGCGAAACGCGCTTCTAGCGCGTAGCGGGGGCGGCCGGTTCAGCGTTGCGCGTCCAGCCGGTACACGTAGCGCAGCGCGGTGATGTCGATGCCGCCCATCCTGTCCGGTTCGGCGCCCGAGTATTGCCAGCCCTGGCTTTCGTAGAACGCGATGGCCGGGGCATTCCCCTTCAGCACGTACAGATACAGCTGCATCTCGCCCTGTTCGCGTGCCCAGTCTTTCGCCGCGCGCATCATCAGCTTGCCGGCGCCCATGCCCTGCCATGCCGGCATCGCGTGAAGGTTATCGAGCAGCACGCCCCACGGCGAGCCGATCTGCCGTTCGACGCACATGAAGCCCACCGGCTCGTGCGGGGCGCGTTCCGCGATCTGCACGAGCCGGCGCTCGCCGCCGGGCGCTTCGAGTCTTGCGCGCCAGTAGGCTGCACGGTCATTGCCTACTTCGGTATCGAGGAACTCGTCAGGCAGCAGCCCGCGATAGGTGGCTTGCCAGCTCGCCGCGTGCATGGCGGCGATGAGCGGGGCGTCGGCGGACGTCGCGGTGCGCAGGGTCAACGTGATCGGGGTAAGCGGGGCGGGTGTGGCGGAGCGGTCGGCGTGCATCGGGCTGCATCGAAAACGGAGGTGAGGGTAGAGTGTACTGCCACCTTTGTGACGGGTGGTGTAAGTCAAACGTAGGAAAGTGCTGGGCGGTGCGCGTCATGGAGCGGACCGGCGCGCGATCAGACGACGTTCGGCACGATGCTCGGTGGATCAGGTTTAACCCTGATATCGACGCCGCGACGAGCCGCGCATAATGGCCCGCCCCAGCGCGATAAGGGTAGACCCTATCAGGGAATTCCCGGGTCGCCCCGCCACGGTGCGGCGCCCGTCGTCAACTCATAGCCGTGCGGCCATGCCGCGCGGCGCGCTATTCAGAGAGTGTCATGTCAACTGCGTCCCACGCATCGCCCAACGAGTCGAAAGCCCGGACCGTGTTCCGCGTCGTCAGCGGCAACTTCCTGGAAATGTACGACTTCATGGTCTACGGCTATTACGCATCGGCGATTGCCAAGACCTACTTCCCGAGCGGCAACGCTTTCGCTTCGCTCATGCTGTCGCTCTCCGTGTTCGGTGCCGGCTTCCTCATGCGGCCCATCGGCGCCATCGTGCTCGGCGCCTACATCGATCACCACGGCCGCCGCAAGGGCCTCATCCTCACGCTCGCGTTGATGGCGCTCGGCACGCTCACGGTGGCCGCCATTCCCGGCTACGCGACGATCGGCGCGCTCGCTCCCGTGCTCGTGCTCGCGGGACGACTGCTGCAAGGCTTCTCGGCCGGTGTCGAGCTGGGCGGCGTCTCCGTGTATCTCTCCGAGATCGCGACGAAGGGCAACAAGGGTTTCTATACGTCGTGGCAGTCGGGCAGCCAGCAGGTGGCGGTGGTGTTCGCCGCGCTGATCGGCGTGATCCTGAACCGCGCGCTGCCCGCCGAGGAAATGACGGCCTGGGGCTGGCGCGTGCCGTTCCTGATCGGCTGCCTGATCGTGCCGTTCCTGTTCCTGATTCGCCGCTCGCTCAAGGAAACGGACGAATTCCTCGCGAAGAAGCATCGTCCCTCGATGGGCGAGATCCTGAAGTCGATGGCGCAGAACTGGGGCGTCGTGCTGGCGGGCATGGGCATGGTGATCATGACCACCGTGTCGTTCTACATGATCACGGCCTACACGCCCACCTTCGGCAAAGAAGTGCTCAAGCTTTCCGCCATCGATACGCTCGTCGTGACCGTTTGCATCGGCCTGTCGAACCTGATCTGGCTGCCGCTTTCCGGCGCGTTGTCGGACCGTATCGGGCGGCGTCCGGTGCTGATCGCCTTCACGGTCCTCACGATTCTCACGGCGTACCCGGCGGTGCAGTGGCTCGTGGCCGATCCGTCGTTCGGCCGCCTGCTCGCCGTCGAGATGTGGCTCTCGTTCCTCTATGGCAGCTACAACGGCGCGATGGTGGTGGCGCTGACTGAGGTGATGCCGTCCGACGTGCGCACCGCGGGCTTCTCGCTGGCATACAGCCTCGCGACGACCATCGGCGGCTTCACGCCCGCGATCTCGACGCTGCTCATTCACGTGAGCGGCAACAAGGCGGCGCCGGGTGCCTGGATGGGCGTGGCCGCGATCTGCGGACTCATCGCGACGCTCGTGCTCTATCGCACGCCCGAAGCGCGCAATCAGTACAAGGCGGCGTGAACGGTGTGCTGGCCGGCTGCGCCGTGGATGTTCAGGCGCGGTGGTAAGAGGCCGCGACGCGATATAGCAGTCAAAGCCGCACGGTTCTCAAGCAACAGCCCCGCACTCGCGATTGGCGAGTGCGGGGCTGTGTGTTTTTGCGGCGCCTTGCGCTTGCGTTCAGGCGTGATCGGTGGGCAAGGCAGGAGACCGCTACGCTACGCTTCGCGCAGCGCCGCCGCCACGCGCTCCACGACGCTCGCCCAATCTCCCGGCTGCGGCTGGCGCACGAGCGTAGCCGTCGGGTACCAGGGGCTCTCGTCGGTGCCCGCGAACCAGCGCCAGTCGGCGGCGAACGGCAGCATCACCCAGAGCGGTTTGCCGAGCGCGCCGGCCAGGTGCGCAATCGACGTGTCGATGGTGACCACGGCATCGAGCCGCTCGACGATGGCGGCCGTATCCGCGAAGTCCGCAATGCGGTGACCGATGCGGTGTATCGTGCCGGCGCGCGGATGAGCGTCGAGTGCGGCCTGTTCCGCCGCGCCCAGTTCAGGTTGCAGCACGAGCCAGTCGATGTCTTGAAGCGCGAAGAGCGGCTCCAGCGCGGCGAGCGGCATCGAACGGTTCTCGTGTTTCTGGATGCGCCCCGACCACGCGAGCCCGATCTTGCGCTTCGCCTGACCTCCCAGCGAGCCGCGCCACTTGCGCCGATACGCGGCCGGCGGCGCGAGGTAGGGGGCGCGTGAAGGAATCGTGTCGAACGTTACGCCGAGCGTGAGCGGCAGGCTGAGCAGCGGACAGTGCAGGTCCGCTGCGGACCGCGCGCCGCCTTGCGATCCATCGGCGTTGCGTGCGACGAGCGTGATGCGCCAGGCTTCGGCTGCCGGCGCGATCAGCGGCACCAGTTCCGGCTGAACTTCGAGCACGATGCGTCCCACGCGCTGCGCCACGAGCGGAATGAAGCGCACGAACTGCAGTGTGTCGCCGAAACCCTGTTCGGCCTGAATCAGCAGCGTGCGGCCCGCCGCCGGCTCGCCTTGCCAGCGCGGCAGGGGCGGCGTGCGCGGTGAGGTGTGTGCCATGCCCGCTGCCGATGGGCCGATGGCGAATTCGCTGTGCGCGAGCGCATCGAGCCGCCATTCGTATTCGGGCAGGCCGCGTGCGAAGTCGCGCAGCGTGAGCCACGTGAGCGCGCGGTTCAGGTGGGCGGCAGCGAGATCGGGGCGCAGGCGCAACGCTTCATCGAACGCCCGCAAGGCCGCCGCATGCCGGCCGAGCGCATGGTGGGCCGTGCCGAGCGCAAGCCACGCGAGCGCGAATTTCGGATCGTGCCCGATGGCGCGCTCGAAGCGGGCCACCGCTTCTTCGTGCCGGCCCAGCCCCGCGAGCGCATTGCCGAGCGCGAAGAGCGCGGGGGGCAGGTACGGTTGCTGCGCGAGAACGGTTTCGAAGGCGTCGATGGCCTCTTCGTGGCGACCGAGCGCATCCAGCGTATTGCCCAGGTTGAATTGGGCCGCCGTGAATTGCGGCTCCACCGCGAGCGCCTCACGGAAGTGCTGCAAGGCTTCGTCGGTGCGTCCCAGCGCGTTGAGGGCCATGCCCAGGTTGTTGTGCGCGCCCGCATGCCGGGGGCGCAGGGCGAGCGTGCGTGTGAACGCTTCGATCGCTTCCTCGTGACGCCCGAGCGCATGCAGCGCGTTGCCGAGGTTGTTGCTGGCCGAGGCATCGTCCGGTTGCAGCCGCAGCGCGCGATCGAACGCGTGCGCCGCGTCTTCGTGGCGGCCCAGCGCCGCGTAGGCATTGCCGAGGTTGTAGTGGGCGAGCGCGAAAGTCGGGGCAAGCGTGAGGGCGTTGCGAAAGCGTTCGATGGCGCGATCGAGCTGCCCCATCGCCTTCAGCGCGTTGCCGAGGTTCAGTTGCAGTGCAGCGTCTTCGGGGCGCAGGTCGACGGCGCGGCCCACGAGGTCGGCTGCCTCGGCATGCTGACCCTGCTGGTGACGCAGCACGCCGAGCAGATGCAGCGCATCGACGTGCACGGGGTTGGCGTCGAGCGTCGCGCGGTAGCCGCGCTCGGCATCGTCGAGCCGGCCGTCGCGATGGGCCGCGTAGGCGCGGGCAAAAACCTGTTCCATGACGGTCGCGGGAGGCCTGCAAAAACAAAACGCCGCATTTTCCCACATTCGCCGGAGCGTCCTACGGGCCCCTAATTTGATGCACTGCGATTTGAGGTGCCACCGGATGGTCGCCGCGCGAACGTGTCACGCGAAGTTGTGAGCGACAGCGAAATGGGGCGGCGTACACTAACCGGCATGTCGACCTTCGGAGGTTCGATGCATGGCAGCCGTTTCTGACCTGCACCCGGTGCTCGTCGTCGGCGCCGGCCCGACAGGGCTCGCCGCAGCGATGAGCCTTGCGCGCGCGCACATTCCCGTGCGCCTGATCGACCGCGCGCCCGAGCCGGCCCGGCATTCCCGCGCCATCGGCATTCAGGCCCGCACGCTCGAACTCTTCGAGCAGCATCGCGTGGTCGAGCCGTTTCTCGAACTGGGCCATCGTGCGCGCGTGGCCAACCTCTACTCGAACGGGCAACGCCGCGCGCGGCTCGATTTTGACCCGTTGCAGACGCGCTATCCGTACCTGCTCTTTCTGGACCAGACGGTGACGGAGCGCATCCTCGCCACGCACCTGGAGTCGTTCGGCGTGAAGGTGGAGCGCGGCGTGGAACTCGTCGAGTTTTCGCAGGGATCGGCCGGCGTGCACGCCACGTTACGACGGGCCGACGGGCATACCGAAACGCTGCGGCCTTCGTATCTCGTCGCAGCGGACGGCGCGCACAGCACGATTCGGCATCGGCTCGGCATGAGCTTCATGGGCAAGGCTTTCGAGCAGACGTTCCTGCTCGCCGACGTGAACGCCGAAACGGAATGGCCCGACGACGAGTTTCACCTCTTCGCGTCCGGCGAAGGCCTGGCTGGACTCTTTCCGCTCGGCAAGGGCTGGTACCGGTTGATCGCCGATCACACACCGGCTGCGATGCCCGCTGGGGAGAGCGAGCATGCCGAGGTGCACGTATCGACTGCCGCGAGCCCCGCTGCGCCTTCTCTCGACGAATGCCGCGACGTGGTCGAACGGCGTGTGCATCACGTGGTGAGGCTCTCCGAACTCTCGTGGTCCTCGTACTTCCACATCAACAGCCGCATGGTGGAACAACTGCGCGTGGACCGCGTGTTTCTTGCCGGCGACGCCGCGCACGTGCACAGTCCGGCGGGCGCGCAGGGCATGAATACGGGCATTCAGGAGGCGTTCAATGTGGGCTGGAAGATTGCGCGTGTGCTGGCCCACGGCGCACCGGACCGCCTGCTCGACACTTATCACATGGAGCGGCATCCCATCGAGCGTGACGTGCTGCGGCAAACCAGTTTCGTCACGCAACTGGTGGGCGCCGAGCACGGGCCGCTCAAGCTGCTGCGCGAGCGCGTGATGCCGCTGCTCGCCGCGTTCGGACCGCTGCGCGACGCGGCGCGCGCCACGGTCAGCGAGCTTGCGATTCAGTACCGGCGCAGCCCGCTCACGCTGGAACGCGTGCTCGATGGAGGGCCGCGAGCCGGCGAACGAGCCCCCGACGCGCTCGTTCACGTGATTGACGGTCCGTTAGGCAAGGCGCCCGGTAAGGGCTGCATCTTCGATCTGCACGATCCCGGCTGCTTTTCGCTGTTCGTGCTCGAAGAGCGCGAGGCGGAAGCGATGGATGTAGCCGCTGACGCGGCGCACGCACCGCTTGCCATCGACGAACGCGTGACGCTCGCGGCAACCGCGAATGGCGACGGAAACAAAGACGACCTCGCGCGTCTTGTCTCGGCCGTGGAGTCGCTGCTTGGCGAGGCCGTGCGCGTCTGGCGCGTGACCGACACCGAAGGCGAGGGCGCGGCACCGCTCGTGGAAGCGTATGGCCGCACGCGGCCGGCGTTCTACCTCGTGCGGCCGGACGGCTACATCGCGGCGCGTGGGCGCCCCGCGTCCGACCTCAATGCGCTGCTGCGCCACTGCGAGGCCTGGTTTGTGCGCGGCGCGGACGACGCCGGCGCGGCTGCGCAGGGCTGACTTCGCGTCAGCCACTGCACGACGTCGCACCACACGCCGTCACTGCGGACCCGGCGTTCTCTCACGCCGCGACGGGCGTCAACTGCTCGCGATACTTCGTGAGCGCGTTGCTCACGATCTCCGATATGCCCGGCGTGCCGGTATCGAAAGCCGCGTACAGCGCGCGCCGCATACGCGGCTCCCAGAAACGGCGAATGTGATCGGCAACGCCCGCCGTGGCTTCTTCGCGATCCGGCATCGATTCGAAAAAGCCGCCGATCTGGTTCGCCATCTCGATCAGGTGATGTTGATCCATTGCGTCACTTCCCTGCGGTCACGGATTCGGTCGCACCCGCCGCGCTTCGCTGCCGCAACAGTTCGAGCTGTTCGGCGTTGAAGCGCGAGTAGTCGCGCTGCCACTGCGACGGCTGCTGCACGAGACTTACCTGCACCGCGGTCACCTTGTACTCGGGGCAGTTGGTGGCCCAGTCGGAGCTGTCCGTGGTGATCACGTTCGCGCCCGACTCGGGGAAGTGGAACGTGGTGTAGACCACGCCCGGCTGCACGCGGTCGGTCACCTTCGCACGCAGCACAGTTTGCCCCGCGCGCGATTCGATGCCCACCCAGTCGTCGTGGCGAATGCCGCGCTCCTCGGCGTCGTGCGGATGGATCTCGAGACGGTCTTCGTCGTGCCAGCGCGAATTCTCGGTACGACGGGTTTGCGCGCCCACGTTGTATTGCGTGAGGATGCGCCCCGTGGTGAGCAGCAGCGGGTACTTGCGCGTGACCTTTTCCGGCGAGGCGATGAACTTCGTGATGACGAAGCGGCCCTTGCCGCGCACGAACGTATCGACGTGCATGGTGGGCGTGCCTTCGGGCGCTTCCTCGTTGCACGGCCATTGGATGCTGCCGAACTGGTCGAGCTTTTCGTACGAGACGCCGTGGAACGTGGGCGTGAGTGCCGCGATCTCGTCCATGATTTCGGATGGGTTCGCGTAGTCCATTTCGTAGCCGAGGGCGCGCGAGAGCAGCAGCGTCACTTCCCAGTCCGCGTAGCCTGCGAGCGGCGGCATCACCTTGCGCACGCGCGAGATGCGGCGCTCGGCGTTGGTGAACGTACCGTCCTTTTCGAGGAACGACGAACCCGGCAGGAACACGTGCGCGTACTTGGCCGTCTCGTTGAGGAAGATGTCCTGCACGACGATGCATTCCATCGACGAGAGCGCCGCCGCCACGTGCTGCGTGTTTGGGTCCGACTGCACGATGTCTTCGCCCTGGCAGTAGAGGCCCTTGAAGCTGCCGTCCAGCGCGGCATCGAACATGTTCGGAATGCGCAGACCGGGTTCGGGCTGCAGCGTGACGTTCCAGGCGTCCTCGAACAATGCGCGCACCTTTTCGTCGCCGATGTGGCGATAGCCCGGCAGTTCGTGCGGGAACGAGCCCATGTCGCACGAGCCCTGCACGTTGTTCTGGCCGCGCAGCGGATTCACGCCCACGCCTTCACGGCCGATGTTGCCCGTGGCCATCGCGAGGTTCGCAATGCCCATCACCATCGTGGAGCCTTGCGCGTGCTCCGTGACGCCGAGGCCGTAGTAGATGGCCGAGCGTCCCGCGGGCATGCCGGGCGCGCTGCCGCCGCGCGCGTAGAGTCGCGCCGCTTCGCGCACCTGTTCGGCGGGCACGCCGGTAACGTCGGCCGTGGCTTCCGGCGAGTTTTCCGGCAGCGCGACGAACGCGCGCCACTGGTCGAACGCGCGCGGCTCGCAGCGTTCGGCGACGAAGGCTTCGTTGAGCAACCCTTCGGTCACGATCACATGCGCGAGCGCATTGACGATGGCGACGTTGGTGCCGGGGCGCAGTTGCAGGTGATACGAGGCCTTCACGTGCGCCGTATCGACGATGTCGATGCGGCGCGGGTCGATCACGACGAGCTTCGCGCCTTCGCGCACGCGGCGCTTCAGGCGCGAGCCGAAGACGGGGTGGCCGTCGGTGGGATTCGCGCCGATCACGACGATCACGTCCGCGCGCTCGACCGAGGCGAAGGTCTGCGTGCCCGCCGATTCGCCGAGCGTCGTCTTGAGGCCATAGCCGGTAGGCGAGTGGCAGACGCGCGCGCAAGTGTCCACGTTGTTGTTGCCGAACGCGGCGCGCACGAGCTTCTGCACGAGATACGTTTCCTCGTTCGTGCAACGCGAAGACGTGATGCCGCCAATCGAGTCGCGGCCGTGCTTGTCCTGAATGCGGCGGAATTCCGAGGCCGCGTAGCGGATCGCTTCGTCCCAGCTGACTTCGCGCCACGGGTCCGTGATCTTCGCGCGGATCATCGGCTTCGTGATGCGGTCCTTGTGCGTGGCGTAGCCCCAGGCGAAGCGGCCTTTCACGCAGGCGTGGCCTTCGTTGGCCTCGCCGTTCTTGTACGGCACCATGCGCACGACCTGCGAGCCCTTCATCTCGGCCTTGAAGGAGCAGCCCACGCCGCAATACGCGCAGGTGGTGATGACCGAATGCTCCCCCTGGCCCAGCAGCGTCACGCTCTTTTCCTGCAGCGTCGCGGTGGGGCAGGCAGCTACGCACGCGCCGCACGACACGCATTCGGAGTCCATGAACGGCTGGTTCTCGCTTGCCGCCACGCGCGACTCGAAGCCGCGGCCCGCAATGGTGAGCGCGAACGTGCCTTGCGTCTCTTCGCACGCGCGCACGCAGCGGTTGCAGACGATGCACTTCGACGGATCGTAGGTGAAGTACGGGTTCGATTCGTCTTTCGTGTCGCGCAGATGGTTCGCGCCGTCGAAGCCGTAGCGCACTTCGCGCAGGCCCGTCACGCCTGCCATGTCCTGCAGTTCGCAGTCGCCGTTCGCGGGACACGTGAGGCAGTCGAGCGGGTGATCGGAGATGTAAAGCTCCATCACGTTGCGGCGCAGCTTCTGCAAACGGTCGGTTTGCGTGCGCACCTTCATGCCCGCTTCGACGGGCGTCGTGCACGAAGCCGGATAGCCGCGCCGGCCTTCGATTTCGACGAGGCACAGGCGGCATGAGCCGAACGGTTCGAGCGAATCGGTGGCGCAGAGCTTCGGTACGTTGATGCCCGCTTCGATCGAGGCACGCATCACCGAGGTGCCCGCCGGCACCGTGACGCTCTTGCCGTCGATCTCGATCGTCACGTCCACGTCGGCATGGCGCAGCGGCGTGCCGTAGTCGGTGTCGTCGAACGGATTGCGGGCGGCGCGTTGCTGCGCCTGCGACTTGCAACTGCAGTTGCCTGAACCGCAACCGCCCGTGCTGGAATTGAGCGCGTCTGACATCCTTGTCTCCATCGTCAGGCCGCGGCCGCAGCGGGACGCTGCGACGCGGTGTCGAGACCGAAATCTTCGGGGAAATGCTCGAGTGCGGAGAGCACCGGGTACGGCGTCATGCCGCCCATGGCGCACAGCGAGCCTGACACCATCGTGTCGCAGAGATCGCGCAGCAGCTCGACCTGCTTCGGCGAGCGGTCGCCGTTGCGGATGCGCGCAATGACTTCGACGCCGCGCGTGGAACCGATGCGGCACGGGGTGCACTTGCCGCACGATTCGATGGCGCAGAAGTGCATGGCGTATTGCGCGAGTTCCGCGAGGTTCGACGTGTCGTCGTGCACGACGAGCCCGCCGTGGCCCACCACGGCGCCCACGGCGGCATAGGCTTCGTAATCGACGGGGATGTCCCACTGGCTTTCGGGCAGATAGGTGCCGAGCGGCCCGCCCACCTGCACCGCGCGCGCCGGCCTGCCGCTTGCTGTGCCGTCGCCGTAGTCGTAGAGCAGTTCGCGCAGCGTCACGCCGAACGCGAGTTCGACGAGTCCGCCCTGGCGCACGTTGCCCGCGAGTTGAAACGGCAGCGTGCCGCGCGAGCGGCCCATGCCGTAGTCGCGATAGGCCGCCGCGCCGCGCGCAAAGATGATGGGCACCGTGGCGAGCGTGATGACGTTGTTGATGACGGTCGGCTTGCCGAACAGGCCCGCGAGCGCAGGCAGCGGCGGCTTGGCGCGCACGACGCCGCGCTTTCCTTCGAGCGATTCGAGCAGCGCGGTTTCCTCGCCGCACACATAGGAGCCCGCGCCCTTGGCCACATAGAGATCGAAACGCCGGCCGCTGCCCAGCACGTTCTCGCCCAGCCAGCCCGCTGCGCGCGCTTTTTCGATGGCGGCTTCGAGCGCCGCGATGGAATGCGGATACTCGCTGCGCACGTAGATGTAGCCGATGGTCGCGCCGGTCACGACGCCGGCGATGGTCATGCCTTCGATCAGCACGAAGGGGTCGCTTTCCATGACGAGGCGGTCCGAGAAGGTGCCCGAGTCGCCTTCGTCGGCATTGCAGACCACGTACTTCTGGTCGGCGTGGGCGCCCAGCACCGTGCGCCATTTGATGCCGGCCGGGAAGGCGGCGCCACCGCGTCCGCGCAGGCCCGATTCGATGAGCGCTTCGCAGGCATCCGCGGGCGTCATGGCAATCGCGTGCCGCAGACCGTCGAGGCCGCCGTGCGCGACGTAGTCTTCGGGCGAGAGCGGGTCCGTAATGCCGATGCGCGCGAACGTGAGCCGCTGCTGACGCTTCAGATACGGGATCTCGTCGACGATGCCCACGTGGCGCGCGTGTTCGCGACCTTCCAGAAAACCCGTGTCGAATAAGGAACCGACATCGCTTTCCTCGACGTTCGCGTAGCCCACGCGACCGAGGGGCGTGTCGACTTCCACAAGCGGTTCGAGATAGAGCAGGCCGCGCGATCCGTTGCGCACCAGCTCCACGGCGACGCCGCGCGCCGCGGCTTCGCGGACGATGGCGGCGGCAATGGCGTCGGCGCCCAGCGCGAGCGCCGACGAATCGCGGGGAACATAGACGCGCATCATGCCGGCTCCTTCGTGTGGGTTGTCGTCTCGTCCTTTGCCTCGCTTTCGGCCGCTTCAGTGGCGGCGGCAAGGATCGTGTCGAACTTCTGCGGCGTGACCTTGGCGTAGAGCGTGCCGTTCACGGTCATCGCAGGAGACAGCGCGCACTGGCCGAGGCAATAGACCGATTCGAGCGCGACCGTGCCGTGATGTCCCGCGTCGTGGCCCTGATCGAAGCGGCAGCCCGTGCGTGCCTCCATATGCTGCGCGAGCGCTTCCGTGCCCATGCTGCGGCACGCCTCGGCCCGGCACAGTTGCACGGTGACCGGCGCGGCGGGCGAGGTACGGAAGTGGTGATAGTAGGTCAGTACGCCGTGCACTTCGGCGCGCGAGAGGTTCAGCGCGCGCGAGAGCGGCGTGACCACGGCTGGCGGCACGAAGCCCACTTCGTCCTGAATGGCGTGCAGGACGGCCACGAGCGACCGGCCAGACTGCACATGGCGCCGGACGAGGTCGTCGGGCGCGAGGGAGGTTGTCTCGTCCAAAGTGGGGCTCCTCGGAAAGTCATATATGCACTTGCCCTTCATAAGGCGCGCACGTATGCTTTCTTATCTCATAAACGTTTAGGCGAACAATAGGCTGCTGCAATGAACTGCGCAATAGGAAACCGGATTGCATAAATGATCCAGATAAAGTGCCATGCCGAGCTGGTGGTGCGCGACGTAGACGGCCGCGAAGCGAGCTTGACCGACGTGGTGCCGTTGCTCGCGCTCGTCGACGAGACGGGCAGCATCGCGCAGGCGGCGGAACGGCGCGGTCTCTCGTATCGCCACGCCTGGGGTTTGCTGCGCGCGCTCGAGGAGCGTCTGGGCGGCGCGCTGATCGCGAAGGAGCGTGGCCGCGGCTCGCAGCTCTCCGCGCTTGGCGAGGCGGTGTTGCGGGCGCAGCGGCTGTGCGTGGAGCGCCTCGACGGCAACATGCAGGCGCTCGCGAGCGAGGTGGCGAGCGACCTGAATCGATGGCTCTCGCCCCCTTCGCTGAACGTGCGGATCTACGCGTCGCACGGCTATGCGGTAGCGGCGCTCGTGACGGCGCTTGTCGCTTCCGACTTGCCGGTCGACATCAAATATCGCGACAGCGCCGACGCGATCGCGGCCCTCGCGCGCGGCGAGTGCGATCTGGCCGGCTTTCACTTGCCGCGCGGCGAATTTCGCGACGCGTGCGCGGCGGTCTACCGGCGCTGGCTCGATCCGGACCGCCACGTGTTGATTCATCTGACGCGCCGCAAGCAAGGACTCTTTCTCGCGCGAGGCAATCCGAAGCGGATCGGCTCGCTGCGCGACCTGTCCCGCGACGACATCCGCTTCGTCAACCGGCAGCCCGGCTCAGGCACGCGCATGCTGCTCGATCTCGCGCTCACGCGCATCGGCATCGACCCGGAACGCGTGAACGGCTATGCGTCGGCGGAACTCACGCATTCGGCCATTGCGGCGTTCGTCGCGAGCGGCATGGCGGATGTCGGCTTCGGTGTCGAGCCGGCGGCACATCACTTCGGGCTCGACTTCATTCCCGTAGTGGACGAAGACTATTACTTCGCCTGCGAGCGCTCGCGTCTTGCGCGCGAGCCGCTCGCTGCAGTGGTCGCCTTGCTGCGCAGCGAAGCGTTTCGCGCCGGCGTGGCGGGTTTGCAGGGCTACGATCCGCGTGCGTGCGGGACGGTGGTGGACCTGGAAGAGGGGCTCGCGGCGGCGTCGGCCGATGAATCCGGTAAGACGCAGTAACGCGACGCAAGGGCGGGCCGACGGACACGCGCTGCAACTCGCCGCCGTTTTTGCGATACTTTGCGCTACGTTTTGCTTTCTGCCTTGACCGCGCGAATGCCGCGCCCATCCGACATGAAATTTCTGCTCAATGCTTGTGTGGCCGCCGCGACGGCCGGTACGCTCTTCGCCACCGTTTCGATTGCCTTCGCCCAGAACTCGCCGGGTGTGCCGGGCGGCATCCTGCAGGACGAGTTCCGGCTGCAGGAGCATCCGCAGATGCAATTCGCGGCGTCGGCTCCGTCGAAGAAATATCAGAAGGGCGCGCCCTCCAAGATGCGTCGTCGCGGTGACGATGGCGATCCGAATGGCTGCAACCTGCAGTGTCCGCAGGATTGAGCAGGCAACAAAAAACCCCGAGAGCGTTCAGCTGTCGGGGTTTTTTGCAATCCGTGTCCGGATGCTCGAGGTGTCTTGGTGGAGCCGGCGGGAATCGAACCCGCGTCCGCAAGTAGTCCACAACCAGTTCTACATACTTAGTTCTGTCGTTTGATTTAACCGCACCGACGCGGACGAACACGCTTCGTTACGGCGAGTCACTTGATTTTCGGCCCCGGCGCCGTGACATCGCAGAGGATTATCTGACGTGAATGACCTCGCTGGTCTTGCGACCCTGACCCGTCAGCGAGTCAGTGCGAGGTTGGCGGGGTTAAGCCGCCAATGCGTACGTTTCGTCGTTCGCAGTTACTTAAGTCCCATTGATTTACGAGGTGACGGGTCCTCGGTATGCCCTGAGCTGCTTCGTTACCCACGTCGAAACCAGGTCGGCCCCAAGTGGAACAAGCATTATCCCATAGAAGCCAATATGAGGCTAACTCGCGGGGTTTCAAGAGCGCGCTGATGAAGCGAAGCGCCTAAAGCGCCGCGCTTCAGGCGATGTCGCGCAGGAGCAGGCGCAGCTCGGCCGTGGATTCGACGACATGCTGCGCATGCCAGTGGGAAGGCGGCAGGTCGTCGCCGCAATAGCCATAGGCGGCCGCCACGGTCACCATGCCGGCCGCGAAGCCCGCCTGGACGTCCCGCAGATCGTCGCCGACATAGACGACGCGTTCCGGCTCCATGTTGAGCGCCTTCGCCGCATGGAGCAGCGGGGCCGGATGCGGTTTCGAGTGCGGCGTGGTGTCGCCGCTCACCACGCAACCCGCCCGCTCTTCAAGGCCAAGCAGGGCAACGAGCGGCTCGGTGAGCCGTGTGACCTTGTTCGTCACGATGCCCCAGCGCACGCCACGCGCATCGAGTTCGTCAAGCACCGTATCGATGCCCGGAAAGAGCGTCGTTTCGATGCACAGATCGGCCTCGTAGTTCGCGAGGAACTCTTCGCGCAGGCTCGCGTAATCGTGATGATCGGGCCCAATGCCAAACGCACCGCCGATCAGGCCTCGCGCGCCCGCCGACGCAAGCGGGCGCAACCTGTCGAGGGGCACCATCTCGAGGCCGCGCTCGTGGCGCATACGGTTCACGGCCGCCGCGAGGTCGGGCGCCGTGTCGGCGAGCGTGCCGTCCAGGTCGAACAACACGGCCTGGCAAAGACGAATGGAGGCGTCATCGCTTTCGCGTTGGGGCAAGGGCGTCGGGTCGCTCATGAATCGTGGCTCGGGCGTGTGAAGGGTCGAGGCTCAGGCCTCACGCCGGCAGGCGAGCAGGTAATTGACGCTGGTGTCGTCGGACAGCGCGAAATGCTTGCTGATCGGGTGGTAGACAATGCCTTTGATGTCGGCCGTGTTCAGCTTGGCTGCGCGCACGAAGCCGGCCAGTTCGGATGGGCGGATGAAGCGCGCATAGTCGTGCGTGCCTTTCGGCAGCATGCGGGCGATGTATTCGGCACCGACCACGGCAAGCAGGTACGACTTCACGTTACGGTTGAGCGTGGAGAAGAACACCCAGCCGCCGGGTTTGACGAGCGACGCGCAGGCTGCGACGATCGCCGCCGGCTCGGGCACGTGCTCGAGCATTTCCATGCACGTCACGACGTCGTACGAAGCCGGCTCACGGGCCGCAAGGGCCTCTGCGGCAATTTCCTCGTACTCGACGGTGACGCCGCTTTCCAGGCTATGCAGGTCGGCAACGCCGAGCGCTTCGTGGGAGAGGTCGATGCCTTTGACGCTTGCGCCAAGCCCGGCCATGGATTCGGACAGGATGCCGCCGCCGCAGCCGATATCGAGCACGCGCTTGCCCGCGAGATGCGCATGTGCGTCGATCCAGCCGAGCCGCACCGGATTCAACTCGTGCAGCGGCTTGAACTCCGCATTCGGGTCCCACCAACGATGCGCGAGATCGCTGAATTTCTGCAGTTCGTGGGGATCGGCGTTGGTCATGTGTCGGACGGCCTTGATGGGCGCGCAGGAGCGGGAAACGAGGATAAACCCGGAGTATATAGGCGACGTGCCGAGGCGGCAAAATGCGGCACTGCGGATTGCGCGTGGTCAGCTATCGGCTGGGCAACGCCGAGCGGTGTCGTCTTTGGTCAGCGCCGGACGAAAAAAAGCCCCGCCGAAGCGGGGCTTTGGATGCTGCGGTAACTTGCTGCTTACTGCTTCGAAGTACCGACAACTTCGACTTCCACGCGACGATCCGGTGCGAGGCAGGCGATGAGTTGCTTGCGGTTCTTCTGGTTGCAGCCCGTCGTGACCGGGTTACGCTTGCCCTTGCCTTCCGTGTAGATACGGTTGGCGTCGATGCCCTTGCTGACCAGGTATGCCTTCACAGCTTGAGCGCGGCGCAGCGACAGACGGTCGTTGTACTTGTCCGAACCGATGCGGTCCGTGTAGCCCGTTGCAACGACCACTTCCAGGTTCAGGCCCTGGATCTTCGATGCGAGTTCGTCAAGCTTTTGCTTGCCGGCCGGCTTCAGGACAGCCTTGTCGAAGTCGAACAGCGTGTCGGCTTGATACGTGATCTTCTGGCTCGTGATGGGAGCCGGTGCCGGCGGTTGAGCGACCGGCGGTTGCGGTGCCTGGGCGACCAGTGCGCCATCGCACTTTGCGTTAGCCGTTGCCGGCGTCCAGAACGCATCGCGCCAGCAAAGCTCGTTCGTGCCGTTCATCCACACGTATTCGCCGGTGCCGTTCACCCAGTTGTCATTCGTGGCTTGTCGCGACGCCGGCACCGACTGTGCCGAAGCGGATGCAGCCATAACTGCGGTAGCTGCAATGAACGCGAGCTTTGAAAGTTTATTCATATTTCTCCTCTCGAAATTGAGATTACCGCAGGTTTACTGCGAGCCTGATGACGAAGACAAGTCATACATTGCTCGAAGTATAACATCGGTGCGTTGTGAGCGACGCTTTGTATAGACTTCGAGCAGCGTCTGACTTTGTGCGTTGGCATTTTGCCATATCGTTCCCGTCCGACGATAAAAAAAGCCGCCCCTCCTGGCAGCCCGGTTCCAATTGTGGTGCATGCGCAACAAAAGGCCGTGCGACGCGGGTTTGCGGGCGCATGCCGGGCCGCGCGCCATTGGCGACGCCTTCGATCGGTCTCGTGGAGGGTCTTTTTGCCGCAGCTTCGAGGTGCCGCGTTGGCCGTTCTCTAATAGGTATACGTAGGTGCGGGGCGGAAGTTGCCGCGTGGTAGAATCGCGTGATGCCCAGCGCCTCCCCATGGCTCAGCTTTAGCTGGTAAAGAAAGCGCGTGCGGAGGAGCGGTGCGGCACCCGAGCAAGTACGCACAAGACACGGATAAATGGATCAATTCGCCAAAGAGACCCTGCCCATCTCCCTCGAGGAGGAAATGCGTCGCTCGTATCTCGATTACGCGATGAGCGTGATCGTGGGGCGTGCGCTTCCGGACGTCCGCGATGGCCTGAAGCCTGTTCACCGGCGTGTACTTTACGCCATGCACGAACTCAACAACGACTGGAACCGCGCGTACAAGAAGTCAGCGCGTATCGTCGGCGACGTTATCGGTAAGTACCACCCTCACGGCGACACGGCGGTCTACGACACGATCGTGCGGATGGCGCAGGACTTCTCGCTGCGCTACATGCTCGTAGACGGTCAGGGCAACTTCGGTTCCGTGGACGGCGACAATGCCGCCGCCATGCGGTACACCGAAATCCGCATGGCCAAGATCGGCCATGAACTGCTCGCCGACATCGATAAGGAAACGGTCGATTTCGGGCCCAACTACGACGGCAGCGAAAGCGAGCCGCTGATCCTGCCGGCCCGCATCCCGAATCTGCTGATCAATGGTTCGTCCGGCATTGCGGTCGGTATGGCAACGAACATCCCGCCGCACAATCTCAACGAAGTCGTCGACGCGTGCCAGCACCTGCTGAAGCACCCCGAGGCGACGATCGACGAACTGATCGAGATTGTTCCGGCCCCCGATTTCCCGACAGCCGGCATCATCTACGGCGTCGCCGGTGTGCGCGACGGCTATCGCACCGGCCGCGGTCGTGTCGTGATGCGCGCGACCACCCATTTCGAGGAAATCGACCGCGGTCAGCGCATGGCGATCATCGTCGACGAGCTGCCGTATCAGGTCAACAAGCGCTCGCTGCTCGAGCGCATCGCGGAATTGGTGAACGAGAAGAAACTGGAAGGCATCTCGGACATCCGCGACGAATCCGACAAGAGCGGCATGCGTGTCGTGATCGAGCTCAAGCGCGGCGAAGTGCCCGAGGTCATCCTCAACAATCTGTATAAGGCCACGCAGCTGCAGGACACCTTCGGCATGAACATGGTTGCGCTCGTCGACAACCAGCCGAAGCTGCTGAACCTCAAGGAAATGCTGGAGTACTTCCTCGCCCACCGGCGGGAAGTGCTCACCCGGCGCACGATCTACGAACTGCGCAAGGCGCGCGAGCGGGGCCACGTGCTCGAAGGTCTCGCCGTTGCGCTCGCCAACATCGACGAGTTCATCGCGATCATCAAGGCCGCGCCTACTCCGCCCATCGCCAAGCAGGAATTGATGGCGCGGTCGTGGGACTCGTCGCTCGTGCGCGAGATGCTGACGCGCGCAGAATCCGAGAACGTGACCGCCGGCGGCCGCGCTGCGTACCGTCCGGAAGGCTTGAGCCCGGCCTTCGGCATGCAGGGTGACGGACTTTACCGTCTGTCGGATACGCAGGCGCAGGAAATCCTGCAAATGCGATTGCAGCGCCTCACGGGCCTCGAGCAGGACAAGATTATTGGCGAGTACCGCGAAGTCATGGCTCAGATCGCCGATCTGCTGGATATTCTGGCCCGCCCCGAGCGCGTAACGGCCATAATCTCCGACGAACTCGCAGCCATCAAGGCCGAATTTGGCGACAAGCGTCGCTCGACGATCGAGCTAAATGCCACGGAGCTGAACACCGAGGACCTCATCACGCCGCAGGACATGGTCGTGACGATGTCGCACGCAGGCTACGTGAAATCGCAGCCGTTGTCCGAATATCGAGCCCAGAAGCGGGGTGGTCGCGGCAAGCAGGCCACGTCGATGAAGGAAGACGACTGGATCGACACGCTCTTCATCGCCAACACCCACGATCACATCCTGTGCTTCTCGAACCGCGGCCGGGTGTACTGGGTGAAGGTCTACGAGGTGCCGCAAGGTTCGCGCAACTCGCGCGGCCGTCCTATCGTGAACATGTTCCCCCTGCAGGAAGGCGAAAAGATCACCGTCGTGCTGCCGGTGAAGGAATTTTCGGCCGACAAGTACGTTTTCATGGCAACGGCGCTCGGCACGGTCAAGAAGACGCCGCTCGAGGCTTTCAGCAGACCATTGCGCAAGGGTATTATTGCGGTCGGTCTCGATGACGGCGACTACCTGATCGGGGCGGCCATCACCGACGGTCAACACGACGTGATGCTGTTCTCCGACTCCGGCAAGGCGGTGCGCTTCGACGAGAACGACGTGCGGCCGATGGGGCGCGAAGCGCGCGGCGTGCGTGGCATGCAACTCGAAGACGGCCAGCAGGTAATCGCCATGCTGGTGGCGGGCGACGAGCAGCAGTCGGTGCTCACGGCCACGGAGAACGGTTTCGGTAAACGGACGCCGATCACGGAATACACGCGTCATGGCCGCGGCACGAAGGGCATGATCGCGATCCAGACCTCGGAGCGCAACGGCAAGGTGGTCGCCGCGACGCTGGTGGACACTGAATCGGAAATCATGCTGATTACGACGACGGGCGTGCTGATCCGCACGCGTGTCTCGGAAGTCCGCGAAATGGGCCGCGCAACGCAAGGTGTTACACTCATCAGCCTTGACGAAGGAACGAAGCTTTCGGGTCTGCAGCACATTGCAGAGGCGGAAGCTGAAGCTGAAGGAGACGCCGACGCGTCGGCTGCTGACGGTGGCGAAGCGGCTGACCCGGGTGACGACGGCGCGGAAAGTTAAAGCCGCGCCCGCCCGCAGGCAACGGTAAGGCCGTGCAGGCTGGAAGCGGCGCCAGACGAGAACCGATGGCGCCGTTTTTTTGAGTCCGCAGGCAAGAGTTCGACTAATTTATCTTAGGGAGTAATGATGCAAAAACGATTCAAGCAGGTAATGTTGCTGGCCGCTCTCGTGCCGACCTTCGCAATGGCCCAGGCCCTGCAGAGCCAGGCGCCGGCAGAGAGCACGGCCGCAGCACCGGTCGATCCGGCCAAGCAAGCCGCGATCAAGGACCTGCTCGACGCAATCGATGCACAGAAGCTCGTCGGTGCGATCGGCAACAGCGCCCAGATGCAGGCCAAGCAGCTCGTGCCGGCCATCCTGTCGGACGCGCTGTCGGAAAACAAGACGCTGTCAGACAAGCAGAAGCAGGCCGCCGTGCCGACGCTGCAGAAGAACGCCGTGCCGAAGCTGGTTGACTCGGCAGGCCAGGTGTTCGCGACGGATCAGTTCCGTCAGGACGCCATGCAAGCTCAGTACGACGCCTATGCGAAGTACTACAGCGCGCAGGAAATCAAGGACCTGACCACGTTCTACAAGAGCCCGACCGGCCGCAAGTTCATCCAGGTACAAGACCAGGTGGGCCGCGACGTCGTGAACGGTCTGATGCAGAAGTACATGCCGCAATCGATCAAGGCCACCCGCGACCAGGCTGACAAGGAAGTCGCTTCGGTCAAGCCGGCCAAGTAAGAAAATGGGCGAAGCGCCGCCGGTCGGCGGCGCCCGCCTGTCTCGCCCGACCCAGAGGTGTGTGCTTGCGGCATCGTTCGTTGCCTCGGGCTGCACGCCTGAAAGCCTCGCGGCATAGGCCGCCTGGTTTGGCGGGTTGGTGGCGAGGGTGCGATAATGGCCGTTTGCGCGATCTGCGCAAGCGGCCTTTTCTTTTCTGGGCGCGGTATCCGGTCTTTCTTTGCCGCAGCGCCTGCCTCGGGGTTCCTCACATGCGCGTCTTTAACTTCTCCGCCGGACCAGCGGCATTGCCCGAAGAAGTGCTTCGCCAGGCCGCCGACGAAATGCTCGACTGGCACGGTAGCGGCATGAGCGTGATGGAAATGAGCCATCGCGGCGCGGATTTCATGTCGATTCACCAGGAGGCGCTCGTCGATCTGCGTGAGCTGCTCGAGGTGCCGGCAAGCCACCACATTCTTTTCCTGCAGGGCGGCGGCATCGGCGAAAACGCCATCGTGCCGATGAACCTGTTCGGATCGAAGCCGCGCGCGGATTTCGTCATCACCGGGTCGTGGTCGCAGAAGTCGTACAAGGAAGCGCAGAAGTACGGCACGGCCCACATCGCGGCAAGCGGCAAGACGGAAGACGGCTTCACGCGGGCGCCTGCGCGCGCGGAGTGGCAGCTGTCCGAGGATCCGGCCTACGTGCACCTGTGCACGAACGAGACGATCAACGGCGTCGAGACGTTCGACATCCCTGACCTGGGCGACATTCCGCTCGTGGCCGACGCGTCGTCGCACATCCTTTCGCGTCCCATGGACATCGCCAAGTACGGCGTGCTCTATGCCGGCGCGCAAAAGAACATCGGCATTGCCGGCGTGACGGTGGTGATCGTGCGCGAGGACATGCTGGACCGTGCCATGGCGATCTGCCCCTCGGCATTCGAATGGAAGACGGTGGCGGAGAACAACTCGATGTTCAACACGCCGCCTACCTACGCCATCTATATCTCGGGCCTCGTGTTCAAGTGGCTCAAGCGTCAAGGCGGTCTCAAGGCGATGGAAGCCCGCAACATGGAAAAGGCGAAGCTGCTTTACGATGTCATCGATTCGAGCGGCTTCTACATCAACAAGGTGGAGCGCCATGCGCGCTCGCGGATGAACGTACCGTTCTTCCTTGCCGATGAGTCACGCAACGAAGATTTCCTTGCCGGCGCGAAAGCGCGCGGGCTGTTGCAGCTGAAGGGCCACAAGTCCGTCGGCGGCATGCGGGCGTCGATTTACAACGCGGTGCCGCTCGAGGGCGTGAAAGCGCTCGTCGAGTACATGAAGGAATTCGAAGCGCGTTGCGCCTGACGCGCTGCGTCTGCGCACACTTCCTTTCTGTCCTTTCTGATACGGCCGGTTTCACGCATGGACGACGAACTCAATTCACGCCTCAAACCCTTACGCGAGCGCATCGACGCGATCGACGCCCAACTCATCGCGCTCCTGAACCAGCGCGCGGCGGTCGCGCTCGAAGTGGGTGAGGTCAAGAAGCACTTCAACGCGCCGGTGTTTCGCCCCGAGCGCGAGCAGCAGGTGATCGCGCGCCTGCAGTCGATGAGCGAGGGGCCGCTCGCCGCCGAGCACATCAGCGCGATCTGGCGCGAAATCATGGCCGCCAGCCGTTCGCTGGAAAAGAGCATCAAGACTGCTTTTCTGGGGCCCGTAGGCACCTACAGCGAACAGGCCATGCACGAGTACTTCGGGCAGTCGATTGAAGGGCTGCCGTGTCCGTCCATCGACGAAGTGTTCCGCGCCGTCGAAGCGGGTGCCGCCGAATTCGGCGTGGTACCGGTCGAGAACTCCACGGAAGGCGCAGTCTCGCGCACGCTCGACCTCTTCCTGCAAACGCAACTCGTCATTGGCGGCGAACTGGCGCTGCCTATCCATCACAATCTGCTGACGCTTTCGGGCAACCTCACCGGCGTGAAGCGCATATGCGCCCATGCGCAGGCGCTCGCGCAGTGCCAGCACTGGCTCACGGCGAACGCGCCGCATCTGGAGCGCCAGGCGGTATCGAGCAACGCCGAGGCTGCGCGTATCGCCGCCGAAGATCCCACCGTAGCCGCAATCGCCGGCGATCGCGCGGCGGCGCACTACGGCTTGCAAGTGGCGTATGCGCTGATTCAGGACGACCCGCACAACCGCACGCGCTTCGTGATGATCGGCAAGGAGCCCGCAGCGCCAAGCGGGTACGACCAGACGTCGCTCATCGTCTCCGTGAAGAACGAGCCGGGCGCGATGTTCCGTCTGCTCGAACCGCTCGCGCGCCACGGCGTTTCGATGACGCGCTTCGAGTCACGGCCAGCGCGCTCGGGCACGTGGGCGTACTACTTCTATATCGACCTGGAAGGTCATCGCGACGACGCGCCGGTTGCGGCTGCGCTCGCTGAGCTCGAACAGAAGGCGGCGTTCCTCAAGATTCTCGGTTCGTATCCGCGTTCCCGTTGAACGATCCGGAGCGACGTCGCGCGCGGCCTCGTACCGGCCGTGCGATGTGCCGATGCCCCGAACGCAATGCGGTCGCGGCACGTCAGCCGGCTCCCACCGCGCGTGACGAGCCTTAACGCGTCGCCAACGAGCGCTGCCGAGCAACCATAACGGAACGCGCCGTTCCCGTCGCCCTAACTACTAGCCGCACACTGCCATCGCCGATCTGGAGCCATCATGTCAATGCAATTCGGTCCTTCCTACGTGCGCGCCATCGCGCCCTACGTCGCCGGCAAGCCGATCTCGGAAGTCGCCCGCGAATTCGGGCTGGACGAAGCGCGCATCGTCAAGCTCGCATCGAACGAGAATCCGCTCGGCATGCCGGAGTCCGCGCAACGCGCGATCGCGCAGGCCGCAAGCGAACTGGGCCGTTATCCCGACTCGAACGCGTTCGAACTGAAGGCCGCGCTCGCCGCGCGCTACGACGTGCCGGCCGACTGGATCACGCTCGGCAACGGCAGCAACGACATCCTCGAACTCGCGGCTCACGCGCTGGTGGAGAAGGGGCAGTCGATCGTGTACTCGCAGTACTCGTTCGCCGTGTACGCGCTCGCCACGCAAGGGCTGGGCGCCCGCGCCATCGTCACGCCGGCCGTGCACTACGGTCACGATCTGGACGCGATGCTGGCCGCAATTGCCGACGACACACGCCTCGTGTTCGTCGCGAACCCGAACAACCCGACGGGCACGTTCATCGACGGGGCCGCGCTGGAAGCGTTCATCGCGAAGGTGCCGGGCCATGTGGCCATCGTGCTCGACGAGGCTTACACCGAATATCTGTCCGCCGAAAAGCGCTACGACGCGATGAGCTGGGTGAAGCGCTATCCGAACCTGATGGTGTCGCGCACGTTCTCGAAGGCGTACGGTCTGGCCGGCCTGCGCGTGGGCTTCGCTATCGCGCAGCCGGAACTCACCGACCTGCTGAACCGCCTGCGTCAGCCGTTCAACGTGAACACGCTTGCGCAGGCCGCGGCGATCGCTGCGCTCAACGACAGCGCGTTCATCGAGCGCAGCGCTGCACTCAATGCCCAGGGCTATCGGCAACTGACTGAAGCGTTCGAACGCCTCGGGCTCGAGTACGTGCCCTCGGACGGCAACTTCGTCCTCGTGCGCGTGGGCAGCGACGACGGCGCGGGCAACCGCGTGAATCTGGAGCTTCTGAAGCAGGGCGTGATCGTGCGGCCCGTCGGCAACTACGGTTTGCCGCAATGGCTGCGCGTGACGATCGGTTTGCCCGAGGAAAACGGGGCTTTCGTCGCGGCGCTCGAGAAGACGCTCGTCGTGGCATGAACCCCCTCGATGGGGCGTTGAACAGTACGGCGTGCGGCCGCTCGCAAGGTGCCGCGGCACGTCTCTTTTCCGGTTGGGCAGCGTGGTGGCGTTTTCTTTCGACAAACTTGTGATTTTCGGCGTCGGGCTGATCGGCGGTTCGCTCGCGCGCGCACTGCGCGAGCGGCCCGGCGTGACCGGCGCGCGTGAGGTGATCGGCGTGGCGCGTTCGGCGAATTCCGCTGCGCGCGCGGTCGAACTCGGCGTGACAGACGCCGCCGTGGCCCTCGACGACGACAAGGCGCTCGCCGCCGCGCTCGCCGGCGCCGATATCGTGCTGCTCGCCGCGCCCGTCGCGCAGACGCGTCCGCTCATGGAGCGCATCGCGCCGTTCCTCGACGCCGCCACGATCGTCACCGATGCAGGCAGCACCAAATCCGACGTCGTCGCGGCCGCGCGGGCAGTGCTTGCCGAGCGCATCGGCCAGTTTGTGCCGGGGCATCCTATTGCGGGCCGCGAGTCGAGCGGTGTGGACGCGGCACTTGCCGACCTGTACGTGGGACGCAACGTCGTGCTCTGTCCGCTGCCGGAGAACGTGCCGCAGTCGGTGGCGCGCATCGAGGCAATGTGGCGCGCGACCGGCGCCGTGGTGGGATCGATGTCCGCCGCGCAGCACGACCGCGTGCTGGCATCGGTGAGTCACCTGCCGCATGTACTCTCGTACGCGCTCGTGGAGCAGATTCTCGGTTCGCCCGACGCGGAGCTGAAATTCTCGTTCGCCGCGGGCGGTTTCCGCGATTTCACGCGCATCGCCGCGTCGAGCCCCGAAATGTGGCGCGACATCTGCCTTGCGAACCGCGAAGCGCTGCTCGACGAACTGGACGCCTATACCGCGGTGCTCGCGCGTCTGCGTGCGGCCATCGACGCCGGTGACGGCGCGGCGCTCGAAGCGGTCTTTGCGCGCTCGCGCGTAGCCCGCACCGCCTGGCAGGAGCGCGGCGGCAAGCTGGCAGCCGCCGGCGAAGCGGCTCACGAACCCGCCGCAGCAACACCCGAGGCGCCGCCCGAAGACGGCGCGCCCGCTGAATAAACAGGACACGCATATGGACTACCTCGACCTCGGACCGTTTACCCGCGCCGAAGGCACGGTTCGCCTGCCCGGCTCGAAGAGCATTTCGAACCGCGTGCTGCTGCTTGCCGCGCTCGCGGAAGGCGAAACGACCATCACGAACCTGCTCGATTCCGACGACACGCGCGTGATGCTCGACGCGCTGGAAAAACTCGGCGTGCGGCTTCAGCGCGACGGCGACACCTGCGTCGTGCAGGGCACGCGCGGCGCGTTCACGGCGAAGACGGCGGATCTGTTCCTCGGCAACGCGGGCACGGCCGTGCGGCCGCTCACCGCGGCGCTGGCCGTCAACGGCGGCAATTACCGGATTCACGGCGTGGCACGCATGCACGAGCGCCCGATCGGCGACCTCGTGGACGGGCTGCGGCAGATCGGCGCGAAGATCGATTACGAGGCCAGCGAGGGCTATCCGCCGCTGCGCATCCGCGCGGCGCCGCTCTCGGTGGATGCGCCCATCCGCGTGCGCGGCGACGTGTCGAGCCAGTTCCTCACGGCGCTCCTGATGAGCCTGCCGCTCGTGCGCGCGAAAGAGGGCGTCACGACCATCGAGGTGGACGGCGAGCTGATCTCGAAGCCCTATATCGACATCACGATCCGCCTGATGGCGCGCTTCGGCGTGACGGTGGCGCGCGAAGGCTGGCAGCGCTTCACCATTCCCGCGGGCGTGCGGTACCAGTCGCCGGGCCGCATCATGGTGGAAGGCGACGCGTCGTCGGCGTCGTATTTCATTGCAGCGGGCGCCATCGGCGGCGGACCGTTGCGCGTGGAAGGCGTGGGGCGCGCGAGCATCCAGGGCGACGTGGGTTTCGCGGACGCCATCGAGAAGATGGGTGCCGACATCATCATGGGCGACGACTGGATCGAGGTGCGCGGTAGCGGCCGCGTGGGCGGCGGGCTCGAAGCCATCGACATGGACTTCAACCTGATTCCGGACGCGGCCATGACGATCGCCGTGACCGCGCTTTTCGCGCGCGGCACGACGACGCTGCGCAACATCGCGAGCTGGCGCGTGAAGGAAACCGACCGTATCGCCGCAATGGCCACCGAACTGCGCAAGGTCGGCGCACAGGTCGAAGAAGGCGCCGATTACCTCGTGGTGACGCCGCCCGCGAAGCTCGTGCCGAATGCCGCCATCGACACCTACGACGACCACCGCATGGCGATGTGCTTCTCGCTGGTGAGCCTGGGCGGCGTGCCGGTGCGTATCAACGACCCGAAATGCGTCGGCAAGACGTTCCCTGACTACTTCGAGCGCTTCCTCACGCTCGCGAAAGCCTGACCTGATGAAACCGACCCGTCCCTTTCACCAGACGCCCGTCATCACCATCGACGGCCCGACCGCCTCGGGCAAGGGCACCGTGGCCGCGCTCGTGGCGGCGCACCTCGGCTTTCACCTGCTCGACAGCGGCGCGCTGTACCGGCTCTCCGCGCTCGCGAGCGTGCGGTACGGCATCGCGCCGGAGGACGCCCACGGCCTTGCAAAGCTCGTCGACGACCTGCACATCACGTTTCGAGAAGGCCTCGCGCAGCTGGACGGCGTGGACGTATCGACGGAAATCCGCGCCGAGGAGATCGGCAAGCGGGCCTCGGCCATCGCCGTTCATCCCGCTGTGCGCGCGGCGCTCGTGGCGCGCCAGCGCGCCTTTCGCAAGCCGCCCGGCCTCGTCGCGGACGGCCGCGACATGGGCACCGTCATCTTTCCGGACGCCGCGCTGAAGGTCTTTCTGACGGCCAGCGTGGAGGCCCGTGCAGCGCGCCGGCATAAGCAATTGATCCAAAAAGGTTTTTCTGCTAATATGGATGACTTGCTCCGGGATTTGCGCGAACGCGACGAGCGCGACAGTACGCGTGCGGCCGCGCCGCTCAAGCCTGCGGCAGATGCAAGGCTGCTCGATACCTCGGCGCTCTCCATCGACCAGGCGGTGGGTGAAGTGGTGCAGTGGTACCGCGCACTGCCGGGCGTCCAGCATGACGGCGCCCACGGCAAACAGTAGACAGCAGTAACTAGCAGCGAGCAGTAGGTGCTCCGTCGTGAAACGCGGAGCGTGTGTTAAACCCTTTAACCCCGTATGGCTTTCGCATCGGGCCGCGAACATTTCCGTCGCGGCGCAGCAGTCGGCAGGCGTGCCCTCTGGCGCGTCCAGCAAGTCGAGCGGCGAAAACCATGCAACTTCCGATTTTTATGTCCGACCTGCAAACCTCTACCCCGAATACCGAATCTTTCGCGGCTCTGTTCGAAGAGTCGCTGACCCGCCAGGACATGCGTGCCGGCGAAGTCATCTCCGCCGAAGTCGTGCGTGTCGATCACAACTTCGTGGTCGTCAATGCCGGCCTCAAGTCCGAGGCCTACATTCCCATCGAGGAATTCCTGAACGACCAGGGCGAGGTTGAGGTTCAGGCGGGCGATTTCGTTTCCGTCGCGATCGACGCGCTGGAAAACGGCTACGGCGACACCATCCTGTCGCGCGACAAGGCGAAGCGTCTGGCTTCGTGGCTGTCGCTGGAAAAGGCCCTCGACAACAACGAACTCGTGACCGGCACGATCACGGGCAAGGTGAAGGGCGGCATGACCGTGATGGTCAACGGCATCCGCGCGTTCCTGCCGGGTTCGCTCGTCGACACGCGTCCGGTCAAGGACACCACCCCGTACGAAGGCAAGACGCTCGAATTCCGCGTCATCAAGCTCGACCGCAAGCGTAACAACGTCGTGCTGTCGCGCCGTGCCGTGATCGAAGCCACGCAAGGCGAAGAGCGCGCGAAGCTGCTCGAGACGCTGAAGGAAGGCGCGATCGTCAACGGCGTGGTCAAGAACATCACCGACTACGGCGCGTTCGTCGACCTGGGCGGTATCGACGGCCTGCTGCACATCACCGACATCGCATGGCGTCGTGTGCGTCACCCGAGCGAAGTCCTGTCGGTTGGCCAGGAAGTCACCGCGAAGATCCTCAAGTTCGACCAGGAAAAGAACCGCGTTTCGCTGGGCATCAAGCAACTGGGCGACGATCCGTGGGAAGGCATCTCGCGCCGCTACCCGTCGGGCACGCGCCTGTTCGGCAAGGTCACGAACATCACCGACTACGGCGCATTCGTCGAAGTGGAATCGGGCATCGAAGGCCTCGTCCACGTGTCGGAAATGGACTGGACCAACAAGAACGTTGCGCCGTCGAAGGTCGTGCAGCTAGGCGACGAAGTCGAAGTCATGGTCCTCGAGATCGACGAAGACCGTCGTCGTATCAGCCTCGGCATGAAGCAGTGCAAGCCGAATCCGTGGGACGACTTCAGCCGCAACTTCAAGAAGGGCGACAAGATCAGCGGCGCCATCAAGTCGATCACCGACTTCGGCGTGTTCATCGGTCTGCCTGGCGGCATCGACGGCCTGGTTCACCTCTCCGACCTGTCGTGGAGCGAGACCGGCGAAGAAGCCGTGCGCAAGTACAAGAAGGGCGACGAAGTGGAAGCGGTCGTGCTCGGTATCGACGTCGAGAAGGAACGCATTTCGCTCGGCATCAAGCAGCTCGAAGGCGACCCGTTCAGCAACTTCGTGGCCATGAACGACAAGGGCTCGATCGTCGACGGGACGGTCAAGGCCGTGGACGCGAAGGGCGCTGTGGTGCAGCTCACGGCTGACGTCGAAGGCTACCTGCGCGCGTCGGAAATCGCTCAGGACCGTGTCGAAGACGCACGCAACGTGCTGAAGGAAGGCGACAAGGTCAACGCGATGATCATCAACATCGATCGCAAGTCGCGCGGCATCAACCTGTCGATCAAGGCGAAGGATTCGGCCGAGCAGCAGGAAGCCCTGCGCACCATCTCGTCCGACACGAACGCGGCGGCAAGCGGCACGACGAACCTCGGCGCGCTGTTGAAGGCCAAGCTCGACGGCCAGAACCAGTAAGCCTCGAGGAGGCTCGCTGAAGTATGACCAAATCTGAATTGGTCGCGCAGCTGGCTACGCGATTTCCGCAACTTGTTCTCAAGGATGCGGATTTCGCGGTCAAGACGATGCTCGACGCGATGTCCGAAGCGCTTGCGAAAGGACATCGCATCGAAATTCGCGGCTTTGGCAGCTTCGGGCTGAACCGCCGTCCGTCGCGCGTGGGGCGCAATCCGAAGTCGGGCGAAAAGGTGCTGGTACCGGAGAAGCACGTACCGCACTTCAAGCCGGGCAAGGAACTGCGCGAGCGTGTGGACCGGCGTTCGGGCGAACCGCTCAAGGCCGAGGAGCCGGACGACGATCAGTAAGCGCCGTCTTCCGATGGTCCTGCATGCAGCCGGCGGCTAACGTCAGACGGCATGGATAAAAAAGCGCCTCCGGGCGCTTTTTTTCTGCCTGCTTTCCGCGGCTTACCGCCCGCGTCTGTTGGGCGGGGGCTTCATTTACAATACGGGTCACTTCGGCGCGGACCTTCCGCGGTGCGGCATCCCGCGGCCGGCGCCGCCCTGCAACTGCCAAGAGACCTCTTCATGAAATTTATCGCCTGGCTGATTCGTGTACTGGTGTTCGTCTTGCTGCTCGTGCTTGCGCTCGCGAACACGCAGACCGCTACGCTGAATTTCCTTGCCGGCTACGCGTGGCAGGCGCCGCTGATCCTGATCGGCCTCGTCTTTTTCGTGGTCGGGCTGCTGGCGGGGCTCGTCTCGCTGCTGCCCCAGGTGTTTCGCTTGAGGCTCGAGAACGGGCGCCTGAAGCGCGATCTGCGCGCTGCGCGCGAGACGCCGGCACCCGTAGCCGAGCCGCCCATGCCGCCGCTCATCTGACGCAATTCCCGTCGCCGTGCGCCCCTCGCGCGCGGCTTTGTTCCTGCCTTTACCATCGTTCGCATGGATCTGGATTTCTGGTGGCTCCTCGTCATACCGGTCGCGTTTGCGCTCGGCTGGATGGCGGCGCGCTACGACCTCAAGGCGTTGCTTTCCGAAAGCGCCAATCTTCCGCGCTCGTATTTCCGCGGCCTCAACTTCCTGCTCAACGAGCAGCCCGACAAGGCGATCGATGCCTTCATCGAGGTCGCGAAGCTCGACCCCGAAACCGTGGAACTGCACTTCGCCCTCGGCAATCTGTTCCGTCGCCGCGGCGAAACGGACCGGGCGATTCGCGTGCATCAGAATCTGCTCTCCCGTGCCGACCTGCCCGCGAGCGAGCGCGATCACGCGCTTTATGAGCTGGGCCAGGACTTTCTGAAGGCGGGCCTGCTCGATCGCGCCGAGGAGACGTTCCGCGCGCTCGAAGCCGGCGACTACGCGCTCGGTGCGCAGCGCGCGCTGCTCACCATCTACGAGATCGAAAAGGACTGGAATCGGTCCATCGATACGGCTCGCAAGCTGGAGACCATGGGCGCGGCTTCGCTCGATCTCGAAATTGCGCAGTTCCATTGCGAACTCGCGCAGGAAGCGCTGCAGCAGAAGAAGCCCGACGAGGCGCGTCGCCAGCTCGATCTCGCGCTGAAGGCCAATGCCCAGAACGTGCGCGCCACGATCCTGACGGGCGACGTCGAAGCAGCGGCCGGCCATCACGAGGCGGCGCTCGCGCAATGGCGCCGCGTCGAGGAGCAGAACGCATCGTATCTGCCGCTCGTCGCCGAAAAAGTGATGAAGACGTACGAGGCGCTGGGCCGCGCCGAAGAGGGCGTACAGCTGCTCACGACGTGGGTGGACCGTTATCCGACGAACGATGTGCTCGACGTGGCGTACCGCTACGTCGAGAACCTGCGCGGCCTCGATGCCGCACACGCGCTCGCGCGCGCGCAGATGCAGAAGTCGCCGAACCTCGCCGGCATGATGCGCCTGCTGGAAGCGCAGCAAGCCACTGCCGAGGAACCGCGCAAGAGCGAACTCGAACTCATGCGCACGCTGATCCGGCAGCGCACCAAAAATCTGCCACGGTATACGTGCCAGAATTGCGGTTTCCGGGCGCGCCTCTTCTACTGGCAATGCCCCGGCTGCAGTGGCTGGGAAACCTACGCGCCGCGCCGCGTCGAGCCGATTACCGCTTCGAGCTGAAGCGTCGCCGCAGCAGCCCCGTTCGCGCGGGCGCTTGCGGCAGGAACATTGCCCGGGCCTTCCCGGAACCCGTCAACGAACTTCATGACCGGAATCTAGACCCGGAACACGTATGAAAATCACCATCATCGGCACCGGCTATGTCGGCCTTGTCACGGGGGCCTGCCTCGCTGAAATCGGCAACGACGTTTTCTGTCTCGACGTCGATCCGCGCAAGATCGGCATCCTCAACAACGGGGGCGTGCCGATTCACGAACCCGGCCTGCAGGAGATCATCGCGCGCAATCGTGCGGCGGGGCGCATCACGTTTTCGACCGACATCGAAGCGAGCGTCGCGCATGGCGACGTGCAGTTCATCGCCGTGGGCACGCCGGCTGACGAAGACGGCTCCGCCGACCTCCAGTACGTGCTCGAAGCGGCGCGCAATATCGGCCGCTACATGAACGGCTTCAAGGTGATCGTGGACAAGTCCACGGTACCGGTGGGCACGGCGCAGCGCGTGAGCGACGTGGTGCGCGCCGAGCTCGCGCAGCGCGGCCTGGCGGACAACGCGCAGCATCGTTTCTCGGTGGTGTCCAATCCCGAGTTCCTCAAGGAAGGCGCGGCCGTAGACGACTTCATGCGGCCCGACCGCATCCTGATCGGCAGCGACGAAGACGAGGACGGCCTCGTTGCGCGCGAGAAGATGAAGCGCCTCTACGCGCCGTTCAACCGCAACCACGAGCGCACGCTGTACATGGACGTGCGCTCGGCGGAATTCACGAAGTATGCTGCGAACGCCATGCTCGCCACGCGCATCTCGTTCATGAACGAGCTTGCGAACCTGGCCGACCGCGTCGGCGCGGATATCGAAGCAGTGCGTCGCGGCATTGGTTCGGACCCGCGCATCGGCTATCACTTCCTCTATGCCGGTTGCGGCTACGGCGGCTCGTGCTTCCCGAAGGACGTTCAGGCGCTGATCCGTACCGCGGCCGAGATCGGTGAGCACCTGCGCATTCTCGAAGCGGTCGAGGATGTCAACCATGCGCAGAAGGAAGTGCTCGTGCGCAAAATCACGAAGACGCTCGGCGAAGATTTGCGCGGCCGCACGTTTGCCGTTTGGGGGCTCGCGTTCAAGCCCAACACGGATGACATGCGCGAAGCGCCGAGCCGCCGCGTGATCGCCGATCTGCTCGCACGCGGCGCGCACGTGCGTGCCTACGATCCCGTTGCCACCGAGGAAGCGCGCCGCGTCTTCGCCATGGACCTGGAGAACGCACCGGAGCACCTCTCGCGGCTGCATTTCACGGGCACCCAGGACGAAACGCTCGCGGGCGCGGACGCACTCGTGATCGTCACCGAATGGAAGGAATTCAAGGCGCCGGACTTCGCGCATCTGAAAGCCGTGCTCAAGACGCCGCGCATCTTCGACGGACGCAACCTCTACGAGCCCGACGCGATGAGCGAACTCGGCATCGACTATTACTCGATTGGACGGCCCCATGTCGCAATCCAGAATGGCTCCGGCGTCGCAGTCTGAGGGCGCGCGCCTCATGGCGCCGGGTAGCCGGCTGGCCCCTGAGGTCGGCGTCGTGCCGCGCGAGCGGCTTGCCGGCGCGCGCGTGCTCGTGGTGGGCGACGTGATGCTCGACCGCTACTGGTTCGGCGACGTCAATCGCATCTCGCCTGAAGCGCCCGTGCCCGTGGTGCACGTGCAGCGCCAGGAAGATCGCCTGGGCGGTGCGGCGAACGTTGCGCGTAACATTGCGGCGCTCGGAGCGCAGGCCGGTCTGCTCTGCGTGGTGGGTCACGACGAGCCCGGCGAGCGCATCGTCGAACTGCTCGATGCGAGCGGCGTTACGGCGTACCTGGAGCGCGATCCGGCGCTGCCGACCACCATCAAGCTGCGCGTGCTCTCGCGCCAGCAGCAGTTGCTGCGCGTCGACTTCGAGAACACCCCGGCGCACGAAGTGTTGCTCGCCGGACTGGCCCGGTTCGATGCGCTTCTGCCGTCCCACGACGTAATCCTGATGTCCGACTATGCGAAGGGCGGGCTCACGCACGTCACGCGCATGATCTCGAAGGCGCGCGAGGCGGGCAAGGCCGTGCTCGTGGACCCGAAGGGCGACGACTGGGAGCGTTATCGCGGCGCGAGCATCATCACGCCGAACCGTGCCGAATTGCGTGAGGTGGTGGGCAAGTGGAAATCCGAGGAGGATCTGCTGGCCCGCGTGACGAAATTGCGCACCGATCTGGACCTGGGCGCGCTGCTGCTCACGCGCTCGGAAGAGGGCATGACGCTCTTCTCGGACGACGGTGTCCTGCACGCGCCGGCGGTAGCACGCGAAGTGTATGATGTCTCGGGCGCTGGCGACACGGTGATCGCCACGCTCGCCGTCATGCTGGGCGCGGGCCTGACGCTCTTCGAGGCCGTGTCGCTGGCCAACCGTGCGGCGGGCATCGTCGTGGGCAAACTCGGTACGGCAACGGTCGACTACGACGAACTCTTCAACTGACACCACGATCATGACTCTCATCGTGACCGGCGCGGCCGGCTTCATCGGCAGCAACATCGTCAAGGCGCTCAACGAGCGCGGCGAACAACGCATCATCGCCGTCGACAACCTCACGCGCGCGGACAAGTTCCGTAATCTCGTGGACTGCGAGATCGACGACTATCTGGACAAGACCGAATTCGTCGAGCGTTTCGCGCGCGGCGACTTCGGCAAGGTACGCGCGATCTTTCATGAAGGCGCCTGCTCGGACACCATGGAAACCGACGGCCGCTACATGATGGACAACAACTTCCGCTACAGCCGTGCGGTGCTCGACGCGTGCCTCGCGCAGGGCACGCAGTTCCTGTATGCGTCGTCGGCGGCCATCTACGGCGGGTCGAGCCGCTTCGTCGAAGAGCGCGAAGTGGAAGCACCGCTCAACGTCTACGGCTACTCGAAATTCCTGTTCGACCAGGTGATCCGCCGGGTGCTGCCCCAGGCGCGCAGCCAGATTGCAGGCTTTCGCTACTTCAACGTGTACGGGCCGCGCGAGACGCACAAGGGGCGCATGGCGTCGGTGGCGTTCCATAACTTCAACCAGTTCCGCGCCGAAGGCAAAGTGAAGCTGTTCGGCGAGTACAACGGCTACGGCGCGGGCGAACAGACGCGCGACTTCGTCTCGGTCGAAGACGTGGTGAAGGTCAACCTGTTCTTCTTCGATCATCCCGGGAAGTCGGGCATTTTCAATCTCGGCACGGGTCGTGCGCAGCCGTTCAACGACATCGCCACGACCGTGGTGAACACGCTGCGCGTGCTCGCGGGCGAGGCGCCGCTTTCGCTCGCCGAACAGGTGCAGCGAGGCTTGATCGAGTACGTGCCTTTCCCTGACGCGCTGCGTGGCAAGTATCAGTGCTTCACGCAGGCCGACCCCACGAAGCTGCGCGCGGCGGGCTACGACGCACCGTTCCTTTCGGTCCAGGAAGGCGTGGACCGTTACGTGCGTTGGCTATCCGGCCAGGTGTGAATCGGGCTTCGGTCTCCCTACACTGAGGTCTCCTGCTGGCGATGGGCGCCAGTCAGGTGTCCTGAGGGAGATCCAGCATGTTCAAAAAAATTCTCGCTGCCGCGGCGCTCGTTGCTGCATTCGGTCAGGCGTTCGCCGCAGTCGACGTCAACACCGCCAACGAAGATGCGCTGCGCGGCATCAAAGGCATTGGTCCGGCAAAGGCCAAGGCCATTCTCGACGAGCGCGGCGCGCACGGCCCCTTCAAAGACCCTGCCGATCTCGGCAAGCGCGTGAAGGGCATGGGCGGCCATACCGTCGAACGCTTGCAGGCCGAAGGTCTCACCGTTGGACCGTCCACGCCGGCAACCGGCACGCAGACCGCGGCGGTTGCACAGGCGCACGCCACGCCGGCCGCCGGCACGCAAAAGCCGGCGCCCGCCACCCCGGCGAAGAAATAGGCGCGACGCGCGGCATCCCGTTTCAGGTCACGTCCCCTGCGTGCACGTTCCCACCCTCGTGTACGCGCCCAGAGCGGGTTTCGGGTCCACGACGAAACGCGCTCCTTCAGCCGTCGTTCCGATGACTGGCTCCCGCGGCTTCGGCCGCGGGCTTTTTGGCGTCCGGTATCCCGTGCGACGTGCGCCATGCAGTTCGATTCACTTCCGCTTCACTTCCCTTCGCGCAGAAGGGTCGGACGGCACCCGCACCCGGTGTGGTTTAGAATCGGCGAATCCCCTTGTTCGCGCACCGCTTCATACTGCGCCCGACTGCAACCCGCGTATGGCCTACAAGACAATCGAAGACACGATCGGCAATACGCCGCTCGTGCAACTCGTCCGGCTTCCGGACGATGAAATCCGCAGCCGCAACAACGTGATTCTCGGCAAGCTCGAGGGCAACAACCCCGCAGGCTCCGTGAAAGACCGGCCGGCGCTCTCGATGATCCGCAAGGCCGAAGAACGCGGCCGTATCAAACCGGGCGACACGCTAATCGAAGCCACGAGCGGCAACACCGGCATCGCGCTCGCGATGGCCGCCGCCATCCGCGGCTACAAGATGGTGCTGATCATGCCGGAGGACCTCTCCGTCGAACGCCGCCAGAGCATGGCAGCCTACGGTGCACAGATCGTGCTCACGCCCGTGAAGGGCGGCATGGAATACGCGCGCGATCTCGCGGAGCAGATGCAGCGCGACGGCAAGGGCATCATCCTCGACCAGTTCGCCAATCCCGACAATCCGCTTGCGCACTACGAGACCACCGGTCCGGAAATCTGGCGCGAGACCGAAGGCCGCATCACGCACTTCGTTTCGTCGATGGGCACGACGGGCACCATCATGGGCGTCTCGAAGTATCTGAAAGAGCAAAACCAGGCGGTCGAGATCGTCGGTGCGCAGCCTGAAGACGGCTCGCGCATTCCCGGCATTCGCAAATGGCCCGAAGCCTACCTGCCGAAGATCTTCGACCGTAGCCGCGTGGATCGTGTCGAGAACGTCAGTCAGGCCGCGGCGGAAGCCATGGCGCGGCGTCTCGCTTCGGTGGAAGGGATCTTCGCGGGCATTTCCTCGGGCGGTGCGTGCGAAGTCGCGTTGCGCATTGCGCGCCAGGTCGAGAACGCTACGATCGTGTTCGTGGTGTGCGACCGTGGCGACCGGTATCTCTCGACGGGCGTGTTCCCGGCATGACGCACAACGTTTCGGAAAAGGCGGGCGTACGTGACTGCGCGCTCGCTGAATGACAAAACGCCGGCAAAGTCCGGCGTTTTGCTTGTCTGAACGACGACTCAGAACTCAGGCTGCAACGCAGCTGCGATAGAGCGCCTCAGTCTGCCGAGGGCGCGGCGGGTGCCGGGGGCACTGTAGGCGCCGACGGCGCAGGCAGCGTTCCCCCCGGCGCGGAGGTGCCCGGCATGACGCCGTTCTGCGCAGGAATGCCGGGCGCGGCGGGAGTGCCGCTCGGCACCGAAGCCGCTTGCGGCGCAAGAGGCGCGGCTCCCGTACCGGACGTCGCACCCGGTACGCCGCCGTTGCTCGCCATCATCTGCGCCTTCACCTTCTGCCCGAGCTGATACACCGCCAGCGCGTAGAAGAAGCTGCGGTTATAGCGGGTGAGCACATAGAAATTCCGCAGCCCCAGGACGTATTCCGTTGCGCGGCCCGGCGTGGGCAAGTCGACGATCGTGACGGGCGTACCGGCTTCGGCGGCAATGTCGATATCGGGCTGGTTCAGCAGGAGGCCAGCGCGCAACAGTTGTTCGAGCGGCCAGTGCGGCTCCGGCTGCCCGTCCGCGGCGGCCTGGGCGACGCCCTGGCTACCCGGGTCGCCGGCAATCTTCCACACCACGGGCCGTCCCGTTTCCCAGCCGTTCTGCTTGAGATAGTTCGCGACGCTGCCGATCGCATCGGCCTGGCTCGTGCGCAGATCGATCTGCTTGTTGCCGTCGTAGCTCACCGCGTATTTCACGATGCTGCTGGGCAGGAACTGCGGGATGCCAATGGCGCCTGTGTACGAACCCAGCACGCTGTTAGGGTCGATCTGCGAGTCGCGCGTCCATACCAGGTAGTCTTCGAGATTCTTGCGGAACGTCGCCATGCGATCGGCGCGGTTGGGCGTATCCGGATAGTCGAAGGTCAGCGTGGTGAGTGCATCGAGCACGCGGAAGTTGCCCATGAAGCGCCCGTAGATCGTCTCCACGCCGATGATGCCGACGATTACCTCGGGCGGCACGCCGAACTCATCGTAGGCGCGTTGCAGCGTCGCCTGGTTCTCGCGCCAGAAACGCACGCCCGCATTCACGCGTATCGCATCGAGAAAGCGTGCCTGGTATGCACGCCAGTTCTTTGCCGCGGGCGTAGGCGACGGCAGCACGAGCTTGACCGCGGTCGCCGAGTAGCTCGCATGTGCAAAGAGTGCGTGCAGGGACGCGGGATCGAAGTCGTAGCGGGCAACCATGTCGTCGACGAAGGCATCGACGTTGGGGTTGTTCGCGTAACGCTGCGGGATGATCTCTTCTTCGAAGGTCTGCCCCTGGGAGACGGGCGCCTGAGGCTGGGCCTGGGCGAGGCGCATGGCGGGCGTAGAACTTCCGGTCTGAGCGAACGCCGTACAGGGCGCCGCGAGCGTCTGTAACGCGATGCATGTCGCAGCGGTGAGCGTCGAGGCGGACAGGCGGCGGAATACGGGCGAAGCAGACTTGAAGATCATGGGCAGCAAGGCGGGAGAACAGACGAAGCAAAACGGTTCGGCGCAGTATAACCGACGACTCTTGCGCCACTAACCTCGCCGAACGGCCGGGGCGCGGGACGTGCCGCCGGGCGCCGGGCCCTTGCCGCAGGGGGCCGCTGCGTCGTGTGGTAACGTGACGGCTATTACCCGCGGCGCGTTGCCGCGTGCATATGAAGGAGACCTGCGGCGCACGAGCCGATGCCGCGCGCTGCAGAACGAACGAATCATGGCAACAGCCTTCTACTCCCACGCCGACTGTCTGCTGCACGAGATGGGGCAATGGCACCCCGAGTGTCCGGCGCGGCTCCAGGCGATCGAAGATCAGCTGATCGCGAGCCGCATCGATGCCCTCATCGAGCGGGAACCGGCGCCGCTCGCCGACGAAGCCGCGCTACTGCGCGTGCACACGCAGGCGCATGTCGATCACATTCGGGACGCCTCGCCGATCGAGGGCTACGCGCCCATCGATCCCGACACGTCAATGAATCCACACACCTGGCAGGCGGCGCTGCGTGCAGCGGGCGCGGCGATTGCCGCCACGGACGCCGTGATCGCGGGCCAGTACGATAACGCGTTTTGCAGCGTGCGGCCGCCGGGACACCACGCGGAGCCCGCGCGCGCCATGGGATTCTGCTTCTTCAACAACGTCGCGATTGCCGCGCGGCATGCGCTCGAGGTTCACGGCCTCGCACGCGTGGCGATCATCGACTTCGACGTGCATCACGGCAACGGCACCGAGGCTGCATTCGCCGCAGACCCGCGCGTGCTGATGTGCAGCTTCTTCCAGCACCCGTTCTATCCGTTCACGGGCGCGGACAACCAGGCGCCCAACATGGTGAACGTGCCGATGCCAGCGCGTTCGAAAGGCATGGCCGTGCGCGAGGCGGTGGACGTGCTGTGGCTGCCGCGGCTGCACGACTTCAAGCCCGAGATGATCTTCATCTCCGCAGGCTTCGATGCTCACCGTGAGGACGACCTCGGCAACATGGGGCTTGTCGAAGACGACTACACGTGGATCACCGACCGCGTGCGCGACATCGCAAACCGCTATGCGCGCGGACGCATCGTGAGCTGCCTCGAAGGCGGATACAACCTGTCGGCGCTCGGCCGCAGCGCCGTCGCGCACATTCGCTCGCTGGCCGACGTTTGAGGAGGCGAACATGAGCACGCAACCCGTTTCGTCGAAGGCGAGCGAAGCTGGCTCGCTGATCGAGATCGCTCACGATGCTTACGGTGTGCACGGCGTGGTGAGCGTGACGCTCAATCGTCCCGATGCGTTCAATGCGTTATCCGAAGCGCTGCTCGACGAATTGCAGCACGCGCTCACGTCGATTGCCGCCAGCGATGCCCGCGTCGTCGTGCTGGCCGGTGCGGGGCGTGCCTTCTGCGCGGGACACGACCTGAAGGAGATGCGCGCGGCACCGTCGCTCGAGTATTACCAGGCGCTGTTCGCGCGCTGCACGAAGGTGATGCTGGCAATCCAGCGCATGCCCCAGCCGGTAATCGCGCGCGTGCACGGCGTCGCGACGGCAGCCGGCTGTCAGCTGGTCGCGATGTGCGATCTCGCGGTGGCATCGGACGAGGCGCGTTTCGCGGTCTCCGGCGTGAATCTCGGTCTCTTCTGTTCGACGCCCTCAGTGCCGCTCACGCGCAACGTGCCACGCAAGATGGCCTTCGAGATGCTCATGACGGGCGAGTTCATCGACGCCCACGAAGCCCGTCGCCGCGGGCTCGTGAACCGCGTGGCGCCCGCCGGCGAACTGGATGCCACCGTGTCGGCACTGGCCGCGAGCATCTGCGCCAAGCCGCGTACCGCGGTCGAGGCCGGCAAGGCGTTGTTCTACCGGCAGCTCGAAATGGGCGTCGAGGCCGCTTATCAGCTTGCGGGACAGACGATGGCCTGCAACATGATGGAGGACGCCACGCTGGAAGGTGTGCAGGCCTTCATCGAAAAGCGGGCGCCGCGGTGGTGAGCTGAAACGCCTCAGCTCCGCGCCACTATCCACTCGATCAATGCGCCGATCACGCGGTCGCGGTCCAGATCGTTCATCGCCTCGTGATAGCTGTCTTCGTAGAGCGTGAGCGTCTTGTCCGGCGAGCCGACGTGGCCGGCGAAATCGCGGCTGCCTTCCGGCTCGGTCAGCTTGTCGCGCGTGCCGTGATAGACGAGAACGGGAAGGCGCAGATTCGCGCGTCCGCGTTCGATGCGTTCCATGGCCAGCAGAATCTCTGCGCCCGTGCGGGCCGGAACGGCACCATGGTGAACGAGCGCATCGCGGCGGTTCGCCTCCACCACGGCAGGGTCGCGCGACAGTAGCGCTGCATCGATCTTCATGGCGGGAAAGCGGGGCCATACGCGGCTCATGATGCGGCTTGCCGCGATCATCCAGCGGGGCACGTCGCGCCCGGGCGCGAGCGCCGGGCTCGACAGAATCAGACCAGCGATGTCATGACGGCTCGCCGGCAGGCACTCCACGGCATACAAGGCGGCGATTGCGCCGCCCATGCTGTGACCCATCAGGAAGAGCGGACCGCCGTGCGGTGCGGCGGCGTCGACGAGTGCTTCGGCGTCGAGCAGGTAGGCGTCGAAGCGCGGCACCCACGCGCGAGCGCCGGGCGCGAGTCCGTGGCCACGGAGATCGACGGCGACCAGCTCAATGCCGGCGGCGTTGAGCCGCGCCGCGAGCGGCGCGTATCGCCCGGCGTGTTCGGCGAGACCGTGGACAAGCGCAACGGTGGCGCGTCGCGTTCCCGCGACCGGCCAGTGGTAGAGCGGCAGGGTTGTGCCATCGGCGGCCGTTACGGTGGCGCTGTGCGGCAGTACGCGATCGGGCGCCTTGATGTTCCCGTGGGCGAGCGTCTGCGCCGATACCGCATTTCCACTTTGCGGGGTTGCGGCATCGAAAGGCTTTGTCGTCTCCATGACTGATGGCCCGCCATTTCCTGTTGATAATGCGACGGATCATATCCGCGCCCGTGGACGGTACGCGAGCGCAGCCCGCGGCGCGCCGCTCTAATTCCCTAGCGTTATGAAAGGATCGAAATTGATTATTAAAGAGAATTTCGCCGCCAGGTTAAAATCGCGGCCCACACACCAATAAAACAGCGGCGGCCATTGCCGGCATGCATCGGCCCAAGGCCTGCCCGGCAGGACCGCCGTTTCGTTTTTCCATGATCGAACTACGCAATGTGTCGCAGCGCTTCGCGGGGCCCCGAGGCTGGGTCGAAGCGCTCCACAACATCAATCTCACGATTCCCCCAGGCGAGGTATTCGGCATCATCGGCCGTAGCGGCGCCGGCAAGAGCACGCTGGTACGCACCATCAACCTGCTGACGCGGCCCACCGAAGGCGAGATCGTCGTGAACGGCCGGGCGCTTACCTCGTTGCCCGCAGCCGAGCTGCGTGCCGCGCGCCGCGAAATCGGCATGATCTTTCAGCACTTCAATCTGCTGTCGTCGCGCACGGTGTACGAAAACGTCGCGCTGCCGCTCGAGCTGGCGGGCATGAAGCGCGGCGCGATCGAAGAGACAGTGCTGCCGCTGCTCGAACTGGTCGGCCTGACCGCGCAGAAAGACCGCTATCCGGCGCAGATCAGCGGCGGGCAGAAGCAGCGCGTCGGCATTGCGCGCGCCTTGGCCAGCAAACCGAAGGTGCTGCTCTCCGACGAAGCCACCTCGGCACTCGATCCCGAAACCACGCGCGCCATTCTCGACCTGCTGCGCAAGATCAATCGCGAACTCGGTCTCACCGTCGTGCTGATCACGCACCAGATGGAGGTCATCAAGCAGGTGTGCGATCGCGTCGCCGTGCTGGATGCGGGCAAGGTGGTGGAGGAAGGCCGCGTGATCGACGTGTTCCTGCAGCCGCATCACGAAGTCACGCGCGCGTTGCTGGGCGACGTGATCGCGCAGGAGTTGCCGCCCGCGCTCAAGGCGCGTGTGGCCGAGCGTCTGAAGACGGGCAACGGACATCTGCTGCGCCTCGCCTTCACGGGCTCGGGCGTAGACCAGCCGGTGCTCTCTGAAACGATTCGCCGCTACGAACTGGACTTCAACATTCTGCACGGGCAGATCGACGAGATTCAGGGGCAGGCGTTCGGGTCGCTCGCGGTACTCGCGAGCGGCGAGGCGGTGAAAGTCGCGCAGGCCATCGCGTGGCTGCGCGAGCAGGGTGTCGTGGTGGAGGAGCTTTCGTATGTTGAGTGAAATGCTCGATATGTTCGTGCAGTCGTTCTGGGAGACGCTCGTGATGGTCGGCATCTCGGGCCTGATCGGTGCACTCGTGGGGCTGCCGCTCGGCGTGCTGCTCCATCTCACCGACCGCCAAGGTGTACTGCAGAACCTGGCCGTGAATCGCGTGATGGGCGTGCTCGTGAACGCGGTGCGGTCGACGCCGTTCATCATTCTGCTCGTTGCGGTGATTCCGTTTACGCGGCTCGTGGTGGGCTCTTCGATCGGCACGGCCGCAGCCGTCGTGCCGCTCACGATCGCCGCTGCGCCGTTCATTGCACGGCTCGTCGAGACGGCGCTGCGCGAAGTGGATCGCGGCCTGATCGAAGCCGCTCAGGCGATGGGGGCCACCACGCGCCAGATCGTCTTCAAGGTGCTGCTGCCCGAAGCGCTGCCCGGCATCGTGGCCGGACTCACGATCACGTTCGTCTCGCTCGTCGGCTATTCGGCGATGGCGGGTGCGATCGGCGGTGGCGGACTGGGCGATCTGGGCATCCGCTATGGCTATCAGCGCTTCGAGCCCGAAGTGATGGTCGCAGTGGTCGTGATTCTGATCGTCTTCGTGCAACTCGTGCAGTCGTTCGGCGATTGGCTCGTGCGGCGCCTGGGTCACCGCTGATTCGATGCAAGGCCCGTGGCGTTCGCGACGCGGGCCACGCGTCAATGCATCAATAAACAACACACGAAACAACACACGTTTGGGGATTGAGTTATGCAACGTCGCTTCGTATTGAAACTGGCCGCCGTGCTCGGTGCGGCTACGCTGTTTGCCTCGGGCGCCGCGCGCGCCGATGAAACCATCAAGGTGGGCGTGACGGGCGGCCCGCACGCCCAATTGATGGACGTCGTGAAGACCGTGGCCGCGCGTAACGGCCTCAACATCAAGATCGTCGAGTTCTCGGACTACGTGCAACCGAACGCAGCGCTCGCGGGGGGGCGACCTCGACGCGAACAGCTATCAGCACGAGCCGTATCTGCAGGCGCAGGTGAAGGACCGCGGCTACAAGATCATCAAGGTCGCCGATACGGTGACGTTTCCGATGGGCATCTACTCGAAGCGCGTGAAATCGCTGGCGGCGCTGCCCACGGGCGCGAAGATCGCCCTGCCCAACGACCCGACCAACGGCGGCCGGGCACTTCTACTCCTGCAAAAGCAGGGCCTCATCAAGCTGCGCGCCGATGCGGGCCTGAAGGCCGCGCCCATCGATATCGTCGACAACCCGAAGAAGCTCAAGATCGTGGAACTGGACGCCGCGCAGATTCCGCGTTCGCTGGGTGATGTGGACGCGGCCGCCATCAACACGAATTTCGCGATGGAAGCGGGGCTCAAGCCTAAGCAGGACGCCATTGCCATCGAAGATCCGAATGGCCCTTACGTGAACATCATCGCGATTCGCGAGGCCGACCGTAACAAGCCCTGGGTGGCGAAACTCGTGGCGGCGTACCACTCGCCCGAGGTGAAGCAGTACATCGAGACGAAGTTCGGCGGCGCGGTCGTGGCGGGCTGGTAAGCGACACAAGGCGACGGTCGCGATACAGACCACCGGGCCGGGGACGCGGCCAGCAAAAAAATTAGAGGCGTCGGTCGGCCCATGGGCTTGGCGTCCAGGTCTTCCCAAGGCTAAAATCGCACGACCGTTCGCTATTGCCGAAGCCCCGCCCAAGGGCGGTATTGTTGATCGAAACGGCCTGCGGCGCCGCAGCCCGCAAGGGGCTGTCGCTATAATGTCCCGCAGGTTGACGTATTCGTAACTTTGGAGCGTGTGCATGAAAATCCTGGTGCCAGTCAAGAGAGTGGTCGACTACAACGTGAAGGTCCGCGTGAAGACGGACGGCACGGGCGTCGACATTGCAAACGTGAAGATGTCGATGAACCCGTTCGACGAAATCGCCGTCGAGGAAGCGGTGCGCCTGAAGGAAGCGGGTGTGGCGACCGAGGTGATCGCGGTGTCAGCTGGCGTGGCGCAGGCGCAGGAAACGCTGCGCACGGCGCTCGCCATCGGCGCGGACCGGGCCATCCTGATCGAATCGAACGAAGACCTGCAGCCGCTCGCCGTGGCGAAGCTGCTCAAGGCGCTCGTCGACAAGGAACAGCCGCAGCTGGTCATTCTCGGCAAGCAGGCCATTGATGACGACTCCAACCAGACCGGCCAGATGCTCGCCGCGCTTGCCAACCTGCCGCAGGCAACGTTCGCCTCGAAGGTAACCGTCGCCGACGGCAAGGCCACCGTGATGCGCGAAGTGGACGGCGGCGCCGAAACGCTCTCGCTGAAGCTGCCCGCCGTGGTCACCACCGATCTGCGCCTGAACGAGCCGCGCTACGTGACGCTGCCCAACATCATGAAGGCGAAGAAGAAGCCGCTCGAAACCATCAAGCCCGAGGACCTCGGCGTAGACGTGACGCCGCGTCTGAAGACGCTGAAGGTCGCCGAGCCGCCGAAGCGCTCGGCCGGCGTGAAGGTGCCGGACGTGAAGACGCTGGTGGAGAAGCTGAAGACCGAAGCGAAGGTGCTGTAAGGGAGCGAGGACAAATGACGATTCTGGTAATTGCGGAACACGACAACGCGACCGTGAAGGGCGCGACGCTGAACACCGTGGCGGCCGCCGCGAAGATCGGTGGCGACGTCCACGTGCTGGTGGCGGGCCACAACGCGCGGGGCGCGGCCGAAGCGGCAGCGAAGATCGCGGGCGTATCGAAAGTGCTGCTTGCCGATGCGCCGCAACTCGAAGCAGGCCTCGCGGAAAACGTCGAGGCGACGGTGCTGAATATCGCGAAGGACTACTCGCACATCCTCGCGCCGGCCACGGCCGCAGGCAAGAACGTGACGCCGCGCATCGCGGCGAAGCTCGACGTGGCGCAGATCAGCGACATCACGGCCGTGGTCAGTGCCGACACGTTCGAGCGCCCGATCTACGCGGGCAACGCGATTGCCACGGTGCAGTCGGCGGACCCGATCAAGGTCATCACGGTGCGCACCACGGGCTTCGACGCCGTGGCGGCTGAGGGCGGCAGCGCGTCCATCGAGAAGATCGAGGCGGCGCCGGACGCGGGCATCTCGCAGTTCGTGAGCCGCGAGGTCACGAAGCTTGACCGTCCCGAGCTGACGAGCGCGAACATCATCGTGTCGGGCGGCCGGGGCCTCGGCAGCGGCGAGAACTACACGAAGGTGCTGGAGCCGCTCGCCGACAAGTTGGGCGCCGCGCTGGGCGCCTCGCGCGCGGCCGTGGACGCGGGCTATGTGCCCAACGATTACCAGGTGGGTCAGACGGGCAAGATCGTGGCGCCGCAACTGTACGTGGCGGTGGGCATCTCCGGTGCGATCCAGCATCTCGCCGGCATGAAGGACTCGAAGGTGATCGTCGCGATCAACAAGGACCCCGAAGCACCGATCTTCAGCGTGGCCGATTACGGCCTCGTCGGCGATCTGTTTGCGCTCGTGCCCGAACTCGTCGGCGAACTCGGCTAAGCGCGGTACCCGCGCCTCGCAGAAGGCTATCGGCACACGAAGGGGCGCACTCGGCGCCCCTTTTTTATTGATATCAGGCAGTAGAGGAGACTGACCCAATGAGCTACATCGCCCCCGTCAAAGACATGCTGTTCGTGATGAACGAACTTGCCGGCATCGAACAGCTCGCGAGCCTGCCCGGCTTCGAAGACGCCACGCCGGAAACCGCGCAGGCCGTGCTGGAAGAGGCCGTGAAGCTGTGCGGCGACGTCATCGCGCCGCTCAACGTGGAAGGCGATCGCAATCCCAGCAGCTGGCACAACGGCGAAGTGAAGGCGACGCCGGGTTTCGCCGAAGCTTTCCGGCAGTTCGCGGAAGGCGGCTGGCAAGGCGTTCAGCACCCCACCGATTATGACGGCCAAGGCTTGCCGAAGCTGATCGCCACCGCGTGCATCGAGATGCTCAATGCCGCGAACCTGTCATTCGCGCTGTGCCCGCTGCTGACCGACGGCGCCATCGAAGCGCTGCTCACCGCGGGCACGGAGGAGCAGAAGCAGCGCTACGTGCCGAAGCTGATTTCGGGCGAGTGGACCGGCACCATGAATCTCACGGAACCGCAGGCCGGCTCCGATCTCGCGTTGGTGCGCACGCGTGCCGAGCCGCAGGGCGACGGGACGTACCGCATCTTCGGCACGAAGATCTTCATCACGTGGGGCGAGCACGACATGGCGAGCAACATCGTGCATCTCGTGCTCGCGCGCACGCCGGGCGCGCCGGAAGGCGTGAAGGGCATTTCGCTCTTCACCGTGCCGAAGTTCCTCGTCAACGACGACGGTTCGCTCGGTGCACGCAACGACGTGCATTGCGTGTCGATCGAACACAAGCTGGGCATCAAGGCGAGCCCCACCGCGGTGCTGCAGTTCGGCGATCACGACGGCGCCATCGGTCAGCTGGTCGGCGAGGAGAATCGCGGCCTCGAGTACATGTTCATCATGATGAACGCTGCACGTTTCGCCGTCGGCATGCAGGGCGTGGCGGTCTCGGACCGCGCCTACCAGAAGGCGCTCGCCTACGCGAAGGAGCGCGTGCAAAGCCGGCCCGTGGACGGATCGGCGAAGCAGGCGGTGACGATCATCCACCACCCCGACGTGCGCCGCATGCTAGCTACGATGCGTTCGCTCACCGAAGCATCGCGCGCACTTGCCTACGTGGCGGCCGCGCACAGCGACATCGCGCATCGTCACGCCGATGCGGCGACGCGCGAGCGGCATCACGCGATCTACGAGTTCCTCGTGCCGGTGGTGAAGGGCTGGAGCACGGAGCTTTCGCTCGAAGTGACGAGCCTCGGCGTGCAGGTGCACGGCGGCATGGGCTTCATCGAGGAAACGGGCGCGGCGCAGTACTACCGTGACGCGCGCATCCTGACCATCTACGAGGGCACGACGGCGATCCAGGCGAACGACCTCGTGGGTCGCAAGACGGTGCGCGACGGCGGCGCGGTGGCGAAGGCCCTGCTCGCGGAGATCGGGCAGACCGTCGAGGCGCTTGGCGCGCATGAGGGCGCCGCGTTCGACGCCATGCGCACGCAGCTGGCGCAAGGTCAGCGTGCGTTGCAGTCGGTGGTCGAGTACGTCGTGGGCAACGCGAAGGGCGATCCGAACGCGGTGTTCGCGGGAAGCGTGCCGTATCTGAAGCTCGCCGGCATCGTGCTGGGCGGCTGGCAGATGGCGCGCGCCATGCTGATCGCAGCCGGCAAGCATGCCGAGGACCCGGCGTTCTACGAGGCGAAGATCGCCACGGCGCAGTTCTTTGCGCAGCACGTGCTGCCTCAGGCGGGGGCGCTCGAGGTGTCGATCGTCACCGCGAAGGGTGGCGAAGGCGTGTTCGCGCTTGCGGAAGATCAGTTCTGATGCCCGCGAGCCGGTGAACCGGGTGCCCTGCGATGAGCGGGGCGCCTTACCGGTGAAACGCCATCCATAAAGCAGAAGGCGCCCGACATAGGCGCCTTCTTTTTTGCTTGCGCGTACTTATCGCGCGAGGCTCGCGCGAGGCCGATCAGGCGTATGCGGGGCGTCCCGTGCCGCTCGTTTCGCCGAGGTAGCGATGAACCGAGAGATCGTCGGCACGAATGGCGGGTTGCTTGCCCGACATCAGGTCGGCGAGCAATTGGCCCGAGCCGCACGACATCGTCCAGCCCAGCGTGCCGTGTCCCGTGTTGAGGAACAGATTCGGCATGGGCGTGCGGCCTACCACCGGCGTGCCGTCCGGCGTCATGGGGCGCAGACCGGTCCAGAAGGTGGCGTTCGAGGTGTCGCCGCCGCCCGGGAACAGGTCGTTCACGCACATTTCGAGCGTCTCGCGGCGCGCATCGCGCAGGCGCTTGTCGAAACCGACGATCTCGGCCATGCCGCCCACGCGGATGCGGTCGTCGAAGCGCGTGATGGCGATCTTGTACGTTTCGTCGAGCACCGTTGAAACCGGCGCGGCGTTGGCATCGACGATCGGTGCCGTGATCGAGTAACCCTTGAGCGGATACACGGGAATTTTCACGATGCCCGAGAGCAGCTTCGTCGAGTACGAGCCGAGAGCGACCACGAAGGCGTCGGCACGCACGAGTTCGCTGCCGCACTGCACGCCGGCAACGCGTCCACCGGCAACGGCGAGGCCGTCGATCGCCGTGTTGTAGCGGAAGCGCACGCCCAGTTCCCCGGCAAGCGCGGCCAGACGCGTGGTGAACAGCTGGCAGTCGCCGGTTTCGTCGCCCGGCAGGCGCAGGCCGCCCGTGAGCTTGTGCGACACGGCGGCGAGCGCCGGCTCGGCGCGCGACAGCTCTTCAGGCGTGAGCAACTCGTAGGGCACGTTCGCGTCTTTCAGCACGGTGATGTCCTTCGCGGCGCCCTCGAGTTGCTGCTGCGTGCGGAACACCTGAAGCGTGCCGCCCTGGCGGCCTTCGTACTGGATGCCCGTTTCGGCGCGCAGCGCCTGCAGGCAATCGCGGCTGTATTCGGCAAGGCGAACCATGCGGCCTTTGTTGACGGCGTAGCGCCCGGCCGTGCAGTTCTGCAGCATCTGCCACATCCATTGCAACTGGAAGCGCGTGCCGTCGAGGCGGATGGCGAGCGGCGCATGCTTCTGGAACATCCACTTCACGGCCTTGAGCGGCACGCCGGGAGCGGCCCAGGGCGAGGCATAACCCGGCGAGATCTGGCCTGCGTTCGCGAAACTCGTGTCGAGCGCGGGGCCGCTTTCGCGGTCGATCACCGTGACCTCGTGACCGGCGCGCGCCAGATAATAGGCGCTCGTCACGCCGACGACGCCACTGCCCAGAACGACGATTCGCATAGCTGCTCCATCCAGAAAAGGGAAACCGATGCGCAGGCCGGAAAAACTTGAAATATGGCGTGCATCCAGTATTTGCGGCTATGCTATTGCGGTTCATGTAGGTTTTGTTATTGTATTTTTTCAGTTTTTAGTAGAAAAACCATGCGCACGCAACGTCAACCCGTCCGGACTCTCGATCGCATCGACCATCGCATCCTGAAACTGCTCCAGCAGGACGGACGGATGGCGATGAAAGACCTCGCCGAGCAGATCGGTCTCTCGGTCACGCCGTGCACGGAGCGGGTGAAGCGCATGGAACGCGACGGCGTCATCACGGGCTACTACGCGCGCGTGAATCCCGAGATGCTGGGCGCGGCGCTGCTCGTGTTCGTGGAGATCACGCTGGACCACAAAAGCGGCAACATGTTCGAGCAGTTTCGCCGCGAGGTGCAGAAGATTCCGGAGGTGCTGGAGTGCCACCTCGTCTCAGGTGATTTCGACTACCTCATCAAGGCGCGTATCGGTGAGATGGCGGACTACCGCAAGCTGCTCGGTGACATCCTGTTGCAGCTGCCCGGCGCGGTTCAGTCGAAGAGTTATGTGGTAATGGAAGAGATCAAGGAAACGCTGACGATCGCTGTGGGCGATTGATCGACCGGCCCGGCGAAGCGACACGAAGGACGGCTCGACAAACGGCCGAAGTACTGTATATTTGTACAGTACTTCGGCCGCCTCGTATGGCGCGGCCGCTTTTCGTTTATTCCGGTTTGTCCGGGTTTGTCGTGTGCCGCCGTGAACGATTCCGATGCTGAATATTCCGAGTACCCGGTAGCTCCGCCCGTCCCGCACAAGGGGCGGGGCGCTGTAACCAACCTGCAGGGCCGCTACGAAGTCGACCAGCGCGAGGCGTTCGACGACGGCTGGACGCACCCCGACTGTGCGGACGGCGACGCGCCGCCTCTGCTGCGGACCCAGGTGTTCGAGGAGCACGCAAAGAGCATCCTGACGCGAAACCAGTCGCCGGACATTCCGTTCAGCATTTCCCTGAATCCGTATCGCGGGTGCGAGCACGGCTGCATCTACTGTTTCGCGCGGCCCACGCACGCGTATCTCGGCCTGTCGCCTGGGCTCGATTTCGAAAGCCGCATCTATGCGAAGGTCAACGCGCCGGAATTGCTTGCGCGTGAGATTTCGAAGAAGTCCTATGTGCCCGAGCCGATCGCGCTCGGCGTGAACACCGACGCCTGGCAGCCGGTGGAGCGCGACCTGCGGCTCACGCGTCGCGTGATCGAGGTGCTGCACGACCGCCACCATCCGTTCGCCGCCATTACGAAGTCCTCGTTGATCGAGCGCGATCTGGACTTGCTGGCGCCCATGGCGGACCGTGGCCAGGTGATGGCCGCGATCACCATCACCACGCTCGATGCAGGTATTGCGCGCACGCTGGAGCCTCGCGCGGCCTCGCCTGCGAGGCGCCTGCGCACCATTCGTACGCTCACGCAGGCGGGTGTGCCGGTGGGCGTCAGCATCGCGCCGGTGATCCCGTTTGTGACCGAGCCCGATATGGAGCACATCCTGGAAGCGTGTGCCGAGGCTGGCGCGACGAGCGCGAGCTACATCGTGCTGCGGCTGCCCTGGGAGGTCGCGCCGCTGTTCAAGGACTGGCTGGCGGCGCATTTTCCGGACCGCGCCGATCGCGTGATGAGCCGTGTGCGCGACATGCGCGGCGGCAAAGACTACGATTCCTCGTTCGGACGCCGCATGAAGGGCGAGGGGCCGTGGGCCGATCTGCTGCGGCAGCGCTTCGAGAAGGCCGTGCGGCGGCTCGGTCTCAACGAGCGGCGGCGCGGCATTCTGGACATCTCGCAATTCCGCCGCGAACCGGTCGTGTTGCGGCGCGCGGCCGACGACCCGCAACTCGACCTGTTCTAGCGCTGCCGCCTGGTCGTGTGTTGTCGTCTCTGCTCGTCGGTGGTCCGCTTACTGTGAGATCGACTTCGCAGCTTCGACCTGCGACTCGAAATAGGTCTGGAACGAGAGCGCAAGCCCCGTCATCAGCAGGAAGGCGCCGATCAGCAACGAAAAGATGACGACGAAGATCACCGCCCAACCTGAGCGGCTGTGGCGGCCGGCGTGCGGGTTGAACTGGGCGTCCCACTTCTCGTCGGGGCGCAGTCCGTAGACGATGGCGGCGAGAAACGCGGCCAGCAGCGACACCGCGCCCGGCAGCGCAAGCGACCATCCGAGCGCAGACTCGCGCTGCGTGGCGGCGAGCAGCAAAAAGCCGGGAATGCCGATCACCGTGCCCAGCAGATGCGCCCATCCCCACACGTCGCGCGGGCCGTACAGATAGAAGCGATGTGCCCCGATGCTGCCGAAGAAGAAGGCGAGAGCGGCAGTGAGCGTCTTGGAGCGAAAGCGCGATGAATTCGAAGCGGTGGGCATGGGAACGTGTGATTGTTGGGAGCGCTGCCTGCCGGGCCCGCAGGCCTGCGTCACGCTGCTCGGGATTCCGAGCCGAGGCGAATTCTACGCCGAGCGGAGGGTGCCAGACGTAGGAGGCGGTCGAAGAATCCGTCTCGCCGGGACAGAGGGCATGCAGGGGTTGCGGCGCGCCGGAACGAGGCAGTCAGCGATGGCCATGGCCGCGGCATAGGGACCGGCATGTGGGGCCACAGAAGGCCGCGGGCAAAGGCCGTAAGAGCGGCGAGCCGGCTCGCGCGGCCGGGCGTGTCTTGCCGTCAGAGTCCGATTTGCATGATTCCCCGTTAAGTGTTTGTTATGGCGTTGGTTTCAGGCTATAATCGCCGGTTTCAGTGGTCCCGAACCCCCGGTTTTCAAGGATTCAAGTATGGTCATCATCCGTCTGGCTCGCGGCGGCTCGAAGAAGCGCCCGTTCTACAACATCGTTGCAACCGATTCGCGTAACCGTCGCGACGGCCGCTTCATCGAACGCGTCGGCTTCTACAATCCGGTCGCGACGAAGGGCGAAGCGCTGCGCGTCGCGCACGATCGCGTGACGTACTGGCAAGGCGTGGGTGCCCAGCTGTCGCCCGCCGTCGAGCGTCTCGTGAAGCAGGCGCAGAAGGCGCAGGCAGCGGCTCCGGCTGCGTAATTCCCTTGCGTGAGCTTGCCCGGTTCCGTGAGGTCCGCGCTTGTGGCTGTGCATTCCCGGTTGCGGCGCGCAAATGCTGCGACGCGCGGCCGGTCGAGTGTGCTCCGGCAATTGAAACTGGCTGCGAGGTTCGCTGATGTCCGCACGTGATTCCGAGCAATCGGGGCGCGCTGGACCAGCGGAGCGCAGCCAGCGTCGTGTTCAGCCGTCCGGTTCCGGCGAGCCTGCGGCACCGTTCGGTGCATTCGTGCGCAAGCCCGGCCGCGCCCGCGAAGCAACGCGTGGCGAGTCGCAAGTCGCAGCAGAGGCGCCGGGCATGCGGCTCGAGTCGAAACAAAGCTGGCCGTCCGACGCGGTAGAAGTGGGCGCGATCGTCGATGCGTATGGCTTGAAAGGCTGGGTCAAAGTGGCGGCGCACGCGCAGGCCGGTCGCGGCGGCGACGCGTTGCTCGCCGCGAAGCGCTGGTGGCTCGAAAAGGGCAGCGAGCGCAAGTCGGCGGCGGTCGTGCTGGCAAAAACGCACGGCGACGCCGTGGTGGCGCAACTGGGCGGCACGGCCGATCGAGATGCGGCCCTCGCGTTGCGTGGCCACCGCGTGTATGTGAGCCGCCACGAGTTTCCCGCGCTCGAAGCCGACGAGTTTTACTGGGTCGATCTTCTCGGTCTTGAAGTCGTCAACGAAGGTGGCGAAGTGCTCGGCAAGGTGGCTAGCATGATCGATAACGGCGCCCATTCGGTGCTGCAGGTCGAATATCCCACCACCGGGAAGGACGGCAAGCCGGTAACCGGCGAGCGGCTGATTCCGTTCGTCGGTGTCTATGTGAAATCGGTGGATCAGGCGGCGAAGCGGATTGTCGTCGACTGGCAAGCCGACTATTGAACAAGATTCGCTGAACGGAGAGAGCGATGCAGTTCGATGTCGTGACGCTCTTTCCCGAGATGTTCCGTGCGCTGACCGACTGGGGCATCACCAGTCGCGCCGCGAAACAGCAGCGTTACGTATTGCGTACGTGGAATCCGCGTGATTTCACAACCGACAACTACCGCACCATCGACGACCGTCCCTATGGGGGCGGCCCCGGCATGGTGATGTTGGCGAAGCCGCTCGAAGACGCCATTGGTGCGGCGAAGGCGGCTCAGGCGCAGCAGGGCATCACCGGTGCGAAGGTCGTGTTGATGTCGCCGCAAGGCGCGCCGCTCACGCACGAACGCGTGATGCAGTTCGCGCAGCAGCCCGGGCTCGTATTGTTGTGCGGCCGGTATGAAGCCATCGACCAGCGCCTTGTCGACCGTTGTGTCGACGAAGAAGTGAGCCTCGGCGACTTCGTGTTGTCCGGCGGCGAGCTTCCGGCCATGGCGCTGATGGATGCCGTCGTGCGACAACTGCCGGGTGTGCTCAACGATGCACAGTCCGCGGTGCAGGACAGCTTCGTGGACGGACTGCTGGATTGTCCGCATTACACGCGGCCGGAGGAATACGACGGCATGCGCGTGCCGGATGTGCTGCTTGGCGGGCATCATGCGGAAATCGAGCAATGGCGTCGCCGTGAAGCGCTACGCAACACGCTCTACAAACGGCCCGATCTGATCGAGAAGGCCAGGAAGAACAAGATGTTGAGCCGTGCCGACGAGGCATGGCTCGCAAGTCTCGCGAAGGAAGCGCGGAAGGCATCGTCTTCTGCGCCCGCTGGCGAGGCGAAAGGCGGCGCTGCTCCATGCGTGGACGGTGCCTGATGTGAACCCATCCTCTATCGGGGCCGTGGTGCCGGAATGCAGTCCAAGCCGGTACAGGCACGAACGCCGACAAGATGGCTTAAGGAGTCAGTGATGAACCTCATCGGAAAACTCGAGCAGGAAGAAATCGAGCGCGTGCTCGCAGGCAAGACCATTCCCGAATTCGCCCCCGGCGACACGGTGGTGGTGAACGTGAACGTCGTTGAAGGCAACCGCAAGCGCGTTCAGGCATACGAAGGCGTCGTGATCGCGAAGCGTAATCGCGGTCTGAACTCGTCGTTCATCGTGCGCAAGATCTCGTCGGGTGAAGGCGTCGAACGTACGTTCCAGACGTACTCGCCGCTGCTTGCCAGCATCGTCGTGAAGCGCCGCGGCGATGTGCGTCGTGCGAAGCTGTACTACCTGCGCGAGCGTTCGGGCAAGGCTGCCCGGATCAAGGAAAAGCTGGTGTCGAAAGACCGCGCAGCTGCCGCAGAGTAAAAGCTGTAAGAAAAAGCACCCTCCCAGGGTGCTTTTTTGTTTGCCAGGTCAGAATAGCGATATACGCAGATGTCAGCGCGACATCTGCGATGTCCGCTATCCGGCGCAGCGCGCTACCACGCACGCCGGTGCCCGCTCCGGGAGACCCGTTGATCCGTCCTGTATTCGAGCCTGAAAACCTGCCGGTCGAGTCGACTGGCACGGACCTGCCGCCTGTGCCGTCTGTCCGTTTGACGCCAGACGGCCTGCGCGCGCGCTTCGAGCAACGTCTGTTGTGGTCCCCTGAGCCCTTCGAGCCGCGCCTCACCGAAGACGTCGACCCGCGCGACGCCGCGGTGCTCGTGCCGCTCGTGGTGCGAGAAGAGGGCCTGACGGTGCTGCTCACCCAACGCGCCGATCACCTCAACGACCACGCCGGCCAGATCAGTTTTCCGGGCGGCCGTCGCGAACCCGAAGACGCGGATGCCATTGCCACCGCGCTGCGCGAAGCAAACGAGGAAGTGGGCCTGGATTCCCGGCGCGTGGAGGTGCTGGGCGCCTTGCCGGACTACATCACCGGTACGGGCTTTCTCGTGGCCCCCGTGGTGGGCCTCGTGCATCCGCCTTTTACCGTGTCGGCGGATACGCTCGAAGTGGCGGACATCTTCGAAGTGCCGCTCGACTTCCTGATGAACCCTGCGCACCACGAGGTGCGCGTATTTCGCTGGGAAGGCGGCGAGCGGCGCTTCTTCTCCATGCCGTATCCGCGCGATGGCAGCACCGGCGGTCACTACTTCATCTGGGGCGCGACGGCCGGCATGTTGCGCAACTTCTACCGCTTTCTTGCGGCATGAAACCGTATGCCGTTGTCGCGTATGGCCCGCACACGTCGCGCCCGTTGTTGTTTCGATGTTGCGGCGCGACCGGCGCGCATTCAGGCCCATCTGACCCTGTGCTATCGTTATAAAAGAATTCCAAACTTCCGAATTGCACGGCGCGTCGCATGACTTTTTTCTCTGTATTGCTGGCTCTCATCATCGAACAGGTGCGTGCGCTGTCGCCGACCAATCCGGTGTCCGCGCTGCTTCAATTTCACGCCGAGTCCGCGGCGCAAGGGTTCGACGCCGGCAAGAAGAAGCATGGACTGCTCGCCTGGCTCGCCGTGGTGTTGCCGTGGACGCTCGCCGTCGCGCTTGTCTATTACGTGCTGTATCGCATCAGCTTTGTGCTGGCGTTCCTGTGGAATGTCGTGATCGTGTATTTCACGCTCGGCTTCCGGCAGTTCAGCCACTATTTCACGGACGTTCATCTCGCTCTGAATAGCGACGACGTGCCTCGCGCCCGCGAAATTCTCAACGAATGGACCGGCATGGAGACCGTGGACATGCCGGTCGGCGAGATCGTGCGCCACACGCTCATTCACGCGGTCGTGGCATCGCATCGGCACGTGTTCGGCGTGTTCTTCTGGTTCCTCGTGCCGATCGGGCCCGCGGGCGCGGTGTTGTATCGAATCGCCGAATATCTGGCACGCGCCTGGTCGCGCCCCGCCGACGATCGCACCGCCGCGTTTTCGAGCTTCGCGCAGAATGCGTTCTTTCTGATCGACTGGGTGCCTGCACGGTTGACGTCGCTCGGCTTCGCGATTGTCGGCAACTTCGAGGACGCGATTTACGCCTGGCGCAATCACGCGCACACGTGGCCGGACACCAACGAGGGCGTGTTGCTCGCCGCGGGTAGCGGCGCACTGGGTGCACGCCTTTCGGGACCGCTCGCCGAGCCGTCGAGCCTCGACGCGCTCGCCACAGGCGACGGCGGTCCGCTGCAGGTTGGCGACGATTGCACGCCGCGCACGTTGCAATCCGCGGTGGGACTGGTGTGGCGGGCAGTGATCCTGTGGATGCTGCTGCTCCTCATGCTGACCATCGCGATGTGGTTCTGAACCCACCGCGCCCGTCGAACCGCTTCAGCCTCTTTCTTCCGCCTCTGCGCCGCTGGATGCAAGTCAGTCCAGCGGATTGCGCGCCGTCCCACACTGCCAGCACACCGTGAACTGCGCTTCCAGCGTCTCGCCGCATTGGCGACAGCGCCACGGCGCAGCGTCGGATGGCGGCCCGCTCACCGCGGCCGCGAGCAGCTTGCGCGCCTGCACTTCGTCGCGTTCGTCGACGAGCCACAGTTCCGGCGCGCACTGTTCGGCCGGAATCTCGCCCATCGCGCCGCTCAGATAGCGGTTGTGCAGCTGGCAAGCAATCCCGGCCGTCTCCAGTACGTTCAGCCAATGTTGCGCCGTCAGCAGGTTCGGCGCGCTGGTGAGTTTCAGCATGTCTGCGAGTGGGCGGACGGTTGCGGCGACGGGACGCTCAACGCACGATCTGGCTTGCTTCGTGAACGAGCTGCGCGTAGAGCGCATGCCGTTCGCGCGCGATGCGTCCATCTTCCACGGCCGCGAGAATGGCGCATCCCGGCTCGTGCAGATGATGGCAGTTGTAGAAGCGGCAGTGTGCGAGCAGCGGCCGGAACTCCGGAAATGCGCGCTCGAGCCGCCCCTCTGTGAGATGGTGCAGGCCGAACTCCTGGAATCCCGGCGAATCGATCAGCGCGCCGCCGCCCGCAAGCGGGTAGAGCCGCGTGAATGTGGTGGTGTGCCGGCCGCTGTTGAGCGCGGTCGAGATCTCACGCGTTGCGGCTTCGGCGTCTGGAATCACCAGGTTCACGAGCGTCGATTTGCCCATGCCCGACTGGCCGAGCAGCAGCGTCGCATGGCCGTGCAGGTGTTCGGCGAGCACCGCGTGCGCGGCCTCGGGCGCGGTCTTGATCGACACCTCGAGCACGGTATAGCCGAGCGCGCGGTACCGTTCGAGACGCGCGCGCGCCGCCGGCAGTGCTGCTGCGACGTCGGTCTTGTTGAGCAGGATGAGCGGCTTCAGTTCGTTCGCTTCGGCGGCGACGAGCGCGCGACCCAGCAGGTCTTCGCTGAAGTGCGGTTCGGTGGCGAGCACGATCAGCAACTGGTCGAGATTGGCTGCGAAGAGCTTCGACTTGTACTGATCCGACCGGTAGAGCAGGTTGCGCCGCTCGCCGATGGCGACGATCACGCCCTGATCCACGGACGTCGGCTCGTAGGTCACATGGTCGCCTACGGCGACCTCGCTGCGCTTGCCGCGTGGAAAGCACTGCAGCGCCGCGCCGCCGCCGTCGGGGGCCACGAGGTAATGGCGGCCATGCGCTGCGATCACGCGTCCTTCCAGACGCTTGCCCTGCGCGCGGCTCTCGGCGGCGCCCTGCGCCGCTTTCGGTGCGCGCCGTGTCATGCGTGCCGCAGCAGCCGGTCGATGCGCTGCGAAGCAGGCGGGTGCGAGTAGTAGAACGCGGTGTAGATGGGGTCCGGCGTAAGCGTGGAGGCGTTGTCTTCGTAGAGCTTCACGAGCGCATTCACGAGGTCCTTCGCGTCGGTTTGCGTGGCGGCGAACGCGTCGGCCTCGAACTCGTGCTTGCGCGAACTGAGGCTACCGATCGGCGTGACGAAGAACAGGAACACCGGCACCGCGAGGAAGAACAGCACGAGCGCGAGCCCGCTGTTGTCGCCGATGAGCGACGGCCGCACGCCGAGGCCTTCGTAGAACCACACGCACTGCGAAAGCCAGCCGAGCAGCGCGAGCATGGCGAGACTGATCGCAAAGGTGACGATCATGCGCTTGATGACGTGATGGCGCTTGAAGTGGCCCAGCTCGTGTGCGAGCACGGCTTCGATCTCGCTGCCGGAGAGGCGCGAGAGCAGGGTGTCGAAGAACACGATGCGCCGTGCCGACCCAAAGCCCGTGAAGTAGGCGTTGCCGTGTGCCGAGCGGCGGCTGCCGTCCATGACGAAGAGGCCCTTGGCCGCGAAGCCGCAGCGCTTCATGAGCCCTTCGATGCGCGCGCGCAGCGCATCGTCCTTGAGCGGTTCGAACTTGTTGAAGAGCGGCGCGATGACGGTGGGATAGAGCACCAGCACGAGCATCTGGAACACGACCCAGACCACCCACGTCCACAGCCACCACACGCTGCCCGCCTGGCGCATCAGCCACAGCACCACGAACAGCAGCGGCAGGCCGAACGCGGCACCGAGCAGCACGCCCTTGATGCGGTCGGCGAAGAAAATGCCCTTGCCCATGCGGTTGAAGCCGAAGCGCTCTTCGATCACGAACTGCCGGTAATAGTCGAACGGCACCTCGACAATGCCCGAAATGGCGACGACGGCCGCCACCAGCGCGATCTGCCCGAGATACCCGCGGCCAAGCCAGTCCGAAATCGCGAGGTCGAGCGTTTGAACGCCGCCCAGCAGCGTGAGCCCGATCAGTACCGCCGCCCCCACCACGATCTCGACCATGCCGAGACGCGTGCGTGCGACCGTGTAGTCGGCGGCGCGCTGGTGGGCGGAAAGCGGGATGGCCATCGCGAACTGGTCCGGCACGATCTCGCGGTGCGCGGCGACGAAGCGGATCTGGCGCGAGGCGAGCCAGAGTTTCGTGACCACCATGGCGAGCACGGCGAGGGCGAACAGCGCGGTGAAGTACAGGGTAGGCATCCGGGGAATCCGTGGTATCTATGCGACAATTATATGTTCTCGCCGACCGGCCGGTGCGCCCCGCACCCCGCGACACACAAGGTTGCTTTCATGACTGACATTCTCGACTCCGTCACGCCGCCCGCGCTCGCGCGCAGCGACATGAACCTCATCTGGCTCGACATGGAAATGACGGGGCTCGATCCCGACAACGATCGCATCATCGAGGTCGCCGTCGTCGTCACGAATTCGACGCTGGACAAGATGGTCGAAGGGCCGGTGCTCGCCATCCATCAGAGCGACGAGACGCTCGGCAAGATGGACGAGTGGAACCGCAACACGCACGGCCGCTCGGGCTTGACGGACCGGGTGCGCGCCTCGACGGTGGACGAGGCTTCGGCCACGGAACAGCTCATCGCGTTTCTGTCGCAATACGTGCCGCCGGGCAAGTCGCCGATGTGCGGCAACTCGATCTGCCAGGACCGCCGCTTCATGGCGCGCTGGATGCCGGAACTGGAACGCTTCTTCCATTACCGCAACCTCGACGTGAGCACCTTGAAGGAACTGTGTCGCCGCTGGCAGCCGGCCATCTACAAGGGCTTCCAGAAGCGCGCGATGCACACCGCGCTCGCCGACATCCACGAGTCGATCGACGAACTTCAGTACTACCGCAAGCACTTCCTGATTCCGGCGGCGAGCGACTCGCTTGCCATCGACGCAAGCGCCGCGCAGGTCGACAAGTAAGCGGGCGAATGAGGCGGCAAACAGGCCGACACATGAGCCCGAAAATGAGCGGACACGCCATCCGCCCATTCTGAACGGGCCATGCCGGCCGCTACGCCGTGCGCGGCGCTCGCCGCGCGCTCTTCGGCCGGAACGCCGCCACGACGGCGTCGTTGGTTTCCACATACGGGCCGCCGATCAGGTCGATGCAATACGGCACGGCCGCGAAGATGCCCAGTACCTTCACGGCGCCGGTCTCGTCGCGCAGACCTTCCAGCGTTTCCCTGATCGACTTCGGCTGGCCAGGCAGGTTGACGATCAACGCCGCGTGCGTTGCCGACGTCTGGCTTTCGCGGATCACCGCGACCTGGCGCGAGAGAATCGCGGTGGGCACGAAATTCAGGCTGATCTGCCGCATCTGTTCGCCGAAGCCCGGCATTTCCTTCGTCGCTACCGCGAGCGTGGCTTCGGGCGTCACGTCGCGCCGCGCGGGGCCGGTGCCGCCCGTCGTCAGCACGAGGTCGCAGCCCACCGTGTCGACCAGCTCCACGAGCGTCGCGGAAATGGTCGCGGCCTCGTCGGGGATGAGCCGCGTTTCGGCGCGCCAGGGAGAGCTCAGCGCCGCGCCCAGCCACGCGGTGAGCGCCGGAATGCCTTCGTCCTGATAGACGCCGCTCGTCGCCCGGTCGCTGATCGACACGAGGCCGATCACGATTTCGTCGGGATGGTTACGCGTGGGAGTCGTCATCGTCGGTTCCTTCGGAGGCTTCGCCGGTGTCGTCGTCTGCGCTGCCGCTCGCGTCCTTGATCCACTGGAAAAGCTCGCGGAAGTAGCGGGGCGGCTTGCCCAGCTGCGCTTCCTTGCGCGCGTTGCGGATCAGGGTGCGGCCTTCCTGGGCGTCCGCCGCGGGATGCTCGCGCAGGAACGCCGTGAACGCGGCGTCGTCGGCGAGCAGTTGCTCGCGGGTGCGTTCGATCCAGTGCAGTTGCGCCGTCGCCGCGCGGTTCACGCCGCGGTACGTTTCGAGCGCCGTGCGCAGCGCGCCGGTTTCTTCGTCGGTCAGCCCCCGCATCACGCGGCCGACGTACTGCAACTGGCGGCGCTTGCCTTCGTGGTCGGTGATGCGGCGCGCCTCGGCGACGGCATCGGCGAGATGTTCGGGCATCGGCATGCGCTTGAGCGCGTCTTTCGGCAGCTCGACGAGCGCCTTGCCCAGCTCCTGCAACGCGTGCATTTCACGCTTCAGTTGCGATTTGCTGGGGCGGTCGTAGCCGTTGTCGTCGTCTTCCTCGACTGCGGCGTGGATAGGTTGGATGCGGGTTTTGCGTGTCATGGGCCGTATTGTAGCGTGGGGGCGCCCCGGGACAGCGCTCGCGCCGTTCGCCGGCGCGCCGGAGAGCCGCGCCGGCCAAGGCAGCCAGCCGACGGCGCATGTCTTTGCGCGGACCTTGCTATGATCGCGTGATACGTGACGAAATCGCCACGCACATCACTCCCGGGCCGCCCAAGGCCCCGAACCCGGACAGCAAACACAATGGCAGCAGACATCGAAGCCCGGCAACGCTTTTTCCCGCATACCCAGGACGAACTCAAGGAGATCGCGTCGGACATCCTCCGCCACGCGAAGGCGCTCGGCGCGACCGACGCCGGCACCGAGATTTCCGAAGGCGACGGCCTCTCGGTGTCGGTGCGGCGCGGTGAAGTGGAGACCATCGAGCACAACCGAGACAAGATGGTGGGCGTGACGGTCTACATCGGCAACAAGCGCGGCAACGCGAGCACCTCGGACTTCTCCTCGCAGGCGCTCAAAGACACGGTCGCGGCCGCCTACAACATCGCGCGCTTCACCGCTGAAGACGACTGCGCGGGACTCGCCGAAGCCGAGTTGCTCGAAACGGCGCCGCGCAACCTCGACCTCTACCATCCGTGGAACCTCACCGCCGACGAGGCCGTCGCGCTTGCCCGCCGCGCCGAAGAGGCCGCGTTCGCCACCGATCCCCGCATCCGCAACTCCGAAGGCGCGAGCGTGTCGGCGCAGCACTCGCAGTTCGTGCTGGCCACCACGCGGGGCTTCCTCGGCGGCTATCCGTATTCGCGTCACTACATCGCCTGTGCGCCGATTGCCGGCGAAGGCCGCCACATGCAACGCGACGACTGGTACTCGTCGAAGCGCAGCGCAGCGGAACTGGCGCAGCCCGAGGCCGTGGGCCGCTATGCCGCCGAACGGGCGCTCGCCCGCATGGGCGCGCGCGGGCTCGATACGCGCAAGGTGCCGGTGCTGTTCGAGGCGCCGCTCGCGTCCGGCCTGCTCGGCGCGTTCGTGCAGGCCACGAGCGGCGGCGCGCTGTACCGCAAGACCTCGTTTCTGGTGGACAGCCTCGGCAAGCCCGTGTTCGCGCCGCACATCCAGATCGTCGAAGACCCGCATGTGCCGCGCGCCATGGGCAGCGCGCCGTTCGACGAAGAAGGCGTGCGCACGAAGCAGCGTTCGGTCGTGAAGGACGGCGTGGTGGAAGGCTATTTCCTCTCGACCTATTCGGCGCGCAAGCTCGGCATGCAGACCACGGGCAACGCGGGCGGCTCGCACAACGTCTCGCTGCTCAGCACGCAAACGCGGCCCGAAGACGACTTCAAGGCGATGCTGAAGAAGCTCGGCACGGGCCTGCTGCTCACCGAGCTCATGGGGCAGGGCGTGAACTACGTGACGGGCGATTATTCGCGCGGCGCCTCGGGCTTTTGGGTCGAGAACGGCGAGATTCAGTATCCGGTGGAAGAGATCACCGTGGCGAGCACGCTTCAGGAGATGTTCCGCAACATCGTCGCGGTGGGCGCGGACACCATCGTGCGCGGCACCAAGCAGACCGGTTCGGTGCTGATCGAACGGATGACGGTGGCCGGGCAGTAAGTAGCGCGTACAGCAACGTACAATCAACCGCAAGAGAGCGGGCTGGCCTGCGCGAGGCGAGTAGTTGATACGGGCCGCGGCACGTCGCGGCCCATCGGCGAGCGGCGCGCACGGCCGCTCGCTTTCCCTGCGGTTCTTCTTCCCCGCTTCTTCTTTCCGAATACGCCTCAAGCCGCCGGCTTGCGCGCGTACACCACAAACGCGAACTCGAAGTCATTGGGCGCCGCCGCCCGATGCGCTTCGCGCGAGACTTCGTTCCACGTGGCCGGGTCCGGCGCCGGGAAGGTGGTATCGCCTGCGATGTCCGCAGCAATCTCGGTGACGATCAGCTTCTGCGCGCGCTCGAATCCTTCGCGATAAAGCTCGGCGCCGCCAATCAGGAAGGCTTCTGGGGCACCGTCGCGCGCGGCGAGTGCGAGCGCGGCGTCGAGACTCGTCACGGTGTCGCAGCCTTCGAAGCGGCGCGCCGGGTCGCGCGTGACGACGATGTTGCGCCGGCCCGGCAGCGGCCGGCCAATCGACTCGTGCGTCTTGCGCCCCATGATGATGGGCGCGCCCATCGTGGTGCGTTTGAAAAACGCGAGGTCTTCGGGCAGCCGCCAGGGCAGCTGGTTGTCGCGGCCGATTACGCCATTGCGCGCGCGCGCCACGATCAGGGTGAGCGTCGTCATGAAAACAGGAAGGGCAGTCGTGAATCTCTCGATTCTAACCGACCGCCCTTCGTCGCCCGCCCGCGTGCGCGGCGTTACTCGCGTCCTTCCGCTTCGCCGCCGAACAGGGTCTTCTCGTCGCTTGCGCTCGCGTCGCGCAGGCCGTGCGCGCCCATCAGCCGGTACAGCGTCACGCGCGAGATGCCGAGGTCGGTGGCCGCTTCGTTGAGCCGGTGACGGTGGCGCAGCAGCGCCGACTCGATGGCGCGCTTCTCCGCGGCCTCGCGTGCCTGCGCGAGCGTCATGGTCTGTTGCGCCGTGAAGTGCTCGAGGTCGAGGTCTTCGGCCGAAATCAGCTTGTTCTCCGCCATCACGATGGCGCGGCGCACGCGGTTGATCAGTTCGCGCACGTTGCCGGGCCAGTTGTAGTTGTACATGGCCTCGATGGCCGAAGGCGTGAAGCCGCGAATCTTGCGCGCGCTGTCGGTCTTGAACTTGTGCAGGATGTGATGCGCGAGGATCTCGATGTCCTTGCCGCGCGCGCGCAGCGGCGGTTCGTCCACGCGCAGCACGCAGAGGCGGTGAAAGAGGTCGGCGCGAAAACGGCCGTCGCGCATCGCGGCTTCAAGATCCACGTGGGTCGCGGAGATGATGCGCACGTCCACCGGAATCGACTCGTGGCCGCCCAGCCGCTCGATCTTGCCTTCCTGCAGGAAGCGCAGCAGGCTCGCCTGGCTTTCGAGCGGCAGGTCGCCGATCTCGTCGAGGAAGAGCGTGCCGCCGTCCGCCGCTTCCACGCGGCCGATCTTGCGCTGGTTCGCGCCCGTGAACGCGCCGCGCTCGTAGCCAAAAAGTTCGGACTGCAGCAGGTGATGCGGAATCGCGCCGCAGTTGATGGGCACGAAGGTCGACTTGCGACGCTGCGAGCGCTCGTGGATGGCGAGGGCCGTGAGTTCCTTGCCCGTGCCCGATTCGCCCGAGATGAAGACGGTCGCGTCGGTGTTTGCCACCTTGCGGATGGTGCGAAAGAGCTGCTGCATCGCCTCGCAGGTGCCCACCATTTCGTCGTCGCCCGCGGTGGCGACGCCCGCCACGAAGTCGAGGTCGCAAAGCGTGACCATGCCGTAGGCGTGGCCGACGAGATAGTCGATGGTTGCATTGGCAACCGGGATCTTCACGTAGTCGAAGCAGTAGTGGCGAATCAGGCGCCGCACTTCCGGGTCGGCGAGCCGCTCGTTGTTGGCGAGCGCGATCCAGCCGATCTGCTGCTGGCGCAACGCGGACTCGAGCCCGGCAATGTCGCGCGCGGCGAAACTCGTGAGATCGACAATGCCCGCGCACGTTGCGTCGGGCCTCGCGAGCCGCGCGACGTCGTGGGTGGAGCGGGCGATGGAAATGTTCCAGCCGCGGCTCTTCAGGTGTGCCGCCAGGTCGTCGTCGGGGGAGCGCGCGACGTAGAGCAGCAAGCGTTCGGCCTGAGCAGTCGTCAAAGGTGTCATGTCCTCGGTTCGTGCGGGCGGCGTGTTCTTGTGGCGCTGCGCTTCGATCTTGTCCGGGTTCGTCGTGACGAGACGGGGACCCGAGCCCGCTAACGACGTAACTGTACCGCTCAAGTGGGGTGATTCGCGCACGGTGAGCCTCTTACATCAGAAAGTGTAGGGAAAGCGCACGCCAACCACGAAGTTCGGCGTATCGGGCGTGAGACCGATCGACACCGAGCCGTTGATGGTCAGATGCTTGTTTACCACGTGATTCAGGCCGAACGTCACCGCCGAGGCGGTGGTTTCGCTGCCCGGCACCTTCGACCAGGCGCCGCCGGGCGCCTTCGTTTCGGTGGCCGGTTCCAGCGCCATGGTGTAGGCCACGCTCGCCGAGTCCTTGTCCGAGAAGGCGAGCGCCACGCCGCCGCCGAACTGGATCACGTCGCCCAGCTTGACGGTGGCGGGCTGCGTCTGTCCGACCACGGACGAGATGTCCGCGAACGAGCGCGCCACGTTGTACGTGTACGAGAAGCTGCCGAACAGCACGACCGGGTCGTAGGTCTTCAGCACCGAAAGACCGCCCGTGATGTTCCAGAAGCCCGTGCCGGTGGGCAGCTTGGTGGGCGCAACGAGATTCGTGTTGTTCGCATCCACCTGCACGACCTTGATGCCGAAGGGCGAGGTGCCGGTGGGCGCCTTCACGCGCAGGCTCGCCACCACGTCGGGCAGGTTGCCGGTTTCCTTGAGCAACTGATAGTAGAGGCCGAAGTTGACGTCGCCGAGCGCATGCGAGCTGGCGGACGCATCCGACATCGTGCTCGCCGACCCGCCGGCGCCGCCCACGATAAAGTTGCTCGTGCGGTACATGTAGGGCACGTCCGCATCGATGCTGATGCGGTCAGTGAGCCCGTAGCGCACGTCGAGATCCGACATGACCTGGTGCGACTTCGTCTCGCCCAGGTTGATGTTGCCGAGGAAGATCGCGTCGAGCGCGAGGAAGCCCGAGAGCTGCAGCTGCCGGCGATCGTAATAGGTGTCGTTGATGCCCCAGTCCAGCGTGAGCTTGTGGTCGAAGAGCGGGGCGTGTTCGCGTTGCACGACGGCTTCTTCGGCCTGCGTGCGGGCGGGTTCGGCGGCCTTCTGGGTTTGACCGATGGCGCCCGGCGTCTCGCCCGTGCCTGCGGTCCTGGCGCTCGCGCCTTCGGGCACCGGCGGCGTGACGGGCACGCCCGTGGCCGTGCCCGTGCTGCTGCCCGGCGCATTCGCGTTGGGATTGATCTGCGCGAGCGGCGGCAGCGGCACCGGCAGGCCGTCCGCGCCGGGCTGCTGGGCAGCCGTGCTGTCGGCTGCGCCGTTGTCGGCGGGCGCGGCGCCTGCGCCCGGCAGGCCGCGTCCGCGTTGTGCCATCTGGAGATCCGTCACCTGGCGCTCCAGCGAATTGATCTGCCTCTGCTGCTCGTCGACCACACGCATCAGCGTGTTGAGCCGATCTTCCACCGACTGTTGCGCAAGCGCCTGCGCGCCTGCTCCCTGCGATATGGCCAGCAGCATCACTGCTGCCGGAATGGCCGCCAACGCCATGCGCGGCCCCCTGGTCCTCTGCAAGCTGTTCATTATTGGTCCCCCGGTGTTGCGGCCGCGCAGCACTGGTCTCCTTGGGCGTGCGCGGCTGCGTTCTTCTTCCGTGTGCTGCTGTTGCCGCGCGTCTTCGGTGACGCGCGTGCGGGCCGGCTGCCCGCTTATCTCCTCACACCGTTTTGCAGGGCTTGTAGTACGCCGAGCTGGCGTAGCGCGTCGGCCGACATCGGCTGCGTCTGCAGATGCAGTTGCAGCTGGTTGGCCACTTGCTGGTTATTGCCTGCGATCTGAAGGAGTTGGCCGATCATGCTCGCCTGTTGGGCGTTGGTCGGCGCAACCGTTTGCGTGGCGATGCCTGCGGGAGTCTGCAGGGCCACCTTGATGCCGCCGCTGCCGAACGTGATGCCGGCTTTGACCGAACCGTCGGCACTGCTGGCGGCAGCCGAGGTCGTGTTGTTCCCGGCGACGGGCGACGTGTGAGCGTTCGTGGCCGCATTGAAGTCGATGGCGGCCTGGTTGCTGCCGATGTTGCCGTTGCCCGCGATCTGGGTGATCTGCGAAACGCCGTTCACGCTGGCGTTCTCGCCGCCCGTGGCACCTGCGTTCGGATTGGCGCCATTGTTGCCGTTGCTCGCGTTGTTTGCGTTGTGCCAGGGCTCCGTGACCGAAGCCTGCGAACTCACCTGGGCGGCAACCTGGTTGAGCTTGCCGGTCACGAGCGAGAGCGTGCCTTGCGCGACGGCCGTGGCCCCGTTCGGCATCTTCCAGCTGGAGAGCAGTTCCACCACGACCCCCGAGATGATGTCTCCAGCCAGGCCCTTACCGGTTTGCGCGGCGAGCACGTTGTCGTCCACGGCTTGAAGCCTGAGCGCCGGGACGTTGTCGAAAACGGTCGAACCTTGCCCGGCAGCATGGGCGACCGAAGCCAGACCGAGCGTGGTGAGGCACAACGCGCAGCCGGCGGTGAGAAGGTTTCTATCCATGACGAGTCAGAACAACTCTGCCTTGATCAGACCGAACTCTACGAAGGGAATCGCTGCGGTTCCGTCTTCCAGCGCACGTTGGCGCAGCTTGAGCGCATGCGATTCGTTGCCCTGCAAAAGCGGAGAGTCCTCCAGAAAAGGTTTGCCGACGACGGCAAAGACGAGCCCGTTCCACTTCTTCACGAAGTCGTCTTCGAGCACGATGCGGTTGCCGAGCGCGGGGTCGGCGACGAAGATGCGGCCGTACTCCGCGTGCTTGACGATGACGAAGTGCTCGTAGCCGTCGCTGTTCATCAGCACGAGCACGGGGATCTGCAGGTGGTAAAGCGCCTCGGAGGTGACGCGAAAGCCGCGGCCGCGCAGCCCGATGGTCTCGACGAACTTCTTCATGTCGAGCATCGAAAAGCCGTTCTTGACGACGACCTCGGGTGTCGAGAACGCCATCATGCGGGCGATGAGTTCGCTTTCGGGAATGTCGATGCCGTAGCCGTACTTGAGCAGCGTGGCAAGCGCAGCGGACCCGCAGCTGTAATCGAACTGCTGGGTGACGATGTGGCTGTAGCGCAGCTCGCGCACCGAGCGCACCTTCACGTTGAAGGGCACGCCGGCCGCGGCGTTCATGTTGAGGGAAGACTGCGCGCGCACCGCGTGCGGCACGACGCATGAGACGGCCAGTGCCAGCGCGGACAAAGCAGCGGCCCTGCTCGTTCCAACGAACATGATGTCCCCCTTGGTGATGCGGGCCTGCCGGCCTCGACATCAGGTCCGGACCGGCCTCGACGCCGATGTCGAGGCCGGCCGGTTTTCCCCGTGCAGTGCTGTTGCCTGCGGTGGGAGGTGGCTTAGTGCGATACCACGCTCGCGACTGCGAGGCCGTTGTGTTGCAGGTTGCCCACGCCCGACGCGATGTTCACGCCGATGTTGCCCGTGGCGCCCACGAGCGCGCCGGCGCCGAGGTACGACGAGCCGGTGAAGCTGCCCTTCACGCCGGCTTCGGCGGTCTGGCAGTTCTGGTCGCTCGCGATGACTTCGCCGCCGTTGCCGCTGCGGCGCGGATCGCTCCTCGAGACCGTCGTGGACGACACGGCGAGGCTGTTGTTCTGCACGTTGCCCGCACCCGACGCCACGTTCACGCCGACGTTGCCCGACGCGCCGGCGAGCACGCCGGAGCCAACGGACGCCACGAAGTTGAGCGGACCCACCTTCGCCTTGCCCGACGAGCTTTGCGTCGAGAAGATCTGCGCGCTGCCGAACACCGGGCCCACGTCCATGTTGGCGAGCGCCGCGTCGTTGGACTGCGCGTTGTTGGCACCCGTGGCCATGTTCACGCCGATGTTGCCCTGCGCGCCTGCGAGCGCGCCGGTGTCGATCGTCGCGGCCATCGTGGTCGTCTTGCGCGTGTCGATGTGCTCCGTGACTGCGCCCGTCACCGTCACGCTGCCGGCGTCTTCGGCGTAGTTGCGGTTCCAGCCGTAGGCGTGAGCGTGCGCCGAGTAGTCGTTCGACGTGAACGAGCCGCTGCCGCTGTTCGTGTGCGTCGCGCTGCTCTGGCCGCTTGCCGCGAAGCCGCCCCATGCCACGTCGTAGCCGTTCGCGCTGCCATGGAAGCCGCCGCCGAAGTTGGACGACTCGTGCGTGTTGAGGGCGCCCGCGAAGCCTGCCGCGACGCCGCCGAAGATCACGCCGGGGCCGCCGCCCAGACCCGCGATGAAGCCCGCGGCGATGAAGCCGTTGGCGGACTGATGCGTGTTCGCGTACTGGTAGCCGCCATAGTTGGCCGAGATGCCCGAGGCGAAGCCGCCGCCCTTCACGAAGCTGGCGCTCTTCGACCAGTTCGAGGTGCTCGTGTGCGTGTTGTTGTACGCATAGCTATCGTTCTTGTACGAGTCGCTCACGCTCCAGCTGCTGCCGCTGCCGCTTGCGTTGTCCCAGCGGCGCGTGGTGTTCACGGCCGTCGTGATGCTGCCTTTGGTGTACGACTGCGGCGGGCCCTGCATGTCCACGCCGCCGATGTTGACGCTCTGCGAGTTGTTGACCGTCGCGCCCGAGCTGGCCGCCACGTCGACGTGACCGCGCAGCGTGATGAAACCGAATTCGCCGATGTCGGTGTAGATGTTGGTGGCCGTGAAGAGCTCGGCCGGGTCGCAGCCGGATCCGCAATTGCGTTCGCCCGCATAGGCGCCGGTGACCATCATCGACAGAACAGCCGTTGCAATGAGAGTGCGTTTCATGATTACGCTCCGAAAGACATCAAGTTAAAAAAAGGTGCCCGCCGGGGGACGGAGCACAAAACTGTTGGAACTGACGTTGCCTGCTCCGGCTGTCTGGTTGATCTGCAGGACGCCGTTGACGTTTTTGAATGCGCCCGCACCGATGGACGCTTCGCGCACGTCGTGGCTTCCCACGGATCTCGCCAGCCCACTGCCGTTGGCGGTCGTAGCGGATAGCACCCCATCCGATACGATCTCCGCTTCACCCGGAGCAGAACCGATCAAGGCACTGTTCCGCTGAAGATTCGCTACGCCTGCCGACTGATTCAGCTGAATCACGCCGGAGGTATTGGAAAATGCGTTGCTCGCGATCACGCTGGCCGCGTTCGTGGCGCGCGCATTGGCACTCGCGCCTTGCGCGCTTGCCGTGAGATCGATGGGCGTCGACCCGGTCGTGACCACAGCCTGGTTCGCCTGAACGTTGTCGAGGCCGCTCGCCTGATTCACCGCGACCACGCCCACCGCGCCGGCAACTGCCGCGCTGCCGATCACGGAAAGCGCGTCGACGCGTTCCGGCGCCGTCTGCGCGTGGGCGACGACACTGGCCGCGCTCGCCGCGCCCGCCACGGCGCAGGCCACGAGCGTGCGGCCGAGGGCGCGTCCGACCGTGCCGCCGGCAGCGCGCCCTGGTTCCGCGCGCCGGTGTGCGGCACTCGCGAGGAGAAGACGATGCAGAAGGTGCGACGTGCTCATTTCGCGGCTCCCAGGGCGGCGCCGAGCGGCGACAGCGCGCTCGTCACGGTCTGTGCAATTGAGCTGCCGAGGCCGGCAAGACCGGCGCCCGCCGCCGCGTTTGCGCCGACCGGAACGGAGTTGCCCGTGGCGCCCAACACCTGGCCCATGCCGCCCACGCTCGCGAGCGTGGAGCGCACGCCGCCGCCGGCGATGCCGCCGGAGCCGTGCGCGCCGTTCAGATCGAGGTCGGTGGCCATGGACGCGATCGCGCCGTCGAACGTGGCGCGCGGGAAGGTCTCCACCTGGACGGCGATGGGGTCCTGGCTCTTCGGCACCGGCACGAACGCGTCGCGCGGTGTGATGGTGCGTTCGATCACGAGATTGCCCGGCTGCGTGCTGGGCTGCATGAGTTGCTGCGCGGCCGCGGGCGTTGCCGCCGCGGCGGCAGCGCATCCGAGCGCGCACAGCAGGGCGGCAAGCGGTACGCCGCGGCGCGGCGCTGGAAGTGAGGCGGTCATGTCGGTTCCTCGAAAACGGGCGGACGATGTGAGCGCGTGGCTCACGATGCCGCGCCCAGTGGCTCTCAACTGCGCCTAGTTGCCGTTGCGCTGATACGTCGTGACGTTGCTCTGCGCGGTGCGCGCGGCATCCACGGGGACAGGCAGCGGCGCGGGCGGGGCGATTTCGTCCCACAGCGTCACGCCGTTGCCGCGCATGAATTGCGGTGTGGCGGCGACCATCATCATTCCCACCGCACCGCCGCGCTGACGCGAGAGCACCTGGTCGTCGAGCGCGATGTCGCTCGAGGCGGTCGCGTCGGGAACGCCCATTGCTTGCGTAAACGGGATGGCCGCGGGGGCGGGGGCCGTGCCGGTGTCGGCCGTGGCCACCGTCGGCGGCGGCGTCACCGCTGCGGACGGCGCGTCCGCGAGGGTGGCGACCGCCACGTCGGGTGAGGCGGCGGGTGCGGCTTCCTGCGCCGAGGCGCCGGAGGCGGCAAAGAGCAGCGCGAGCGAGGCGGCGAGCACGAGCGGAGCGCGCCTGGCCATGCATCTGTCTACGCAGTCGATGAGTCGCATGATGTTTCTCCCTGGTGGCCCTCGTTTAGCGAAACGTGTGCCATCGCCCGGAAACCATTGACGCGACAGGAGAAAGTCAAATCGACTGCCCGGTCTCGGCCGGAAATCGCGCCGAAACGTTTCGGCCGTGAAACGGCGGGAAGAAAATACCGCTTATTCCGCAATGCGGTAGTCACATTGCAGAGGTAATCATCGCAATGGCGCAGAAAACGTTTTATGTAATTCGTCAGACTTGCGCCGATGTCGCACAGCCTTGTTGCATATGGCGCAGAGCGATCTAATTTGAATATTTGCTGTTGGCCGGACGACGCGTATAGTAAGCTCCTGACACGAGCCGACTTTTAAAAAAAATCTCATTCGGCCGTTTGAACGCACACATGCCGCTTTCGGGTATCAGCCGTCCACACAAAAATGAAATGGTCGTTCGGTATTTTTTGCCATAGGGCAAATGCCGCCCGCCGTCCGCATGTCCGGAGAATCAGGGGCGTGCTGTCGCAGTTTCGAGCGCACGTTGACGAGAGGATCTGAAGAATGGAACCCGCAACACGGCAACTCGTTTATGTCACGCGCAACCCCAGCCCGGAGTTGAGTTCGCGCTTTCGCGACCGTGGCTGGCATGTCGATGTCGTGGAAAGCGCGCGCGACGTGCGCCGCGCTGTCCGCGCCGGCAGCACGGCCGGCGGTCTGCTGGACCTCGCCAGCCGGTTTCAGCCGCATGAAATCGTGACCTTCGAGTCGTGTCTCACCATGCCCAACGTGGGCTGGGTGGCGGCCACGACGGCCGGGCAACTGCAGGACGCGTCGCTGCGCCGGCTGGTCCGCGATTACTGTTTCGACTATGTAACGATGCCCTGGACGGGCGAACGCGTGGTGGATTCGGTGGGCCACGCGTTCGGCATGGTGGAACTGGGGGAGCCGGCATCGAACGAATCCACCACGGGCGCCGAGGGCGAAATGGTGGGCTCGTGCGACGCGATGCTCGCGCTCTTTCGCTCCATCCGCAAAGTAGCGATGACCGATGCGCCGGTTTTCATCTCGGGCGAATCCGGCACAGGCAAGGAACTCACCGCGGTCGCGATTCATGAGCGCTCCGCGCGGCGCAACGCGCCGTTCGTGCCCATCAACTGCGGCGCCATTCCGCCGCATCTTCTGCAGTCCGAACTGTTCGGCTACGAGCGCGGCGCCTTCACGGGGGCGAACCAGCGCAAGATCGGGCGCGTGGAAGCTGCCAATGGCGGCACGCTGTTTCTCGACGAAATCGGCGATCTGCCGCTCGAAAGCCAGGCGAGCCTGCTGCGCTTCCTTCAGGAAGGCAAGGTGGAGCGGCTGGGCGGGCATCAATCCATTCCCGTGGATGTGCGCATCATCTCGGCCACGCACGTAGACATGCAGACCGCGATGATCGAAGGGCGCTTCCGGCAGGATCTCTATCACCGCCTGTGCGTGCTGCAGATCGACGAGCCGCCGCTGCGCGCGCGCGGCAAGGACATCGAACTGCTCGCGCGGCACATGCTCGAACGCTTTCGCAAGGACGCGAGCCGTCGTCTGCGCGGTTTTTCGCCCGACGCCATCGCGGCGCTGCACAACTACAGCTGGCCCGGCAACGTGCGCGAACTCATCAACCGCGTGCGGCGCGCCATCGTGATGTCGGAGGGACGCGCCATCACGGCGCGCGACCTCGAACTCTCCGAGTACGTGGAGATCGTGCCGGTCTCGCTCGCGCAGGCGCGCGAAGCGGCCGAGCGCCAGGCCATCGAACTTGCGCTCTTGCGTCATCGCGGGCGCCTCGGCGACGCGGCGCAGGAACTCGGCATTTCGCGCGTCACGCTGTACCGGCTGCTGTGCGCGCACGGCATGCGCCACATGGAGGGCGATCTCGGCCATCAGGGCGGGGACTTGCCGGCGAGTGTCCCGCATCTGTGATGCGCCAGGTGAGCCGCACGCGCGCTTGCTAGAATCGGGGGCTTCAGTTCATCCAAACGGCGCCGCGCCGGCCCGAAGGAAGCCCCCCGAATGAAACAGTACCTCGACCTCGTCCGCACGATTCTCGACACCGGCACGTGGCAGGAGAACCGCACCGGCATCCGCACCATCAGCATGCCGGGCGCGATGATGCGCTTCGACCTCCAGCAGGGCTTCCCCGCGGTCACCACGAAGAAGCTGGCGTTCAAGTCGGCGGTAGGCGAACTCGTGGGCTTTCTGCGCGCTTCGCGCAGCGCCGCGGACTTCCGCGCGCTCGGCTGCAAGGTGTGGGACGCCAACGCAAACGAGAACGCCCAGTGGCTCGCGAATCCGTACCGCGAGGGGCCGGACGACCTCGGCGACGTCTACGGCGTGCAATGGCGCCGGTGGCCGGCCTACAAGGTGCTCCATGCGTCCGCGACGGCGCAGCTGGCCGACGCGCAGGCGCGCGGCTTCAACGTAGTGACGCAGTTCGAAGAGGCGGGCGTGCAGAAGGTGCTGCTGTACAAGGCGGTGGACCAGTTGCGCCAATGTCTCGACACGATCATGCAGAACCCGGCCGACCGCCGCATCCTGTTCCATGCCTGGAACCCGGCGGTGCTCGATCAGATCGCGCTGCCGGCTTGCCACCTGCTGTACCAGTTCCTGCCGAACGCCGCCCGTCGCGAGATTTCGCTGTGCCTCTACATCCGCAGCAACGACGTGGGGCTGGGCACGCCGTTCAACCTCACCGAAGGCGCGGTGCTGCTTCACCTGGTGGGGCGCCTCACGGGCTACACGCCGCGCTGGTTTACCTACTTCATCGGCGACGCCCATATCTACGAAAACCAGCTGCCGATGCTGCGCGAGCAACTCACGCGCGAGCCGTACGAGAGCCCGCGGCTCGTCATTTCGGACCGGGTGCCCGACTACGCGAAGACCGGCGTCTATGAGCCGCAATGGCTGGAGCAGATCGAGCCGTCGGATTTTTCGCTGGCGGGATATCGGCACCACGAACCGCTGACGGCACCCATGGCCGTTTAAGTCGACGTGCGATGCGGCGGCCTTCACGTGCCGCCGTAGCGTTGCAGGACTGAAACGGTCGCGCCCCAATACCTCAAACGATCACGCCCGCTCTGCGATTTCGCAGCGCGGGCGTTTTTATTTGCACAGGGACCTTTCTCCCTTCGCGGGCAAGCCCGCCCCCTAGCCGTGCCGGTGCTCGTCGTGCTGACCGGCGGTGGGCGCGGGCGCCGCGTGCGGCTGGACGGTCTGCGGCGGCGGATGGAACTCCTGACGCGGCTGAGGTTGCGGCTGCGGTTGAGGCTGCGGGTGGAATTCGGCACGCGGTTGCTGCGGCGGCGGACGGAACTCGGCACGCGGCTGAGGTTGAGACTGCGGACGAATTTCCGCACGCGGCTGCATCGCCTGCGGTGCGCGTACTTCTGGCCGCGGCTGCTGCACCTGCGGGGCCGCCATCGGAGCGCGCGGCTCGAACTGCGGGCGCGGCGCTTGCACCGCTTCCTGTGGTCCCCGGACGGCTTCGCGCGGCTGTGGCTGGTGTACCTGGGGCTGGCCGCCCGGCTGCGCGCGCATTTCGGGCACACGCGCAGCCTGCGCGCCGCCTTGCGGCACGAAGGCCTGACGTTGCTGGCCCGCGGCCTCCGGCGCATGCGGCACAGGCTGGCCGCCTTGCGGCGCAAACGCCTGACGCTGCTGGCCCGCAGCCTCGGGTGTGCGAGGCATGGGCTGTCCACCTTGGGGGGCGCCACGCTGTTCTTGCGGCACGGCCTGTGCGCCGTTGACGCGCGGCTGGCCTTGCATGGCCATCGGCGTGTGGGGTTGGGTCCAGACGGGCTCGCGCCGTGCGTTCGCTTCGCCGGGTTGCGGCTGCTGAGCGCCTGGGGCGACGGCGCCGCGCGGCATGCCGTTCTCCGCGCGCATGCCGGGTTGTGGCGGCCTCGGCACGCCATTGCCGGGCTGCGGCTGCCGCTCGAGCGCGGCCATCGGCGTGCCGGGTTGCGGTCGCGCGCCGCCCGGTACGGGCGCCATGCCGGGCCGTTGTGCCGCCTGAGGAACCGCGCCGGCTGTCGGCATGCCAGGTCGCGCGCCGGGTCGCTCCGCTTGTCCGGGCTGTCCCGCTTGTCCGTTGAAGGGCTGTTGATGCCCCGGCCCCCTCATCCCTTCCGCGGCCAGCGTCGGCGAATGCGGCGGCACGAGTCTCACGTTCGGAATGGCCTGCGCCGCAGGGTTATGCAGCACGTTGCCGATTAACCCGCTGCGCGCCGGCACCGACGTCCTCACGACCGGCGCGCCCGCGCCCGGCACCACGCCGCCGTGCGCCGCGCGCTGCGCCAGTGCATCGTGGAAGGCCGGCGGCGCGACGGGCCGCCGCGTGGCGACCACCTGGCGCTCGCCCGCGCTCGCGGGTGGCCGGAAGCCGGCGTTACGCAAGCCCGGGCCGAAACTCTCGCGCACCGGCGCGATGCCCGGCGTGCCCGGTTCGATCCTGGCGTGTTGCCACTGCCGCGGATCGACCTTCTGCGCGAATCGTGAGGCGGGTTGTCCGTGCACGAACGCCGTGGCCGGCACAGCCGTGATCGCGCCCGGCGCCCGGTAGTTGATGTAGGTGTTGTGAACATTCGTGATGTTGGTGATGTTCACGTTGTTGCGGTAGTTGTTGATCACGACAGGCTGGTTCACGCGTTCGTAGTAGCGCGGGCTCCAGTTGCACCAGCGCGGATGCCACGGCTCGCCCGGGCCGAGCGGGAACCACGCCACGCCTGCCGCCGCTGCGCCGCCCAGCGTGAGGCTCACGCCCCAGTCGACGCCGCCGCCCCCACCGCCCACGAACGCCACCAGCGCCGGGGCATAGACGGGCGGCGCGGCCTCCACCACCTGACCCGGCACCCAGGCCCACGTGTCGTCCACGTAGGCCCAACGGCCGTAGTGGTACGGCGCGAAGCCCCAAGGCGCGTCGTCGACCCAGGTCCAGCCCCACGGCGCCTGCCACACCCAGTGACCGTCGTGATAGGGCGCCCAGCCGGCCGGCACCGCGTTCGGGACCCAGACGTTGCCGTATTGCGGATCGTCGCGCCAGGACCCGTTGGCATCGAGGTCCTGGTAGCCCGGAATCTCGCGCGAGACGTAGCGCGCGGACACCGAGCGGTCTTCGGCCGCGTCGCGCGCGCCGCTCCACTGGTCGAACACGTCCGGCGCCGGCGCGCCGCTTGCGGCGACCTGCTGCAGGTTCGTGCCCGCGAACTGGATCTGCTGACCCGCCTCGACGGGCATCTGGCCGCCGTCGCCGTACACGGTGGCACTGCCGCGTCGCACCGTGACGGTGGTGGTGCTGCCGTCGGGCGCGACGTCCACGCGATAGTCGCCCGCGCCGTTCACGCCGAGCGCGAGGTTCGGCGTGTCGATCTCATAGCTGCTGCCGGGCGGCAGTGAGCGGACGTGAGTCGAGAGCGTGCCCTGCGCGACCTTCAATTGCGTCGAGGTGTCGTCGAGATTGAGGACGTCGAGACTCGTCTCTTCGTCCATGCGCACGGCCGTGGAGCCGATGTGCAGTTCCGAGCGCGCGTTGCGGTCGTTCCAGAGCTGGTCGCCCGTGGTGAGCGGCCGGTTGATCTGCGCGTACGACCAGTCGGATGCCCCTGCGGGCTGCGTGGTCACGGCGCCGGCCATGTAGTCGAGCCGCGCGACGCGCCCGGGCGGGTCGCCGGCTTGCGCGACCGCTGCACCGGGTGCATTGGGTGCGAGGGGCGGCGTTTGCGCGAGCGCCGGCAAGGTGGCGACGTTGAACGCGGCGAGCGCCGCGCAGACGATGACGGCCGGGCGGCTGACGCGGCGCACGCGACTGATGCGAACCGTGGGACCTGAGTGTTGAGACAGCGTGAGCGATGTGGCGTGCGGTTTCATTGTGTGTCTCCGACGGAGCGGAGCCACCGCGCACGATCGCGGCTGGCGGCGCTCCCTCGGATTCACTCTATCCGCCGTGCGTGTTTCAAGGGGCAGTCATTTGTAAGGGCTCCGTGGTGCGCTGTAACAAAATTTGTCCCCGAATTCGGAGACCTTCGGACGCCTCGCGGCCGGCTGTCTTGTGGGGCTGCGCGGCTCCTCATGTGACCGGGCAATCAGTCCGACAAAAATTCGTCGAACGCGCGCTTACCCGGCGGCGTGATGCGAAGAATGCGCGGACGGTCCGTGTGCTCCACCCAGCCGCGCGCGGTCCAGGCATCGAGCAGCGCCGCGCCGAGCGAGCCGCCCAGGTGCGGCCGGCGTTCGCTCCAGTCGGGGCACGTGCATGCAAACCGCCGGCGTCGCCGACGCTGCGTGGCGACGTCGATGCCCCAGTCCTCAAGCCGCACGGCGCCGGCCGGCGTGGCGTCGAGTTCGTCGCCGTGCGCGCTCAGCAGTCCGTCGCGGACCAGCCGGTCGAACACGTTCACGGCCAGTTCGCCCGCCATGTGGTCGTAGCAGGTGCGCGCGTAGCGCATGTCGACAGGCACGGTGCGCGCCGGACGCGGGGCCGGCCGTTGCGGCGCGGCGGCTTCGGCTAGATGCGCAAGGGCCTCGATCGACGCCGCGATTTCCGGTGTGGCGATGCGGAAGTAGCGGTGGCGGCCGCGCACTTCGAGCGCGAGCAGTCCGCTTTCCGTGAGCCGCGCGAGATGGGCGCTCGCGGCCGAGGGCGAAAGTCCCGCGATCAGCGTGAGTTCGCCGGCGGGACGGGCGCTGCCGTCCATGAGCGCCCACAGCATGGCGGCGCGGCCGGGGTCGGCAAGCAGCGCGCCGATACGCGAAAGCCCCGGGAAGTGGCTGGAATCGGCGGAGTGGGGCAGGGACATCGGGACCTCCTTTCGGTGCAGCGGTGCAGCAACCGGACGCGGCGCGCTGCGCGATTGGCCTGTTTCGTCTGCACTGTAGCGGATGCCGGCATTCGACGTTTCAGGGCGAGGTGAAGCGTGGGCTGCACGGGGCGGCCCTCTGCGGCGCTTACCGGCCCTGCGCTAGAATCGGTGACTTCAGCTTTCCGATGTCAGCCGTCCCGCCCGCCATGAAATGTTCCTGGATCGTTGCCGCCATGCTTGCCTGCGTTCTCTGTAGCGCCTGTGCCGCTGGCGGATCGTCTCAGTCGTCGGGCGGGGAAAGCGGCATCACGATGTACGGCACCATCGACGAAGGCATCAGCTACCACAGCAAGTAATGCAGCGGCCTGCTCGGGTCGCCTCCCCACGGAACCACCAACGCGCTTTATGGCGCCCCGTATAATCGGCTCCTTCCATATACATCCGCACGAGCGGAGTCAATGACCGGAGTCAAGATGAGCACGCCCTCGAACGCACACGACCGTTCCGAAACCACGTTCCGGTTTCTGGCCGAGCCAAGCTCGGTGAATTTCGGCGGCAAGGTCCATGGCGGAGCGCTCATGAAGTGGATCGACGAAACCGCCTATGCCTGCGCGGCCGTGTGGTCGAGCCGCTATTGCGTGACGGTGAGCGTGGGCAACATCCGGTTCCGGCGCCCCATTCATGTCGGCAACATGGTCGAGCTGCACGCGCGCGTCGTGGCGACGGGGCGCACCAGCATGCACATCCACGTCTCGGTGCACGCGGGCGACCCGAAGAGCGGACAGCTGCGCCAGACCACCGACTGCCTCGTCGTGTTCGTTGCCGTGGACGAAACGGGCACGCCCGTGCCGGTGCCGTCCTTCGTGCCCGAGACCGACGAGCAGAAACGCCTCGCCCGTTACGCGATGGACGTGAAAGAAGCGCTCGACGCCATCGTCGAACTCAAGCCCGAAGAGGTCGCGGCGGGCGTGGTGTGAACGGTTCGAACGGCTTGCGTGGCGGGGTGCAGGCAGTGAACGCCTGCGCCACGCCCGAGTTGCTCGCCGACGCGGTCAGCCCTTGCCCGACGGCCGCCCCACCATGTTCTGCGGCCGCACCCACTCGTTGAACTGCTGCTCCGTCACGTAGCCGAGCGCGAGCGCCGAAGCCTTCAACGTGGTGCCTTCCTTGTGCGCCTTCTTGGCGATCTGCGCGGCCTTGTCGTAGCCGATGTGCGGATTGAGCGCGGTCACGAGCATCAGCGACTCGTTGAGCAGCGCGTCGATGCGCTCGCGATTCGGCTCGATGCCCACCGCGCAGTTGTCGTTGAAACTGCGCGCGCCGTCGGCGAGTAACCGCACCGATTGCAGCACGTTATGCGCGATCATCGGGCGATACACGTTGAGCTCGAAATTGCCGCTCGCGCCGCCCATGTTCACGGCCACGTCGTTGCCGAACACCTGGCAGCAGAGCATCGTGACCGCTTCGGACTGCGTGGGATTCACCTTGCCGGGCATGATCGAGCTGCCCGGCTCGTTCTCCGGAATCGACAGTTCGCCGAGCCCGCAGCGCGGGCCGCTCGCGAGCCAGCGGATGTCGTTCGCGATCTTCATGAGGCTCGCGGCCACGGTCTTGAGCGCGCCATGCGCGAAGACGAGCGCGTCGGCCGCGGCCATCACTTCGAATTTGTTGGGCGCCGTGACGAAGGGCAGCCCGGTCAGCTTCGCGATGGCTTCGGCCACCTTCTGCGCGAATTGCGGATGCGCGTTGAGTCCCGTGCCCACCGCCGTGCCGCCCTGCGCGAGTTCGTAGAGATGCGGCAGCGTCGACTCCACATGCCGGATGCCCTGATCGAGCTGCGCAACGTAGCCCGAAAATTCCTGGCCGAGCGTGAGCGGCGTGGCGTCCTGCAGGTGCGTGCGGCCGATCTTCACGATATCCGCGAAGGCCTTTGCCTTGCCGTCGAGCGTCTCGCGCAGCGTCTTCAGCGCGGGCAGCAGGTGCATGACGATGCCCACCGCGGCCGCGACGTGCATTGCGGTGGGAAACACGTCGTTCGACGACTGGCCGCGATTCACGTCGTCGTTCGGATGCACCTTGCGCGCTTCGCCGCGCACGCCACCCAGCAATTCGCTCGCGCGGTTCGCGATCACCTCGTTGAGGTTCATGTTGGTCTGCGTGCCCGAGCCCGTTTGCCACACGGCGAGCGGGAACTCGTGGGCGTGCTTGCCTGCGATGATCTCGTCCGCGGCGCTCATGATGGCGCGCGCCTTTGCTTCGTCCAGCACGCCCAGTTCGAGATTCACCTGCGCGGCAGCGCGCTTGATGGTGGCGAGCGCCGTGATGATTTCGGGCGCCTGCTTTTCGGTGGAAATGCGGAAGTTCTGCAGCGAGCGCTGCGTCTGCGCGCCCCATAGCTGCGCGTTGGGCACGGCGATTTCGCCGAACGTGTCGCGCTCCATTCTGACGTCTTCGGTCATAGCTTCGCTCCGTATGACGAGCGTTGCCGGTCGCGGGACGGCCGCAACCGGCAGAGGCTCTGGGTGGATGGCGCATCGTCGTGAAACCGTGCGCCGCAATTCTTTGCTTCGGGGACGTCCGCGCGGGCGGGTGGGTCAAGGCGCGGCGGGCTTCAGAGCTGGTCGTCCACCGGCAACAGCAAGAATAGCCCGGTCAGCAGATTCCTGTAGAAACCTGCCTGCGGGTCGAAGTTGTAGGTGCGCATCTTGCCGTCGTCCTCACCGGTCCACACGAGCGGCGAGGGCGGCGCGCCGATGCGCCTCAGCGACGCGGCCTCTTGCGGCGAGGCCAGTTGCACGCGATAGCTCGCCGAGGGCGCCGTGGCGCTCTTGAAGAGTTCCGCGACCTGGCCCGCGATCTGCGGGCTGTGCACGATGAGCGCGAGCTCGGTATTCAGATGCACCGAACGCGGATCGAGATTCAGCGAGCCGATCACGAGCGTGCGGCGGTCGATCACATAGGCCTTCGCGTGCAGGCTCGCGCGCGAGCGCGACCCCGTGAGCCCCACGCTGCGGTCGCGTTGCACCGGCTTGAATTCGTAGAGATCGACTCCGTGCTCGAGCAGCGGCACGCGGTAGGGGCTGTAGCCGGCCTGCACGGCGACGGCGTCGGTTGCCGCCAGCGAGTTCGTGAGAATCGCCACGTGCACGCCGCGTGCCGTGAGCTGCGAGAGCGCGTTCACGCCCACTTCGTGCGGCACGAAGTAGGGCGAGAAGACCAGCAGACTCTCGTGCGCGCCGCGCATCAGCTCGAAGAGCCGCTGCGCGGGCGGGCTCTTGTAGTCGGCCTTCGGCACGGCCACCTTGTCGGGCGTGTCGGCCTTGAATTCCGCGGGCGCCCAGACGAGACCCAGCTCGTCACGCGCGATTTGCTGCGCAAGCGGCGTCGCGTTGATGGGCTTGGCATCGTAGGGATCGGCATTCTCACGCCAGTGCTCGCGCAGCGCGTCGCGCGCTTCGTCGAGATCGTGCGGGTCGAAGCTTTGGCGGTTCAGCACGCGCAGTGGATAGGCGCTCGCACTGTTCCAGTAGCGATCGAAACTCGCGGAGATGTCCGCGACGATGGGACCGGCGGCGAGCATGTCGAGATCGCGGAACTCCAGCGTGGGGCTCGCGTTGAAATACTCGTCGCCAAGATTGCGTCCGCCCACGATGGCGAGCTGGTTGTCCACGATCATCGCCTTGTTGTGCATGCGGCGCGTGAAGGTGTCGATGCGCGTGAACAGGTCCGTGGTGCGCTCGAACATGCTCAACTGCTCGCTGCCGAACGGATTGAACACGCGAATCTCGATCTTCGGATGCGTGTTGAGCGCGGCCATCAGCTTGTCGATGTCCTTGAAGTTCAGGTCGTCGACCAGCATGCGCACCCGAACGCCCTGATCGGCCGCATAGAGTGCCGCGCCCAGCAGCAGCTTGCCGGTGGTGTCCTCGTTGGCGATGTAGTACTGCATGTCGAGGGTTTGGGTGGCGGCGCGCGCGAGCGCAATGCGCATCTGCAGGGCCTCGGTGCCGGCGGAGAGCAGTCTGAATCCCGACTGGCCGCCGTGCGCCTTGACGGGTGCGGCGAGGGCTTCGGCTAGGGGCGTGGAAGCGCCGGGCGGCAGCGCGTGCGTGACGTCGCGCGGGTAGGCCGTGGCGGGCGGGCGCGTGGCGCAGGCGCCGAGCGCGAGCGCTGCAACGAAGGCGAGCAGAAGGCTTGAGAGCAGGCGCGCAAACCCGGTGGGCGCCTCATGGCGAACGCATGCAACAGGCGTTGCGCGGACGCGCCTGCGCCACAGGGCTGCGACGGACCGGTCGATGTACGGCAGCACGCCTCGTTCTCCACGGTGGTGTTGTCGGCACCGGCCTGACGGGGCCGGTACCCTGTTGTGAAGAACATTCTACGGGCAATTGTTAAGGCAGGCTGGGCTGCCGGCATAGCGTGGGGCGTGAGGCGGGGGGGCGTGCGCGAAAAAAAGCCCGCGCATCGCGCGGGCCCAACCCTGTCAGAGGAGTGTCACGGAAAACGGCTTCATCGTAGCGCGCGTCTCGGGCGCCACCAACCAACCATCCGTGCGTTGCTTATCGCCGTCGTGCTGCGATGCTTCGTTCGCCCGCCGCTTTGACATCACGACGAACGGCCGTCTTGCACCGAGCCGGGCTTTCGCTGAAGGCTCAGGCGGTGAAAGCGCAGCGTCATCAGGACGGCCACGCTCGCGAGCCCCGCGGCGAGTCCCCACCACAACCCGCGTGCGCCGAGGCCGAAGTGAAACGCGAGCGTGTAGCCGGTCGGAAAGCCGATGCCCCAGTAGCCGAACGCCGCCGCGATCATGGGTATGCGCGTGTCCTTGAGGCCGCGCAGGCAGCCCGAGGCGACCGTCTGCATGCCGTCGACGATCTGGAAGATCGCCGCCACGCCGAGCAGCGACGCGGCGAGTGTGACCGTGCTCGCGTTGGCTGGGTCGTCGAGCTTGAGGTAGAGCCCGACGATCCAGTGCGGCGCGACGATCAGCACGAGCCCCGAGAGCGACATGAACGCGACGCCGAGCGCGAGCGCGACGAAGCCCGCATGGCGCGCAGCGAGCGGCTGCCCCGCGCCTTCCCAGAAGCCGACGCGCACATTGGCCGCCTGGCCGATCGCGAGCGGCACCATGAACGACACGGACGCCACGTTGAGCGCGATCTGGTGCGCCGCGAGCTGTGCTTCGCCGAGCACGCCCGCCATGAGCCCGGTTGCGAGAAAGAGCGTCGATTCGACCCCGTACGTGATCGCCACCGGCCAGCCGATGCCGAACAGCTCGCCCATCAGCGGCACGGTGGGACGCCGTGCGGCGACGAAGTGCCGGTAGCGCGGCCGCAAATGGAGCAGCGCCGCGAGCACGAGCGCGGAGAGCCAGACGGTGAGCGTGGTGGCCGCAGCCGAGCCGAGAAAGCCGAGCCGGGGCAGTCCGTACGCGCCGTGGATGAGTCCGTAGTTGAGAAACGCATTGACGAAGACGCTCGCAATCGAGACACCGAGCAGCCGCCGCGCCGCGCCGATGGCCGGCAGAAACGAGCGCAGCAGCCCGATGCCCGCGAGGCTCGCCGGTGCGGCCCAGCGCAACACGGCGCAGTACTCGCCCACGTTGCGCGCGAGCAGCGGCGGTTCGCCGAACGCAAGCAGGATCGGCGTGGCGAACGAGAGCAGCACGAACGCCGGTACGGTGAGCAGGAGCGACAGCACGAAGCCGGTCCAGTAGATATGCGGCACGTGATGCTCGTTGCGCGCGCCGCGCGCGTTGGCCACGGTCACGCTCACGGAGGTGAGCACGCCTTGCAGCAGGGTCACGACGACGAAGTACAGCGCGGCGCCGAGGCCGCCGGCGGCGAGCGCATCGGCGCCGAGGGAGCCGAGCAGCACCGTGTCGGTCACGCTCATCGCCATCTGGGCGAGCTGCGCGATGGCGAGCGGGGCGGCGAGGCGGGCGGTGTCGGCGGCGTGACGGGAAAGCGTGGGCGGCCTCGTGCCCGCGCGCGAGAAGCTCGATTGCTGGGTCATGGGAAGGGAAAGACGGCGCGAGCGTGTCGGCGCGCCGCGTTTCTTCTGATTTCTTTCGGGACGAACAGCTTATTGCGGGAACGGCCGGCTGTCGATGAAAAGGCCCGTTTCTGGTGCAGTTTCTTTCAATCGGCTTCGCGCACGGCGATGCGCGTGTCGCCGAACAGCACGACCTGCCCCGCGCGGATCTTGCACGTCTTGCGCAGCTCCACCTGGCCGTCCACCTTCACTTCACCTGCCGCCACGAGCTGCTTGGCCGCGCCGCCGCTGTCGGCGAGGCCGGTGATCTTCAGCAGGTTGTGGAGTTCGACGTAGTCGCCGGTGAGCGGGAAATCGAGATTGGGCATGGCGCACGCGAGGAGATCGGATTCAAGGGCTCGCATCATAAGCCCGCGGGCGCCGCCGCGTCGAACGGATTGCGCGCAGTTCGCGGGTGCGCGGGCGGGCGAGGGTTCGGCGCGCTTGTCTCGCGAGGGTGTATGGATATACAGTGTGCGTCGCCATCGTCCCGTTCTGCTTACGCCGTGCCTTCCGTTTCCCCCCCGGTTTCCGCTTCTGTTCGCGATTCGTCTGCCCTCGTCGAGGACGTTGCTGCCCTTGGCGGCGCAAGCCCGGCGGCCGGAATGGCGTCGGCCGTTGCGCCGGAAGTCGCGTCGAAAGTCTCCGCCTGGCTCGCGAAGCTCAACGACGCCCAGCGTGCGGCCGTCGAGCACGGCGTCGGCGAGCCTGGCGCGCCCGCGCCGCTCGTGGTGATCGCCGGCGCGGGCTCCGGCAAGACCAATACGCTTGCGCATCGCGTGGCGCATCTCGTCGTGAACGGCGCGGACCCGCATCGCATTCTGCTGCTCACCTTCTCGCGCCGCGCCGCCGACGAAATGACCCGCCGCGTCACGCGCATCGCCGCCGGCGTGCCGGGCGCAGCAGCGGCACTCGCGCACGGGCTCATGTGGGCCGGCACGTTTCACGGCGTGGGCGCGCGGCTTCTGCGCGAGTACGCCGAGCGCATCGGCCTCGCGCCGGGCTTCACGATCAGCGACCGCGAAGACTCCGCGGACCTCGTCAACCTCGTGCGTCACGAACTCGGGTTTTCGGCGAAGGAACGGCGGTTCCCGTCGAAGTCCACCTGTCTCTCGATCTATTCGCGCGTCGTGAATACCGGCGCGTCTCTCGCCGACGTGCTCGCCCGCGCGTTTCCGTGGTGCTGCGAATGGGAGGCGGACCTGCGCGCACTCTTTGCCCGCTACGTCGAGGCGAAGCAGGCGCAGAACGTTCTCGACTACGACGACCTGCTGCTCTACTGGTCGCACATGGCCGCCGAGCCCGCGCTCGCCGCGGAACTCTCCGCGCGCTTCGATCACGTGCTCGTGGACGAGTATCAGGACACGAACCGCCTGCAGGCGTCGATCCTGCTCGCGCTCAAGCCCGACGGGCGCGGCCTCACCGTAGTGGGCGACGACGCCCAGGCCATCTATTCGTTTCGCGGCGCCACGGTGCGCAACATCCTCGACTTCCCCGCGCAGTTCGATCCGCCCGCGCGGCAGGTCATGCTCGAGCGCAACTATCGCTCCACGGCGCCCATTCTCGAGGCGTCGAATGCGGTGATCGGGCTCGCCAAAGAGCGCTTCGCGAAGCAGCTCTGGACCGAGCGCGCAAGCGCGCAGCGTCCGCGGCTCGTCACTGTGGGCGACGAAGCCACGCAGGCACGCTATGTCGTCGAGCAGGTGCTGGAGGCGCGCGAGGCGGGCATGAAACTGAAGTCGCAGGCCGTGCTGTTTCGCGCGGCGCACCACAGCGCGGCGCTCGAGGTCGAACTGGCACGTCGCAACATTCCGTTCGTCAAGTTCGGCGGCCTGCGTTTTCTCGACTCGGTGCATGTGAAAGACGTGCTTGCCGTGCTGCGCTGGGCGGAAAATCCGCTCGACCGCGTGGCCGGCTTTCGCGTGGTGCAGTTGCTGCCCGGCGTCGGACCGGCCACGGCGGCGCGGCTGCTCGACCAGGTCGCGGCCTGCCAGGGCACCTGGCATACGGCCGAGGCTCTCGCGGCGTTCGCGCCGCCGCCGCGGGCCGCGCAAGACTGGGCCGCGTTCGTCGCGATGATGTCGACGGTCTGCTCGCGCGCGAGCGCGTGGCCCGCCGAGTTCGAGCTGATCCGCCGCTGGTACGAACCGCATCTGGAACGCAATCACGAAGACGCCGCCATGCGCCACGCGGACGTGCTGCAGATGGAGAGCATCGCGGGCACGTACCCGTCGCGCGAACGCTTTCTCACGGAACTCACGCTCGATCCGCCCGATGCCACGAGCGGCGAGTCCGGCGTGCCGCTGCTCGACGAGGACTACCTGATTCTTTCCACGATCCATTCGGCGAAGGGCCAGGAGTGGCGCAACGTGTTCGTGCTCAACGGCGTGGACGGCTGCATTCCGTCCGACCTCGGCACGGGCAGCGACGAAGAGATCGACGAGGAGCGCCGCCTGCTCTACGTGGCGATGACGCGCGCGAAGGAAGACCTGCACATCGTGGTGCCGCAGCGGTTCTACGTGCACAACCAGACGCAATCGGGCGACCGGCACGTCTGGGCCTCGCGCACGCGCTTCATTCCGGCGCCGCTGCTGCCGCTGTTCGAGGCGCGCGCGTGGCCGCCCGCGCCGGTCGTTGCCGCGCCGACGGCGGCGGGGCTGGCTGCGGCGGCTCACGCCAAGGTGGAGATTGCGGCGAAGCTCAGGAAGATGTGGGACTGAGCGAGGCTACCGCGCGGAATATCGCACTGAAGCTGAAGCCGAAGCGGTAGGCGAACCGCCCTCAGCGCGATTGACGCTGCTGTTGTTGCTGGTTGCGTACGGGCGGTGTGAAGACGTTGCGCAGCCACGCGGCGAGACGGGCGAACACGTCGTAGGGTTCTTCGACGAAGATCTCGGGCTTGAGCAGGCGCAGGTACTCCATGATCTGCTGCGCTTCCTGCTTCTGGAACGAGCCGTGCGAAATGCCGAGGCGCAGCAGCCCGCGCAACTCGCCCAGCTTTTCGCGCGATGCGCTGCCCACGCTCGTTTCGCAGGCGATCTTCGCCTCGTAGATGCGCTGGCGCAGCGATTCCGCGAGCCGCCACGCCGGCGTCTGCATCACTTCTTCGAGCGTCTGGATGTCCTGCACGGCCGATTTGATCTGCGCCGAGAGCGGATCGATCAGGTTCGGCGCGGCCTGGGCTTCGTTGACGATCGCCGTGGCCCAGTCGCGGCAGTGCCGGGCGAGTTCGTCGGGCGTCCATTCGGAGCGGGCGGCGAAACCAAAGCCGTACTCGGCGGCCTGGCGCATCAGGATGGCGACGACGTCCGGAAATTCCTTGTCGAGGGTGCGCTTGGCCCACGCGTACTGCCCGCCCTGGAGCATGCGCTGCACCGCGTGCTCGGTGAGCGGCACCATGTTGTCGAGCAGCTTCGCGCGCAGGAAGTCCTCGAACGAAGGCGTCGCGAACTGCGGGTCGAGCTTGAGCGACACGCGCAGGAACGCGTCGAAATCCTTGCGTAGCGACGCAAGGGTTTCTTCCTTCAGCGTAAGGGTGATCTGGCCCATGTGGTTATCCCGTTTTCCCGGTCCGCCCCTGTCGGTGGCGCCGTGGCGTATCTGCTGTGTGCCGGCGGTGCGTCCTTCGCGCGGGTTGCTGGCGTCTTCGCGTTCATGACGGCTCTGTGAACGGACGACGCGCCGCGTGCGATTCAGGCGCGATCCGGGTGCATTCGCGCCGCAAGGCCTGCGGGCACCACGGCCGGAGCCGGCGCGAAAAAGCGGACTTCGATCGGCGGACTTCGATCTGTTTAACGGCCCGCGAGGACGAAACTTGAGCAAGCCATGACGCAGCGCAGGAAACGCCGGGCCCCGGGCGTGGCGCCGGGGGCTTGCGTCGGAGGGAAATGCCCGGTGGCGCTAACGCAGCACGATGCCCTGCCAGACAAAGAACACGGCGAGACCGACGGCGATAGTGAGCAGCGGCCGGCGCGTCAGCGCACTCGCCGCAACGGCCGCGAGCGCCCCGACGAGCTGCGGATTGCGCCACGTCAGTTCCGGACTGCCGTGCGGCGCGATCGCCATGGGAACGATGAGCGCTGTGAGCACGGTGACGGGCACGAAGCCGAGCGCCGTGCGCACGAGCGGCGGAAAGACGACGCGGTCGCCCAGTACGAAGACGGCCGCGCGGATCGCCCAGGTGATGAGCGCCATGCCGAGGATGAGGAGCGCGTAGTTCATCGGTTTGCCTCCACGGCGCGTCCGCGCGAGGCGCCCGGCAGCGACAGCGCGACGCCCACCGCGACGCCCGCGAGCACGGCGCCCAGCAGCCCGAGCTTGTAGGGCCAGGCCTGCCAGAGCAGCGCCAGCGTGCCGGCGGTGATGGCCGCCGCGAAGTAGCGGACGGCGACGAGCTGTGGCACGACGATGGCGATGAAGGTCGCGACCATCGCGAAGTCGAGCCCGAGCGACTGCAGACCCGGGAACGCCGCGCCGAACAGCAGCCCGGCCGCCGTCCACAACTGCCAGTTCACGTACATGGCGAGCCCGGAGCCGAAGAAGTACCAGGGGCCGATGGCGTCGAACCGCCCTTGCGGCTGCCGACGATAGTGGGCCCAGGCCACGGCGAACACCTCGTCGGTGAGCAGGCCGGCGAGCACGAGCCGCCAGCGCAGCGGCAGATGCGCCACATAGGGCGCGAGCGTCGCGCTGTACAGCAGATGCCGCAGATTCACCACGAACGTGGTGCCGAGCACGACCGGGAAGCTCGCGCTGCCCGCAATCAGGCCGAGCGCGATGAACTGCGCCGAGCCGGCGAATACCGCGAGGGACATTAGCTGTCCTTGCCACACGTGAAGCGGTCCCGACGTGACGAGCGTACCGAAGATGACGCCGAACGGAGCGGCGCCCACCATCATCGGAATCGTGTCGCGCGCGCCCGCCGTGAAGTCTTTGAAACGAATGGAACGGGTCACTCTCTCCTCCTTTTGCCGCGAGCTTAACGGAGGGCGCGAGAAGATGGCTTGTACGTTCTTGCGGGGTGAGGACGATTGTTCGCCCGCGGCGCTTATGCCGCCTGCCAGCGCCCCGGCGGCACGCCGAACATGCGGCGGAAATGGCGTGTGAAATGGCTTTGATCGACGAAGCCGCTCGCCGCCGCGACTTCGGCCACGGGCCGGCCCGCACGCAGGGGCGCAAGCGAACGTTGCAGGCGGATCTGGTTGCGCCAGGCGTGCGGCGGCAACCCCGTGGCCTCGGCGAAAAGACGGGCCGCGTGAAACGGCGAGAGGCTGACCGCCGCCGCCAGGTCGGCGAGCAGAAGCGGCGTGGCGAGATTGCTGGCGAGACGCTCTTTCATCGTTGCCACACGCGGATCGCCTGCCGGGCGGAACACGCGTTCGGGTTGCGTGCGACCGTAGCGAACGAGCAGCGTGGAGAGCGCGTCGAGCAATGCCGATTCGGCGGCAAGCGGGTCCGCTTGCGGTGTTCCCGCCGTGGCCGGTAATCCGGCGGCGCCGGCTTCGAGCAATTGATGCGCGCGTGAGAGACGACGCGCCAGGTCCGGGTCGCGGATCACGTCGGCGTCGAACCAGGGCAGCGGCTGAGTGCAGCTCGCGATGTCGTGCGCGAGGTGGTGCATGTACTCGATCGGCACGTACATGACGCGGTAGCGCCAGCCTTCGTCCACGGCGCGCGAACCCGTATGCACCTCGCCGGGATTGATCACCGGCACGCTGCCCGCTTCGGCCACGTAGTGCGTGGCGCGGTAGCGATAGCGCTCCGCGCCTTCCTCGATCACGGGAATCGTGTAGGCGTCGTGCCAGTGCGGCGTGAACTCGTGATCGTGATATTCGGCGGTGAGCAGGTCCGCACCGGGCAACAGCGGCGTGCGCCAGTAATGCGCGGAATCGCGGAAGCGGGTGACGGTCATGGCTTCGGGTTTGCGGGCTCTTCAGTCCTCAGTCGTGTGCGGCTGGCCTACTTCAACGGAATCGGCGTTTCCGCAGGCACAGGTACGGCGCTCACGCTGTTCTTCGCGCTGCCGCTCACCACGCGGTCACTGTAGGTGAGATAGACAAGCGCGTTGCGCTTCGCATCCACGACACGCACCACGTGCAGCGTCTTGAAGATGAACGACATGCGTTCGGTGAATACGTCGGACTGCTGCTTGAGCGTGCCCGCGAAGTGGATGGGCCCCACCTGACGACATGCGATGGACGCCTCCGTCGGGTCTTCGGCCACGCCCAGCGTGCCCTTGATGCCGCCCGTGCGCGCCCGGGACACATAGCAGGTGACGCCGTTGACGAGCGGATCGTCATAGGCCTCGACCACGACGCGGTCGGAGCCCGTGATGCGGAAATTCGTGTTGACGCTGCCGATCTCCTCGGCGCGTGCGGCGCCCATCGTGGCTGCGATGAAGGTGGTGAATACGGCACCGAGCACGGCAACGCGACCTGCGGCGGCACGCCTGGGCGGCCTGGGCGTCGTGGAGAAGGGGTGCGGGCGTGGGGCGAGGTTCATCGTAGACAGATCGGCAGGAATGGCAGACCCACATTATCGACGAACTCGCGCGGCAACTCGTCGTGCGCGCGAAGGGCGTATGTGGCTGCGTCGGAGCCCGCGCCTGGAAAAGAAAAAAGGGATTACGTGAAAACACGTAATCCCTTCGATATCTTTTGGCTCCCCGACCTGGGCTCGAACCAGGGACCTACGGATTAACAGTCCGGCGCTCTACCGACTGAGCTATCGGGGAACAGCAATACAACCGTTCACTACGTAAAAAAGCCCGTTATGGTTAACGGGCTTTTGCAATTTCTTGGCTCCCCGACCTGGGCTCGAACCAGGGACCTACGGATTAACAGTCCGGCGCTCTACCGACTGAGCTATCGGGGAACAACAAAAGCAGAGAAACGAAATTCTATGGGGTGCTTCAGGATCTGTCAATACTTGGGGCTTCGGCCCGGCGCATTTCCTGCGCGTCGGCGTTTTGCCGTAGCTCGTGCCGTGGGCGGCCTGGCTGGCAAGCCCCCAATGTGGCAAGCCCCAATGGCGCTTAGCGCTGCAGCAGCGACAGCTTGTCCTTCACGTCCTTGAATTCGTCGGCTTCCGGCAGCGGCTGCTTGGTCTTCGTGATGCTGGGCCATGCCTTCGCCAGTTCGGCGTTCAGCGGAATGAAGTCCTGCTGGTCGCCCGGCACGTCTTCTTCGGCGTAGATCGCGTTCACCGGGCACTCGGCCACGCACACGGCGCAGTCGATGCATTCGTCCGGGTCGATCGCGAGGAAGTTGGGACCTTCGCGAAAGCAGTCCACCGGGCACACATCGACGCAGTCGGTATAGCGGCACTTGATGCAGCTTTCGGTCACAACGTGAGTCATTCAGGCAGCTCCTGCTTGCAGTATCGGGGTGGCAAAACGCCAAAAGCGGTATTGTAACTGAACGTCAAAAGACGAATCCACACGCTGACAGGCAGCGTTATATCGTTTGGTGATTAGTTTATGGGCGGCGCCGCGGCTGCCGCGGGGCGATGGCCTCGGCACACCGGTGTGCCGGCGGCGGGCCGTGCCGACGCCTTGGGGTAACATGGCGACCAAAGGGCGCAGGGGGCGCGTCCTTCAAGCGCGTGCGCGCGGACGTCGTGACCGCTCGCCCGTCCCACCGCAGTCCGGCTGGCTCACCATGATCATTACTTCGCTGCTCGATACCGATCTGTACAAGTTCACGATGATGCAGGTGGTGCTGCATCATTTCCCCGCCGCGAGCGTGGAATATCGCTTCCGTTGCCGCACGCCGAATGTCGACCTCGTTCCCTACATCGACGAGATTCGCAGTGAACTGCGCCTGCTCTGCAAGCTGCGTTTCACGGAGCCCGAGCTCGACTATCTGCGGCAGATGCGCTTCATCAAGAGCGATTTCGTCGACTTCCTCGCGCTCTTCCAGCTCAACGAAAAATACATTTCGGTGACGCCGTCGCCGAAGGGCAACGGCGAGATCGACATCGAGATCAAAGGACCGTGGCTGCACACCATTCTCTTCGAGATTCCGGTGCTCGCCATCGTCAACGAGGTCTACTTCCGCAACACGCAGCAGCAGCCCGACTACGCGGTGGGTCGCGAGCGGCTGCGCGAGAAGATCACGCTGCTCGGCGCGAAGCCCGAGTTCGCCGACTGCAAGATCGCCGACTACGGCACGCGCCGGCGCTTCTCGAAGCGCTGGCACGAGGAAGTGATCCTGACGCTCAAGGAGGGCCTCGGCCCGCAGTTCGCCGGCACGAGCAACGTGTTCTACGCCATGAAGCACGGCCTCACGCCGCTCGGCACGATGGCGCACGAATATCTGCAGGCGTGCCAGGCGCTGGGCCCGCGGCTGCGCGATTCGCAGATCTATGGCTTCGAGATGTGGGCGAAGGAGTACCGCGGCGACCTCGGCATCGCGCTCTCCGACGTCTACGGCATGAAGGCGTTCCTGCGCGACTTCGACATGTATTTCTGCAAGCTCTTCGACGGCGCGCGGCATGACTCGGGCGACCCGTTCGACTGGGGCGAGCGCCTCATCAGGCACTACGAGGCGAATCGCTGCGACCCGCGTACCAAGGTGCTCGTGTTCTCCGACGCGCTCGACATTCCCAAGGTGCTGCAACTCTACGAGCGCTTCCGCGGCCGCTGCAAGCTGGCCTTCGGCGTCGGCACCAATCTCACCAACGACCTCGGCTACAACCCGCTGCAGATCGTCATCAAGATGGTTCGCTGCAACGGCCAACCGGTAGCGAAAGTCTCCGACTCGCCGGGCAAGAACATGTGCGACGACAAGGCGTACCTTGCCTACCTGCGCCAGGTGTTCGGCATCGAGCAGCCGGCCGAAGACGAAGCCTCGGGCAAATAGCAGATAGAACGCGCTTTGCGGCGGGGCGGCGGAACCGCCTCGTCGCCCATGCTGCGACGGCCGCGCATTTGCCGCGCGTTTGCGACTATCCGGCCGTTTGGAATAGCCCGTTTGCCCGCGCGGTCGCGCACACCCCGCCGGTATAATTCCGCGATACTCGATCCGCCCACGACACGAGGACCGCTTCATGGACACATCCGTTGCCCGCCGCAACATCCTCGCGCGCATTCGCGCCGCACAGGGGCGCGACGCCGAACCCACCGCGCCGGAGCGCGAAGCGGCCGCCGATTACGTCGCGCGTCACCCGCCAGGCCCGCGTCCACCGTTGCCCGCCGATCTGAAGACCTGCTTCATCGAGGCCGCCGGCAGAATGGCGACCACGGTGGACGAAGTGGACACGCTCGCCGAGGTGCCCGCCGCCGTTCGCGGCTACCTGGACGCGAACGGCCTGCCGCTCACCGGCGTGGCGTGGGCGACGCTCACTGAGCTGGCCTGGGCCGATGCGGGGCTCACCATCGAATTCCGCAAGCCCGTCGACACCGACCTCGTCGGCATGACCGGTTGCTTTTGTGCGGTCGCGGAGACGGGCACGCTGGTGCTGCTCTCCGGACCCGAGACGTGGGCCTCCGGTGCGCTGCTGCCGGAAACGCACGTCGCCATCGTGCCGGCTTCGCGCATCGTGGCGGGACAGGAAGATGCGTTCGCACTCATTCGCGCCGAACGTGGCGAATTGCCTCGTGCCGTGAACTTCGTCTCGGGGCCGTCGCGCACCGGCGATATCGAACAGACCATCGTGCTGGGGGCGCACGGTCCTTATCGCGTGCATGTGGTCATCGTGCGTGGGGCGTGACCCGCGTGCCCGAGGCCGCATGCGCGGGCCATGCGGCTTGCCTGGTGCCGCTGCGCCATGCGTTCAACGCAGGTCGCTGCGGACGAGCAATGCAGCCGGACTGACTGGACTGAATCGAACACCGGCCGAACACGAACCCGCCCCGCCACACGGGCATGTCGCCCCCCAGCTTCGAGCGACGTGTCGGGGCGTTGAACCCATTCCACTGGCCGTGCCGCCGTCACGTTTCACCTTGACGGCGCGCCACGGCGCTTGAACAACAAGGATCCGAACATGACACGACACGCCGCGAGCGCAGGCGTGGCCCTCGTTGCCGCATTTGCCACGTTTGCCTTGTTGGCCGCGTGGCCCGCGCCCGCCGTTGCCGCGACGCTCGATGCGGCCGCCCTGTCGGCCTCATGGACAGTACCGTTCGCCGGCATGCTGCTCTCCATTGCCATCTTGCCGATTGTCGCGCCGGCCTTCTGGCATCACCACTTCGGCAAGATCGCGGCCGCGTGGGCTGCGCTCTTCATCGTGCCGTTCGGCGCGACGTTCGGCATGGGCACCGCATGGCGCACGCTGTTGCATGCGCTCATGGAGGAATACGTCCCGTTCATCGTGCTGCTGACGGCGCTCTATACCGTGGCCGGCGGCATCTGCGTGCGCGGCAATCTGCACGGCTCGGCGCGCGTCAATACGGCGATGCTTGCGCTCGGCACCGCGCTCGCCAGCATCACGGGGACCACAGGCGCGGCGATGCTGCTGATCCGGCCGCTCCTGCGCGCCAACGACAATCGTCGGCACGTCGTCCATGTCGTCGTGTTCTTCATCTTCCTCGTGGCGAATGCAGGAGGCTCGCTGTCGCCGCTCGGCGATCCGCCGCTCTTTCTCGGCTTCCTCAACGGTGTGGGCTTCTTCTGGACGACCCAGCACCTCGCGCTACCCATGCTGTTCGTTTGCGGCGTGCTGCTGGCGCTGTTCTACGCGCTCGATGCCTACTACTGGGCGCGCCGCGAGGAGCAGCGCCCGGCGAGGCTCGACCCGACGCCCGACACGCTGTCGTTCGGCATCGACGGCAAGATCAACCTGCTGCTGCTCGCGGCGGTGGTCGCGCTCGTGCTCGCGAGCGGTCTGTGGAAGCCCGGCGTGGTCTTCGACGTCATGGGCGTACACGTTGCCCTGCAAAACGCCGTGCGCGACGTGGCGCTGGTTGCGGTCACGCTGATCTCGCTCGCCGTGACGCCGCGCGTGGCGCGTATCGGCAACGGCTTCAACTGGGCGCCCATCGAGGAAGTCGCGAAGCTCTTTGCGGGCATCTTCGTGACCATTGCGCCCGTGATCCTGATCCTGCGCGCGGGCGAAGGCGGCGCCTTCGGCGGTATCGTGCATCTGGTCAACGACGCCGCCGGCCAGCCACGCGACGCCATGTACTTCTGGGCGACAGGACTCCTTTCGTCGTTCCTCGATAACGCACCCACGTACCTCGTGTTCTTCAACCTCGCGGGCGGCGACGCATCGTCTCTGACTACCACGGGCGCCACCACGCTCGCGGCGATTTCGGCCGGCGCGGTGTTCATGGGCGCGAACAGCTATATTGGCAACGCGCCGAATTTCATGGTGAAGGCCATCGCGGAGTCGCGCGGCATACGCATGCCCAGCTTCTTCGGCTACCTGCTGTGGTCGGGCGCCGTGCTGTTGCCGGTGTTCGTCGTGACGACGTGGATATTTTTCTGACGCCTCTTTACGGGCAAACGGAAACTGAGAAAGCGGAGAAAACCGATGCAGAAGATTCTCGTGGCACGTCCCATCTTTCCGGACGTGATCGAGCGGTTGAAGCAGCACTTCGACGTGGAGTGGAACAACGGCGACGTGCTGAGCGCCGACGAACTTGCGCGGCGTCTCGCGGACAAGGACGGCGCGCTCACGGCGGGCGACCCCATCGGCGCGGCCACGCTCGCGGCGGCGCCGAAGCTGCGCGTCGTGTCCAACATGGCGGTGGGCTACAACAACTTCGACATGGCCGCGTTCAATGCGGCCAACGTGCTGGGTACCAACACGCCGGATGTTCTCAACGAATCCACGGCTGATTTCGGCTGGGCGCTCATGATGGCGGCCGCGCGGCGCATGGCGGAGTCGGAGCATTGGCTGCGCGCGGGCCACTGGCAGAAGTGGTCGTACGACGGCTTTCTCGGCGTCGATCTCTATGGCTCCACGCTCGGCGTGATCGGTATGGGGCGTATCGGCCAGGCGCTCGCGCGGCGCGCGCGCGGCTTCAACATGCGCGTCGTCTATCACAACCGTTCGCGTGTCGCGCCGCAGATCGAAGCCGAACTGAACGCCACGTACCTGCCGAAGGCGGAACTGCTGCGCGAGGCAGATCACGTCGTGCTGGTGCTGCCGTACACGGCGGAGAACCACCACACCATCGGCGCGCCGGAACTCGCGTTGATGAAGCCCACCGCCACGCTCACGAACATTGCGCGTGGCGGTATCGTCGATGACGCTGCGCTTGCCGAAGCGTTGCGGGAAAAGCGCATCGCCGCAGCCGGCCTCGACGTGTTCGAAGGCGAACCGAACCTCAACCCGGCGCTGCTTACGGTGCCCAACATCGTGCTCACGCCGCATATCGCGAGCGCGACGGAGCGCACGCGCCGTGCGATGGCCAATCTCGCCGCCGACAACCTGATTGCCGGTCTCGGCGAAGGGCCGCGCGCGGGGCAGCCGCCGAACCCCATCAACCCTGAAGTGATCGGAAGGGCACGCTCATGACGGCGATGCTGTTGATGTCGATTGCCGTGATCGTGCTGGCTGCGGCGCTCGTGATCGCGCTGGTGGTGGCGATGCGCGGGCGCGATGGCTCGGCGCAAGCGGCGCTCGACGAACTGGCCGACCGCCTCACGGCATTCAACGATGCGCAGATGCGTACCGCCGAGCGGCTCGAACGCGAGCTGCGCACGGACATCGCGCAGACGGCGCAGGCCTCTCGCACCGAACTGGGCAGCGGCCTCGCGCAATTCCAGCAGACGCTCGCGACGCAGCTCACGAGCGTCGCGACCGTGCAGAACAATCAGATCGACGGCTTCGCGCAACAGCTCGTCAAACTCACGGAGACCAACGCGCAGCAACTCGAAGCCGTGCGCCAGAGCCTGCAGCAGCAGGCGCTCCAGGCGCGCGACGAACAGGGCTCGACGCTCAAGCGCTTCGGCGACACGCTCACGCTGCAACTGTCGCAGCTGACCGAAGCGAACGACCGGCGTTTTGCCGAAGTGCGCGCCACGATCGAGCAGCGGCTCAAGGACATCGAGGCGAACAACGCGACGAAGCTCGAAGAGATGCGCCGCACCGTGGACGAGAAGCTGCATGCCACGCTCGAGCAGCGCCTCGGCGAATCGTTCAAGCTGGTGTCGGACCGGCTCGAGCAGGTGCATCGCGGGCTGGGCGAAATGCAGACGCTGGCCGCAGGCGTCGGCGACCTGAAGAAGGTGCTCACGAACGTGAAGACGCGCGGCACCTGGGGCGAAGTGCAGCTCGAAGCGCTGCTCGAACAGATGCTCACGCCGGACCAGTACGCGAAGAACGTCGCGACGGTGCCGAAGAGCGGCGAGCGCGTGGAGTTCGCAATTCGACTGCCGGGCCGTCCTGACGCGACGGGCACCGTGGCGCCGGTATGGTTGCCCATCGACGCAAAATTTCCGCGCGAAGACTACGAACGGCTGATCGACGCACAGGAACGCGCCGACGTGGCGGCCATAGACGAGGCGGGGCGTGCGCTCGAAGCGCGCGTGCGCGGCGAGGCGCGCACCATCGCCGAGAAATATCTGGCGCCCCCGCATACCACGGACTTCGCGCTGCTGTTCCTGCCCACCGAAGGGCTGTACGCGGAGATTCTGCGGCGCCCCGGTCTCACTGACCTGTTGCAGCGCGACTATCGCGTGACCATCGCGGGCCCCACCACGTTGACGGCGCTGCTGAACAGTCTGCAGATGGGCTTTCGCACGCTCGCCATCGAAAAGCGTTCGAGCGAGGTGTGGCAGGTGCTGGGCGCGGTGAAGACCGAGTTCGGCAAGTTCGGCGACGTGCTCGCGAAAACGAAGTCGCAGCTCGAAACGGTGACGCGCTCCATCGAGGCCGCCGAGGTACGTACGCGGGCGATGAACCGCAAGCTGCGCGACGTCGAAGCGCTGCCGGGCGAAGAGGCGAGCGGTGTGCTGGGCGAGGCGCTGTCAGGCGCGGATGCGGACGAGCCCTGAGTTCTTGCTCAAGGCGTGAGCTTGCCCTGAATTTGCGTTGGCCGCGGTGCCGTGCGGCGCGGCCAACGCAGCCGTCGTTCCCGTTCTTAGCGAGGCTGCGCGCTTGCGGGCGATGCCGCGTCGGCGAGGCGGTCGATGGCGTCGCCCGTCATGCGCACGATGCGCCAGTCGGGCAGCACGGTGGCCCCCAGCTTCTCGTAGAAATCGATAGCCGGCTGATTCCAGTCGAGCACCGACCACTCGAAACGTCCGCATTGACGCTCGCGTGCCAGCGCCGCGAGGCGGCTCAGCATGGCCTTGCCGAGCCCCGTGCCGCGCTGCGACGGCTGCACGTACAAATCTTCGAGATACAGCCCGCGCCGGCCCAGAAAGGTCGAGAAGTTTTGGAAGAAGAGCGCGTAGCCGACCACGCGTCCGTCGTCGTCGGCCACCAGCGCTTCCGATGCTGGCCGCGGTCCGAACAGCGCATCGTCGAGACCCGCCTCGGTCGCGACGAACAGGTGCGTGAGCTTTTCGTATTCGGCCAGTTCGTACATCAGCGCGAAGATCGCGCCGACGTCGGCCGGCGTGGCGGGACGAACGACAGCGGTCATTTACGCTTCCTCGGGCACATCGGAGAGATGGATTTCGATGCCGCCGAAACGCGAGGCGACCCAGTTGTACGCGTGGCACGCAATCCACAGCAGGACGAAACCGAGAATCGCGTTGAGCAGCAGCGCGCTGAACACGGTGCTCAGCTCCATCGAACCATAGCGAATGAACGCCACGAGCATGCCGAGCAGCACGATCGGCACGCTGAAGGTCAGGTAGACCAGGATGAGCGCTTTGGCGGTCTGCCCCGGAGCGATGAAGGAGATCTGCTTTTTCATTGAGTCGAGACCCGTGGTCGTGTTGTGTGTTGGTTGGTGAAAGACAGTGATTCAGACGAGCGCATCGAACAGCATGATGTCGACGTTGTCGCCCGCGTCGAGATCGGCAGCATCGTGCGCAAGGACGATGAAGCAGTTGGCTTCGCTCATCGAACTCAGCGCCGCCGAGCTTTGCGAGCCCGTGGGCGTGACGTGCCATTGACCGTGCGCGTCGCGTCGTGCGATGCCGCGCTGGAATTCCGTGCGGCCCGGCCGCTTGCGGATGGCGACCGCGCAGGCGGCGCCGACGAGCGGCACCGGGTCCACCGAGGCGCCTGTCATCGCGATCAGCGCCTCGCGCACGATCTGATAGAACGTGACCATCACCGCGACGGGGTTGCCCGGCAAGCCGAAGAACAGCGCGGGATGACCGTCCCCGGCACGTGCGCCGGACCAGATGCGGCCGAACGCGAGCGGACGGCCGGGCCGCATGGCGAGATTCCAGAACGCCACGTCGCCGATGGTGTCGAGCAGTTTGCGCGTGAAGTCCGCTTCGCCCACCGACACGCCACCCGAACTCAGCACGACGTCGGCATTGGCGGCCGCGCTGCGAATCGTGGCTTCGAGCGCGCCCGGTTCGTCGCGCACGACGCCGAGGTCGATGGCTTCCACGTTCAGGCGGCGAAGCATCGCGAAGAGCGTATGCCGGTTGCTGTCGTAGACGCAGCCGGTTGCGAGCGGCTCGCCGATGGAGCGCAGCTCGTCGCCGGTCGAGAAGAACGCCACCCGCAGTCGCCTGCGCACCGATACCTCCGCGATGCCGAGCGAAGCCACGAGCCCGATGTCGGCGGCGCGCATCCAGCGGCCCGCACGCAGGGCCGGCTGCCCCGCCGCCAGATCTTCGCCGGCGCGGCGGCGGTTGGCGCCGGGCCGAACGGCGTCCGCGGCGAACGACACCGTCTCGCCTTCCACCTTCGTGAGTTCCTGCGGCACGACCGTGTCGCACCCGGCGGGCATCGGCGCGCCGGTCATGATGCGCACGCAGGTGCCCCGCGCGGCTTTGCCGTCGAACGGATGTCCCGCAAGTGCCTTGCCGGCGATCTTCAATTCAAGCGTGCGCGGGCCGTCGCCGTTTGGGGTGCTCGTGCCGAGGGCGGCGCTGTCGAAGGCGTAGCCGTCCATGGCGGAGTTGTCGTGCGCGGGCACGTCGATGGGCGAGACGATGTCGGCGGCCAGCACTCGGTCCAGCGCATCGCGCAGCGGCACGTGTTCAGCGGACGTGACCGGCGTGGCCCACTGACGCACGATGGCCTGGGCAGCGGCGACGGGCAGCGCCTCGGGATCGTAGTCGGCGACGCAACGGGACAGGTTGTTAAGCGTGGTCATTGATTGGAGATGCGTCGCGCCTGGAAGGGGATCCGGCGGTCGTACCAGGATGAGCGGCGATGTCTTGCGGGGCCCGCACGCGCGCGCATCGTTGCGCGCCTGGCGTCGTCATGCGCGCCCGAATTCGGCGAGTTCCTGCAATGAATTGATATTGTAAAACGCGCGTTCATCGGCAAAGGCCACTTCAACGGCCTTGTGGCGCGCGTACCACGCGCGAACCTTGCGCTCGCCCGCGGCCAGAAAGGCGGCGAGGTCGTCGGCAAGCGAAGTGCGCAGTAAAACGAAGACCGGATGCAGCGAGGTTTCACCGGTGGCGTTGACGGTCTTCGCGGTTGCGATGTCGGCGCCGTCGGGTTCGACCGCCTCGGCAAGACGCAGGGCGAGATCGGACGGCAACCACGGCGAGTCGCAGGGCGCGGCGAGCAGCCATTCGGTACGCGCGGCGCGCATGCCGGCGAGCAGCCCTGCGAGCGGACCGGCGTAGTCGGGCAGGGCGTCGGCCACTACCGCGGCGTGCCACGGCGCGCCGAGCGCGGCATAGGCGTCCTGATGCCGGTTCGCACTGACGAGAAGCGGACCGACCTGTCGCGCGAGACGCCGCATGACGTGCAGTGCCAGCGCTTCGCCTTGCAGCATCTGCAGACCCTTGTCGGCGCCGCCCATGCGGGCGCCGCGTCCGCCGGCGAGCACGAGTCCGGTGATGCGATCGGCGGGCAGGTTCATCGGCGTGTCTGGTTCAGCCGCCGATGTACGACATTTCGATCCGGCTGCCGTCGCCCGACGGCAATTGCGCGGCGCCGCTGCCGCGCAATTGCGAGTAGCGGTCGGCGCGGCCTTGCCAGATATGAGCGATGGCGTCGTCGACGTCGTCGTCCGTGGCGTTGCCGCGCACGAGCGCGCGCAGGTCGTAGCCGGCCGAGGCAAAGAGGCACAGATAGACCTTGCCTTCCGTCGAGAGGCGCGCGCGCGTGCACGTGCCGCAGAACGCGCGCGTGACGCTGGAAATGACGCCGATCTCCCCGGCGCCGTCGGCATAGGCCCAACGTTGCGCGGTTTCGGCGGCGCTGTGCGCCTCGAGCGGCACGAGCGGAAACTGCGCGTGAATGCGCGCCACGACGTCCGCGGACGGCAGCACTTCGACCATGTTCCAGCCGTTCGACGTGCCCACGTCCATGTACTCGATGAAGCGCAGCACGATGCCCGAGCCGCGGAAATGGCGGGCGAGGGGCAGAATTTCGGCGTCGTTGGTGCCGCGCTTGACGACCATGTTGACCTTCAGCGGCGCGAGTCCCACGCCCTCGGCGGCCGCGATGCCGTCGAGCACGTCGGCGACGGCGAAGTCGGCGTCGTTCATGCGGCGAAAGAGCGCATCGTCGAGCGCGTCGAGACTCACGGTGACGCGCGTGAGGCCGGCGTCCTTGAGGCTGCGCGCCTTGCGCGCGAGGAGCGAGCCGTTGGTGGTGAGCGTGAGGTCGAGCGGACGGCCGTCCGGCGTGGTGAGCGCGGCAAGGCGCTCCACGAGGTGCTCGATGTTCTTGCGCAGCAGCGGTTCACCGCCCGTGAGGCGGATTTTTTCGACGCCGTGCGCGACGAAGCGCTTCGCGACCCGTTCGATTTCCTCGAAGGTCAGCAGGGCGCTATGCGGCAGAAAAGGGTGGTCCTTGTCGAAGACTTCGCGCGGCATGCAGTAGACGCAGCGGAAGTTGCAGCGGTCCGTCACCGAAATGCGCAGGTCGCGCAGCGGGCGCTCCAGCGTATCGAGAAGCACGCCGCTCGGCGCACTGGTGGCTCCGGCAGCGGAGCGGGGAACGGTGAGCGCGTTGGCGTCGGCGACGAGGATGATGCGACGGGACATGGTGGTTTTAACAAGGCTTGACCATGCATTTTAGCCGAGCAGCCGTTTTGCCACATGGGAGTAGACCCGCTGTGTCCGGCGGCTGGGCAGTTGGCGCGGTGAAGATGTGCGCGGAATGCCGCCCCGTTGGCCGCCCCGTGTTACCAGCGTTGCGGGCGATGACGGCGCCGACGCTCAGGTATCGGACAAAAAAAGCCCGCCGGTGAGGGCGGGCTTTTCCGACGCGGCGCAGCTCGAAAGACTGCGTGCGGGCTTATTACTGCACGTGCTTGACGGTCTCGACCTGTTGCATCGGCGTCGAGTCCCCCGGTGGCAGCGGCTTGCGTTCGCGCGGCGCGCGCGGCGGCTTCACCACCTGGGCCGCGGCTTCCTGCGCCGCGCGCAGCTTGTCGGCGTCCGTGTTGACCCAGACGAGGCCAGCGTTCGCCAGCATCGGCTGCAATGCTTCCGGCGAGAGGCCGTTGGCGTGCGGTGCGGCCTGACGGGGCTTGGCTTCGACGGGTGCCGGCGGTGCCGCAGGTGCCGTTTCGACGGGGATTGCGGCGACGGGCACGGCTGCTTCATGTGCCGGAACCGCAGCCTGAATCACGTCCTCGCGAATGACCGGAACCGGCTGCACGGCGGCGGGAACCTCTTCCACCGACGGCGTGGCGGCTTCCGGCACGGGTTGCGCGGCGGGCGCCGTTTCGGCCGGTGCGGCTTGAGGCGCAGCAGCGTCCTCTGGCGACGCAACCGCGGCGGCCTCAACCGGAGCGACTGGCACGGTTTCGATCGCGGCAGCCGCGGGAGCCGTTTCGACCGGTGCCGGCGCAGGTGCCGGTTCAGCAGCCGGCGCGACTTGTGCACGACCCGCTTCCGTCGCTGCGGCACCTTCTTCCGCGGACACGATCGGCGCGATGGTCTCAATCTTCGCTGCGGCTTGCGCGGCGAGTTCGGGAGCGTCCGTTGCGGGCTGGAGTTCGGTCACGACGACCTTCTCCGTCGCGACGGCGGCGACCACGGCTTCCACCGTGCCCGCCGGCTTCACGCCGTGATGCTCGACTTCGTGAACGGCTTCCGTTGCTTCTTCCGGTTCCGTATCGCTGCCGGCTTCCGCAAGGTCGGCCGTATGCGTCAGGTTTGCGCCTTCGGCCTCGCGCTCGCGACGACCGCCACGGCGGCCGCGGCGGCGACGGCGACGTTCTTCGCCTTCACGCGGCGCGGCGCCCTGGTCTTCCGGTGCAATGCCTTCAGCCATGCCCGCCTGGACGGCAGCTTCCGATTCCGGCGTCGACACTTCGGTCGGGACGTTCAGTTGCTCGGCTGCCGCCTCCGCTTGCGGACGACGGCGTTCGCCACGTTCCGCGCGTTCGCGACGCTCACCACGCTCCTGGCGCTCCTGCCGTTCGCCGCGCGGCGTGGCTTCGGCGTCGGCGCGTTCCTGACCGCGCTCCACGCGCTCGATGCGTTGCTCGCGTCCTTCCCGACCCTCACGTCCCTCGCGGGCTTCGCGCGGTTGACGTGGCTCGCGAGCCTCACGGCCTTCACGACCTTCGCGCGGTTCGCGTTCCTCGCGGCGTTGCGCCGGTTGCTGCTGGCGTCCGCCCACGGCGGCACCTTCGCCGCGCGCGGCCGCGTCGCGTCCGCCGCGGCGGTTGCGATTGCGGTCACCACCGCGCTCGCCGGCCGGGCGCTCCGCGCGCCCTTCGCGTGCCGGGCGTTCGGTCTTTGCGGGCTGTGCGGGCGCCGGAGCGGGTGCCGCCGGAGCCGGCTGCACGCCGAACAGGCCCTTGAGCCAGCCGAAAAAGCCGCCGCTTGCGGGCGCAGCAACGGCCGGCACCGGTGCCACCGGGGGCTCCGCTGCCTTGACCGGCGCGCTGGGCGCCGGACGCTCGGGCGTAATGCCCTTCACCGCGGCTTCCTGCTTCGGCTTCACCTCTTCGCTGCGCTTGCTGTAGCCCGTTTCGGACTCCATTTCGCGTGCCGCGTCTTCGGCCATCTTCCAGGACGCGCGCGGCTCGTCAAGGCGTGCGTCGTCGTGGCGCAGGCGCTCGAGCTTGTAGTGCGGCGTGTCGAGGTGCTTGTTCGGGATCAGGACGACGTTGACCTTGAAGCGCGACTCGATCTTGTTGATTTCCGCGCGCTTTTCGTTCAGCAGGAAGGCCGTTACTTCAACCGGCACCTGGCAGTGGATCGCCGCGGTGTTTTCCTTCATCGCCTCTTCCTGGATGATGCGCAGGACCTGCAAGGCCGACGATTCGGTGTCGCGGATGTGCCCCGTGCCGTTACAGCGCGGGCAGGTGACGTGACTGCCTTCGGAAAGCGCCGGGCGCAGACGCTGGCGCGACAGCTCCATCAGGCCGAAGCGCGAGATCTTGCCCATCTGCACGCGAGCGCGGTCGTGCTTGAGCGCGTCTTTCAGGCGCTGCTCGACTTCGCGCTGGCTGCGGGCCGACTCCATGTCGATGAAGTCGATCACGATCAGGCCGCCCAGGTCGCGCAGGCGCAGCTGGCGGGCCACTTCGTCGGCGGCTTCCAGGTTGGTGCGCGCCGCGGTTTCCTCGATGTCGGCGCCCTTGGTGGCGCGCGCCGAGTTCACGTCGATGGCGACGAGCGCCTCCGTGTGATCGATCACGATGGCGCCGCCCGAGGGCAGCGGCACCGTGCGCGAGTACGCGGTTTCGATCTGGTGCTCGATCTGGAAGCGCGAGAAAAGCGGCACATCGTCGTGGTAGCGCTTCACCTTCCCGACGTTGTCGGGCATCACGATGTCCATGAAGGCGCGGGCTTGATCGTAGATGTCCGTCGTATCGATCAGGATTTCGCCGATATCGGGCTGGAAGTAGTCGCGGATCGCGCGGATCACGAGGCTCGATTCCAGGTAAATCAGCATCGGCTCGCCCTGGCGGCCGCTTTGCGAAGCGGCCTCGATGGCGCGCCACAGTTGCAGCAGATAATTCAGGTCCCACTGGAGTTCTTCGGCGCTGCGCCCGATGCCGGCCGTGCGCGCGATGATGCTCATGCCATCGGGCAGTTGCAGCTGGCCCATGGTTTCGCGCAGTTCCTGACGGTCGTCGCCCTCGATACGCCGGGAGACGCCGCCGCCGCGCGGATTGTTCGGCATCAGCACGAGGTAGCGGCCGGCGAGCGAAATGAACGTGGTGAGCGCCGCGCCCTTGTTGCCGCGCTCTTCCTTCTCGACCTGGACGATGAGTTCCTGGCCTTCGCGCAGGGCGTCCTGGATGCGTGCCGAGCGCATGTCCACGCCGTCGCGGAAATACTGGCGAGCCACTTCCTTGAACGGCAGGAAGCCGTGGCGGTCTTCGCCATAGTTGACGAAACAGGCTTCGAGCGACGGCTCGATGCGGGTGACGATTCCCTTGTAGATATTGCCCTTGCGCTGCTCGCGCCCGGCGGTTTCGATGTCGATGTCGATCAGCTTCTGACCGTCGACGATGGCAACGCGCAATTCCTCCTGCTGCGTCGCATTGAACAGCATGCGTTTCATTGAACGGCTCCAGAGCGGCCTTGCCGGCCCACGTCCCGTGGTTGTCAGGCACGGAGACGCTGGCGGGCGACGGCATGCCGCGCCTTATTGTGTTGTCACAAGCACGCTGGAGCAGGAACGATGGCGGGGAGAATTGCCGTCAGAGGGCCCATCCGGCAAACGGATGGAAGGGCCGCGGGGCACGTGCGAATACGGCTTCAAACAATGGCTCGATACGCCGCGCGGAATGCGGTGGTCCGAATGCTTCCGGTTTCTCCGACGCTTGGGCCTGCTGCGCGCAATGTGCTGCGCGCGGCCTTGCTGCGCGTTGAAACCTGCGGTCGTGCCGCATGCGGGAAGCTGATCTGGAACGCCCGTCTTCCCCCTCGGGTGTCTCGCCTCATTTTGACGTCGCCATGTTCCGCCGTTTTCTCGGAACGCTTCGGGCGCACGCCGTATTTTCGCCACTGGCCGCCTTGTGCCGCGCAACCGCGCAAACTTTGGAGCGCGAGAGAAGGCCTGCCAGACAAATTCTTTGTACCAACATTCCGTTACCGTCGGAGCCGACGTGACCGAACGTGCCTGTGGGCGCCGTCCCTGCCCGTTGCGGGATCCGTGCGTGCAACTCGTTGCATCTCGTTGTCAGGGTGAGCAACCAGCCCCGGGCGCAAGTAAAATGACGATTTATCGCTTGCTGCCTGCGCAGACCGTGCGGTTTGGGGCGCCTCGAAGCCGTTCGAACCGTTCGAACGCGAAGGCCGGCCGCGCCGGTACGCTGGGCAAATTATATTCAGAATGAAAGGGTTAGGCAAAATTTCCCAGAATCAGGTCGCAAGCGACCAGGTTTCCTTCGTCGAAGTAGACGAGAACTCCGCCGGTCAGCGCATTGACAATTTCCTCACGCGCGTCTGCAAGGGCGTGCCGAAGAGCCACATTTACCGGATCCTGCGAAGCGGGGAAGTGCGCGTGAACAAAGGCCGGGTCGATGCCCAATACCGGCTCGAGCAAGGCGACATGGTGCGCGTTCCGCCGATCCGGGTCGCGCAGACCCAGAGCTACGACGCCGCGTCAGTGCCCTCTGCCCAGTTCGACATCCTGTTCGAGGACGATGCGCTGCTCGTCATCGACAAACCCGCGGGTGTGGCCGTTCACGGCGGCAGCGGCGTGGCGTTCGGCGTAATCGAGCAGATGCGCGAAGCGAGGCCGCACGCGAAGTTCCTCGAACTGGTGCACCGGCTGGACCGCGAGACCTCGGGCGTGCTCATGCTGGCCAAGAAGCGTGCGGCGCTCGTGGGCCTGCACGAGCAGATTCGCGATAACCGCATGGACAAGCGCTACTACGCGTGCGTCCACGGGCAGTGGGCGAGCGACTGGGGCCGCCGGCGCGTCGTGAAGGAGCCTCTGCACAAATATCTGACCCCGGAAGGCGAGCGACGCGTGCGCGTCCAGTCGGACGGTCTGGCGTCGCACACGGTTTTCAATCTGGTCGATCGCTGGCCCGAGTACGCGCTCCTCGAAGCTGAGCTCAAGACCGGCCGTACACATCAGATTCGCGTGCATCTGGCCCATCTTGGCCTGCCGATCGTGGGCGACGCCAAGTACGGCGACTTTGCGCTGAACAAGGCGCTGGCTCGCGCCAATGCCGTTCCCGGGCTGAAGCGCATGTTCCTGCACGCGCACCGGCTCAAGCTCGTGCATCCGCTAACCGGCGAGACCTTGCAGTTCGAGGCGCCGTTGCCCGCCGAGTGCCGGCGTTTTCTCGCCCAGCTCACGGCGCTGCGCGACGGATCGGCCAGTACAGGAAACGCGCCGCACGCCGCGGCGCCGCAAAACCCGGCCGGGTATAACCACGATACCGATATCGAAGGGGAGACGAACGCGCATGGCCCGACAGCACTTTGACCTGATCGTCTTCGACTGGGACGGCACGCTCATGGATTCGACCGCGCACATCACGTGCAGCATCCAGGCCGCGTGCCGTGACCTGGGTCTTCCCGTGCCGGCCGACGAGGCGGCGAGCTTCGTGATCGGGCTCGGGTTGCGCGACGCGCTGCAAATCGCCGCGCCGACGCTCGACCCGTCCGACTATCCGCGTCTCGCCGAGCGGTACCGGTTCCACTATCTGGTGAAGGACCAGCACACGGAGCTTTTTGCCGGCGTGCGCGAAATGCTCGAGGAACTGCGCGACACCGGCTATCTGCTGAGTGTCGCCACGGGCAAGAGCCGCGTGGGCCTGAACCGGGCGCTGGACCAGGCGCGTCTCACGAGCCTCTTCGACGGCACGCGCTGTGCTGACGAAACGTTCTCGAAACCGCACCCCGCCATGCTGCAGGAACTGGCGCGGGAGCTCGGCCAGGACCTGGAGCGCACCGTCATGATCGGCGACACGACGCACGATTTGCAGATGGCGATCAATGCAGGCACGGCCGGCGTGGGCGTCGCCTATGGCGCGCATCCGGCGGACTCGCTCGCTGCGCTCGAACCCCGCTTCGTGGCCCACAGCGTCGGCTCTCTCGTCGCATGGCTGCGGGAGAACGCATGAGTGCCGCGGTGCTCGATCCCGTGCGTGTCTGCGCGGCGCACGAACTCGTGGAAGGCGGCGTGGGCGTGCGTTGCCGTGCCTCGTACGCAGGCGGGGAGGCGGTGGTGTTCTTCGTGCGCTACAACGGCCGGCCCTACGGCTATCTCAATCGCTGCGCCCATGTGCCCATGGAACTCGACTGGGTGGAGGGTCAGTTCTTCGAATCGTCCGGTTTATACTTGATGTGCGCAACGCATGGCGCGATTTACGAGCCCGATACCGGCCGGTGTGTCGGCGGTCCGTGCCGCGGCGGCAGGCTTCGCCCGGTGCAGGCTGACGAACGGGACACGCCGGAAGGCCGCGCCGTATTCTGGCTGCCGGACAACGATCTGCGTCCGGCCGATTCCTGACCTTCCACACGCCACGCATGTCCGACCAGCCGACTTCCGATCCGAACGACACCTCTTCTTCGGGCACGAAGCCCGCTACTGTCACCGCCGCCGGCGAGCCCGGCTGGGAGCGAGCGGCGCTCGAAGGCATCGCGCTGGCAGCGATCAACGAGCAACGCGCTGCCCGGCGCTGGAAAATTTTCTTCCGCTTCGCCTTTCTTGCCGTGCTGCTGCTGGTCGCCATCGGGCTGCTCGACGTCTCGGGCGGCAAGGTGTCCAGCACGGGGCGTCACACGGCACTCGTCTCGCTGGACGGCGAGATTGCATCGGAGAGCACGGCGAACGCCGAGGACATCGACACCGCACTCCAGAATGCCTTCGAGGACGAGGGCACGGCCGGCGTGATCCTGCGCATCAACAGCCCGGGCGGTAGTCCGGTGCAGGCCGGCATCATGTACAAGGAGATTCGCCGGCTGCGTGCGAAGTACCCGGCCATCCCCCTCTACGTCGTGGTGGGCGACATGTGCGCCTCGGGCGGTTATTACGTTGCGGCAGCGGCCGACAAGATCTACGTGGACAAGGCCAGCATCGTCGGCTCGATCGGCGTGCTGATGGATGGCTTCGGTTTCACGGGGTTGATGGAGAAGCTCGGGGTCGAGCGGCGGATGCGTACTTCGGGCGAGAACAAGGCGTTTTACGATCCGTTTTCACCCGATACGCCGAAGATGGACGAGCACGCCCAGTCCATGCTTGATCAGATCCATACCCAGTTCATTTCAGCCGTGCGCGCGGGGCGCGGCAAGCGTCTGCACGAGACGCCCGACATCTTTTCGGGGCTTTTCTGGACCGGTGAGAAAAGCGTGGAACTGGGCCTGGCCGACGGTTTCGGCGATATGGACTATGTAGCGCGCGACGTCATCAAGGCGCCCGACATCGTCGATTACACGGTGAAGGAGAGCCTCACCGACCGCGTCGCACGCAAGTTCGGCACCGCCGTGGGCAGTGCCGCCGTGCATACACTGATTTTGACCGGCAAGGTGAGTCTGCGCTAACGGCGGTAGGGAGCCGGTGAGTGGGCGCTAGCTTTTGCCGGCTGAACCAAACAGCAGGCACGCGCAGTTTGGGCCAGAGACCGCCGCTGAGCGCTATACCGCGAGCAGCAGGAAAATCGCGGGCCGTTTCTGGAGATCCAGCGGCGGCGCTTTTTTCCAGGCAGACACCGTCCGGCTCGCAACGATCTCCGTGGGCAAGGTCAGGTCGGCGGCCACGCACACGAGTGTCGAGGGCGCGCACGTGGAGAGGAGCGTGTCCAGCAGCGCGCGGTTGCGGTACGGCGTCTCGATGAAAATCTGCGTCTGTTTCGACTTGCGCGACTGCTGCTCAAGTTCGCGTAGCCGCTTTGCGCGTTCGCCGGCATCGACGGGCAGGTAGCCGTGAAACGCAAAGCTCTGGCCGTTCAGGCCCGACGCCATGAGCGCGAGCAGAATCGAACTGGGTCCAACGAGCGGCACGACCTTCACTCCGCGCTCATGCGCGCGACGCACCAGAAGCGCCCCCGGGTCGGCTACCGCAGGGCATCCCGCTTCGGACACGAGCCCAGCGTCCGTACCGGCAAGCACCGGTTCGAGCAGTTTGTCGACCTCGCCGGGCGGCGTGTTGACGTTCAATTCGCGAATCTCGATCGCCTGAATGGGCTGTTCGGTGCCTACTTTCTTCAGGAAGGCCCGCGTGGATTTCGCGTTTTCGCCAATGTAGTAGCGGAGCCCGGCCGCGCGCGTGCGTACCGTCTGCGGCAACACGGCGGCAAGCGGATCGGCGTCTCCTTCGCTTTCGCCCAGCGTGTTGGGAATCAGGTAAAGCGTGCCGCTCATGCCGCCTCCAGCAATGGATAACCGGCGGCGAGCAACATCCGCGTCAGCGCGATCAGCGGCAAGCCGATCAGCGCCGTGGGATCGTCGGACTGAATGGCTTCGAGGAGCGCAATGCCGAGCCCTTCGGATTTGGCGCTGCCTGCGACGTCGTAGGGCGTTTCGGCTCGCAGATAGGCGTCGAGCGTGGCGTCCGGCAGTCGGCGGAAACGCACGTGGGTTACGACGTCTACCGATTGCGCCTCGGCCGACGCGCTGTCGAACAGGCATAGCGCGCTGTGAAACAGCACTTCGCGGCCCCGCATGGCCTGCAATTGGGCAAGCGCGCGTTCGTGCGTGCCCGGTTTGCCGATCTGCTTGCCGTCGAAGGTCGCAACCTGATCGGACCCGATGACGAGCGTGCGCCCCGCGTTCGCCGGCAGCGTAGCCGCCACGGCTCTCGCTTTCGCTTCGGCGAGCCGCAGCGCGGTGGCTTCCGGCGTTTCACCGGGCAGGGGCGTTTCGTCGATCGCGGGTACCGCTACGTCGAAGGGAATGCGCAATCTTTCGAGCAGTTCGCGCCGGTAGGGCGAGCTGCTGGCGAGAATCAGGGCTGGTCGGCCGGCTGAAGGCAGGCGATCGGAGAAATCCGGCATGGTTTCCTGAGATGAAAGACGGATGGCAAGGGCGTTGCCGAGAGGCCGCGGCGGCGCGCAACCGTACCGCGACCGTACCGTTAACGCGCCGCAAACGGCGGTGATACGGGCGATTTCGCGCGAGCCCTTAAGTGTTTGACTCGAAAAGATAAAGGCGCTATGATCACCGGCTTTTCATCGGTGCTCTTTCGCGGGTTCTTGCCGGTTCTTCGTTGGCAACGAAGCTGCGCGAAATTTTTCACCGATGCAGGAGCCGCACATGACCGAACATCCAGGCAAACCTGCCGGTCCGGCCAGCATGCATGAACTCGATCTCTTCGAGTTCGCGCGCAGCGGGCGTCAGGCTGCGGGTGTGGTACGCGTCTCGCAACTGCCGCGCATGTTAAACGAAGTCCCGGCAGACGCGCCAGATCGCGATACGTCGTTCACGTGGCAGGCAGAAGGCTCCACGCAGCCGGAATTGCAGGACGACGGTACCGAGGGTCCGCAGCCGTATTTGCGGCTCGCCATTCACGGTGCCGCGTGGCTCGAGTGTCAGCGGTGCCTCACGCCTTATGAGCAGGCCTTCGACGTCGACGCGATTTATCGCATCGTCCAGACGGAAGCCGAGGCCGAGGAGTTTCCGCTCGACGAGGACGAAATCGAAGTGATCGTGGGCTCGCGCCAGTTCGATCTCATCGAGTTGATCGAGGAAGAGCTGCTGCTTTCGCTGCCGTTGGTGCCGAAGCACGAGGTCTGCCCCGAAGTCCACGAGAGCCTTACCTCGGGCGCGAGTGGCGACGATGCCAGCGAGCCGCCCGAAGAGGACGGCGAAAGTGTCGGTGAGCCTGAGCAGGGCGGTACAACGAAGCCCAATCCTTTTGCGGCGCTGGAAGCGCTCAAGAAGGGCGGGGCGGGTGACAAGCATTGACGGCGCTTTAAGCGAGCGCTGAACAAACAGGTTGCTGGGTAGCACGATACGCCTTGTCGCAGTCCGGGCGGATGTTCAGGACGGGTGTCAGGGTTGGCTAAGGCCGGATCGTGCTGTGTTAGAATTCAAAAAATTTTCAGGAGTTATCATGGCAGTTCAACAGAACAAGAAGTCGCCGTCGAAGCGCGGCATGCACCGCTCGCACGATTTCCTTCAGTCGGCTCCGCTGGCTGTCGAGCCGAGCACGGGTGAAGTGCATCTGCGTCACCACGTCAGCCCGAATGGCTACTACCGCGGCAAGAAGGTCGTCAAGACGAAGAACGACTAATCGCCACATCGCGTTGCGCCTTCTGGCGTTTCGCATGGCGATCCGTTCGCTTGACTACGTTCCTGCTAGGCAAAAAGGCGGCATTCAACTGCCGCTTTTTTGTGTCTGAAGTGTCTGAAATTCGTCGCATTCCATGACTGTAAAGCTCACGATTGATTGCATGGGAGGCGACCACGGTCCGTCCGTCACCGTCCCCGCTGCGGTCCATTTCGTTCGTGCGCATCCCGACGCGCACCTGATGCTCGTCGGCGTCGAGACGGCGATTCGAGCGCAGCTGAAAAAGCTCAAGGCACTGGACGACCCGGCGCTCTCCGTCGTGGCAGCAACCGAGGTCGTCGCCATGGACGATCCGGTCGAGGTCGCGCTGCGCAAGAAGAAAGACTCGTCGATGCGCGTGGCGCTCAACCGCGTGAAGGACGGCGAGGCGCAGGCCTGCATCTCCGCCGGCAACACCGGCGCGTTGATGGCCGTCTCCCGCTATGTGCTCAAGACGTTGCCCGGCATCGAGCGCCCCGCTATCGCGTTCGCCATGCCCAACCCGCACGGCTACACGACGATGCTCGATCTCGGCGCCAATGTCGATTGCGGGCCGCAGCATCTGCTGCAGTTCGCCGAGATGGGGCACGCGCTCGTGTCTGCACTCGAAGGCAAGGAACGTCCGAGCATCGCACTCCTGAACATCGGCGAAGAGGTCATCAAGGGCAACGAGACCATCAAGCGCGCAGGCGAACTGCTGCGCGCGAGCACGCTGAATTTTCGCGGCAACGTGGAAGGCAACGACATTTACAAGGGCACCGTCGACGTGATCGTCTGCGACGGTTTCGTTGGAAATGTCGCGCTGAAAACGTCGGAAGGATTGGCCCAGATACTCGCCGACATCATCAAGGAAGAGTTCGGCCGCTCCTGGCTCACGAAGCTCATGGCGCTCGCTGCGCTGCCCGTGCTGTCACGTTTCAAGAAGCGCGTGGACTATCGTCAGTACAACGGTGCGGCTCTTCTCGGCCTGCGCAGTCTCGTCATCAAAAGCCACGGTTCCGCGGACGCCTACGCGTTTGAGTGGGCGATCAAACGCGGGTATGATGCCGTCAAAAATGGCGTGGTGGAACGTCTTGCGCGCGCCATGGAAGAGAACGCGGCACCCCTCGAGCAGGCCGCGCGCGAAGCGGGCGGCGCGGGTTTTGCCAGCCCAGCTGCCGGCCAGCCGGCCGAGCCCTACGCAGCATTATCCCCGAAGGCATAATGGCTCAATCGACTCTATATTCCCGCGTGGCCGGTACTGGCAGCTATCTGCCGCCCGATCGCGTCACGAACCAGGAACTGGCTGAACGTCTCGCCAAGAACGGCATCGAGACGAGCGATGAATGGATCGTTGCCCGCACCGGCATCCATGCGCGCCATTTCGCCGAACCCGACGTTCCCACCAGCGAACTCGCACTGATCGCTTCGCGTCGCGCGATCGAAGCCGCGGACATCGATCCGCAATCCATCGATCTGATCATCGTTGCGACGTCCACTCCCGACTACGTGTTTCCGAGCACGGCGTGCCTGCTGCAGAGCAAGCTCGGCATCAAGAGCCACGGCGCGGCATTCGACGTGCAGGCCGTATGCTCCGGTTTCGCCTACGCATTGGCTACCGCCGACAGCTTCATTCGCGGCGGACAGGCGCGTACGGCACTCATCGTCGGAGCGGAGACGTTCTCCCGCATTCTCGATTTCAACGATCGCACCACGTGCGTTCTGTTCGGCGACGGCGCGGGCGCGGTGATCCTTCAGGCGTCGGAAGAGCCTGGTGTGCTCTCCAGCGCACTGCATGCCGACGGTAGCTACGCGAACATTCTCTGCACGCCCGGCAATGTGAACGGTGGCGTGGTCGCAGGCAGCGCATTCCTGCACATGGATGGCCAGGCGGTGTTCAAGCTCGCGGTGAATCTGCTCGAGAAAGTCGCCGTCGAAGCGCTGGAAAAAGCTCATCTCTCAGCCGATCAAATCGACTGGCTCGTTCCGCATCAAGCCAACATCCGCATCATGCAGGGCACCTGCCGCAAACTCCACTTGCCGCAAGAGCGCATGATCGTCACGGTAGGCGAGCACGGCAACACGTCCGCCGCTTCCATTCCGCTCGCTCTCGACGTCGCCGTGCGCGACGGACGCATCCGGCGCGGCCAGAACGTGCTGATCGAAGGCGTCGGGGGCGGCTTCACCTGGGGCGCCTCGGTCATCCGTTATTGACGGCCGCTGCGGGCGCGCTGCCTGAACGCGGCGACTACCTTATGGGGTCGCCCTGTGCGGCGACCGCGCCGCGATGCGCACGCCGCGCGTGTGCATCCGCTTCTGAATTCAACGAATTGGGGACGTTATGAAATTCGCGTTCGTTTTTCCCGGACAGGGCTCGCAGTCGGTCGGCATGCTGAATGCGTTTGCTGATCACGCCGTGGTGCGCGAGACCGTCGAGGAAGCCTCCGACGCGCTCGGCCAGGACCTCGGCAAGTTGATTGCCGAAGGCCCCGCCGAGGAACTCAATCTCACGACGAATACGCAGCCGGTCATGCTCACCGCGGCGTATGCGGTCTATCGCGCCTGGCAACAGGCGGGTGGCCCCGCGCCGGCCATGGTGGCCGGCCACAGCCTGGGTGAGTACACGGCGCTCGTCGCGGCCGGCGCGCTCGCGTTTCGCGATGCTGTGCCGCTCGTGCGTTTTCGCGCGCAGGCGATGCAGTCGGCGGTGCCGGTGGGCGAAGGCGGCATGGCTGCGATCCTGGGTCTCGACGACGACACGGTACGCGCCGTGTGCGCCGAAGCATCCGCTGCGGGTGTTGTCGAAGCCGTGAATTTCAACGCGCCGGCGCAGGTGGTGATCGCGGGTCACAAGGCAGCGGTCGAAAAGGCCTGCGAAGTCGCGAAGGCAAGGGGCGCGAAGCGCGCGCTGCCGCTGCCCGTGTCGGCACCCTTTCACTCGTCGCTGCTCAAGCCGGCTTCCGATCAGTTGCGCGAGTATCTCGCGAGCGTCGAGGTGCGTGAGCCCGCCATTCCGGTGGTGAACAACGTCGATGTCGCCATGGTCAGCGACCCGGCTGCGATTCGCGACGCCCTGGTGCGTCAGGCCGCCGGTCCCGTGCGCTGGGTGGAGTGCGTGAAGACGATCGCGGCGCAAGGCATGACGCACGTGATCGAATGCGGTCCCGGCAAGGTGCTGGCCGGCCTCACGAAACGGATCGACGGCAACCTCGTGGGTGTAGCGATCGTCGACCCGGCTTCGCTCGACGAAGCATTGAAGCTCGCCGGCGCCTGATGCCGCGAACGGGGTCGCGCGGCGGCCTGCGCTGACAGCTATGCCAGGCGCTTTCGCCGCAAGGTGTGGGCGACCAGCGCTCCCAGTGTTACTTGCCCGCTAATTCGATACTTATCGGGCCATTCGCAACCCGGACTGAACGATGGAAAAGACTCTCGACAAACAGATCGCGATCGTGACGGGCGCATCGCGCGGCATTGGCCGCGCCATTGCGTTCCAACTGGCCCGCCAGGGCGCGACCGTGATCGGCACGGCAACGAGCGAAGCGGGCGCAACCGCAATCGACGACGCCTTCAAGGCGGCGGACCTGAACGGCCGCGGTGCTGTGCTCGACGTCAACGACGCCGGTGCGGCCGAAGCGCTGATCGAAGCCACCGTCAAGGAGTTCGGCGGCCTGGGCATTCTTGTGAATAACGCCGGCATCACGCAGGACCAGCTCGCCATGCGCATGAAGGACGAGGAGTGGGATGCCGTGATCGACACCAACCTGAAGGCGGTGTTCCGTCTGTCGCGTGCCGTTCTGCGTCCCATGATGAAGGCGCGTGGTGGTCGCATCATCAACATCACGTCGGTGGTGGGTTCGGCGGGCAACCCGGGGCAGGTGAACTACGCGGCCGCGAAGGCCGGCGTGGCGGGTATGACGCGTGCGCTCGCGCGCGAGATCGGCAGCCGCAACATCACCGTGAATTGTGTCGCGCCGGGCTTCATCGATACCGACATGACCAAGGTTCTGCCCGAGGAGCAGCAAGCGGCGCTCAAGGCGCAGATTCCGCTCGGCCGTCTCGGCAGCCCGGACGATATCGCTCACGCCGTCGCGTTCCTCGCGTCGCCGCACGCCGGCTACATTACCGGCACGACGATGCACGTCAACGGCGGTATGTACATGTCGTAACCGGATTCAGGTACTATCCGCGCCTTGATGCGCTCGTCGCAAACACCATCGAAGAGCGCAGCGCGGATTGGCCGTCTGGAACCCGTGGGCGCAGCTTTTTTGCCAGGTCAAACCTGATAAAATGCGCGCACTCGTATTTATGAACTTTCTTCCCTTGGAGGGGTAATGGACAACATCGAACAGCGCGTCAAGAAGATCGTCGCGGAACAACTGGGCGTAGCCGAAGCGGAAATCAAGAACGAAGCGTCGTTCGTGAACGATCTCGGCGCGGACTCGCTCGATACCGTCGAACTGGTCATGGCCCTCGAAGACGAATTCGGCATGGAAATTCCGGATGAGGAAGCCGAAAAGATCACGACCGTCCAGCAGGCTATCGACTACGCCCGCGCGAACGTCAAGGCCTGAGCCGGTTCGCGTCCGCGTTCCGCGCGCTGCCTGTCGGGCCGCGCCGCTGCCCGCTCATCCGCCAGTGCACCTGCGAGCACATTTGCAAGCGCATCTGCCGGCTAACAGCCACAGGGCTCACAGGAGCATTTCCTGTGGCCCCTGTGGCTTTTGCTTTTGTCATTCTATGGAAAAGGGGTTACCGTGAGCCGTCGTCGAGTTGTCGTTACAGGCCTGGGGCTGATTTCGCCTGTTGGCAATAATGTTGCCGACGGCTGGTCCAATCTCGTTGCCGGCACGTCCGGCATCGCCAACATCACGAAGTTCGACGCGTCGAACTTCTCGACGCGCTTCGCCGGCGAGGTGAAGGGCTTCAACATCGAGGACTACATCCCCGGCAAGGAAGCGCGCCATATGGATACATTCATCCATTACGGCGTTGCGGCGGGTATGCAGGCGATGCAGGACAGCGGACTCGAAATCACCGAGGCAAACGCGGAACGCGTGGGCGTGGTGGTGGGGTCCGGCATCGGCGGGCTGCCGATGATCGAAATTACGCAGACCGAACTGCTCAATCGCGGTCCGCGCCGTATTTCGCCGTTCTTCGTGCCGGCTTCGATCATCAACATGATCTCGGGCCACCTGTCGATCAAGTTCGGCATCAAAGGCCCGAATCTCGCAATCGTCACAGCCTGTACGACGGGCCTGCATTGCATCGGCGAGGCCGCGCGCCTCATCGAATACGGCGATGCGGACGCGATGATTGCGGGCGGCGCGGAATCCACCGTGTCGCCGCTCGGCATCGGCGGTTTCGCGGCGGCGCGCGCGCTCTCGCAGCGCAACGACGATCCCGCTACGGCGAGCCGTCCCTGGGACAAGGACCGTGACGGCTTCGTGCTGGGCGAGGGTGCGGGCGTGATGGTGCTCGAGGAGTACGAGCACGCGAAGGCGCGTGGCGCGAAGATCTACGCCGAAGTGGCCGGCTACGGCATGAGCGGCGACGCGTACCACATGACGGCTCCGCTCGAGGATGGCGATGGCGCTCGCCGCTGCATGCTGGCTGCAATGAAGAACGCGCGCATCAATCCTGACGAGGTGAGCTATCTGAACGCGCACGGCACGTCGACGCCGCTGGGCGATCTCGCGGAAACGACGGGCATCAAGCGCGCGTTCGGCGATCACGCGAAGAACATCGTCGTCAACTCGACCAAGTCGATGACGGGCCACCTGTTGGGTGGCGCCGGCGGTCTCGAGTCGGTGTTCACCGTGCTGGCCGTGCACAACCAGATCTCGCCGCCCACCATCAACATCTTCAACCAGGACCCGGAGTGCGATCTCGACTACTGCGCCAACACGGCGAGGGAGATGAAGATCGACGTGGCGCTGAAGAACTCGTTCGGGTTCGGCGGCACCAACGGCACGCTGGTCTTTAAGCGCGTCTGATCGCTTGACGCCGCTCTCCCGGGCGGGGTGTCCGCCGGGCGTTCGGGACGGACGGCGGCCTGCGCCGGCGTCCGGAGGAGTGGCGCATCGCCACGCGGCGCGACGCATTGCGTTGCGGCCGTCAGGCGGGTTGCGGATTGCCGTCTTCTGTTTCATCGCGGTTGCCGTTGCCGCAGTCCAGACGAGCCTCGCGCCATGGCTCGGCGGCTGGCGTGCGTTACCGCTTTCTCTCGCCGTTCTGGCGCTGCTCGGCCTGGTTTCAGCAGCGCTTCGTCGCAACGGTGCTGCGACAATCGAAATCGGGCCAGACGGTGTGTCCGCGTTCGACCACCACGGCGTGCGCATTGCCCAAGGTCACATCACCGCCAGTTCACGGTGGGGCGCGTGGCTGCTCGTTCTCATTCTTGCCTCGGGTCGGCGCCGGTATTCGCTCGTGATTGCGGCCGACGCGCTTCATCCCGACGCTTTTCGCGAACTCGCTGTCATCGCGCGTTGTGGCGGACGCGGATGATGGGAGTTCGTCCGTTGTCGCTGGAGCGAACGGACCACCACCGGTAACGCCTGTAACCGCTGTTACCGGCGTAACGTGAGGGTCCAGTCGGAACGCTACAATGGTGCCCCGCGGGGCATCCCCATTAACGGATTTATCAGGTGAGCGAAAAAGAAATCGACCAGTTGCTCGTCGAGCGCGTGCAGAAAGGCGACAAGGCGGCGTTCGAACTTCTGGTCTCCAAATACCACCGCAAGATCATCCGGCTGATCTCGCGTCTCGTGCGGGACCCCGCCGAGGTCGAGGACGTGGCGCAGGACGCCTTCATCAAGGCATACCGCGCGCTGCCGCAGTTTCGCGGCGAATCGGCGTTTTATACGTGGTTGTACCGGATTGCGGTGAATACCGCCAAGAACTACCTTGCGACCCAGGGCCGCCGGGCGCCCACGTCGACGGAGGCGGACGCCGAAGAGGCGGAAACTTTCTCCGACGCCGATCAACTAAGGGATATCAATACGCCCGAGTCGATGCTGATGAGCAAGCAGATCGCGGAGACGGTCAATGCTGCCATGGCGCTTTTGCCGGAAGAACTGCGCACCGCCATTACGCTCCGGGAAATTGAGGGATTGAGCTACGAAGAGATCGCCGAAATGATGGGGTGCCCGATCGGCACCGTCAGATCGCGAATTTTTCGTGCTCGAGAAGCCATTGCGGCAAAATTGCGTCCGCTGCTGGACACACCGGAAGGCAAACGCTGGTAAGCGGTACTGGCGGCCAGAAGGGCACGAGCGCAATCATCAGGGTTCGGGTGGTGTCACTACGGGGTGTCTGTAAGGAATGGGGATCATCATGGGGTCGGTCTCAATGCAATCGCAAGCAGGCTCGCGCGGCGAGCACCTGTCCGCTTTCGTCGATGGCGAAATGCCCGGTGACGGGCAGTTGAACGCGTTTCTCGGCGGGCTGAACGACGAGGAACGCGCGGTGTGGTCCAGCTATCACCTGATCGGCGACGCACTGCGTTCCGATGATCTCGCGATCAGTCCCGCGGCGAGCGGCGCTTTTCTGGCGGGTTTTGCCGCGCGTTTCGAGTCCGAGCCGCATCTGCTCGCGCCCGCTTTGGCACCGGTCACGCGCCGTTTGCTCGCGCTGCGCCGCCGGGTCGTTCCTGCGTTCGCCGTCGCGGCTGCTGCGGCAACGCTCACCTGGATCGTCGTGCCTCAGCTTCAGGGCGCGGGCGGCGTGGCCGGCCATGGCGGCACCCAGCTCGCGGCGGTTCAGTCCACCGACAGCGTACAGCACGTCGCGATGGCTTCCATGCCGGCGGCCAATGTGCAGCCCGTAGCGATGCAGGACGCCAATATCATCCGCGACGCGCGGCTCGATCAGTATCTCGAGGCACACCAGCAGTTTGCCCAGCAACCGATGGTTCCCGATTCCATGCCGCTGATCCGTGCCGCAGCGCTTACTACGCAAGGCCAATAAGTCTGATGCAGACCCTGCGGTTGAATAAAACGACGATCTGGGGACGGCTGCCGGCATTTCTGTGCTGTGCAGCCGTGTTGTTATCGGCGCTGTCGGCCACCGCCCGCGCCGAGGCACAAGGGACTTCCGCTGGCGTCGGGGATCCGGCTACCACGCGCCGCGTGGCGGTCGAATGGCTGAACCGGATCCACCAGGCTGCCCAGCAGCAAAACTACGAGGGTGCCTTCGTTTATCAGCGCGGCACGTTCGTCCAGACTTCGCGCATCACGCACTACGCCACGCACGGCGATGGCGAGTATGAGCAGCTCGAAAGCCTCGACGGCAAGCCGCGCAAGATGCTGCGCCATAACGACGAGCTTTATACGTTCGTTCCGGAGCGTCATCTGTGCGTAGTCGAAAAGCGCCAGAACAAGGATTCGTTCCCGGCGCTACTCGCCGCCAGTGCAGATCAGGTGTTGTCGGTCTATGAGCCGAAGCTGGTGGGCACCGACCGCGTGGCCGGGGTCGACAGCCAGGTGATCGAACTCGATCCGAAAGACGCGTATCGCTTCACGTACAAACTGTGGGCTGACACGAAGACCGGTTTGCTGCTGCGCGCGCAGACGCTGGACGCCGGCGGTCAGGTGCTCGAACAGCTGTCGTTCTCGCAGATCCGCATCGGTGTGCCGGCCGACAAGACACCGATCGCCAACGGCATCCGCAATACGGCGGGCTGGACCATCGTACGGCCGCCCGTCGAAGCCGTGGACATGGAAGCGCAGGGCTGGCACTTCGCGTCTACCGTGCCGGGCTTCCACAAGATTCGGGAGCTGCGCCGGCCCATGGCCGCGCGCGACCCTTCGAGTCCGCCCATTCCGGTCGACCAGGCTGTCTTTTCGGATGGGCTCGCCGCCATTTCAATTTTTATCGAGCCGGTCGAGAACAATACACGCAAGGAAGGGACGGGCAATAGCGGAGCGACGCACGTTCTCGTGAAGCGCAGCGGCGACTATTGGATCACGCTGCTCGGCGAGGTGCCCCAGGCAACGTTGCAGCAATTCGCGTCTGCCATAGAATACAAGGCTCCGCGATAAACCCTCCTTCGGCTGACTACGATATGACGACTTTTTCGGTGCGCAAATTCTTCGCGGCCGCAGCGGTGGCGGTCTGCCTGCCGTTCGCGCCGCACGTGGCGTCCGCGGCCCCTGCGGCCAATCTGCCCGATTTCACCGACCTTGTTGACAAGGTCGGCCCGGCAGTCGTCAACATTCGCACCACCGCTCGCGTGCCGACGTCGCAGCGTGGTCTGCCGCCCGGACTCGACGACGGTGACATGTCCGAGTTCTTCCGCCGCTTCTTCGGCATTCCGATGCCGCAGTCCCCGCAAACGCCGCAATCGCCGCGCGGCGGTCAGGGCGGTGGTGGTCAAGATTCGTCGCCCGACAGCGGCGGCAACGACGCCGAGCAGAGCAGCGGTGTCGGCTCCGGCTTCATCCTCTCTGCCGACGGCTACGTGATGACGAACGCGCACGTCGTGGACGGCGCCGACAGTATCTACGTGACCCTCACCGACAAGCGCGAATTCAAGGCGAAGCTGATCGGCGTAGACGACCGCACGGACGTCGCCGTCGTGAAGATCAGCGCGTCGAGCCTGCCGGCGGTGACGATCGGCGACTCGAACAAGGTTCGCGTCGGCGAATGGGTGGTGGCCATCGGCTCGCCGTTCGGACTCGAAAATACGGTGACGGCGGGCATCGTCAGCGCGAAGGGCCGCGATACCGGCGACTACCTGCCGTTCATCCAGACCGACGTCGCGGTGAATCCCGGCAACTCGGGCGGCCCCCTCATCAACATGCAGGGCGAGGTGATCGGCATCAACTCGCAGATTTATAGCCGTACGGGCGGCTTCATGGGTATCTCGTTCGCCATTCCCATCGACGAAGCCATGCGCGTCGCCGACCAGCTGAAGTCCACCGGCAAGGTGGTGCGCGGCCGGATCGCCGTGGCGATCGGCGAAGTCACCAAGGACGTAGCGGACTCGCTGGGCTTGCCGAAGGCGCAGGGTGCGCTCGTCAGCAGCGTGGAGCCGGGCGGCCCGGCCGACAAGGCGGGCATCCAGCCGGGCGACATCATCCTGAAGTTCAACGGTCAGTCCGTGGATGCGGCAACCGATCTCCCGCGCATGGTGGGCGACACGAAACCGGGCACGAAGGCGACGGTCACGATCTGGCGTAAGGGCCAGACGCGGGATCTGCCCATCACGGTGGCCGAAATGCAGACTGACAAGACCGCGAAGGCGGACCAGAAGCCGGTCCCGGCACCGAAGCCGCGTGCGTCGAACGCCCTCGGCATTGCCGTGAGCGACATTCCCGAAGATCAGTTGAAGTCGCTGAAGCTGCGCAGCGGCGTGCAGATTGACGCTGTCGAAGGGCCGGCGGCGCGCGCGGGTCTGCAGAAGGGCGACATCGTCCTGCGGGTGGGCGACACGGACATCAAGAGCGCGAAGCAATTCGAAGAGGTGGCCTCGCACCTCGATTCGCAGAAGATGGTCGCGGTGCTCGTACGCCGCGGCGAGAACACCCAGTTCGTGCCGCTGCGTCCCCGCGCAGCCACGAAATGACGAAGCACAGCGCCTGATGTCCACCGCCCGCGCAACCCTCACGCTGTACGGGCGCGCGTGGTGCCACCTTTGCGACGATATGCGCGCCGCGCTCGAGCCGTTGCTGGCCGAGTTCGGCGCGACCGTCGAAGTCATCGATATCGATACGGACCCGGCGCTCGAGGCGCGCTACAACGAGCTGGTGCCGGTGCTCGCGTTCGAGGGCGGCGAGTTGTGCCGCTACCGGTTCGAAGAGGGGCCGGTGCGAGCTGCGCTGACGCGGCGCGCGGCGTCAGCGCGAGGATGAATGCCGCAGTTGCCTCACGGATGATCCAGCCGTCCTGGATGCTTGTCCGTTTCTACGCCCGAACGCGCTGAAGATTGGCCGAGGCCGCCCAAAGCTGCCTCTGGAAGGCCTTTTCGGCTAAAATAGTCCGGTTTTTCATTTGCTTACAAGGCGTGCTCTGCAATCGTCCGGGCGCGCCTTTTTCGCTTGATCGGCACTGAATGGATCATATTCGTAACTTCTCGATCATTGCGCACATCGACCATGGCAAGTCGACGCTCGCCGATCGCATTATCCAGTTGTGCGGCGGCTTGTCCGACCGTGAAATGGAATCGCAGGTGCTCGACTCGATGGATCTCGAGCGCGAGCGCGGCATCACTATCAAGGCGCAAACCGCGGCGCTGACCTATCGTGCGCGCGACGGGAAGGTTTACAACCTCAACCTGATCGACACACCGGGCCACGTGGACTTCTCGTACGAAGTGAGCCGCTCGCTGTCGGCTTGCGAGGGCGCGCTGCTCGTCGTGGACGCAAGCCAGGGTGTCGAAGCGCAGACGGTCGCGAACTGCTACACGGCCATCGACCTCGGTGTCGAAGTTGTACCGGTGCTCAACAAGATCGATCTGCCGGCAGCGAATCCCGAAAACGCGATTGCCGAAATCGAAGACGTGATCGGCATCGACGCAACCGACGCCACGCGCTGCAGCGCGAAGACAGGCGAGGGCGTGGAGGACGTGCTCGAGGCGCTCGTTGCCAAGGTGCCGCCGCCGAAGGGCGACCCGGAAGCGCCGCTTCAGGCGCTCATCATCGACTCGTGGTTCGACAACTACGTCGGCGTCGTCATGCTCGTGCGTATCGTCAACGGCACGCTGCGCCCGAAGGAGCGCATCAAGCTGATGGCAACGGGCGCTCAGTACCCGGTGGAGCACGTTGGCGTCTTCACGCCGAAGTCGAAGGACCTCGAGGCGCTTTCGGCAGGCCAGGTGGGTTTCATCATCGCCGGCATCAAGGAGCTCGCGGCCACCAAGGTGGGCGACACGGTCACCAACGCGGCAAAGCCCGCCGCGAAGCCGCTGCCGGGCTTCAAGGAAGTGAAGCCGCAGGTGTTCGCGGGGCTCTATCCCGTCGAGGCCAACCAGTACGACGCGCTGCGAGAGTCGCTCGAAAAGCTGAAGCTCAACGACGCGTCGCTGCAATACGAGCCGGAAGTCTCACAGGCGCTCGGCTTCGGCTTCCGCTGCGGCTTCCTCGGCTTGTTGCACATGGAGATCGTGCAGGAGCGGCTCGAACGCGAATTCGACATGGACCTGATCACCACGGCGCCTACCGTGGTGTACGAAGTGGTGCTGGCCGACGGCAGCACGATCATGGTCGAGAACCCGGCGAAGATGCCGGACCCGTCGAAGATCGAAGAGATTCGCGAGCCGATCGTCACCGTGAACCTGTACATGCCGCAGGACTACGTGGGCTCGGTCATCACGCTGTGCACGCAAAAGCGCGGCAACCAGGTGAACATGCAGTACCACGGTCGCCAGGTACAGCTCACCTACGAAATTCCGATGGCCGAGATCGTGCTCGACTTCTTCGATCGGCTGAAGTCGGTGTCGCGCGGCTACGCGTCCATGGACTACGAGTTCAAGGAATATCGCGCGTCGGACGTGGTCAAGGTCGACATGCTGATCAACGGCGACAAGGTGGATGCGCTTTCCGTGATTGTCCACCGTTCGCAGTCGCAGTACCGCGGCCGCGAAGTGGCTGCGAAAATGCGCGAGATCATTCCGCGCCAGATGTACGACGTCGCGATCCAGGCGGCGATCGGCGCGCACATCATCGCGCGCGAGAACATCAAGGCGCTGCGCAAGAACGTGCTCGCCAAGTGCTACGGCGGCGACATCACACGCAAGAAGAAGCTGCTCGAGAAACAGAAGGAAGGTAAGAAGCGGATGAAGCAGGTCGGCTCCGTCGAAATTCCGCAAGAGGCATTTCTCGCCATCCTTCGTGTCGAAGACAAATAAGATCAACACGGGAACCGGACCTACATGAATTTTGCCCTGATTCTTTTTGTGCTCGTCGTTCTGACGGGCGTTGCATGGGTGGCGGACAAACTGGTTTTCATGCCGCAGCGGCGGCGGGCGGCAGAAGCAGCAGTGGCGGAATTCGACCGCCAGCAGGCCCGCGTCGGCGAGCGCTTCGCAGACGAGAACGCGCCAGCCACGCGGGCTCGTTTACGCGAGGAAAAGCTGCGTCAGCCCTGGTGGCTCGAGTATTCCGCGAGCTTCTTTCCCGTCATCCTCGTGGTTTTCGTGGTGCGCTCGTTCGTGATCGAGCCGTTCAAGATTCCGTCGGGATCGATGGTGCCCACGCTGCTGGTCGGCGACTTCATCCTCGTCAACAAATTCGACTATGGCATCCGTCTGCCCATCGTGAATACGAAGCTCACGCAGGGCCGTCCGCTCGAACGCGGCGACGTGGTGGTGTTCCGCTACCCGAAAGACGAGTCGGTGGACTACATCAAGCGCGTGATCGGCTTGCCTGGCGACGTCGTCGCGTACGAAGACAAGAAGCTCACCATCAACGGCAAGCTCGTTCCCGAAACCGCGCTGCCCGACTACTTCGACGAGGAACGCATCGGCTACGCGAAGCAGTTCGAAGAAGACATCAACGGGCGCAAGAACGCGATCCTCAATAATCCGGCGGTGCCGCCGTTCGTGATGGGCGCGGAAGATTATCCGTACCGCGAGAACTGCCAGTACAACGACCGCGGCGTCGTGTGCAAGGTGCCGGCGGGCCACTACTTCATGATGGGCGACAACCGCGACAACAGCGCCGACAGCCGCTACTGGGGCTTCGTTCCGGACAAGAACCTGGTTGGCCGCGCCTTCTTCATCTGGATGAACTTCAGCAACCTGAAGCGCATCGGCTCGTTCAACTGAGCCCGCATCGTCACGATGCGTTTCGCACGCCGCGCGCATCGCATCGTGTTCGCACGGCACTTTAACAACGTGCGATAACGCCGCTTCACCACGCTTTTTCGCCCGCCGCCCCGTGTGTTCGCCGGGGCAGGTCGGCGCGTTATACTCTGCCCATGCCCCTATCTCCGCTGGAAAGCCGCTTGCGCTATGAATTTCGTAATGCGGAATTGTTGCGCCAGGCTTTAACCCACCGCAGTCACAGTGCCACGCATAATGAACGGCTCGAATTTCTGGGCGATTCCGTTCTGAATTGCGCGGTGGCTGCCCTTTTGTTCCAGCGCTTCAGCAAACTGGACGAAGGCGACCTGTCGCGTGTGCGGGCCAATCTCGTCAAGCAACAGTCGCTGTACGAGATTGCTCAGGCCCTCAATATCTCGGAGAGCCTGAGGTTGGGGGAAGGCGAGTTGCGAAGCGGCGGCTTTCGCCGTCCGTCCATTCTGGCCGATGCGCTGGAGGCGGTCTTCGGCGCGATCTTCCTCGACGGCGGCTTCGACGCCGCCCAGACGGTCATCAAGCGCCTCTACGTCCCGATTCTCGATCATATCGACCCTCGCACGCTCGGCAAGGATTCGAAGACGCTGCTGCAGGAATACCTGCAAGGGCACAAGATCGCGCTGCCCACCTATACCGTGGTCGCTACGCATGGTGCGGCGCACAATCAGCAGTTCGAGGTGGAATGCACGGTGCCGAAGCTCGACGTGAAGGTGTCGGGCTCAGGCGCGAGCCGCCGCGCCGCCGAACAGGCCGCGGCCAAGAAGGCGCTGGAAGAGGTGATGGCCGTGGCGCCGGCGCTCACGACCAAACCGAAGCGCTCGAAGAATTCGCGTGCCGCCAAGGCGGAGCCGGAAGTCGTGCCGGGCGTAACGGGCGTGCAGGCCGCGCTGGATCTGCGCGCCCCGGAACGCCGCCCGGATCGCGCGGCACGTGCCGCGGAAAAGGCGGCGGCCCCGGCCGAACCGGATACCGAGCGTGCCCCTGCTGTTCCTCCCGTAGTACAAGCTTCGGTGCCACCCGCCGCGCCGCTGGCCGTCATTCGCGCCGCTCATGTCGGCTCGACCCAGGGTCTGGAGAAAACGTCCGAAAAGCCGGCTGAGAAAAGCATCGAGAAATCCGCGGAAAGGACGGCGGACCGAAGCGCTGAGAAGCTCCACGACAAAGCACCCGAGAAGAGCGCCGAAAAGTCGCAATCGAAGGAAGACACTGCTGTAGAGAAGGTCGAGTCAGCCTCGGCCGAACGCGGTCGGTCCGAGAAATCCGAGCGCCCTGAGTCGCGCGCCGACCGTTCTGCCGAAAGGTCGGAGTCCCCTGACGCTGCCGCGACGGCTGTGTCTGGCACACCGGCCGTCAAGGCTGCCGTCGCGGATCGCGCCGAAGCCACCGTCCATAGCATCGACCGCTCCGGCGAGCGTAGCGACGCATCGTCCGGCGCGCGTCCGCCCGCGGACAAGTCCGCCGCACCGCGCGGTCGCGATGTGTCGTCCGGCACGTCCGAAGACGCAGTCGCGGCGCCCGGCGCCGTACCCGTCCGCGCCGCGGACGCGGGCCACTGAAACAATGTCGCCGGCGTGCGCCGCACGTTGGTGAAATCCGCTGTCACCCGACCATGAACGCTCCTCTTTCCTCCTCGTCTTCCGGTTTTCGCTGCGGCATGGTCGCGATCGTCGGCCGCCCGAACGTCGGCAAATCGACGCTGATGAACGCGCTCGTCGGTCAGAAGATCAGCATTACGTCGCGCAAGGCGCAGACCACGCGCCATCGCATTACCGGCATCAACACGATCGAGGACGCGCAGTACATCTTCGTCGACACGCCCGGTTTCCAGACCCGCCACAGCTCGGCGCTGAACCGCTCGCTGAACCGGGCCGTCACGTCGACGCTGAGTTCGGTGGACGCCGTGCTGTTCGTCATCGAGGCAGGCCGCTTCGGGCCCGACGACCAGAAAGTGCTCGACCTCATTCCGCCGTCCGCGCCCACCTTGCTGATCGCCAACAAGCTCGATCGCGTCTCGGACAAGAACACGCTCTTTCCGTTCTTCCAGCAGATGAACGCGCTGCGGGAGTTCAAGGAAATCGTGCCGCTTTCCGCGAAGAACCCGGACGACATCAAGCGTCTGCTTGCCACGATCAAGCCGTATCTGCCCGAGGGTGAGCCGATTTACGGCGAGGACGACCTGACCGATCGCAGCGAGCGCTTCCTCGCCGCCGAAATCCTGCGCGAGAAAGTGTTCCGCTGGACCGGCGACGAGTTGCCTTACACGAGCACGGTGCTCATCGACAAATTCGAAACCGAAGGGCGGCTGCGGCGCATCTTCGCGACCATTCTCGTCGAGCGCGACGGCCACAAGGCGATGGTGATCGGTCAGAAGGGCGCCAAGCTCAAGCAGATCAGCACGGAAGCGCGGCTCGACATGGAGAAGCTGTTCGATGGCCCGGTCTATCTGGAGACCTTCGTCAAGGTGAAGAGCGGTTGGGCCGATAACGAAGCCGGGCTGCGGGCGTATGGGTACGAATGACGCATGGATGACGCTCGACCCAGGCGTCCATCCCGTCGATCGGCTCGATCCCGACGAGGCCGAAGCCGCTGAAACTGTGCCGCGTGCGCGGCGCGGCCGCAAGGCGGGCACCGAGATCAAGGCGGCAAGCGATCCTGCGCGCGGCACGCCTGACGAAGCCGGCGATGAAAACGGCGGACGCGCAGGGCCGAGCCGCGCGAGCGGCGAACGAAGCCGCCCCTCCAGGCGCCGCGTTCCACGCGCGCCGTCGCCGTCCACCCCTCAGTATCGAATCGCCGAGCAGCCGGCCTTCGTGCTGCACAGCTATCCCTATCGCGAAAGCAGCCTGATCATCGACGTGCTGTCGCGCGACCACGGCCGCCTTGCCCTTGTCGCCAAGGGCGCGAAGCGCCCGCACTCGGCGCTGCGCGGCGTGCTTCAGACCTTCCAGCCGCTCTCGCTCTCGTGGACCGGCAAAGGCGAAGTCCGCACGCTGACCACGGCCGAATGGGTGGGCGGCATGTTGCCGCTCGCGGGCGATGCGCTGCTGTGTGGTTTCTACGTGAACGAACTGCTCGTGAAGTTCTGCGCGCGCGAAGATCCGCACCCGCAACTGTTCCATCACTACGTCGTCACGCTCACGCGTCTCGCGCACGACGAGCCCGCCGTGCAGGTGCTGCGCTCCTTCGAGCGCGTGTTGCTGCGCGAGACCGGCTACGCGATGTCGCTCGACAAGACCGCATCGCGCAAGCCGGTGCTCGCGGAGGGCCGCTACGTGTTCGATCCGGAACGCGGCGTGCGCGAAGCGTCCGACGACCTGCCTGCGCAATGGCCCATCATTGCGGGCCAGACATTGCTCGACATGGAAGAGGACGATTACCATCGTCCGCAGACCGTCGCGCAAAGCAAAACGCTGATGCGTTTTCTGCTCAACACTTACCTTGGCGGCGCGCCGCTTGCCACACGTCAGATCCTGATCGACCTGCAAAACCTATGAGCTTCTTTCTCACCTCGCCGAACGTGATCGAGCTGGGCGTCAACATCGACCACGTCGCCACGCTGCGCAACGCGCGCGGCACGTCGTATCCCGATCCGATCCGCGCCGCGCTCGCGGCAGAAGAGGCGGGCGCCGACGCCATCACGTTGCATCTGCGCGAGGACCGCCGCCACATCGTCGATGCCGACGTCCGCGGGCTGCGCCCGCAGCTGAAGACGCGCATGAACCTCGAATGCGCCGTCACGCCGGAAATGCTCGACATTGCGTGCGAGGTGAAGCCGCACGACGCGTGTCTCGTTCCCGAGAAGCGCCAGGAGCTGACCACCGAAGGTGGCCTCGACGTCGCGGGCCAGTTCGACGCGGTGCGCGGCGCGTGCCGCCAGCTTGCGGACGCCGGCATTCGCGTGTCGCTTTTCATCGACGCCGACGAGACGCAGATCCGCGCCGCGAACGAAGCCGGCGCGCCGGTGATCGAGTTGCACACCGGCCGTTACGCCGAAGCGCACGACGCGAGCGAACAGCAACGCGAATACGAGCGGGTCGTACGTGGAGTGGAATTCGGCATCGGGTTGGGGCTCAAGGTCAACGCGGGGCACGGTCTGCACTACACGAACGTGCAGCAGATCGCTGCCATCGACGGCATTGCCGAACTCAACATCGGCCACGCGATCGTGGCGCACGCGGTTTTCGCCGGCTGGGAGAACGCCGTGCGCGAGATGAAGGCGATCATGGTCGCCGCGCGTCTCGGCGCGCGCGGCTGATCTTCGACACCTCGCGATTGCCCGTCTCATTTTCAGCGCTGACGACACACAAACCACTTCCATGGCGATCTACGGCATCGGCACAGACATCGTTCAGGTGAGCCGCGTCGAGGCGGTGATGACGCGCACCAACGGGCGCTTCGCAGAGAAGGTGCTTGGCCCCGACGAGCTGCGCGTCTATCACGCGCGCAACGCGCGTTCGCAGGTGCGCGGGCTCGCGTTTCTCGCCACGCGCTTTTCCGCCAAAGAGGCGTTCTCGAAGGCGATCGGTCTCGGCATGCATTGGCCCATGACGTGGCGCGCGATGCAGACGCTCAACGAGCCGAGCGGCAAGCCCGTGGTGGTGGCGTCGGGCGAACTCGCCGAGTGGCTGGCCGCGCGCCGCATCACCGCGCGTGTGACCATCAGCGACGAGCACGACTACGCCGTGTCGTTCGTGATTGCCGAAGTCGACGACAGCATCGAAGCCGGCCCCGCCGCATGATTCCCGAACGCGCGGCACACCCCGCGCTCTTTCTCCCTTCCCCGACACGATGAAAACCCGACCCGGCCCGGTGATGCTCGACGTCGCCGGCAAGACGCTGACCGACGCCGACCTGAGCCGCCTCGCCCATCCGATGACGGGCGGCGTGATCCTGTTCGCGCGTCACTTCGAGAGCCGCGCCCAGCTTGTCGCGTTGACTGACGCTATCCGCAACGTGCGTGAGGACATCCTGATCGCCGTGGACCACGAGGGCGGACGCGTGCAGCGCTTTCGCACCGACGGCTTCACGGTGCTCCCCGCCATGGGCCGGCTAGGCGAGCTGTGGGACAAGGACGTGCTGCATGCGACGAAGGTCGCGACGGCGGTCGGTTACATCCTCGCGGCGGAACTGCGCGCCTGCGGCATCGACATGAGCTTCACGCCGGTGCTCGATCTCGACTACGGTCACTCGAAGGTCATCGGCGACCGCGCGTTCCATCGCGATCCGCGCGTCGTCGCGCTGCTCGCCAAGAGCCTCAATCACGGTCTTGCGCTCGCCGGCATGGCGAACTGCGGCAAGCATTTTCCGGGACACGGCTTCGCCGTGGCGGATTCGCATGTGGCGGTGCCCATCGACGATCGACCCCTCGACGCCATCCTCGCCGAGGACGTGAAGCCTTACGACTGGCTGGGTCTCGCGCTGCAATCCGTGATCCCCGCGCACGTCATCTATCCCCAGGTGGACGACAAACCGGCCGGCTTCTCGCGCGTGTGGCTGCAGGACATCCTGCGCGGCAAGCTGGGCTTCACCGGCGCCATCTTCAGCGACGATCTTTCGATGGAAGCCGCGCGCCAGGGCGGCACGCTGACCGAGGCGGCCACCGCCGCGCTCGAGGCGGGCTGCGACATGGTGCTGATCTGCAATCAGCCGGAAGAGGCGGGCAAGGTGCTGGATGCGCTGGCGTTCGAGCCGTCGAAGGCATCCCGCCAGCGCATCAAGGCGATGCGCCCGCGCGGCAAGGCGCTGGAATGGACCCGGCTCGTGAGCCAGCCGGCCTATCAGCGCGCCCAGGCGCTGCTGCGCAGCGCGTTGGGCTGATGCCTGGGCGCAGTCCGTCTCGTCAATTGAGCCGCATGCGCTGCAGCTTGTTGTAGAGCGTCTTGGGGCTGATGCCGAGCAGCGACGCGGCGCGATGCCGCGTTCCGCCCACCGCGTCCAGCGTGGCGCGAATCAGCATTTCTTCGACATCGGCGAGCGGCGTGCCGACCGTCACCTGGACGCGTCCGCCGTTCAGGTCGCGCATGCCGCCGCTGCCGGTTTCGTCCGCGCGCAGCGTTTCCAGCACTTCTCCGGACGCGTGATACGCGCGCCGCACGCGCTCCTGCAATTCGCGCACGTTGCCGGGCCACTCGTACGAAAGACACTCGCGGATGAATTCGGGCGAGATCAGCCGCGTGGTGCCCGTGAGGCCGCGCGCGTGCGTTTCCTGGTTCAGTTCGTCGACGAATGCCTGCGCGAAAAGCGCGGCGTCGTCTTCGCGTTCGCGCAGCGGCGGCAGGGCGAGGGCGGCCGCGTCGAGGCGCAGCCACAGGTCTTCGTGCAGCCGGCCTTCGGCCACGGCGTTGCGCGGCACCGTGCGGGTGGCCGCCACGAGCCGGAAGTCGGTCCCCACCTTGCTCGTGCCGCCCACGCGCATGAAGGTCTGCGAATCGAGCGCGTGCAGCAGCGCTTCCTGCTGCGGGCGCGGCAGGTCCGCGAGTTCGTCGATGAAGAGCGTGCCGCCGCTCGCCTGATCGACGAGTCCCGGTTCGCGCTGCTCGGCGCCGCTGAATGCGCCGCGTTCATGGCCGAAGAGCAGGCTTTCGAGCGGGCGGCCATCTTCCTGGGCGGCGGCCTTGCGGCTGTCGAACACCACGAAAGGTCCTTTGCGGCGGCGGCTCATCTCATGCAGCGTGCGCGCTGCGATCTCCTTGCCCGTGCCCGCTTCGCCGCTGATCAGCACGGCGGCCTCGGTGGGCGCAAATTGCTCGATGGCGTCGTAGATGTGCTGGATGGCCGTGCTGCGCCCGATCATGCGGCCGAAGCGGCCCATCTGCCGCAGCGTGGCGCGTAGGGTGCGCACTTCCTCGGTCAGTTCGTAGGGGCGCGGAATGCGCGCGAGCAGGCTACGCAACCGCGGGATGTTGACGGGCTTGAGCAGATAGTCCCAGATGCCGTGCCGCAAGCCTTCGATGGCGCTTTCCACCGTTGCGTTGCCGGTCATCACGATTACGGGCAACGCGCCGCCGGGCGGCTGCGCGGGCAGATGCTGAAGCAGGTCGAGGCCGCTGCCGTCGGGCAGATTCAGATCGACCAGTACCACGTCAGGGATGAAGCGCGCGAGCGCGCTGCGCGCCTCGGCAAGCGTGGCCGCGGTGTCCACCGAAAAGCCGTCTGCACCGAGGATGGCGGACAGGCCGGACAGGCTGTTGGGATCGTCTTCGACAATCAGGGCGTGTGGCATGGCGGGGCGCAAGTTACAGATATTGGGATGCGTAGGGCGAAGTCGCGTGGCTGCCTGCCTGACGTGAGCCGGCGGCCGTCGCGATTCGACGCGTTCGTTGTCTTGTCATTCGGTCCTTGTCGAAAACGCCTGCGGGCGCGACGCGGCAGTCGCATGCCGCGTTCTGTGGAGTGTCTCCGGGCCACGCTTCGCGGTCGTGGTGCCTGCGTCCGGGCTCCTTGAGCGTTACGGTGTTACGGCCGTCCTTCTTTGTCTGCATCGAAGAACGGGCACACTTCCCGTTACGTTTCGTCGCGAGCCCTGCCCATGAGCCGCTTCCACTTGCCTGCTGCGATGTCGTTATTCATGGCGCGCGTCTCCTGAATCTCGAGGATCGGGAATGCAAGCCTCGCAAAGACTCATCTGCTCTCAAGCAGGGACTATGCCACCTTGTGTTGTCTGGATTGACCCCCGCGCTGCGCGGCGCCGCGACGGTCTGTGGGCCGGAGCGGATGCGGAACGCCGTGCAAAAGCGGTAAAGTTTTCCCAAACATACACGGTCGACGGAAAAAGAAAAAGCGCCCAAAAGGGCGCTTTTATTCGCGGAGGGCGCTTTATTTTTGCGCCGCCCCGGATAGTACCGCGGCAGCTCCGGCGAGTACGGTCTGCCTGGCCGGAACTCAGGCGCGGCTGCGGTACTCGTTCGTACGCGTATCGATTTCGATCTTGTCGCCGATGTTGCAGAAGAGCGGCACTTGCAGCTCGAAGCCGGTGTTCAGCTTCGCGGTCTTCAGCACCTTGCCTGACGACGTGTCGCCCTTGACTGCCGGCTCCGTGTAGACGATCTCGCGCACGAGCGTGGTGGGCAGTTCGACCGAGATGGCCTTGTCGTTGTAGAACACGACTTCGCAGGCCATGCCGTCTTCGAGGTAGTTGAGCGCGTCGCCCATCATCTCGGCTTCGACTTCGTACTGGTTGTAGTCGGCGTCCATGAACACGTACATGGGGTCGGCGAAATACGAGTACGTCACTTCCTTGCGGTCCAGCACGACCACGTCGAACTTGTCGTCGGCCTTGTACACCGATTCCATGCCCGCGCCCGTCAGCAGGTTCTTGAACTTCATCTTCACGACGGCGGCGTTACGGCCCGACTTGTTGTATTCGGCCTTCTGCACGACCATCGCGTCGCTACCGATCATCACGACGTTGCCGGTGCGGAGTTCCTGTGCAATCTTCATAAAACTGTCCTGTCCAAAAATTTAAATCGCTTCGAATGCGCTTCGAATGTTTTCTACGGCATACGACCCTGGGCGGGTTCGCGCTGCATGCTGCGCCTACCCGGGGATGCGCGTTCACGGGTAACCGCTTATTTTAGCTGAGTTTTTGCAAATCCGGCCAGATTCGCGGCGAGGTCGCCCACCTGCGCAAGCTCGCTTGCCCATTCCGCCGCGCGCGCCTCGAACTGCGCGCGATGGTGGTCGAAATCGGCCCAATCCGGCACGCCGTTGCCGTTCCATGCATGCCAGAACCGCGCGAGCGAGGCCCGGGCGGCACCCGGCAGCGTGCGCGTGTAGTGGGCGAGGGCGGCGTCGAGCTTCGGCAGGTGAGCATCGTCGGCCTGCGGATAGATCTGCCAGACGAACGGACGCGCGGCCCACTGCGCCCGCACGAACGAGTCCTCACCGCGTACAAAATTGATGTCGCTGGCCCATAGCAGAGCGTCGTAGCCGTTCTGGTCTGTGAACACGAGGCCATGTGCCGTGAGCGATCCGCGAATTGCATGCGCTTGAGCGCCAAACGACGGCGCCCCGAAAAAGCGTGCCACTGCCCCGGAGATCCGGCCTTCGGGCACGAGCAGCACGATGGGTGCCGCGCTGTCGCGCCACTGGCCGAGCAAGGCGTCCACGGCCGGGTTCTCATAAGCGAAGAGCGAGATGACGGTAGCGCCCTCGGCAGGAGGCGGCCCGCCTGTCGCGCGTTGCCACCAGTCGGCGCGCGCCTGCGCCGAGGCCTCGAAGGCCGCGCGGCGTGCATCGAGGTCCTTTTCCTTCAGCACGCCGCCCGTGCCGTGTCCGAGTCCCGGGAAGAAAAACGTTTTCGTGAGCGCATAGCGCGGGTGCGGCGACGGGCGCAGATGAAAGTCCGCCACCCAGTCTTCCGCACTCAGATATTCGAGATTGAGCCACACCGGCTTGCGTTCGCGTCTGGCCATGGCTGCGACGTAGACGGGCGGCAGCTCGCAGGCGAACGCCTCGATCACCACGTCGGCAATCTCCAGCACGTCGCCTGCATGCGCAGGCGTGTGCCAGTGCTCCACGACAATGCCGTCCACCGTCTGCCGCGCCTTGTCGAGCGCCAGCGCCGGGCACAGCTTGTGGAACGCATGCAGGTCGTCCACGAAGACGCGCACCTGCCAGCCGTGTTCGTGCGCAAGCTGCCGCGCGAGCCGCCAGCTGACGCCGATGTCGCCGAAGTTGTCGATGACGGCGCAGAAGATGTCGCAGGCGATGGCCGTCGCGGTGTCCTCGGGAGGCGAGCCGGGACGGGAAGAGGGGGACGGAGGGAGCATGGCGTCGGCGCGCACATCGCAAAGCCTGGCGCAGCGCCGCAAGCGCCCGCCTGCGCCGCGATTCGGACGCACGTGGAATGTTCTAAACTGGCGATTCTAAAGCACATCAGCCGTCGAGGCGGCGCGCGCGCAAGCGCGTCGTCGCCCGTTTCTGCATGACCGAATCCGAAGACTTCGAACCGAAAAAAGTACTGGCGCAGCTGCCGCATCTGCCAGGGGTCTACCGCTATTACGACGCCGCCGGCGCGGTGCTGTACGTGGGCAAGGCGCGCGACCTCAAGAAGCGCGTGTCGAGCTACTTCACGAAGACGCTGCTGTCGCCGCGCATTGCGATGATGGTGACGCGCATCGCGCGCATCGAAACCACGGTGACGCGATCCGAGGCCGAAGCGCTGCTGCTCGAAAACAATCTGATCAAGGCGCTCGCGCCGCGTTACAACATCCTGTTTCGCGACGACAAGTCGTATCCGTACCTCAAACTCACGGGGCACGCGTACCCGCGCATGGCGTACTACCGCGGCGCTGTCGATCGCAAGAACCAGTACTTCGGGCCGTTCCCGAGCGCGTGGGCGGTGCGCGAGAGCATCCAGATCCTGCAGCGCGTGTTCCAGCTGCGCACCTGCGAAGATTCGGTGTTCAACAACCGCACGCGGCCGTGCCTGCTGCATCAGATCGAACGCTGCTCGGCGCCTTGCGTGAAGGCGATCAGCGAAGAGGACTACGCTCGCGACGTGCAGAACGCCTCGCGGTTTCTGCTCGGGCGCCAGACCGAGGTGATGAAGGAGCTCGAGCAGAAGATGCACGCCTTCGCGGCAGAGCTGAAGTTCGAGCAGGCCGCGGCGGTACGCAACCAGATGAGTTCGCTTTCCACGGTGCTGCATCAGCAGGCCATCGAGACGGGCGGCGACAACGACGTCGACGTCCTTGCCGTGGTGGCGCAGGGCGGGCGCGTCTGCGTGAATCTCGCGATGGTGCGCGGCGGCCGGCATCTGGGCGACAAGGCTTATTTCCCGGCGCATGTGGAAAGCGCGCTCACGGCCGACGAAGGCGGGGTGGGCGACGAGTCGGAGGAGGGGCTCGATGGTGGTGAAGAGTCGGCGTCAGTAGACCGCGATGGTCGCGCCGCGATCCCTCTTCAGAACGCCGGGGGCACACTGGCTGTGACGAGCGACGTGCCCGCGCCGCGCGGCGCTCAGGCAGGGGCCGCGGCAGGCGCTGCCGATGAAGATGCACCCGCAACGACAGACGACACCGAAGCCACCGCAGCCGACTTTCCGGACGACGCCCTCGCGCTAGCCGAAGCCCTGCCGCCCGAAAGCGACGACGAAGAAGCCGACGCGGCAAGCGCAGACCGCAACGTCGCGATCGAGTCGGAAGTGCTCGATGCCTTCATCGCACAACATTACCTCGGCAACCCCGTGCCGCCCGTGCTGGTCGTGAGCCATCCGCCTGCAAACCGCGAACTCGTGAATCTGCTCATGGAGCAGTCGGGGCACAAGGTGACGGTGCTGCGCCAGCCGCAGGGCCAGAAGCGCGCCTGGCTCACGATGGCCGAGCAGAACGCGCAGCTCGCGCTCGCGCGGTTACTCTCGGAACAAGGCTCGCAGCAGGCGCGCACGCGCGCGTTGGCCGATACGCTGAGCCTCGAACTCGATGACCTCGCGCATCTGCGCATCGAGTGCTTCGACATCAGCCATACCATGGGCGAAGCCACGCAGGCGTCGTGCGTGGTCTATCACCATCACAAGATGCAGTCGGGCGAGTACCGGCGCTACAACATCACGGGCATCACGCCCGGCGATGACTACGCCGCCATGCGCCAGGTCCTGACGCGCCGCTACGAAAAGATGGTCGCCCAGGCCGCGCAGAATGCCGCCGACGAAGCCGGGTCGCTGCAACCCGAAGACGCGGCGAGCGCCGGTGGCGACGTAGCAGAGCAACCGGCGGCGGGCGGAGCGCTGCCGAATATCGTGCTGATCGACGGCGGCAAGGGCCAGGTCGAGATTGCCCGCCAGGTGTTCACGGAACTCGGGCTCGACCGGGGCATGCTGGTGGGCGTGGCGAAGGGCGAAGGCCGCAAGGTGGGTCTCGAAACGCTCGTCTTCGCCGATGGACGCGCGCCGCTCGAACTCGGCAAGGAAAGCGCGGCGCTGATGCTTGTCGCGCAGATCCGCGACGAGGCGCACCGCTTCGCCATTACGGGCATGCGCGCCAAACGCAGCAAGACGCGGCAGACCTCGCGGCTCGAAGAACTGGAAGGCGTGGGCGCGAAACGCCGGCAGCGGCTGCTTGCCCGTTTCGGCGGTATCCGCGGCGTCATGGCCGCGAGCGTCGAGGACCTCGCGAGCGTGGAGGGCATCTCGCGCTCGCTCGCGGAGCAGATCTATCAGCAGCTTCACTGAGGCGCCGTCTTGCCGTTTCGCCGGGTCGTGCGCCCGGCCTTGCCCAGCCTGCGGGGTTCGGCGGCCTTTGCCGGGCTTTGCTTGTAGCAGGTGCGACGACACGGCACAATTGCAACTCCCTTGACAGATGGCGCCCGCCGATGCCGTTCAATTTCCCGATCTTCCTGACGTGGCTGCGGATCGTGCTGATTCCGCTGTTCGTCGGCGTGTTCTACCTGCCTGACATGATGATGAGCGCCGGGCATCGCAATCTGGCGGCGGCGGCCATCTTCATCCTCGCGGCGCTGACGGACTGGTTCGACGGCTATCTGGCGCGCAAATGGAATCAGACGTCGTCGTTCGGCGCGTTTCTCGATCCCGTCGCGGACAAGCTGATGGTAACGGCGGCGCTGCTTGTGCTCGTGCAGATCTTGCGTCTCGACGCGGCCATCGCGCTCGTGATCGTGGGCCGGGAAATCGCCATCTCGGCGCTGCGCGAGTGGATGGCGCAGATCGGCGCGTCGAAGAGCGTGGCCGTGAACCAGCTCGGCAAGTTCAAGACCGCGTGCCAGATGGTCGCCATCCCGATGCTGCTGCTTTACGGGCCTGTGCCGCTGGGCGGCGGCTTCGTGCTCGATACGCGCGTGTGGGGGCTTTGGCTCATCTACGTGGCGGCCGTCCTGACCATCTGGTCGATGCTTTATTACATGAAGCTCGCGTGGCCCCAGATCCGCGAGCGCGGCGGGCGGGCCTGACTCTCTCTGAGGTGAATGGCGCGGCCCTGTGTCACGGTCGCGGCTTCAGGAAGAGGAAAAACTTGCGCGGGGCTTGACACGTTTCAGCGGCTTATACATAATCTCATCTCTCCGGTGCATGCGGTTCTGAACACCGGAGTTGCTTTAAGAAGGCGGCAAAAAAGCAGCAAAACGCGGGAGTAGCTCAGTTGGTAGAGCGCAACCTTGCCAAGGTTGAGGTCGCGAGTTCGAGACTCGTCTCCCGCTCCAGATTTTCGATGCGGCGTTTTGCGGTTTTGTCTGTTCCGAAAGCGTCGTAAGCAGGACCACGCGGGAGTAGCTCAGTTGGTAGAGCGCAACCTTGCCAAGGTTGAGGTCGCGAGTTCGAGACTCGTCTCCCGCTCCAGATACACGGGGAAGCTGCGCTTCCCTTTTTGTTTGGCAGGCCGCAAGGCCGTCGCACAAATCTGCCGGGCCGTTTCAGGCGCAACCTGTTCGATCCGATCCGGTAGTCCGCTTCTGGCGCGATAGCAAAGCGGTTATGCAGCGGCCTGCAAAGCCGTGTAGGCCGGTTCGACTCCGGCTCGCGCCTCCAGATAGAAAGCCCTGATCCGTCAGGGCTTTTCTTTTTTGCGCGCATGCCGGGGCCCTAGGCTGCCTGATCCCCGAACGCCTTTGCTATGCTTCTTCGCCACCGCTCGTCCCGAGCGACATGCGAGGAGCCACGCCATGCGCTGGATAGTGACCGTCGTGCTGTTTATCGCGTTTGCTTGCGCTGCCCGGGCTGAGACCGATGCAGCGCGCTTCAATGCGGGCGTCATCCGCCTGACTGTCGCGGACCCAACCGCGCCCATCGACACCGTCGTCTTCTATCCCACCCGCGATCCAGACACGGCCTGGCACGCGGGGCCGTTCCTGATTGAAGCGACCCGCAACGCCACGCCCGTCGCGGACAGGCGTTTTCCCGTCGTGCTCATTTCGCATGGCCGGCGCGGCGGTCCGATGAGTCATCGCGAACTGGCGACCGCGCTCGCGCGCGCCGGTTTCATCGTCGTCCTCCCGACGCACGTGGGCGATGCGTACGGTTCGCCGCCGGCACCGACCCAGTCGCGGATTCTGATCGACCGTCCCCGGCAGGCCGAGGCTTCGCTCAACGCCGTCCTGGCTGATCGACGGTTCGCGGCCAGCGTCGACGAACACCGTATCGGCATGATCGGCTTCTCGGCCGGCGGCTACACCGCGTTGATCCTTGCGGGAGCGAAGCCGGACTTTCGTGCCGCGATCGCATACTGCGCGATGCACGACGATCCCGGTTCGTGTCCGCGTCGAGCCGCGGAGGGTGGAACCCAACCCGTCGCTGAATCGACCTCGGCCGTCACGCCCGAACTCGCGGCATGGAAGCCGCCTCTGGACCCGCGCGTGAAGGCGCTCGTGCTGATGGACCCGCTGGCCGTCATGTTCGATGCGTCGGCGCTCGCTGCGGTGCATGTGCCCACGCTGCTCTATCGTCCGCAAAACGAGGCCTATCTGGGCGCTGCGGCCAATGCGCTCGCCGTTGCGACCGGCTTGCAGCCAAGGCCTCAAACGGAGGTCGTGCCGGGCAATCACTTCGTCTTCATCGATCCTTGTCCCAACTCGATTGCGGCCGATGAGCCCTTGGTGTGTCAGGATGCGCCGGGCGTCGACCGAGCGGAGATTCATCGGCAAATCGAGCGCGACGTGGTCGGCTTTTTACGCGCGCATCTGTAGCGTGGGCCGCCCGCGGCGAATGTCCGCGGGCGCAACGCGGCGTCCGGGCGGCTCTGCCCATTGCCCGGCGAGCACGGCATAATCGCGTATTCCCGCAGTGTTCCGAACGTCCCATGGCCGAGCAACCGAGCATCCCCGAGTTTCCGCAGGTCGAATGGCGCTGGAAGGCCTTCGACGACCTCACGACCGTCGAGGTCTACGACATGCTGGCCGCCCGCGCGGCGGTATTCGTGATGGAGCAGAACTGTCTGTACGGCGACATCGACGGCCTCGATACGACCGCGTGGCATCTCTTCGCCTACGGCGTCGATCCGGCTGAAGCGGACGGAGCGGCCGAAGGTGCCGCGAAGAGCGTCCGTCCGAAGGTGGCGGGTTATCTGCGCGTGCTGCTGCCCGATGCATCGGACCCCGACATCCGCATCGGCCGGGTGCTCACGACTGCGCCGTTTCGCGGTATCAAGCTCGGCAACGCGATGCTGGACCGCGCGCTTTTTCATATTCGCGCGCAGTGGCCTCACGTGCCGATCCGGCTCCATGCGCAGGCGCATCTGCAGAAGTTCTACGGCGCCTTCGGGTTCGAGCCGATCTCCGAAATTCACGAAGAAGACGGCATCCCGCACGTCTGGATGCGCTCGGCGGGCTGAGCGCTGTCCGGCGCCGCCGTCTTCAGGCGCCGCTCTTCGCCGTCGCGGCGCCGGACTCGCCGGTGCTTTTGCCGACGGTGTCGCCGTCATGACGGGCCGCTACCGGCGTGGTCCCGACCCGTTCCTCGCGCAGCCGCGCACGCGCCGATAGCCGCATCCAGTGCCGCAGGGCGAGCACCGCGCCAATCACGCTCATCATCGATCCCGGAATCCACAGCAGCAGCCCGCCGATCTGCTGATCGCGCAGCGGACTGAGCCACGTGAACGCGCGTCCGCAGATCGAATAGATCGGATAAAGCTCACGCGGCGAAAAGAAGATGAACGCGCCGAGCACGATCTGCGGCGGAATCGCGGCGATCACCACCAGCACGCGCCGGCCCGGCGAGAGCCGCGCGGGCGGCGCGGGCCGCGAGTCGAGCACGAGCCACCAGAACATCAGACCGTCGATCACCATGCTCCAGTTCATGACGCGATAGAGCCGCCAGTCGAGCATCGCCATGAAGTGGATCGGCGAGAGCAGCCAGAAATAGATGAGCCCCACGAACAGCACGACGGCAACAACCGGATGCATGACGACGTCCACGACGGCCCGCACCGGCCGCGCCGCAAGCGCCGGCCGCACGAAGCGCTGTCGCCACGCGAACGGAATGCCGGCGCGCAACGCGGCGCCCGGGTAGGCGAGGGCGATGAAGAACGGTCCCAGGTGATGCAGCACGAGATGCTGCGCGCGGTGCATGAAAAACTCATGCTCGAAGAAGTAGTCGAGCCGTGTATGCAGCGCGACGTAGAGTCCCGCGAGGCCGAGCCAGAACGAGAAGCGGCGCGCCATCGACACGCGGGCCTTGCGCTGTCCGCGCACGAACAGCACCGCCGCGACGACGATGGCGATCACGACCGTCGGCGACGGCTCCCAGGGTTCGAGCCAATAGAGCAGATTCATCACGATGTCAGCCGTGCCTGCCGCTCACTGTGCGCCGGTGGGCGGCTTCACCGGGAACGCGGTATCGAGCGTCTCGCCGTCCGAGAACTTCAGCTTCAGATGCACGATGCTGCCCGGCATGATCTTGTGCGCGGGCTTCTCGAGCATGAGGTGATAGCCGCCCGGCGCGATCGCGACGGAGCCGTGCGCGGGCACCGTGAGCTTGTCGACCATCACCATCTTTTGCGTGGAGCCGTTCGATACCGTCTGATGCAGCATCGCGCTGCCGTAGTCGTCGCTCGAAATGTCGAGGAGATCGACCGGCTTGTCGCTGTCGTTGGCAAGCGTGACGTAGCCGGCCGCCGGCAGATTGTTGGGTAGCCAGCGCACCCAGGCGTCGCGTGCGGTGAGCGCGTGGGCTTCGGCGGCCAGGGCCGGGGCGCCGATGAAGACGGCACCGAAAAGCGCGGCCAACGTGGCCGCGCGAGCGTGGGAAGCAAGCAATGGATGGCGGATCGACATGGTGAGGTGGGTGGGCAAGGGAATGGGCTTGGCTTCAGTTGAGCGGTTCAGTTAAGCGGCGCAGAGAAAACGAGCGGCTTATGACGCGGACGACGCGGATTCGATTACGCGCCGCACGTCATGCGCGATAGCATCGGGCGAGTCCTGATCGGTGGCGATGAGCCGGGCCCGCCCTTGCGCATCGAACACGTAGACCGCGGAACTATGCGTGACCTCGTAGTTGCCGTTGGGATCGCGCTTTTCCATCTGATAGGCCACGCGGTAGCGCTGCGCGATGGATTCGATCTGGCCGTCTGTGCCGGTGAGGCCGCGGGCGTGCTCGGCGTCGAAGGCGGCGACGTAATCGTGCAGGGCACGTGCGGTATCGCGGGCGGGATCGACGGTCACGAAGAGAATGCGCACCTTCTGCGCGTCGGGGCCCAGCTTGCCGATCACTTGCATGAGCCGCGCCATCGTCTCGGGGCAGACGTCGGGACAATGCGTGTAGCCGAAGTACAGGAGCACCGTTTGCCCCTTGAATGCCTGCGCGGTGGTGGGCCGGCCGTCGTCGCCAGTCAGCGAGAAGGTCAGGTCGGGCAGATGTCCGCTCACGTTCGTAAGCTGCCAGGGCTGGCTGTCGCGCGAGCATGCAGAGAGACCGGCAAGCGCTGCCGCGAGCACGAGAGATGCTACGACTCTGTGCCGGCGCGGTGGTCGGCGGGTGGGCGGGTGCCGCGAACCTGGGCGGTTGCCGGCTCCCAGTTTGTTTCCAGGTGCAAAGATGGGGAACAAAGGCGTGTCCGGAAGTTCGATCTTCAGTGCACCGCCGTGGTGGCGAGCCCGCGTTGGCCGTTGCTTTAGCTGAGCCTCGGCCGACTAACTGACGTAGATGGCGGTGCGCAACGATGCTGCGGAGTGGCGCAGTGAATGCGACGGCTTGTCGCGTCCTGGCTGCGACTCTAGCAAAAACGGCTCCCCGCTGCCTTGCAGTGGCCTTTCCGGGCGCGCAAAAGGCGCTGAAAAGGCGGGGAAAGCAGGAGGCGGCGAGGCAATTTGCCGCAGGCGGTGCGCGCGCCGTGAGCGCGGTGAAAGGCGCATGCAGCCCGATTGTTCGGGATCTGCATGGAAGCGCTCCCCACGGCGCTCCACCCGCCACGACACCCCGCGCGCTCGCGTCGTCGCTTCGTCGTGCAAGGCTCTTCAGGTTCGCGCCGGACTGACGTGGTCGAAAAATTGTCTGATGCGCGGTAAGATTCGCTCACTTTTCCGGCGCACGGCGCCGAGAGGCCAGAAAACAGATGCAACTCCTTCCTGCCGTGGTCACGCCCTCCCAGACGGCATTCTTCTTCGATTTTGACGGCACCCTCGTCGAACTGGCCCCTACGCCGGACGGCATTCTCGTGCCCACCGAAATGGTGTCGCTGCTCCACGACCTGCGCCGTCTCTCGCATGGCGCGGTGGCCATCGTGTCGGGGCGCGGCATCGACAGCATCGATTCGTTTCTCGGCATTCCCGACCTGCCCGTGGCGGGCATGCACGGCGCCGAGCGGCGTGACGCGAACGGCGACACCCAGCGCATCGGTTTCAACGACGAGCGCCTGCTGCGCATGGAGCAGGTGCTCGCCGACGTGGTGAGCCGCAATCCCGGCATGCTGCTGGAGATCAAGGGTGCCGCGCTCGCGCTTCACTACCGCAACGCACCCGAGCGCGAAGCGGTCGCCCGCGCGGCCACGGAACGTCTGGTCGCCGACTATGCCGGCGCCTACGTGTTGCAGCCCGGCAAGATGGTCTACGAGATCAAGCCCAAGGACGTCGACAAGGGCCGCGCACTGCGCGCCTTTCTCGACGAGCCGCCGTTTGCCGGCCGCACGCCGCTCTTCGCCGGCGACGATCTGACCGACGAGAAGGGCTTCGCCGTGGTCAACGAGCACGGCGGACTCTCTATCAAGGTCGGTGCCGGCGATACCATCGCTCGCGCGCGGGTCGAGTCGGTCGACTCGCTGCTCGCCTGGCTGGGCTCGATCGTCGCGCACGCCCAGGGCGCGGCGTGAGCTTGCGCGTCGCGGTACGTTGCGGCCTTCGCCGCGTGCCCGCGTCGCTCCATTTGTCTTCGTACGGAACCTGCCTTTCATGAGCCGATTGATCATCGTGTCGAACCGCGTGGCGCCTATTTCGGAGGGCGGCCCTGCGGCGGGCGGTCTGGCCGTCGGCGTCTACGACGCGCTCAAGGAAACCGGGGGCATGTGGTTCGGCTGGAGCGGCGACGTGCTTTCGTCGGGACAACTGGAGATCCAGCTCGAAGAACGCGGCCCTGTGACATTCGCGACCATCGGCCTCTTGAGGCGCGATTACGATCAGTACTACCGAGGCTTCTCGAACGCGACGCTGTGGCCCGCGTTTCACTACCGCGCCGATCTGATCCAGTACGATCGCCACGACTTCGAAGGCTATTGCCGCGTCAACACCTGGCTCGCCCAGCAACTGGTCCCGCTCCTGCGCCCTGACGACGTGATCTGGGTCCACGACTATCACCTGATTCCGTTCGCCCAGGCCTTGCGCGCGGCCGGTGTGAAGAACCGCATCGGCTTTTTCCTGCACATTCCGTTTCCCGCGTCGCAGGTGCTGCTCGCGGTGCCGCCGCATCGCTCACTTGTCGAGGCGCTCTGCGCGTTCGATCTGCTCGGTTTCCAGACGGCGCCCGACCTGCGCGCGTTCTGCGACTACATCGTGAACGAGGCGGCGGGCGCGGTGGAAGTGCGGCCCGACGGTCTCACGAGTGTGCGGGCGTTCGGCCGCACGCTGCGCGCGGGAGCCTATCCGATCGGTGTGTATCCGGACGAGATCGCCGAGCTGGCGAAAGCCGGCGAGCGCGGCAAGCCGGTGCGCACGCTCAAGGCGACGCTGCATTCGCGCAAGGTCATCATGAGCGTGGACCGGCTCGACTACTCGAAAGGGCTCGTGGAGCGCTTTCGCGCATTCGAGCGGTTGATCGACCTTGCGCCCGCGCAGCGCAATCAGGTGTCGTTCCTGCAGATCGCCCCGCCCACGCGCGCGGATCTGCACGCGTATCAGGACATCCGGCTGCGGCTCGAAGCCGAGTCGGGCCGCATCAACGGGCGTTTCGCCGAACTGGACTGGACGCCCATCCGCTACATCCATCGTCAATACGAGCGGTCCGTGCTGGCTGCGCTCTTTCGGGCGTCGCACGTGGGCTACGTCACACCGCTGCGCGACGGCATGAATCTCGTGGCGAAGGAATACGTCTCGGCGCAGGACCCGGAGAATCCGGGCGTGCTGGTGCTGTCGCAATTCGCGGGCGCGGCGCAGGAACTGGGCGGCGCGCTCATCGTGAATCCGTTCGATATCGACGGCATGGCCGACGCGCTGGCTATCGCGCTTGCGATGCCGCTCGAGGAGCGGCAGGCCCGCTATCGGGACATGATGGCGCAGCTGCGCGAGAACAACGTCTCGGTATGGCGCGACAACTTCATGCGCGACCTGGCGCGTGCGGGCGAGCGTAGCGAAGATGCTGTGCCGCCCGCGGCGAGCGACGGGCCCGTGCCACAGGTGCCGCTGGCGGCAGAGTAGGGACTGGAGTGGTCGATGCGCGTCGCCGGACGAGGCCTGCCGGCCTCAGGCGACGTGCTTTTCGTTGACCTTCTTGCTGCCCAGATGCAGCGCGGAAGTCTTGCCGTACTGCTTGGCGAGCAGGTCGCGGTACAGGCCCGGGCGCTCGCGCAGCTCTTCGGGGCTGCCGTCGTCGATTACCTTGCCTGTGCTCATCACAATGATGCGATCGAAGTTGTGCAGCGTCGACAGGCGGTGCGCGATGGCGATCACCGTGCGGCCCACCATCAGTCTGTCCAGCGCCTGCTGGATGGCTTCTTCCGACGCGCTGTCGAGTGCCGACGTCGCTTCGTCGAGCAGCAGGATCGGCGCGTCCTTCAGGATGGCGCGCGCAATCGCGATGCGCTGCCGCTGACCGCCCGAGAGCTTCACGCCGCGGTCGCCCACGATAGTGTCGAATCCCTCCGGCATGGCTTCGATGAAGTCGGTGCAGCGCGCCTCGCGCGCCGCCGCGATCACTTCTTCGCGCGTGGCATCAGGGCGGCCGTAGGCGATGTTCTCGTAGATCGTGCGGTGAAAGAGCGAGATGTCCTGCGGCACGAGCGCAATGGCGTGACGCAGGCTGTCCTGCGTGACTGCGGCGATGTCCTGGCCGTCGATCAGAATGCGGCCGCCCTGCGGGTCGTAGAACCGCTGCAGCAGCGCCAGCACGGTGGACTTGCCCGCGCCCGACTTGCCGATCAGACCCACGCGCTGGCCGGCCTCGATGCGCAGGTCGAAGTGGTCGAGAATCGGCTTGCGGCGCGGATACGCGAACGTGACGCTGTCGAACTCCACGCGTCCGCCGGTGGCCACGAGCGTGGTGGCGTCGTTGCGGTCCGGCATGCCGTGCGGCTCCAGCAGTGTCTGCACGGCTTCGGCAAGCCGCGCGATGTGCTGGGTGACGTCGACCAGCGCAACGGCGAGGTCGCGCGTGCCGTGCAGGATCGTGAAGCCGAGCGAACTCACGAGCACGATGTCGCCCGAGGTGGCGCGCCCCTGGTTCCACAGCCACAGCGCCCAGCCGAGCAACCCCGCCGAGAGCAGCGCGGTGATCACGGCGTGCAGCAGCCGCAGCTTTTCGAGATAAAGCAGGCTGTTCTGGCGCGCGTCCATCTCGGCCTTCACGGTGGCGCCAAAGCGCTTTTGTTCGCGCAGCGTCATGCCGAACGCGCGCACGAGCGCCATGTTGGCGATCACGTCGACGAGTTCGCCGTCCACCGACGCGGCGCGCGTGGCGAACTGGTGGTGCCGCGCCGAGCCGCGGCCCGCGAGCTTGTAGAGGATGACCGACAGAATGGCCGAGCACAGCAGCAGGCCGCCCGCCATCAGCGGGTTGACCGTGATGATCATGACGATCGCGCCCATCACCGCAATGCAGGGCGGCAGGACGTTCCACGCCATCGTGTTCTCGGCCGTGTAGACGGCGTTCGAGGTCGCCGTGATGCGGCTCGCGAGCGTACCGGGCTGTTTTTCGGCGTAGTACGTTGGCGAGTGGCCGCTCAGGTACTGGAACAGGTCGCGGCGCAGGTCGCCGGTTACGGCGACGAACGTGTGAGCCGCAACCCAGCCGCCTACGCGCCACAGGAGATTGTCGGCGGCGATCAGGCCCACGAGGATGGCGAACGCGCCCCACAGCGGCCCCGGATGGTTGCGCCCGGCGCCCAGCACGTCGATCAGATGCTTGATGGCGTACTGCGATGCAAGCGCGCAGCCCACGGCCGCGAACACGCTGGCGAGCACGATGGCGTGCGCCAGCGGATGGCGGCGGATGAAGCGGAAAAGGAACGCGAGCGGCCGGTGCGCATAGCTCGCGAGCTTTGCGTTCTGGGCGTTACGCTGGGCGGTAGTCAAATGTTCCAATTGAGCGTGTCGTCGGTCAGCAACGGGTGGTTGGCTACGCGGCCGGGTTGCGGAGATGCCGCAACGGCGAGTGACGGCGAGAGCGGATAGGCGTTCCGGCATTTTAAACGTGCATGCCGCGCTCCGCTGTACGGTTTGCCGCATGGGCCGCGCATCATAGCGCGACAGAACGGCGGGGTGCATGCCTCGTCGACCCGTTGTTGCTGCGGTGGTTCAACACGGATATCGGGGGCAATTAACGTTACAATTACAGATTGCATTCGGTCCCGGCGCGGGGACTTGAGCAAGGCGCGGGCCGGCTGGATGCCGGTAGCGCACCGGACCGCCCGAACAAACCCCGCAAGGGCGGCCGCGGGAGCGTTCCAATCTAGAAGTCTCTTAGAAAACAATGGGTTGCAAAGTGTTTCGGCTTTGTAACAACGTAAAGATTTTGAAATGTTGGGCTCGGCCGAATTGTTGCAGCGCGGATAATACGCCTCGCCTGGCCGGCAAATTACAGAATTTTGAAGAACTGTCAACGCCAGTTCTTTCTGAACGTTTACCGCCGGTGTACCGTCCTGTCATGAGGGCAGACGGGCGCTGCCGGGAATGGGGCTTGCTGCCGGGGATGGCCCGCACAGTCCATAGCGGTGGCCAATCAGTCAACCTGCAGTATTTTTGCCCGATTTATTACGAGGAAGGAGTTCTCCACTATGCGAATCGCTCAAATCGCTCCGTTGCACGAGGCGGTTCCTCCCAAGCTGTATGGCGGCACGGAACGGGTGGTGTCCTACCTGACCGAAGCGCTCGTCGAACAGGGCCACGATGTGACGCTCTTCGCAAGCGGCGATTCGCAGACTTCCGCAAAGCTCGAAGCGTTCTGGCCGCAGGCGCTGCGCCTCGACCCGACCATCCGCGACACGGTCGCGCCGCACATGCTTCTGCTCGAAGAAGTGCGCCGCCGCGCCGATGAGTTCGACGTGCTGCACTTCCACATCGACTATTACCCCTTCTCGCTGTTCTCGCGTCAGCCGGTGCCGTTCGTCACGACGATGCACGGCCGTCTCGACCTGCCCGAACTGCAGCCCGTGTTCAGCACGTTCAACGACGTGCCGGTCGTGTCGATTTCCGACAACCAGCGCATTCCGCTGCCGCAGGCCAAGTGGATGCAGACCGTCTATCACGGTCTGCCGGACAATCTGCTCACGCCGCGCACGGATACCAAGCCGAGCTACCTCGCGTTCCTCGGCCGCATTTCGCCGGAAAAGCGTCTCGACACGGCCATCCGCATCGCCGAGCAGGCCGGTATGCCGCTGAAGGTTGCCGCCAAGCTCGACAAGGCCGACCGAGCCTATTACGACGAAGTGATCAAGCCGCTGATGGCGTTGCCGCACGTCGAGTACATTGGCGAAATCAGCGAAGCCGAGAAGGCCGAGTTCCTGGGCGGCGCGCACGCGCTGCTGTTCCCGATCGACTGGCCGGAGCCCTTCGGTCTCGTGATGATCGAGGCGATGGCCTGCGGCACGCCGGTGATCGCGTTCAAGCGCGGTTCGGTGCCCGAGGTGATCGAGAACGGCGTGTCGGGCTTCGTCGTGGAAGACGAGATCAGCGCGGTGGCTGCCGTGAAGCGTCTGTCGAGCCTGCCGCGCGAGAACGTGCGCAAGGCGTTCGAAGCGCGCTTCTCGTCGAAGGTCATGGCGAGGAACTACGTGGCCGTCTACGAAGAACTGCTGCGTCAGAAGCGTCGCACGGTGCTGCGCGAAGTCGCCGCGGGCTGATCGCAGTCGCGCTTAGGCGCGTTTCGAGGTGCACGTGCTGTTCTGAAGCGCCGCGAACAACGCCCCGTTTGCCTCCGGCAACGGGGCGTTGTTGCGTCTGCGCCGCACTGCGCAGACGGAAAGCATCGCGAAAGGTGTTTTTCGGCACGTGAGGAATGAGGCGCCATCCCAATATCCCTATAATGGCCGTGCCGTAAAAATGCGGCGCCGCACACGACAGGAGAATCGCCTTGACGAGAACGAAACAGACGCGCGCGAACGCGGCGCCCGGCGCGGGCACGCTCTTCGCACTGCGCGCCATCGGTCTCGTGATTCTCGTCCGTTGGCTGTTTTCGATGTCGGAGATGCATCTGCTCTCCGCACTCACCGCCATGGCGTCGTCGCCGTGGGCCTGCATCAACCTCGTCTTCCTGTTCCTGCTGATCTTTTTGCCCGGTGCGCGGGCGCGGGCAGAACGTCCGTTTCATCCGCTGCCCCAATGGCTGCGCCAGGCGCTGCGGCTCTTCGCCTTTCTCGGTTTCCTCTTTGCTGTCTGGACGGTGGGCGCGTTCGTGTGGACGGCGGGATGGCGCCGCGCCGTCCATGCTGTCGCGGATACGAATGGCTGGCTCGTGGCGGCCCCCACGCTTTATGCCGTCGTGCTCTGGATTTGTCGGCCGCGCGCGCTGTGGAGAACCAACATCGCCGCGCGTCGGTTTGCGATTGGCCGCTACGCGGTATCGCTCGATGGGACGACGCGCACCGCGGTGGTCTGGGCAGAAAGCCGCAAGATCGGGCAATACGACGCCCGCGAACTCTCGGTGCGCTGGCCTCGGACGACCCAGTCGCCTGCACCGGCTTCTGCGCCTGGTATGTCTATTTCATCGTTCGCCGCAGGCGTGGGCGAGCCTGGCTCAGATCCCGTTCCGGCCGGTACGGGTGCGGCGCTTCCCCGGGCGGTGCGCGCTACACCGAACCGGGCGAGCCTTGCAGGCTGGGGACGCTGGCCGAGAGTCGAATTGCTGTGGGATTCGCCGGCGGCCGCAGGCCATAACCGGCAGACGGTGTTCCGCGTCCCGCTCGTCACCGAGCGGGACCGCATCGCCGCCCGCGCGCTCGATGCTACCTTGAAGCAGGCGTAGTCGCGCGCGACAGGTGCCAGGCGTTACGCGCCGCGTACGAGGCAGGGGCGCTTGTTGTCGAAGGTCCAGTTCGGGATCAGGTACTGCATCGCGACGCTGTCGTCGCGTGCGCCCAGGCCGTGCTGCTTGTACAGCTCGTGCGCCTTCGCCACCTCGTCCATGTCGAGCTCGATGCCAAGCCCCGCGCGCTGCGGCACCGCCACCTTGCCGCCCACGATCTTCAGCGGATCACGCGTGAGACGCTGCCCGTCCTGCCAGATCCAGTGCGTATCGATTGCGGTGATCTTGCCGGGCGCCGCGGCCGCCACATGCGTGAACATGGCGAGCGACACGTCGAAGTGGTTGTTCGAGTGCGAGCCCCACGTGAGCCCCCAGTCGTTGCACATCTGCGCCACGCGCACCGAACCTTGCATGGTCCAGAAATGCGGGTCGGCGAGCGGAATGTCCACGGACTGAAGCTGGATGGCGTGGCCCATCTGGCGCCAGTCGGTAGCGATCATGTTGGTGGCCGTGCGCAGGCCCGTTGCGCGGCGGAACTCGGCCATGACCTCGCGCCCCGAGTAGCCGTTTTCGGCGCCGCACGGGTCTTCGGCGTAGGCGAGCACGTCGTGCTGGTCACGGCACAGGCGCACAGCCTCGGCGAGCGACCACGCGCCGTTCGGGTCCAGGGTGATGCGTGCCTGCGGAAAGCGCTCCGCGAGCGCGGTGACAGCCGCGATCTCTTCGTCGCCGCGCAGCACGCCGCCCTTCAGCTTGAAGTCGTTGAAACCGTAGCGCGCGTGCGCCGCTTCGGCGAGGCGCACCACCGCGTCGGGCGTGAGCGCCGGCTCGTGGCGCAGGCGCGTCCAGTCATCGGTGGCATCGGCGCCTTCGGCGTAGGGCAGGTCGGTCTTGCGGCGATCGCCGATATAGAACAGGTAGCCGAGCATCTCCACGTCGTCGCGCTGCTGGCCTTCGCCGAGCAGGGCCGCGACCGGCACGCCGAGGTGTTGGCCCAGCAGATCGAGCAGCGCCGCTTCGAGCGCGGTGACGGCGTGAATCGTGGTGCGCAGGTCGAAGGTCTGCAGGCCGCGGCCGCCCGCGTCGCGGTCGGCGAAGCGCCGGCGCATTTCGTTCAGCACATTGTTGAAGGCCCCGATGGGCTGGCCCACCACGAGCGGGCGCGCGTCGTCGATGGTCTGACGGATCTTCTCGCCGCCCGGCACTTCGCCTACGCCCGTGTGGCCGGCGCTGTCCTTGAGGATCACCAGGTTTCGCGTGAAGAAAGGCCCGTGCGCGCCGCTCAGGTTCAAGAGCATGCTGTCGCGACCGGCGACGGGAATGACCTGAAGGTCGGTGACGCGCGGCGCGTCGGTGGGGCGCAGGGAATCGGAAGCGTTCATGATCGGATGCAGTGTGGTGAAAAAACGCGGGAGCAAGGGGTAAAACACAGGCGCGTGGCCGCTTGTCGCAAGGCCGCCACGCAGTGGACACGGCAGCGCGATGCGCCGTGCGACGCAGGGCGAGGCATCAGGCCGGGGCAATCAGCGAGCGCTTCAGTTCGACGCGGCGAATTTCGCCCACCACGAACAGATAGCACCCGACAGCAACCAGCGCGTTGGCGCCGACGAACACCAGAGCAGCCGCAAACGAGCCGGTGCCCTGCACGAGGTAACCGATGACGATCGGCGTCGTGATACCCGCCGTGTTGCCGAATGTGTTGAAGAGCGCGCCGCACAGGCCGCTCGCTTCCTTCGGCGCGGTGTCGGCGACCACGGCCCAGCCGAGCGCGCCCACGCCCTTGCCGAAGAATGCGAGCGCCATGATCGCGACGATGAGCCACTGCGTATCGACGTAGTTGCACGCGATCATGGCCGTCGAAAGCAGCATACCGGCCACGATCGGGACCTTGCGCGCGAAGGTGGTCGAGTGGCCGCGCCGCAGCAGCGCATCGGAAATCAAGCCGCCCAGCACGCCGCCCAAGAACCCGCAGATCGCCGGAATGGCTGCGACGAACCCCGCCTTCAGGATCGACATGTGCCGCTCCTGCACGAGGTAGATGGGAAACCACGTGAGAAAGAAATAGGTGATCGTGGTAATGCAGTATTGGCCGATGAAGACGCCGAGCAGCATGCGGCTCGCCAGCATCTCCTTCAGGCACGCGCCCACTTTGACGCGCGACGCAGGCCGGGCGGCGGCGCCGCGCTGCCGGTCGAGGTCGACGAGCGCGCCGCCTTGTTCGATGTAGTGCAGTTCCGCTTCGTTGACGAGTGGATGCTCGCGCGGCGTATAGACCGTCTTCATCCACAGGCCGGCGATCAGGATGCCGAGCAGACCCATCACCGTGAACACGTGCGGCCAGCCGAAGGCGTGCGTGATCCAGCCCATGATCGGCGCAAACAGCACTGTCGCGAAGTACTGGGCCGAATTGAAGATGGCCGCGGCGGTGCCTCGCTCGGCGGTCGGGAACCACGTCGCCACCAGACGACTGTTGCCGGGGAAGGAGGGCGCTTCCGCCGCGCCGACGAGAAAGCGCAGGGCGAACAGCGCGGCGACCGCGGTGCCCACCGCAAGCCCGGCCACCCAGCCTTGCATCATGGTGAGCACCGACCAGAAGAAGATGCTGAGTGCGTAGGTGCGCTTCGAGCCGAACCGGTCGAGCAGCCAGCCGCCCGGCAATTGCGCGATCACGTAGGCCCACGCGAATGCCGAAAAGATGTAACCCATCGAGACGGGCGTGAGGCCAAGCGCGTGCTGCATCGCCGTGCCGGTGATGGAGAGCGTGGCGCGGTCGGCGTAGTTGAGCGTCGTCACGACGAACAGCATGAGCACGATCAGATGACGGGCGCGCGTGCGTCGTGCGTCGCTTCTTGCGCCCGCCACGGCTGCCGGCGCGGCGGACGGTTGCTGAACGACGGCGGATGCCGATTCTGCCGAAGCGCCGATACGTTTGTTGAATTCAGTCATGACGAAGGACCGGACCCGGGAAGGGACTGCTGGCAATGGATTGCCGCGCTTGAGCGGACGCGAGCGGGCCGCAGGATGGCGAGAGGCCGGCGCTCAGGAGCGGATATGACTCAATATCATCAGTCATCAGATGACATGTGACGCAGTATAATGAACTCAGCTTTGAGAGACCTACCCCGCGTTAACCCTTAAAGACGGCTTGAAAGCGTCTTGAACATCCCTTCAACGAGCCTTGGACCGGCGCAATTTGCCTACCGGTCTGTCGCGAGGATTTTGCCCATCATGTCTGCGCCCACCGTGCCGCCGCCCGCCGCCAGCCCCGCCGGAGCCTCGCCCCGCCGCCGCGGGCGCAGCCTCGCCCAGGAGGTCGTCGACGCGCTCACGGCGCAGATCGAGGCCGGCACGCTGCGTCCCGGTGACAAACTGCCCACGGAAACCGAGGTCATGCTGGCTCAAGGCGTGAGCCGGACGGTGGTGCGCGAGGCCATCTCGCGGTTGCAGGCCGGCGGCCTTGTCGAGACGCGGCACGGCATCGGCAGCTTCGTGCTGGCGCGCGCGAGCCGGCCGGTGGGCATCGATCCGGCCACCATCACGACGATCCGCGACGTGCTGGCCATTCTCGAACTGCGCATCAGCCTCGAAAGCGAATGCGCGAGCCTCGCGGCGCAGCGCGCTACGCCCGACGACCTGGCTGCGCTGAGGCGCGCGCTCGACGCCATTTCAGCCGCGGCGAAATCGGGCGGCGAGACCGCGACGCTCGACTACGCGTTTCACCTGCAGATTGCGAAGGCGACGGGCAACCGCTATTTCGTCGACATCATGGCGCAGCTCGGCACGACGCTGATACCGCGCACGCGGCTCAACTCGGCGAGCTTCGCGGAAGACGATGCCGACCGCTATGCCGCGCGCCTCGGGCAGGAACACGAGGACATCTACGAGGCGATTGCGCGGCGCGACCAGGAGGCGGCGCGCGCCGCGATGCGGACGCATCTGGCGAAAAGCCGCGAGCGGCTGCGTCGGGCGCACGAGGCGGCCGGGCAGGCAGGCGGCGATTCGGCTTGATTTGCGATTGAACGGTAGCGGCGTGCCGCCGGAACGAAACCGGCGGTGACCGGCCGCAACCTGCCGCGACCGACGATAGGCGACGCGCGCGATTACTGCGCGCCGACCGACTTGATGAGTGCGTCGAGCTTCTCGCACTCTTCGTCGGTGAGGTCGGTGAGCGGTGCGCGCACCGGGCCGGCGTCGTGGCCCACTAGGCGTGCGCCGGCCTTGACGATGCTCACGGCGTAGCCCGCACGACGGTTGCGGATTTCCAGATACGGCAGGAAGAACTGGTCGAGCAGGCGGCCCGCCGTCGCGTGGTCGTCGTTCGCGATAGCCTGGTAGAACTCGACCGCCGTTTTGGGAATGAAGTTGAACACCGCGGACGAATACACCGGCACGCCGAGCGCCTTGTACGCCGCCGCGTACACTTCCGCCGTCGGCAGGCCGCCCAGGTACGTGAAGCGGTCGCCCAGCTTGCGGCGAATCGTAACCATCAGTTCGATGTCGCCGATGCCGTCCTTGAAACCTACGAGGTTCGGGCAGCGGTCCGCGAGACGCGCCAGCGTGTCGGCCTGCAGGCGGCACGCGCCGCGGTTGTACACCACCACACCGAAGTTCACGGACTTGCACACCGCTTCCACGTGCGCCGCGAGGCCTTCCTGCGACGCTTCCGTGAGGTAGTGCGGCAGCAGCAGCACGCCTTGCGCGCCTACGCGCTCGGCTTCGCGCGCAAACGCGATGGCGGTGCGCGTCGGGCCGCCGGCGCCCGCGAGAATCGGCACCTTGTTGCGGCAGGTTTCGACCGCGGTGCGAATGATGTCCGTGAACTCGTCCGGCTGGAGCGAGAAGAATTCGCCGGTGCCGCCCGCGGCGAAGAGGGCGCTCGCGCCGTAGGGCGCCAGCCATTCGAGGCGCGCCGCGTAGGTGTCCGGGCGGAAATCGCCGTTGGCGTCGAAGTCGGTGACGGGGAACGACAGCAGGCCCGAAGAAAGGACGGTCTTGAGCTCTTGAGGGGTCATGGTAGACGTGCGCGGCGCGCGGTTCGTTGAAGATGTCGGTCATCGTACAACATGAATTGGGCGACCGGCAATGCTTTTGATTGGGGCGGGTTGGCGCTGCCGGGGCGAAGCCGAGCTCGCCCCGGCGTTGGGCCCATCATGCCGCGGGTGGCATGCCCGGTTGCTCCTTCAATCGCGCCGGATCGTCGACTCGCGCACGATCAGGCGGGGCTCGAAGGTCGCGTAGCCGCTTTCGCGCTTGCCAGCAAGCGCCTCGATCAGTTTCTGCATGGCGAGCTCGCCCATCTTTTCGCTCTGGATGTCCACCGTCGTGAGGGCGGGCGACGCGTATTCGCCGTACGGCACGTTGTCGATGCCCGTAACCGACACGTCTTGCGGCAGCCCGAACCCGAGCGAGGCCGCTTCTTTCATGAAGCCGAGCGCGATCAGATCGTTGTAGCAGATCACCGCGTCGGGCCGGGACGGCCCGAGCATCACCGACGAACAGGCTCGCTCGCCCGCCTGCGCCGTGGGCGCATGCGCGTCGTACACGTCGAGCGTGAGATCTGCCTCGGCGAGGCACTCGCGCGCGCCGCGAATCCGCTCGTCGTTGACGCGCGCCTGTCCGAAGCCGAGATAGGCGACCCGCCGATGCCCCTGGTTCACGAGATGGCGCGCGAGCATGTAGGTGGCCAGATGGTTGTCGATGCCCACGCTCGGAATCTGCAGATGCGGGCTGCGCCGCAGCAACACCACGGGCTTGTTGAGTTCGAGCATCCAGTCCGACGCTTCGTCAGGCATGCGCGAACTCACGATCAGGCCGTCCACGCGCAGCGCCAGCGCCTCGATCAGCGGCCGCTCGCGCGCCTGGTTTTCTTCCGTATCGACGAGCAGCAGCGTGTAGTCGTGCTGCAGCGCGACCCGGTTTGCCCCCTTCACGATGTTCGTGAAGTGCGGATTGGAGATATCGAGAACCGTGAGCCCGATGGTGCGCGTCTTGCCCGTGATCATCGAGCGTGCGAGCGGATTCGAGCGATAGCCGAGCGCCTCGATAGCGGCCTTCAGCCGTGCCTCCACGGGCGCGGAAAAGCGCTGCGCGCCGTTCATGTACTTCGAGACGGTGGCGACCGAAACGCCCGCTGCGGCGGCGACGTCACGGATGGTAGGGGACGATTTCTTCATCGATGGAGGTAACGTTTTCTCGGATTGTTAACTGCATTTTCACGGAAGACGACCTTTCCTGTCACTCATCCCTTCGCCCCGCCTCGTTTTCGTTGTCGTATCTCGGCTTCCTTTGTCGACAGGACTTGACGAAACGCCGATCAGACAGGCGCGGTAAGGCCCGATTGACTCGTCCACTGCACCACCTTATTATCAGGAAAACGTTTTCTCTCGCGCCGCCTGCGCCCCGGAGACAAGGGTGAGGCAAATCCATTACTGAACCATTACTCAATCCATCTGGGTGGCATTCATGAGCAACGAATCAGCGGCACCGCGCAAACCTTTCCGGCGGCTGCTTCTGACCGGCGCAGCCGGCAACCTTGGCAAACAGTTGCGCGGGGCGCTTGCACAATGGGCGGATACAGTCCGCATCACGGACGTCGCGCCGCTCGATGCGGTAGCGGCGCACGAAGAGGCATCGGTGGTCGATCTGGCCGACCGCGCGGCCGTGGATGCGCTGCTCGAAGGCGTGGACGCGGTCGTTCACCTCGGCGGCATTTCGGTGGACGCACCCTTCGACGACCTGATCGAAGCCAACATCCGCGGCACCTACAATCTCTACGCCGCCGCGCAGCGCCACGGCGTGAAGCGCGTCGTGTTTGCGAGTTCCAATCACGCCATCGGTTTTCATCCCGTGACCGAAGTGCTCGACGCCGATTCGCCGCAGCGTCCCGACAGCCTCTACGGCGTGACGAAATGCTTCGGCGAGGCACTTTCGCGTTACTACTACGACCGCTTCGGCATCGAAACGGTGTGCCTGCGCATCGGTTCGTCGTTCGAAGAGCCGAAGAATCCGCGCATGCTCGTCACCTTCCTCAGCTATCGCGATTTCATCGAACTCGTGCGCTGCTCGCTGTTCACGAACCGTGTCGGACACGCGATCGTCTACGGCGTATCGGACAACCCCGCCAGGTGGTGGGACAACACCAAGGTCGGCTTTCTTGGCTTCCGCCCGCAGGACAGCTCGGCGCAGTTCGCGGACCGCTTCCCGGTGAGCGCGCCGACCGCCGCGTACGACGACCCTGCGCAACGCTTCCAGGGCGGCGCGTTCGTGGTGGGCGAGCCGATGGAGCGCAGCCGGTGAGCGGTACGGTCCGCGTCGAACGCATTGCCGCTGCGGGGCGCATGCAGGTGGGCGAAAGCCCGGTGTGGCGGGCGCAGGAGAATGCGCTGTACTGGGTCGACATTCCGGCGCAGAAGATCGTGCGGCTGCGCATGGACGACAGCGCGCGCACGGAGTGGCTGCTGCCGGAGCGCGTGGCGTGCATCGCGTTCGCGCAGGGCAGTGGCCTCATCGCGGGGCTCGAAACCGGCGTGTTCGCGGTGACGCTGCCGGAGGCGGGCAGCATTGGCACTGCGTCCGACGAAGCGCCACGAGCGCAGGTGAAAAAGCTCGCCGCACCCGTACACGCCGCGCCCGACATGCGCTTCAACGACGGCCGCTGCGATCGCCAGGGGCGCTTCTGGGCAGGCACGATGGTGCAGGACATGTCGCTCGCCAATCCGGCCGGTGCGCTTTATCGATTCGACGCCGAGGGCGTGCTGTCGGCGCCCGTCATCGGCGGACTCGTTACGCAGAATGGCCTCGCCTGGTCGCCCGACGGCAAGACCATGTATCTCTCGGACTCGCATCCGTCGCGTCGACTCGTCTGGGCGTTCGACTTCGACACGGATACCGGCATGCCGCACAACCGCCGCGTGTTCGCGGACCTGCATCACTACGTGGGCCGGCCCGACGGCGCGGCCATGGATGCCGATGGCTGCTACTGGATTTGCGCCAACGACGCCGGGCGCGTCTTGCGCTTCACGCCGCAGGGCGTGCTGGACCGCGAGATCGCAGTGCCTGCTGTGAAGCCTTCGATGTGCGCGTTCGGCGGAAGCGGGCTCGATACGTTGTTCGTGATGTCGATCCAGCCGGCGAATCGGGCATCCGAAGACGACGGTGCGGTCTTCGCCGTGAAGCCCGGCGTGGCCGGTTTGCCGGAGCCGGAGTACGCGGGCGCGTTGTGAACGCGCGAGGGCATGCGAGGGCGTGGCGTTTTCCTCGAATCGCGAGCAGCATGCTCGCGCCGCATAGCGCGATAAGGGCCACGCTCACGCGTGCGCGAAACACGAACATCCAGATCGGCTCACCCAGAAAAGCGTGAGCGCGAAGAGGTCCGCAACGCGGGAGGATGGTTGTGCAGCAGCTTCGGTTCGGGCGAGTTCAGATCAAGCGCGAGCACCGCACCGCGAGAGACACAAAGGACGCACCGAACGCGCACCAAAAGGGCATTCTGCGAGGTTTGCAAACGCAAAGAAAAAGGCCCTCGGCTTACGCCTGAGGGCCTTTGTTCTTCGGGCTTCCGACACACCCACGAATTCTGGTGGGCGGTACTGGGATCGAACCAGTGACCCCTGCCGTGTGAAGGCAGTGCTCTACCGCTGAGCTAACCGCCCGAAGAGCTGCGCATTATGTCAGACTCCTCGCAGCTCGTAAAGTACTTTTTAAGCGACCTGCGTATCGACAGCTTTGCCCGCCCCTTGAGCCTCAGCGGCCGGCGCGGGTTCGAAGCGCCAGACGCTCGTTCCCTTGACCGCCTTGTCGAGACCGTCGAGCACGGACTGATGCGCGGCCAGTTCCTCGTCGGTCGCGAGGATCACGGGTAGGGCGAGCGAACTCGCCTGCAACAGCGGCGCGCCGGCTTCGCCAGCGGCGACGGCCGTTTCCCCGATCATGTCGATCACGAGGCTTTCCTGGCCGCGTGTCATCGCCAGGTAGACTTCCGCTAGCAGTTCCGAGTCGAGCAGCGCGCCGTGCAGCGTGCGGTGCGCGTTGCTGATGCCGAAGCGGTCGCAGAGCGCGTCGAGCGAATTGCGCTTGCCGGGGAACATCTGCTTGGCCTGCACGAGCGTATCGATGATCTCGCCGCAGTGCTCGCGAAACGACGGCAGTCCGAGCAACGCAAATTCCGCTTCGAGAAAGCCGATATCGAACGGCGCGTTGTGGATGATGATTTCCGCGCCGCGCACGAAGTCGAGCAACTCGTTGGCGATCTCGGCGAATTTGGGTTTGTCGCTCAGAAATTCGGTGGTGAGGCCGTGTACGGCGAGCGCGCCCGGGTCGCTGTCGCGTTCCGGATTCACGTAGAAGTGCAGGTTGTTGCCGGTCAGCCGGCGGTTCACCAGTTCCACGCAGCCAATTTCGATGATGCGGTCGCCGGAACGCGCATTGAGGCCGGTGGTTTCGGTATCGAGAATGATCTGGCGCATGTTGGGCGGTTTTACGTTGAAGTGTTGCGGGAAGCGGGTGCGGCCGCTTGCCTGAGTGCTGGGTGCGAACCCGGCATCACGTTGGAGCGAGCGCGGCGACGCCGCGGTTGGCGAGCGCGTCCGCGCGCTCGTTCTCCGGATGACCGGCGTGACCCTTGACCCAGCGCCATTCGATGTCGTGGCGCCCGACGAGCGCATCCAGCCGCTTCCACAAATCGTCGTTCTTCACGGGCGTTTTCGCCGCGGTCATCCAGTTCTTTTTCTTCCAGCCGTGAATCCACTCGCTGATGCCTTTCTGCACGTACTGCGAATCGGTGTGCACGACCACGCGGCAGGGACGCTTGAGCGCGTCCAGCGCCGCGATCACGGCCATCAGTTCCATGCGGTTGTTGGTGGTCTGCGCCTCGCCGCCGAACAGTTCTTTTTCCTGCGTGCCGAAGCGCAGCAGCGCGCCCCAGCCGCCCGGACCGGGATTGCCCTTGCAGGCGCCGTCCGTGAAGATTTCGACGAAGTCGGGAGAAGTCATGAGTTCCTGTTGCGTGGATGAGGGGTGGCCGCCGGCGCGAGGCCCGGCGCCAGCACGGGCTTTTTCACCTTCACGGGTCCGACGAGACGCATGCCGCGCACGCGCTTGATCGCCGTCACCATGTAGACGGCGCCGAAGATGGGCCACCAGCGGTCGCCCGCGCTTTCCATGAAGGCGTAGCGCGCGAGCCACTGGTCGGTGGCAAGCGGCGGACGATAGCAGCCGAAGCGCCCGCGTTCAAGTTCGAAGCCGAGCAGCTTGATCCAGTCCTTGAGGCGCGTGAACGCGATGAGGTCGTGCTCGCCGGGCAGGAACGGGCGGCCCGCCACCTTGCCAACCGACTGGCGGGCGCCCCAGAGGCTCAGTGAATTGAAGCCGAGGATCACGAGCTGCCCCTCGGGCATGAGCACGCGCTCGGCCTCGCGCAGCAGCCGGTGGGGATCGCTCGTGAACTCGAGCGTGTGCGGCATCACGATGAGGTCGACGCTTTGCGTTTCGAGCGGCAGGTCGAGCAGGTCGCACCACACCACGCTGCGGCCCTCGGGCGCGTGGCGCGGCGCGGGCGCCGGCCAGACGGGCGCCACGGGTCCCGCGATGCCGGCGTCGCGCGGCAGGGTGTAGGGGGCGCTCGCGACGCTTTGGGCGTCGAGCAGCAGGCCGCGGCACGGCATGCGGTTTTCGCGCAGCCCGTCGAGTTGCGGCAGGCCGAGTTGCAGCGCGTGATAGCCGAAGACGTCCGACACCACGCGGTCCAACTGCTCCTGTTCCCAGTCCAGCACGTAGCGGCCGGGCGGCGAGGCGATCCAGGCGGGCCAGTCTATAATCGGTCGGTCAGACATATTGAAGAATGCGTCGCCCATGAATGCGCTTGCGTACGAATACGTACCCGTCCCGGCGTTTGAAGACAACTACGTCTGGGTCGTGTCGGACGGTCGCGATGCGATCGCCGTCGATCCGGGCGAAGCCGGCCCGGTACGCGCGTATCTGGCGAAGCGGGGCTGGCGGCTCGCCGCTATTTTACTCACGCACCATCACAACGACCACGTCGGCGGAGTGGCCGATCTGCTGAAAGGCCAGGCGGTGCCCGTCTATGGTCCGGCAGCCGAGCAGATTCCCTGCGTCACGCACCCGCTCGCGGGCGGCGACCACGTTCGCATCGCCCAGCCGGCGCTCGAATTTTCCGTGATCGACGTGCCCGGCCACACGCGTGGTCATATCGCGTACTTCCAGGCGGCCGACCCGCGCGGGACGCCGCACGTGTTCTGCGGAGACACGCTCTTCGCCTGTGGCTGCGGCCGGCTGTTCGAGGGCACGCCCGCGCAGATGCTGGCGTCGCTCGACGCGCTCGCGGCGCTGCCCGGCGCGACCGAGGTGCATTGCGCACACGAATACACGCTTTCCAACATCCGGTTCGCGTTGGCCTGCGAGCCGGCCAACAGCGATCTCGCAGCCTGGCGCGACGAAGCCACCGCCCGGCGCGAACGAAACGAGCCCACGCTGCCCACCACCATCGCGCACGAGCGAGCGGTGAATCCGTTCCTGCGTGCCGACGAACCGGCCGTGCAGGCCGCGCTTGCACAGTCGCTTCACGAAACGGTGCCGGACCGCTTGACGGCCTTCACGCTCATGCGGGAATGGAAAAATCGCTTTCGTTGAAGCGTTGTCGAGGCACTTTGGACCCGTTGTAAATCGCGGCAATCTTCATCCCATCACTATGGAAAATTGGCCAAGCATCGGATTTAGCTGGGTTTTTCCCGTTATTTCCAATTGACGGAAACGCTTGGCTTCCCGTACCATCGGCTCCAAATTCCAGCCTTGCGGAAGCCGATTCATGCGATTTATCTTTAGTGCGCTAGTGGTCCTCATGCTTGCTGCGTGCGCGAGCCAGGGACCGACTGCGAGTCAATCTGCCTCACCCGATCCCAATACCCAGCAAGTTGTAGCCGATACCCTCCGCAAGACTGCCTCCGCGAAAGAAACCATCGACGTCGACAACGGTTCCGTCGATCAGCTCACCAGCGCCGATACCGATCTGTGGGCGCGCATCCGCCGCGGTTTTCAGATGCCTGACCTGCAGAGCGACCTGGTCGACATGCAGGCCAACTGGTATGCGCAGCGCCCCGATTACGTGGCTCGCATGACCGAGCGGTCGCAGAAGTACCTCTATCACATCGTCGAAGAGCTCGAAGCGCGACATATGCCGACCGAGCTCGCGCTGCTGCCGTTCATCGAATCCGCGTACAACCCGCAGGCGCTTTCGGTCGCGAAGGCGGCGGGCATGTGGCAGTTCGTGCCGGGCACGGGCCGCACCTACAACCTCAAGCAGAACATGTGGCAGGACGAGCGCCGCGACGTGCTTGCATCGACCAGCGCTGCGCTCGATTACCTCTCGCGGCTGCATGACATGTTCGGCGACTGGTATCTCGCACTCGCGGCGTACAACTGGGGCGAGGGCAACGTGCAGCGCGCCATCGCACGCAACCAGGCGGCGGGGCTGCCCACGGATTACCAGAGCCTGCGCATGCCGAACGAGACACGCAACTACGTGCCGAAGCTGCAGGCCGTCAAGAACATCGTGATGAACCCGCAGCAGTACGGGCTCGCGCTGCCCTCCATCCCGAATCACCCGTACTTCGTGACGGTCACGACGTCGCACGACATGGACGTCGACGTCGCCGCGAAGCTCGCGAACATGTCCACGGACGAGTTTCGCTCGCTCAATCCGTCGTTCAAGAAGCCGGTCATCCTGGGCGCGACTCAGCCCCAGATCCTGCTGCCGTTCGATAACGCGAGCGCGTTCGAGCACAATCTGAAGGCCTATAAGGGCCAGCTCTCGTCGTGGACCACGTACACGGTCACCGAGCGCGCGCGGCCTGCGGCACTCGCCGAGAAGATCGGCGTGGACGCGGACACGCTCATGTCGGTCAACAAGATTCCGGCGGGTATGCGTCTGAAACCGGGCTCTACGCTGGTGGTGCCCCGCAGCGGCGATGACGACGACGAAGACATCAGCGCCGACGTCGCCGAAAGCGCCGTGCTCGCCATGGAGCCCGACGTACCCGATACGCGCAAGATGCTGATCCGCGTGCGCCGCAAGCAGTCGATGGCTGCGGTGGCGAGCCGCTACGGCGTCTCCCTCGGCCAGCTGCAGGCATGGAACCGCACGCACCGTACGCTCGTCGGTCCGGGGCAGGTGCTCGTGTTGCACGTGCCGGTCGGCAAGTCGATGCCGAGCGAGCCGGGCCCCGAGAAGCTCGCCACCAACGTGCAGGGCGGCGGCGTGGAAAAGGTGAGCGCCAGCGTTCCGGACAAGCCCAGCGCTTCGCGCTACGATAAGAAGCACGGTCACGCTCGCACCGGCGTCGTCAAGGTTTCCGCGGCGGCGAAGAAAACGTCGGTCACGTCGAAGGCGCCGGCAAGCGTTTCCAGCAAGGCATCGAAGCCTGCGGCAAGCCGCCCGAAGACCGCAGGCGAAGCGCGCAAGCGCAAGTAAAACAAGCGGCCCGCCTGGGGTGACCACATGCGTTGCGGGGGCAGCGCATGAAACGCGCTCCGATCACACCTGGTATTTTCATGCGCCGTCACCTTTGCGTGACGGCGTTTTCATTTCCGCCGCAGCTGTTCTTGTCGCGGTTCGATGCGGATTCGTCGGCGCGTGGCGTCGAACCCGCGGCCGGCGAGCGCAGCCGGTTTCCAGTATCGTTCCGGTTTCGCGCTGGCCGGTGCGCCGGCCGTCACACAGCCTCGTGCCTATGTCGCCTGCCCAACTGCGTGTGTTCGTGCTGTTTTCCGCCGGGTATTTCGTCTCGTACGTGTTCCGCGGGGTCAATCTCGGCTTCGCGCCGTTGATCACGCGCGAGCTGGGGCTTTCCGCAGCCGATCTGGGTCTTCTCACGAGCCTCTACTTTCTCGGCTTCGCCGGTGCGCAGATTCCGGCAGGCGTACTGCTCGATCACTACGGCGCGCGCCGCGTGACGGCGGGGATGCTCCTGTTCGCAGCCGCCGGCGTATGGGTCTTCGGCGCCGCTCAGGGCGTGGCGGGGATGATGGCGGGGCGGCTGTTGATCGGCGTGGGCGTTTCCGTATGCCTTGGCGCGGCCTTCAAGGCGCTTGCCCAGCATTACCCGCAGGCACGACTGCCGCTCATGAATGGACTGGTGATGGCGGTCGGCGGATTGGGTGGCGTCGCGGTTGGATCGCCGCTCACGTGGCTGTTGACGTTCGCGGGCTGGCGCATGGTGTGTATCGGGCTAGGCGTGCTTACGGTGGGCGTGTCTGTCGCGCTCTGGCTCGGTGCGCCGGAAGTGCATGACCCGCGGCATCGTCAGGGTGGCCTCGTGAACCAGTTCAAGGGCACCTGGCACATCATGCGCAGCGCGGCGTTCTGGAGGATGGCGTCGTTCTCCGTCGTCACGCAAGGCGTCTTTTACGCGATGCAATCGCTGTGGGTCGGCGCATGGTTGCGCGATGTCGGGCGCTTCACGGGGCCATCCGCTGCCGCGCTCGTATCGGTGCTGGGATTCGCGATGATGGCGGGCTGCGTGGGCTTCGGCGCGGCGGCTCGCAGCCTTGAGCGCCGAGGCGTTTCCCTGCACGCGTTTTGCGGCATCGGCATGGCGCTGTTCGTCGTTACCCAGGTGTTGATCGTGTGCGACGCGCCGCTGCCCGCTGGTTTTTTGTGGGCCGCTTACGGATTCTTTGGCGGTACGGGCATCCTCAGTTACGCGGTGATGGCGCGCCATTTCCCGGCGCATCTGATCGGGCGTGCCAATACGACACTCACGCTCGTGATCTTTCTGCTCATATTCGGTTTTCAGATCGGCGTGGGGGCCGTGCTGTCGCACTGGCCGGAAACGGGTGGCCATTATCCGCGGGCGGCGCATCTCGCTGCCTGGGGCATCCTGATTGCCCTGCAGATCGCAAGTGCGGTGTGGTATGTCCTGCCGGGTCCGGCGATGGCGGAATCGGCGGCGCTTTCGGCCGAGCGGCAGTTCTGAGCGACGCGACCCGAGGCGGGTTGGATGCAGGGTGAAGCGCGGTGCCGTTCCAGTGTTCGTGGGTCGTGATTCCGAGCTTCGCTCGCACGCGCGGCACCGAACCGATCCGCCGCCCATCGTACCTCCGTGGACTTATAGTGAATGCGCAGCCAGCGAACCGCCGTGGTTCTGGCCCGAACGGCCCCGCATTTGAAGATAACCTCGCTTTCAGGCTATAATTCGAAAGTTTCAGCTTATCAACCCGCACCCTAGCGCCTACCTCCTCCAAACCGTTCATCCGCCGCGCGTCGGCGTGCATTCGCACGCAATATGGACGCAACAGGCAGCGGAAGGCGCGCCGCAGCTCCCGTCCGGTCCGCTCGTTCAGAGCCGGGGCCGCCCGCCGCGAGCGCGACGCCTGCCGCCAGCCGCGACCGGGCTCTCGCGCGCATCGAACGATGCCGCCGCTTCAGCCCGTACGGTCGGATCAACAGGTCGGCAACAGGGTGTTCCCCCAAGGAGTCTCCCGTGTTGCCGTCTTTTTCTCCTGCTTTGCTCGCGCTTGCCGACGGCACGGTCTTTCGTGGTTACTCGATCGGCGCGCCGGGCCACACCATCGGCGAAGTCGTGTTTAACACGGCCATGACGGGCTATCAGGAAATCCTGACCGACCCGAGCTACGCCCGCCAGATCGTCACCCTCACGTATCCGCACATCGGCAACGTCGGCGTCAACGCTGAAGACGTCGAAGCCACGAAAGTCCATGCCGCCGGTCTCATCATTCGCGACCTGCCGGGGCTCGCGTCGAACTTCCGCATGGAGCGTTCGCTTTCTGACTATCTGCGCGACGAAAACGTGGTCGCGATCGCGGGCATCGACACGCGCAAGCTCACGCGTATCCTGCGCGACAAGGGCGCGCAAAACGGCGCGATCGTAGCGGGCTCGGCCGACGAGGCCCAGGCCGTCGAACTGGCGCGCTCGTTCCCCGGCCTTGCCGGCATGGACCTCGCGAAGGTGGTCTCGACGCAGCGCGAATACGTCTGGACTACGACCGAATGGCAACTGGGCGAAGGCTACGGCGTGCAGAACGAGCCGAAGTATCGCGTGGTCGCATTCGACTACGGCGTGAAGCACAACATTCTGCGCATGCTCGCGCAGCGCGGCTGCCACGTGACCGTGCTGCCGGCGCAGGCGAGCGCCGCCGACGCGCTCGCGCTCAATCCTGACGGCATCTTTCTCTCGAACGGCCCCGGCGACCCGGAGCCGTGCGACTACGCCATCGCGGCCACGAAAGAATTCATCGCGCGCGGCATTCCGACGTTCGGCATTTGCCTCGGCCACCAGATCATGGGGCTCGCCGTCGGCGCAAAGACGATGAAGATGAAGACCGGCCACCACGGCGCGAACCACCCGGTGAAGGATCTCGCGGACGGCCGCGTCGTGATTACGTCGCAGAACCATGGCTTCGCCGTGGATGCCGATACGCTGCCCGCCAACGCGCGTGTGACGCACGTGTCGCTGTTCGACGGCACGCTGCAGGGCTTCGCGCTGACCGACAAGCCGGCGTTCTGCTTCCAGGGTCACCCGGAGGCATCGCCGGGGCCGCACGACATCGGCTATCTGTTCGACCGGTTCACGGCGCTGATGGACGCCGCCCGCAACGCCGGCGCGACGGACCGCACGGCTGCCGCGTAAAGACCCGGCACGAACGACGCAGCGCAGGCAGCGCGAATCACGCAGCCGCCCAGGCGCGCGAGCAAGCAAGGAACACAGGAATACATCTACGAGAGCGTTATGCCCAAGCGGACAGACATCAAGAGCATCCTCATCATCGGCGCCGGTCCGATCATCATCGGCCAGGCGTGCGAGTTCGATTATTCGGGCGCGCAGGCGTGCAAGGCGTTGCGGGAGGAGGGCTACAAGGTCATTCTCGTCAATAGCAATCCGGCGACGATCATGACCGACCCGAACACGGCCGACGTCACCTACATCGAGCCGATCACGTGGGAAGTGGTGGAGCGCATCATCGCGAAGGAACGCCCGGACGCGATCCTGCCGACGATGGGCGGTCAGACCGCGCTCAACTGCGCGCTCGACCTGTTCCGCGAAGGCGTGCTGGCGAAGTACGGCGTCGAGCTGATCGGCGCGTCGCCCGAGGCCATCGACAAGGCCGAAGACCGCCAGAAGTTCAAGGACGCGATGACGAAGATCGGCCTTGGCTCGGCGAAGTCGGGCACGGCGCACTCGATGGAAGAGGCGCTCAAGGTGCACGCGGAAATCGCGCAGGCCACCGGCACCGGCGGCTACCCTATCGTGATCCGTCCTTCGTTCACGCTGGGCGGCTCGGGCGGCGGCATTGCGTACAACCGCGAAGAGTTCGAGGAGATCTGCAAGCGTGGGCTCGATCTTTCGCCCACGCGCGAGCTTCTGATCGAAGAATCGCTGTTGGGCTGGAAAGAGTACGAGATGGAAGTGGTCCGCGATAGAAAGGACAACTGCATTATCGTGTGCTCGATCGAGAACCTCGACCCGATGGGCATTCATACCGGCGACTCGATCACCGTCGCGCCGGCGCAAACGCTCACAGACAAGGAATACCAGATCCTGCGCGATGCCTCGCTCGCGGTGCTGCGCGAGATCGGTGTGGATACGGGCGGCTCGAACGTGCAGTTCTCGATCAATCCGCAGAACGGCCGCATGATCGTGATCGAGATGAACCCGCGCGTGTCGCGTTCGTCGGCGCTCGCGTCGAAGGCGACGGGCTTCCCCATCGCGAAGGTCGCGGCGAAGCTCGCCGTGGGCTACACGCTCGACGAACTCAAGAACGAGATCACGGGCGGGCAGACGCCGGCCTCGTTCGAACCGACCATCGACTACGTGGTCACTAAGATTCCGCGCTTCGCATTCGAGAAATTCCGCGAAGCCGACCCGCGCTTGACGACGCAGATGAAGTCTGTGGGCGAAGTGATGGCCATCGGCCGCACGTTCCAGGAGTCGTTCCAGAAGGCGCTGCGCGGTCTCGAAGTGGGCGTGGACGGGCTCGACGAAAAGACCACGAACCGCGACGAAGTGATCCGCCAGATCGGCGAGGCTGGTCCCGACCGCATCTGGTATGTGGGCGACGCGTTCCGCCTCGGCATGACGCGAGAGGAAGTGTTCGAGGAAACGTCGATCGATCCGTGGTTCCTCGCACAGATCGAACAGATCGTGCTTAAGGAGAAGGCGCTCGCCGGCCGCACGCTCGCGAGCCTTTCGAAGGAAGAACTGTACTTCCTCAAGCAGAGCGGCTTCTCGGACCGACGCCTCGCGAAGCTGCTGGGCGCGACGCAGACCGACGTGCGCCGCCGCCGCATCGAACTCAACGTGCGCCCCGTGTACAAGCGCGTGGATACGTGCGCAGCCGAGTTCGCCACGAAGACCGCGTACATGTACTCGACCTACGAGGAAGAGTGCGAAGCGCAGCCCACCGACAAGAAGAAGATCATGGTGCTGGGCGGTGGCCCGAACCGCATCGGCCAGGGGATCGAATTCGACTACTGCTGCGTGCATGCCGCCCTCGCGATGCGCGAAGACGGTTACGAAACGATCATGGTGAACTGCAACCCCGAGACCGTTTCCACCGACTACGACACGTCGGACCGTCTGTACTTCGAACCGCTCACGCTCGAAGACGTGCTCGAAATCGTCGACAAGGAAAAGCCGCTCGGCGTGATCGTGCAGTACGGCGGCCAGACGCCGCTCAAGCTCGCGCTCGACCTCGAGGCGAACGGCGTGCCTATCGTCGGTACGTCGCCTGACATGATCGACGCGGCGGAAGACCGCGAGCGTTTCCAGAAGCTGCTGCAGGACCTGAATCTGCGTCAGCCGCCCAACCGCACCGCGCGTACCGAAGACGAGGCACTCAAGCTGGCCGACGAGATCGGCTATCCGCTCGTCGTGCGCCCGTCGTATGTGCTGGGCGGCCGCGCCATGGAAATCGTGCACGAGCCGCGCGACCTCGAACGCTACATGCGCGAGGCCGTGAAGGTTTCGAACGACTCGCCGGTGCTGCTCGACCGCTTCCTCAACGACGCCATCGAGTGCGACGTGGATTGCATCTCGGACGGCGAGGCCGTGTTCATCGGCGGCGTGATGGAACACATCGAGCAGGCCGGCGTGCACTCGGGCGACTCGGCGTGCTCGCTGCCGCCGTATTCGCTCTCGCAGGAAACGGTTGCCGAGCTCAAGCGCCAGACGGCCGCAATGGCGAAGGCGCTCAACGTAGTCGGCCTGATGAACGTGCAGTTTGCGATCCAGCAGGTCCCGCAAGATGACGGCTCGAAGCGCGATGTGATCTACGTGCTCGAAGTGAATCCGCGTGCGTCGCGTACGGTGCCGTACGTTTCGAAGGCGACCAGCCTGCCGCTCGCGAAGATCGCCGCCCGTGCGATGGTGGGTCAGAAACTCGCGGAGCAGGGCGTGACGCGCGAAGTGGTGCCGCCTTACTTCAGCGTGAAGGAAGCGGTGTTCCCGTTCGTCAAGTTCCCGACCGTCGACCCGGTGCTCGGACCGGAAATGCGTTCGACCGGCGAAGTGATGGGCGTGGGCAAGACCTTCGGCGAGGCGCTCTTCAAGTCGCAGCTCGCAGCGGGTTCGCGCCTGCCGGAGTCCGGCACGGTGCTGCTCACCGTGATGGACGCCGACAAGCCGAAGGCGGTCGAAGTCGCGCGCATGCTGCACGAACTCGGCTACCCGATCGTCGCGACGCGCGGCACGGCTGCGGCCATCCAGGCGGCCGGCGTGCCGGTGAAGGTGGTGAACAAGGTGAAGGACGGCCGTCCGCACATCGTCGACATGATCAAGAACGGCGAGATCGCGCTCGTGTTCACGACGGTGGACGAGACCCGATCGGCGATCGCGGACTCGCGTTCCATCCGCATGAGCGCACAGGCAAACAAGGTCACGTACTACACGACCATGTCGGGCGCGCGTGCCGCGGTGGAGGGCCTGCGTTACCTGAAGAACCTGGAAGTCTATGATTTACAAGGACTCCATGCTCGCCTAAACTAAGGCTTCGATCACCAGTCCAATTCGTAACTGCCGCGGTTAGGCGGCGTCCCGAAGGCTACGGCCTGATACCTGCGTATCGTGGCCGGTTCCGCACCGGGATGCACTTAACCGCGGTGATTTTTTTTATGGCCGTTTTTGGCCACACGAGTCGTCTATGAGCACTATTCCCTTGACCAAACGTGGCGCGGATCAACTGCGCGACGAATTGCAGCGTCTGAAAACGGTTGAGCGTCCCGCTGTCATTAATTCGATCGCGGAAGCCCGCGCGCAGGGCGACCTGTCGGAAAACGCGGAATACGACGCCGCCAAAGAAAAACAGGGTTTTATCGAAGGCCGCATTGCCGAGATCGAGTCGAAGCTTGCCGCGGCGCAGATCATCGACCCCGCCGCGCTGGAAGCGGACGGCCGCGTCGTGTTCGCAGCAACGGTGGAACTCGAAGACCTCGAATCGGGCAAGACCGTGACGTATCAAATCGTCGGCGACGACGAAGCCGACCTCGAGCACGGCCTCATCTCCATCAGTTCGCCCATCGCGCGTGCGCTCATCGGCAAGTCGGAAGGCGACGTCGCCGCCGTGCAGGCGCCAAGCGGCGTGCGCGAGTACGAAATCATCGAAGTCCGTTACGTCTGAGCGGCGCCGTGCAGGTGTCCTCGATGCCTCACCGGGTATTCCGGCTCATCGTCGTGGTCTGGGTCGGCAGCCTGCTGACTGTCGGCTACGTCGTGGCGCCCGTGCTCTTCGCTTCGCTCGACCGTATGACGGCGGGCAGCGTTGCGGCACAGCTGTTTCGTATCGAAGCAGTGATTGGTGTGGTGTCTGGCGTATTGTTGCTCGCGCTCGGCAATCTGTTCGTTCGGCGTGGCAACGACGCTTACCGGCGGCTGCGCTGGATGATTGCGGGCATGCTGGTGTGCGTGCTCGTCGGTTATTTCGGACTGCAGCCGTTCATGAACGCGCTGCGTGTCGCGGCCTTGAATGCTGGTACGGACGTAGGCCATTCCGCGTACGCCAGCCGGTTCGGCCTGCTGCATGGCGTCTCCAGCCTGTTCTATCTGGTGGAGAGCTTCTTCGGTCTGGCGCTGGTCTGGATGCTGCCGGGCAGTGTGGCGCAGAGCGCGCCGCTCAGGTAGGGCGCACACCGCGTGCGCCTTGACTTCCGTAAGGCGCGCCGAGGCGGTTTGATGCGCCTGCGGCGAAAGGCGCGGGCCGCGCCTTGCCGAATTCCGTTGCGGCCTTACTTGGTGCCCTGGTGCTGTCGTTTCGCACCCGTCTGGCGCTTTTTCGCCCGTTTCACGTTTCCGCCCGCCGTCACGCGCTCATTGCCGCGTACCACGACGAGTTCGGGCCTGTTTCGGCGCATCGGGTTGTCGCTCGGTTTAACCACTTTGACGACGCGCGGGGCGCGGCCTTTCGACTCGCCCGCGGCGCCGGCAGCTCGTGCCTCGCGCGCGCCGGGCACGGCTGCTTTGCGAGCCGCACCCCGCTCCGCCGTGCGTTCGGCGGGGCGGGGCTTCCAGATCACCAGCAGCTTGCCGATATGTTGGATCGGCGCGGCGTTGAGCCGGTCGCAGATTTCCTCGTAGATGGCGAGGCGCGTTTCGCGCTCGTCGCCGAACACGCGGATCTTGATGAGTTCATGGGCCGCGAGGTGCACCTTGATCTCTTTGAGGACGGCATCGGTCAAGCCTTCGGCGCCGACGAGTACGACCGGTTTGAGCGCGTGCGCTTCGGAGCGCAGGGCGGCGCGCTGGTCGGAGGAGATTTGGAGGGCGGGCATGGCGGCTGTGGGAGTCCGGGACTCGACTAGAATGGCGGCGCCCGCTCGCCGCATGGGCGCGAGGAGCGGCTCGCCGGAACAAGGGAAAAAACGTGGGGGAATGCAACAACCCGCAAGCCGCCTGTGGCCCGACACGGGCGAGGGCGGCAGCCACGCGAATAAAACGCGTATTATCCGCTAAAAGTGCGGCATCACGCAGCAACAGTTCAACGGTAATGGCAAAAAATCGATTCAATCAGTCGTGGCTGCACGACCACATCAACGATCCGTACGTGAAGATGGCGCAGCGGGAGGGCTATCGCGCCCGCGCCGCCTACAAGCTCAAGGAAATCGACGAACAGGACAAGCTGATCCGGCCGGGGCAAGTCATCGTCGATCTCGGCGCGGCGCCGGGCAGCTGGAGCCAGTACGTGCGCAACAAGCTCGCGCAGGGCAGCCGGCGTGACGCGGCGCGCCAGGGCGGCATCGACGGCACGATCATTGCGCTCGACCTCTTGCCCATGGAGCCCATTGCCGACGTCCACTTCATCGAAGGCGATTTTCGCGAGGAGAGCGTGCTCGCCCAACTGGAGGAGGTGGTGGGCGACCGTCCGGTAGACCTTGTAATTTCGGACATGGCACCCAACCTGTCGGGTGTGGCGGTTGCCGATGCTGCGCGCATCGAGCATGTCTGCGACTTGGCGCTGGAATTCGCGCAGCAGCACCTCAAACCGGATGGCGCCCTTTTAGTCAAGTGCTTCCACGGCAGCGGGTATAGCCAGATCGTCGAGAAGTTCAAGCACCAGTTCAAAATCGTGGCGGCCCGCAAGCCGAAGGCGTCACGTGATAAATCGGCTGAAACGTTTATTTTGGGCAGACAGCTGAAACGTCCGGACGCCCGCGACAAGTGACGGTTGCTCGGTGTTGCCGGATGCCGCCAGGGCCGCTTCTGGCGCGGTTTCCGGCTATCCCTGCGGTAGCGATTCGTTATGGCAGGGGTCTGCGGACTGGATTAGAATGCTTTCGTGGTGCCGCAAGGCAAATGTAGGCGCCCGTCTATGAGTGAAGGAGTGGTGCTTTGAACAACAACATGTTTTCGAAGGCAGCAGTGTGGCTGGTCATCGCACTGGTGCTGTTTACTGTGTTCAAGCAGTTCGATAAGCCCCGCGTCCAGGAAGGCGTCTCGTATTCGCAGTTCATGGACGACGCCAAGAACGGTAAGGTCAAGAGCGTCATCGTACAGGGGCGGAACCTCACGGTCACTCCGTCAGACGGCCAGAAGTATCAGATCGTGTCGCCCGGCGACATCTGGATGGTCGGCGACTTGATGAAGTATGGCGTCCAGGTGAGCGGCAAGGCAGACGAAGAACCCAATGCGCTTGTCTCCGCGCTGTATTACCTCGGGCCAACCATCCTCATCATCGGCTTCTGGTTTTACATGATGCGACAGATGCAGGGGGGCGGAAAAGGCGGAGCCTTTTCGTTCGGCAAGTCCCGTGCGCGTCTGATCGACGAAAACAACAACGCGGTCAATTTCTCCGACGTCGCGGGCTGCGACGAAGCCAAGGAGGAAGTGTCCGAACTGGTGGACTTCCTGCGTGATCCGCAGAAGTTCCAGAAGCTGGGTGGTCGCATTCCGCGCGGCGTGCTGCTCGTCGGCCCGCCGGGTACCGGTAAGACGCTGCTTGCGCGCGCCATTGCGGGCGAAGCGAAGGTGCCGTTCTTCAGTATTTCCGGTTCCGACTTCGTTGAAATGTTTGTTGGCGTGGGCGCGGCCCGCGTGCGCGACATGTTCGAGCAGGCGAAGAAGCACGCGCCCTGCATCGTCTTCATCGACGAAATCGATGCGGTGGGTCGTCATCGCGGCGCCGGCATGGGCGGCGGCAACGACGAGCGCGAACAGACGCTGAATCAGATGCTCGTCGAAATGGACGGCTTCGAAGCGAACTCCGGCGTGATCGTGATCGCCGCGACGAACCGCTCCGACGTGCTCGACAAGGCGCTGCTGCGTCCGGGCCGTTTCGACCGCCAGGTATATGTGGGCCTGCCCGATATCCGCGGCCGCGAGCACATCATGAAGGTTCATCTGCGCAAGGTGCCGATTGCCAACGACGTGGACGCGGCGGTGATTGCGCGCGGCACGCCGGGTTTCTCGGGCGCCGATCTCGCGAATCTCGTGAACGAGGCTGCGCTCTTCGCGGCTCGCCGCGGCAAACGCATCGTCGAAATGCAGGACTTCGAAGACGCGAAGGACAAGATTTTCATGGGTCCCGAGCGCAAGTCGGCCGTGATCCGCGAAGACGCCAAGCGTGCCACGGCGTACCACGAGTCGGGTCACGCGGTAATCGCCAAGCTGTTGCCGAAGGCGGACCCGGTGCACAAGGTCACCATCATTCCGCGCGGCCGGGCGCTCGGCGTTACGTGGCAATTGCCCGAGCACGACAACGAGACGTACTCGAAGGACTATCTGCTCGATCGCCTGGCAATACTGTTTGGCGGACGCGCAGCCGAAGAACTGTTTCTGAACCTGATCAGCACGGGTGCATCGGACGACTTCAACAAGGCGACGCAGACGGCACGCGCCATGGTGGCCCGTTTCGGCATGACGGACGCGCTCGGGCCGATGGTGTACGTCGACGATGAGAACGACGCTTCGCCGTTCGGCCGCGGGTTCACGCGTACGATCTCGGAGGCCACGCAGCAGAAGGTCGATGCGGAAATTCGCCGCGTGCTCGACGAGCAGTACAGCCTTGCAAGGCGCCTGCTCGAAGAGAACCGCGACAAGGTCGAGGCGATGACCGCCGCGCTGATGGAGTGGGAGACGATCGACGCCGATCAGATCAACGACATCATGGCGGGTCGTCCGCCGCGCTCGCCGAAGAGTGCACCGCCGCCGGCCAGCGACGCCTCTTCGTCCGGTGGCAGCAATACGGGCACCGAGGTCAAGCCGGGCAGCGCTGCCGCACCGGCGTAATAGAGGCCGCATAACGTTACGGGCCGGTGTGACACCACACCGGCCCGTTTTGCATTCCCCGTCACATCGAAAGCGTTTTCGTGTCCAGCATCGAATTGCGGTCTTATCCGCTTCCTGCGCCGCTACAGTGCGGTCGCTTTACCCTGTCGTTCGAGCGTCCGCTCGTGATGGGGATTCTCAACGTCACGCCCGATTCCTTCTCCGACGGCGGCAAGTTCATCGCACGCGGCGATGCGCTGCGTCAGGCCGAACGAATGATGCTGGATGGCGTCGACCTCATCGACATCGGCGGCGAATCCACGCGGCCCGGCGCGCCGCCCGTGCCGCTCGATGAAGAACTCGAACGCGTGATTCCGATGGTCGAGCAACTGCGCGACGCGAACGTGCCGCTGTCGATCGATACCTATAAGCCGGAAGTAATGCGGCAGGCGTTGGCGGCGGGCGCCGACCTGATCAACGACGTCTGGGGTTTCCGGCTGCCGGGCGCCATCGATGCGGTTCGCGATAGTCGCTGCGGCTTGTGCGTCATGCACATGCTCGGCGAACCGCAAACCATGCAGCGCGGAGAGCCCGCCTATACGAACGTGGTCGACGACGTGCGCGCGTTTCTCGATGAGCGCGTGCGTGCGCTGACCGATGCGGGCATCGCCCGCGAGCGCATCAGCGTCGATCCGGGCTTCGGCTTCGGCAAGTCCGTGGTCGAGCACAATTACGCGTTGCTCGCCCATTTGCGCGACACGGCGCCGCACGCCGATCCGTCGTTTCCGATTCTGGTGGGCATGTCGCGCAAGTCGATGCTGGGCGCGGTGGCGGGACGTTCGACAGCGGAACGCATGGCGGCGAGCGTGGCCGCAGCCGTGTGCGCGGCGGAACGCGGGGCAGCGATCATCCGGGTGCACGACGTGGCACCGACGGTGGACGCGTTGAAAGTATGGGCCGCGGTGCGCGACGCGACACGTCGCGTCTGATCCGCACGCGCCCTCAATATAAGGAAGGGAGGACCACAAGCAATGGCACGTCGCTATTTCGGTACAGATGGCATTCGAGGCAAGGTCGGTGCGGCGCCGATCACCCCAGAGTTCGTGCTGCGCCTCGGCTTTGCTGCCGGCAAGGTGCTCGCCGGCGCGGATCGCTGGGCTCGCTCGGGCACACGCCCCACGGTACTGATCGGCAAGGACACGCGCGTTTCCGGCTATATGCTCGAGGCCGCGCTCGAATCGGGCTTTTCGGCGGCCGGCGTCGACGTGATGCTGGCCGGTCCGATGCCGACGCCCGGCATCGCGTATCTCACGCGCGCGTTGCGCCTCGCGGCCGGCGTGGTGATCAGCGCGTCGCACAATCCGTACTACGACAACGGCATCAAGTTCTTCTCGGCGGATGGCAACAAGCTGCCCGACGAGGTCGAACTCCAGATCGAAGAGCAACTCGAGAAGCCGCTCGATTGCGCGCCCTCCGAGCAACTCGGCAAGGCGCGGCGGCTTGATGACGCCGCGGGCCGCTACATCGAGTTCTGCAAGGGCACCTTTCCGCAGGCGTTCGACCTGCGTGGCATGAAGCTCGTGGTCGATTGCGCGCACGGCGCGGCCTACCACATCGCGCCGCACGTGTTCCACGAACTGGGCGCGGACGTGATCCCGATCGGCGTGGCGCCGAACGGTTTCAACATCAACGACGGGGTGGGCGCGACCGCGCCCGACGCATTGGTGCGCGCGGTGCGTGCGAATCATGCGGATCTCGGCATCGCGCTCGATGGTGACGCCGACCGTCTGCAGGTGGTGGATGCCGCCGGTCGCCTCTATAACGGCGACGAGCTGCTTTACGTGCTGGTTCAGGACCGCATCGCGACAGACGGGAAGGTCGAGGGCGCAGTGGGTACCTTGATGACCAACATGGCCGTCGAAGTCGCGCTGCAGCGGGCCGGCGTGAAGTTCGTCCGCGCGGCCGTGGGCGACCGGTACGTGCTCGAGCAGCTGCGCGAGCATGGCTGGCAGCTGGGCGCGGAAGGGTCCGGTCATATTCTGTCGCTGGATCGCCATTCCACCGGCGACGGCATCGTGTCGGCGCTGCTTGTGCTCGCCGCGATGAAGCGCAGCGGCCGCACGCTCGCCCAACTGCTGGAAGGCGTGAAGCTGTTTCCGCAGAAGCTCATCAATGTCCGTATGCAGCCGGGTTCGGACTGGAAGGGCAGCGATGCGATTCGCCACGCGATCCGTGAAGCCGAGACCGCATTGGCCGATAGCGGGCGCGTGCTGATTCGCGCCTCCGGCACGGAGCCCGTGCTGCGCGTCATGGTCGAGGCACGCGCCGAGCAGGACGCCGTACGCCATGCTGAAGCCATCGCCGACGTGGTGAAGCGCGCGACAGCGTAATCATCCATCGGCCGAGGCAGGCCGAATACCCGAGCGCCGCGCGGCACGATGCCGCCGCGGCGTCGCTCCCGCTGCACCAACTTTGTGTACGATTCGCGGCGACATTGCACTCACCCTTCAGCCCGCGCAAACGTTCGCGTCGCGGCCCGCTTGCCGGCAAAAGCCTTGCTGCGCCTGGCTCGGCGTCACGTAGCCGCCAAATGAGGCGCCCGCTTAACGGCACGCCCTCCCTTTCACCTGGTAATAAGACTGTCATGTGACTTTCACGCAAGGTCACATTACTGTCATAAAGAGACCCTAAGCTTCGCGGTGTTGTGTCATCCGCTCACACCACTGGAGGTCTCAATGAAATTGATGCAAACCGCGCTTGCTGGCATTGCTGGCGCGCTCTTCGCGATCGCCGCACATGCTACCGACATCACCGGCGCGGGCAGCACCTTCGCAGCACCCATCTACACGAAGTGGGCTGACGCCTACCAGAAGTCGGGCGGCGGCAAGGTCAACTATCAAGGCATCGGTTCGTCGGGCGGTATCAAGCAGATCATCGCGAAGACGGTCGACTTCGCCGGTTCGGACGCTCCCCTGAAGGACGACGAACTCGAGAAGCAAGGCCTCTTCCAGTTCCCGACGGTGGTGGGCGGCGTCGTGCCGGCGATCAACGTGCCGGGCGTGAAGGCCGGCGAACTCGTTCTGTCGGGCGAAGTGCTGGGCGACATCTACCTCGGCAAGATCAAAAAGTGGAATGATCCGGCCATCGCCGCACTGAATCCGAAGGTCAAGCTGCCGGATCTCGACATCGCCGTGGTGCGCCGCGCCGACGGTTCGGGCACGAGCTTCATCTGGACCGACTACCTCTCGAAGGTGAACGCCGAGTGGAAGTCGAAGGTGGGCGAAGGTACGACGGTGAACTGGCCGGTCGGTACGGGCGGCAAGGGCAACGACGGCGTCGCGGCCTTCGTGCAGCGTCTGCCGGGCTCGATCGGTTATGTCGAGTGGGCCTATGCGAAGCAGAACCACATGACCTATGCTGCATTGAAGAATGCGTCGGGCGCGGTCGTCGAACCGTCGACCGAGACGTTCAAGGCAGCCGCCGCCAGCGCCGACTGGAAGAAGTCGTTCTACCAGATCCTGACCAACGAACCGGGCAAGGAAGCATGGCCGGTCGTCGGCGCGACGTTCGTGCTGGTGCATACGGCGCAAGACAAGCCGGATAGCGGCAAGGAAACGCTGAAGTTCTTCGACTGGGCATTCAAGAACGGCACGGAAGCAGCGGATCAGCTCGACTACATCTCGCTGCCGGCGTCGGTCGTGAGCGAAATCCGTACGCAGTGGAAGACGAAGGTGAAGGACGCTTCCGGCAAGGCTATCGCCGAGTAAGTCGTCAACGCCGGCCCAGAGGCTGCGCCGTGTGGCGCAGCCTTCGCGATCCGGTTGTGTGCGCCGCTTCGCCCCGGGTTTCGGGACGAGGCGGCTTGCGGTTTCCTCATGCCAGTCTTTACCTGGCTGCACGCCGACGCCAAGCGTCGCCGGGCGGCTTCTGAAACAGGCCAACATGTCCGACATCCAACTCGCGCCCGGCGTCGCCCGCCCGGCTCCGCCAGGAGGTTCGGCGCAGCAGAAGGCGCCCAGCCCCCTCGGCGACGTCATCTTCGGCAGCCTGACCCGCCTCGCGGCTATCGTCACGTTACTGTTGCTCGGCGGCATTATTGTGTCGCTGATCGTTTCGTCGATGCCGACCATCGAGAAGTTCGGCCTGCGCTTTCTCTGGACCGCCGAGTGGGATCCCCCTTCTGAGCAGTTCGGCGCGCTCGTGCCCATCTACGGCACCATCGCGACCTCGCTGATCGCGCTCATCATCGCGGTGCCTGTGAGCTTCGGCATCGCGCTTTTCCTGACCGAGCTGTCGCCTGCCTGGCTGCGTCGGCCGCTTGGCATCGCCATCGAATTGCTGGCCGCCATTCCGTCGATCGTCTACGGCATGTGGGGCTTGCTCGTGTTCGCGCCGATCTTCGCCGGATGGTTCGAAAAGCCGCTCGGCACGTTGCTCGGCGGCATTCCCATCGTCGGCGCGCTGTTCCAGGGCGCGCCCATCGGCATCGGCATTCTGTGCGCGGGCGTGATCCTCGCCATCATGATCATTCCGTACATCGCCTCGGTGATGCGCGACGTGTTCGAAGTGACGCCCGTGCTGCTCAAGGAGTCGGCATATGGCATCGGCTGCACGACGTGGGAAGTCATGTGGAAGATCGTGCTGCCGTTCACCAAGTCCGGCGTGATCGGCGGCGTGATGCTGGGCCTCGGCCGCGCGCTCGGTGAAACGATGGCCGTGACGTTCGTGATCGGTAACACCAATCTGCTCGACAACGTCTCGCTGTTCTCGCCCGGCAACAGCATCACCTCAGCGCTTGCCAACGAGTTCGCCGAAGCCAGCCCGGGCCTGCATACGTCCGCGCTCATGGAACTCGGTCTGATCCTGTTCGTGATCACTTTCATCGTGCTCGCGATCTCGAAGCTCCTGCTGCTGCGCCTCGAAAAAGCGGAGGGTGGTCGGTCATGAGCGAATCGCATATGAAAATACCGGGCGCCATCTACGGCGAAAAGCTGGAAGTGATGCGCGCACGGCTGCAAAGCCGCCGCCGCACCGTCAACGCCATCGCGCTCACGCTCTCGCTCGCGGCCATGGCGTTCGGCCTGCTCTGGCTCGTGTGGATTCTCTTCACGACGCTGCAGCTCGGCGTGGGCGGGCTCTCAGTGCAGCTCTTCACGCAATCCACACCGCCGCCGAATACCGACGGCGGCGGTCTTGCCAACGCGATCGTGGGCAGCCTGATGCTCGTCGTGATCGCGACGTTCGTGGGCACGCCGATCGGCATTCTCGCCGGCGTGTATCTGGCCGAATACGGCCAGAAGAGCTGGCTTGCGAGCGTCACGCGCTTCATCAACGACATCCTGCTGTCGGCGCCGTCCATCGTGGTGGGCCTCTTCGTCTACGCGCTCGCCGTGGCGAAGATGGGGCACTTCAGCGGCTGGGCCGGCGTGATCTCGCTCGCGCTGCTGCAGATTCCCATCGTGATCCGCACGACCGAGAACATGCTGAAGCTCGTGCCGAACGCACTGCGCGAGGCAGCCTTCGCACTGGGCACGCCCAAGTGGAAGATGGTGATGTCGATTACGCTGAAGGCGTCGGTGGCGGGCATCATCACCGGCGTGCTGCTGGCCGTTGCCCGCATTGCCGGCGAAACGGCGCCGCTGCTCTTCACGGCGCTGTCGAACCAGTTCTTCTCTTGGGACATGAACCAGCCGATGGCGAACCTTCCGGTCACCATCTTCAAGTTCGCGATGAGCCCGTTCGCGCAGTGGCAGTCACTCGCGTGGGCAGGCGTTTTCCTGATTACGCTCGGGGTGCTGGGACTCAACATCCTCGCACGCACGGTCTTTTCGAAAAAGTAAGGGCGGAGCAATCCGATGAACATGGCAGAGACTCACCTGAACACCGATGGCCGTGCCACGACGCCTGCTGGCATGGATCCCGCCCAGGGCACGCACGCGAAGCCGATGGGTGCATCGAAGATCGAGGTCAAGGACCTGAACTTCTTCTACGGCAAATACCACGCGCTGAAGAACATCAACCTGAGCATTCCCGAAGGCAAGGTGACCGCGTTCATCGGCCCGTCGGGTTGCGGCAAGTCCACGCTGCTGCGTACGTTCAACAAGATGTACGCGCTCTATCCGGAGCAGCGCGCCGAAGGCGAAATCCTGATGGACGGCGAGAACCTGCTCACCACGAAGCGCGACATCTCGCTCTTGCGCGCGCGCATCGGCATGGTGTTCCAGAAGCCGACGCCGTTTCCGATGTCGATCTACGACAACATCGCGTTCGGCGTGAAGATGTTCGAAACGCTCTCGCGCTCCGAAATGGACGACCGCGTCGAATGGGCGCTCACGAAGGCCGCGCTGTGGAGCGAAGTGAAGGACAAGCTGGGGCAGAGCGGTTACGGCCTCTCGGGCGGCCAGCAGCAGCGCCTGTGCATCGCGCGCGGCATCGCCATTCGCCCCGAAGTGCTGCTGCTCGACGAACCGTGCTCGGCGCTCGATCCGATCTCCACGGGCCGCATCGAAGAGCTGATTGCCGAACTGAAGAGCGACTACACGGTCGTGATCGTCACGCACAACATGCAGCAGGCCGCGCGTTGTTCGGACTACACGGCGTACATGTATCTCGGAGAACTGATTGAATTCGGCGACACCGAGAAGATCTTCATCAAGCCGGTCCGCAAGGAAACGGAAGACTACATCACCGGCCGTTTCGGCTGATTCCCGCCGCCGTGAGGAGCACGACATGTCCGACAAACATCTCTCCAGCCAGTTCGACGCCGACCTGAACCTCGTTTCATCGAAGGTGCTCGAAATGGGCGGCCTCGTGGAATCGCAGATCGTCCACGCCATGCAGGCGCTCAACGCGTTCGACACCGAGATCGCCGACCAGGTGATCACGAACGAAGAGCGCGTGAACACGATGGAAATCGAAATCGACGAAGAGTGCAGCAACATCATCGCGCGCCGCCAGCCGGCCGCACGCGATCTGCGTCTGCTGCTCGCCATTTCGAAGACCATCACGAACCTCGAGCGCGCCGGCGACGAAGCGGAAAAGATCGCCAAGCGCCTCAAGCGCCTGACTGAAGACGGCGCCTCGCGCACGGTCAACATCGCCGAGATCAAGGTCTCGGGCGAGATGGCCGTCTCGATCCTGCGCCGCGCGCTCGACGCATTCGCGCGTCTCGACACCGTGGCCGCCGCGCAGATCGTGCGCGACGACAAGGCGATCGACGAAGAATTCCGCGCGTTCGTGCGCAAGCTCGTGACGTACATGATGGAAGATCCGCGCACCATCAGCGCGGGCCTTGAATTCCTGTTCATCGCGAAGGCGATCGAGCGGATCGGCGACCACGCCAAGAACATCGCGGAATTCATCATCTACATCGTGAAGGGCACCGACGTGCGGCACAAGTCGCGCGACGCGCTCGAACGCGAAGCGCTCAGCTAACTCTCTTTCGTAAAGGTCACGAGGTGCCGATGCCTAGCAGCATTCTTGTCATCGAAGACGAACCCGCGATTTCCGAGCTTATTTCGGTGAACCTCCAGCATGCGGGCCATTGCCCGATTCGCGCGTACAACGCGGAGCAGGCGCAGAACCTGATCAGCGACGTGCTGCCGGATCTGATCCTGCTCGACTGGATGTTGCCGGGCAAGTCGGGCATCGCTTTCGCCCGCGATCTGCGCAACAACGAGCGCACGAGACACATCCCCATCATCATGCTGACGGCGCGTGGCGACGAGCAGGACAAGGTGCTCGGCCTCGAGATCGGCGCGGACGACTACGTGACCAAGCCGTTCTCGCCGAAGGAACTGATGGCGCGCATCAAGGCGGTGCTGCGCCGTCGCGCGCCGCAGCTCACCGAGGACGTGGTGGCGATCAACGGTCTCAAGCTCGATCCCGCCACGCATCGTGTGGCGGCGCATTCGGACGGCAGCGAAATCAAGCTCGACCTCGGCCCCACCGAATTCCGTCTGCTGCATTTCTTCATGACGCATCCGGAGCGCGTGCACAGCCGCACGCAGTTGCTCGACCAGGTGTGGGGCGATCACGTGTTCGTCGAAGAGCGCACCGTGGATGTCCATATCAAGCGTCTGCGGGCCGCGCTCAAGCCGGCGGGCTGCGACGCCATGATCGAGACGGTGCGCGGCAGCGGCTACCGTCTTGCGAAGAGCGCCTGAAGGAAGCTCGCGGTGCCGGCGGGTAGAGACGTACCGCCGGGGCGTACCCCTATAATCAGAACGACAACCCGGCGGAGCGCGTGACGGCACTCCGCCGTTTCTTCGCGCGGACGTGTTGCGCGTAACGCTTTCCCATCGCTACATCCATGAACATCATCTGGGTGCGCTCCATCGTGTCGGTCGTGTTGCTGGCTGTGCTGTGTGCAGGCGTCGGCGCGTTCTTCGGCATCAAGGCGGCCTTGATTCTCGCGGTCATCGTGTTGCTCGCGCAGGGCTTCTTCAGCACGTTTCACAAGCAGCAGCTCTGGCGGCTGCTCGATGCGCCCGTGTACGGCGAGGTACCGAGCGCGCCGGGCGTGTGGGGCGAAATCTATTACCGGCTGCACAAGCTCGCCAAGCGCTGGCATGCGCAGGTGCGCCAGGTGGAACAGCAGCATTCGCGCTTCATCCAGGCGATCCAGGCGTCGCCAAACGGCGTGGCCATGCTCGACGACCACGACCAGATCGAATGGTGCAACGCGATCGCCGAAGTGCATTTCGGACTGGACGCGAAGCGCGACCTGCGCCAGCACATCACGCATCTCGTGCGACAGCCCGAGTTTGTCCGCTATCTGAACTCGCAGCAGTACGACGAGATGCTGATCATGCGCGGCATGGGCGAAAAGCGGCAGAACGTGCTGTCGGTGCAGGTGTTTCCGTACGGCGAGAACCGCAAGCTCGTGCTTTCGCAGGACATCACCGAACTCGAACGCACGGATTCGATGCGCCGCGATTTCGTGGCCAACGTGTCCCACGAACTGAAGACGCCGCTCACGGTACTGTCGGGCTTTCTCGAAACGATGCGCGAACTGCCGCTCAGCGAGTCCGAACGCGCACGCTATCTCGACATGATGGAGCAGCAGGCCTCGCGCATGCGTCACATCGTGACGGACCTGCTCGTGCTCGCGAAGCTAGAAGGCGAAGCGAAGCCGCCGGGCGATCGGGTTGTCGACATGTCGGCCGTGTTGCGGCACGTACGCGACGATGCCAGCACGCTCTCCGAAGACCGGCATCGCATCACGTACGACATCGACGAAGGGCTCACGGTGAAGGGCGCGGAAACCGAGATTCTGAGCGCGCTCGGCAATCTCGTCATGAACGCGATCCGCTACACGCCGGACGGGGGCAAGGTGCACGTCAACTGGCACAGGGAAGGCAATAGCGCCGTGTTTTCGGTGACGGACAGTGGACTCGGTATTCCCGCTGCCGACATTCCACGCCTGACCGAGCGCTTCTATCGCGTGGACCGCAGCCGTTCGCGCGACACGGGCGGCACGGGTCTGGGGCTCGCCATCGTCAAGCATGTGCTGCAACGGCACGATGCACAGCTTGAAGTGAAGAGCGAGGAAGGGCGCGGCAGCAAGTTCACCGTGCGGTTCCCTGCAGCGCGTACGGCGCGCTGCCAGACCACTGCGGCTTGAGCGGATTCGCCTGAGCGCGGCGACAGAGATAGGCGGAGGAAGCGAGCAATTGAGGCCGGCACGATGCCGGCCCTTCAACTTCCGGGACTCAGGAACAGAACTTCGCGAGCAGGCTCAACTGCGCATTTCGCGACGACTTGCCGGGACGGCGCCGGCGATAATGCCCGTCGCTCTGCATGAGCCACGCCGACTGATTGTCCCCCAGGTACACCGAGAGCCCTTCCGCAATCACGCGACGTTTCAGGCGCCGGCTCTTGATGGGGAACGCCACTTCCACACGCCGGAACAGGTTGCGATCCATCCAGTCCGCGCTCGAAAGGTAGACGTTCTCTTCGCCGCCCGCATAGAAGTAGTAGATGCGATGGTGCTCGAGAAAGCGGCCTACGATAGAGCGCACCGTGATGTTCTCGGAGAGTCCTTCCACACCGGGCTGTAGCGCGCACACGCCGCGCACGATGAGGTCGATCTTCACACCGGCCTGCGACGCTTCGTAGAGTTCGTCGATCACGCTCGGTTCGAGCAGCGCATTCATCTTTGCGACGATGCGCGCCTTCCTGCCCGCGCGTGCGTGCTCCGCTTCAGCGCGAATCGAGCGGATCAGTTGCGGGTGCAGCGTGAACGGCGATTGCCAAAGGTCGTGCAGGGCCAGTTCGCCGCCAATGCCCGTCAGCTCCTGGAATACGTGGTGCACGTCTTCGCAGATCTTCGGGTCGGCGGTCATCAAACCGAAGTCGGTGTAGAGGCGCGCCGTGCGCGGATGGTAGTTGCCCGTCCCCAGGTGCACGTAGCGCTTGAGAACCATCTTGCCGTTGATGGGCGTGCGCCGCACGATCAGCATCATCTTCGCGTGGCATTTGTGGCCCACGACGCCGTACACCACGTGCGCGCCCACCGCTTCCAGCTGCGACGCCCAGTTGATGTTGGTTTCCTCGTCGAAGCGCGCAAGCAGTTCCACGACGACGGTCACTTCCTTGCCGTTGCGCGCGGCCTGCATCAGCGCGTCCATCAGCGGCGAGTCGGTGCCGGTCCGATAGATGGTCTGCTTGATGGCGACGACGTTCGGGTCTTTAGCAGCCTGAAGCAGCAGTTCCAGCACCGGCTGAAAACTCTCGTACGGATGATGCAGCAGCACGTCGCCCTGATCGATGACGTCGAAGAGGCTCGTGCTGGCCGCGACCTGCGAGGGGATAGCGGGAATATGCGGGACGAACTTGAGATCGGGGCGGTCCACCATTTCGGGCAACTGCATGAGCCGCACGAGATTCACCGGACCGTCCACGTAATAGCAGTCCTTTTCCGAGAGCGCGCTTTCATCGAGCAGGCGCTTGACGAGATGCGGCGGTGTTTCGGCGGAGACCTCGAGCCGCACGGCGTTACCCAGGTGACGCGCCGGCAGTTCGCCTTGCAGCGCAACACGCAGGTTCGTGATTTCGTCTTCGTCGACGAAGAGCTCGCTGTTGCGCGTAATGCGGAACTGGTTGCAACTGCGCACGACGAGATTCGGAAAGAGCTCGTTCACGAAGCGCTGCAACAGCGAGCTCAGCAGCACGAAGCCGTGGGCGAAGCCGGAAAGCTCTTGCGGCATGCGTACGAGTCGCGGCAGCGCGCGCGGCGCCTGCACGATGCCCATCATCGCCTGGCGGCCGAAGGCGTCTTTGCCTTCCAGCTCGACGACGAAATTCAGGCTCTTGTTAAGCACGCGCGGAAAAGGATGCGCGGGGTCGAGTCCAATCGGCGTGAGCACGGGCAGCAGTTCGTCGAAGAAATAGCCGCGTGCCCATTCCGTCTGCGCTTCGTTCCACGCTTCGGTGCCGTGGAAATAGATGCCTTCCTGTTCGAGCGCGGGCAGCACGGTGTCGTGCAGCATGGCGTACTGGCGATGCACGAGCTTCTGGGCGCGTTCGACCACAAGGTCGTACACGTGCTGCAGCGACATGCCGTCGGGCGAGAGTGCGCCCGGATTGTCACGCATCTGCTCGTGCAGGCCCGCCATGCGGACTTCGAAAAACTCGTCGAGATTGCTGCTCGTGATGCAGATGAAACGCAGCCGTTCGAGAAGCGGCACGGCGGGGTCGGAGGCTTGAGCGAGCACGCGCTCATTGAAGCCCAGGATGCCCAGTTCGCGATTGAGAAGGGGGTAGCGGGCGGACATCGGTTGGGAGAATGGCGTGTCGGTAGACTTTAGAGGACCGTCGGAAATTCTCACAGTAACGTGGCATTCTTATGAAATTCGGACTGTCACAAATTCTACGCTGTATTTTCGTGCCGCCGTAAATAGGATTCGGTATTGAGCAGTATTCGGGCGCGAGGAGCGACATCGTGAGGTCCGCAACGCTTAAAATGGCGACTTTGAACAGCGCTGCGCTGGCCCGTGCGGCCTTGCTCGCGCGTATGGAACCCGCTCAATCGATGGTCAATACTCCGCATCTTCTCGCCGCAGTGGATCTCGGCTCCAACAGTTTCCGGCTGATCGTCGGCCGCGTCGAAGAGACCGAAGCCGGCAGCCAGATCTACCAGGTCGATGCCCTGCGCGAACCGGTACGCCTCGCCGCCGGCCTTTCGAAAGACAAGATGCTCGACCGCGCATCGCAGGTGCGCGGCTGGGACGCTCTGAAGCGTTTCGGCGAACGGTTGCGCGATTTTCATCCTGATCACGTGCGTGCGGTGGCCACCAACACGCTGCGTATCGCGAAGAACGCGCGCGAGTTTCTCGTGGAGGCGGAAGCGGCGCTCGGCTTTCCGATCGAGGTTATCGCGGGCCGTGAGGAAGCGCGGCTCATCTATGCGGGCGCAGCACATTCGGTGCCCGCGAGCGCGGGCAAGCGGCTCGTGGTCGATATCGGCGGCGGCTCGACCGAATTCATCATCGGCCAGCATTACACGCCCATCAAGATGGAGAGCCTGTATATCGGCTGCGTGAGCCATAGCCGCGGCTTCTTTCCGGCAGGCAACGTCGACGAGTACACCATGCGTCAGGCCGAGCTCGCTGCGCGCCGCGAAATCCAGATCATCTCGACCGAATACAAAGAGGCGGGCTGGGAGCAGGCCGTGGGTTCGTCGGGCACCGCACGCGCGCTGGCCGAACTCGTGGAGGCGAACGGCTTCAACGACGCCGGCATTACGCACGGCATTTCGCGCGGCGGCCTGGAGCGGTTGAAGCGCGCATTGATCAAGGCCGAGAACGTCAACCGGCTCAAGCTCGTTGCCCTCAAGGCTGATCGCGTGCCGGTACTCGCGGGCGGACTGTCGATCATGATTGCGGTATTCGACGAGCTCGGTATCGACTACGTCGATACGACCGACGGTGCGCTGCGTCTTGGCGTGCTCTACGACCTCTTGGGCCGGTCGCAACACGAGGACATGCGTACCGTGACGGTGGAAGGCTTCATGCGCCGTTACGGTGTGGACCGCGCGCAGGCGGCGCGCATCGGCGACCTCGCCGTGCAGTTCTACGATCAGTTCGAAGAGGCCGACGAGGAGGTGAGTGCCGAGAACCGCATGTTCATTTCGTGGGCGGCGTCGCTGCACGAGATCGGACTTTCCATTTCGCACAGCGCTTATCACAAGCATTCGGCGTATATCGCGAGCAACGCGGACATGCCGGGTTTCTCGCGTACCGATCAGGCGCGCCTTGCGGCGCTCGTGCTCGGCCACGCCGGCAAGCTGGGCAAGCTCTCGCAGACGCGCGAAGTGGAGTGGCAACTGCTGTTTTGTCTGCGGCTCGCCGCGTTGCTGTCCCGGCGCCGTGCCGACGTCGGCTTGCCCGAGATCACTGTGGCCCGCGAGGGCAATGGTTACGAAGTGCGCTTGCCGAAGGAATGGGTGGTGAACAATCCGCTGACCGACTACAGCCTCATCCAGGAAGCGGCGGAATGGGAAAAGGTTGGCATTCCGTATCGTGTGGTCTACACGGACAAGTAGGATTTTCGCCGCGGCGGCACATCTTCATGAGGTGCCGCTTCGTTCGACGTCCCGATAAAAAAAGCCCGGCATGCCGGGCTTTTTTTGTTCACGCGACTGCTGCGTCTGCGCGGATTTCAGCGCGGCAACGCGTCGCCCAGGAAGTGGCGGGCGTAGCGCGCGTTGATTTCCGAGAGGCGGAACAGCGTGAGGAAGTCGGCCGTGTTGAAGTCGGGGTCCCAGGCCGGCGCGCCGCAGATCTTCGCACCAAGGCGCAGATAGCCCTTCACGAGCGGAGGCGCCACCGCAACGGCGCCCGTGCGCAGCTCGTCCACAGGCAGCGGCGTGTGCGGGAACGCGCGATATTCCGGCGCCGTAAGTGCGCTTTCGTCGAGCGATGCGTAGAGGTTCGCAGCATAGTGGCCACCGTCCACCATCGGCACGCTCGCGCAACCCAGCATCGTTTCGTAGCCGTTCTGCATCATGTACGAGCCAAGACCGGCCCACAGCGACATGATCACCGAACCGCTGCGATAGTCGGGATGCACGCACGAACGGCCCACTTCGACCATCTTCGAGCGCAGATGCGTGAGGCGCGAAATGTCGAATTCGCCCTCGGCATAAAGACGGCCGATGCGCGCCGCCTGATACGGCGGCAGCACGCGGTAGGTGCCGACGACCTTCAGCGTGTCGAGATCGCGAACGAGCAGGTGGTCGCAATAGGCGTCGAATGCGTCGACATCGAGGCCGACGGGACCCGTGAGACGCGCGCCCATTTCCTCGGCGAAAACGCGGTAACGCAGACGCTGCGCTTCGCGAAGCTCTTCGTCGCTGCGTGCCCAGGCCACCTGCAGCCGATGCTGGGCTGTGATCGTTTCCTCCGCGTGCGGCAGACGCCGACGCGGCTCGAACGGAATCGAAGCGAGGGGCAGGGTGGGCGTCGGCAGTTCTCGCATGTGGCGTTCCTGGTCGTAAAAAGGGGCTTCACTTGAGCGCCAAATATAGTAATGACGGGTGACGCTTCCATGGCAAACGAGTGACGATTCGATGACGTATCGTAAGGCTGACATGCGCGACCCGTCGAGCGCGGAACGACCCTTTCGCGCTTTTTATGCCTTCTGTATTCAGACCAGATCCGGGCTCATGACGGCGCGCAGGACGGCCTGGTCATGGCCATTACGCTCGCGGCTTTCGAACCACCATAGCCCGCTTTTCTTCACGGCCCAACTGTTTTCGCCGTTGCCCGTGAGCAGCAGCGCAGCGACTTCGCCGAGCGTGGGTTGATGCCCGACCACGACCACCGTCGACGCGATGCCGTGAGGCCAACCGGCCGCGGAAAGGATGTCGCCTGCGCTCGCGCCCGGTGCGATGTCGCGCACGACACGGTATTGGTCCGAGAGCGCCTCCGCGGTCTGCACCGTTCGCGTGGCGGGGCTCGCGATGACGACGGCATCCTCGTCAAGCCGGGACCTGAGCCACCGCGCAACGTTTTGCGCCTGCTTGCGGCCGCGCGTGGTGAGCTGGCGCGCGAGATCGGTGGCGGCGATGTCCTCGGCTTCGGCGTGGCGCCATAGGATGAGGTTCATGTGGCGTCTCCTTGGGTTGGCGTATCTCGCATGGTGCATGCGGGACGCCCGGAGCGGCAAGACGCTGTGAGCGGGCGGCAGGCGTTCCCTCAGTTTGACGGCTAGTACGCGTTCTGGTTAGAATGTCGGATTGCTCGGAGCGTAGCGCAGCCTGGTAGCGCATCTGATTTGGGATCAGAGGGTCGTAGGTTCGAATCCTATCGCTCCGACCAGCAACACCAAGGGGTTACCCGCCTTCCGGCCGGTAACCCCTTTCTGTTTTTTCCCACGTGAATTTCACTGCTCACGAAGAAGCATCACGCCTTCAGCTTCTTCGTTCCCAGCCAATCCCCGCCGTCACGCTCACCGTCGACTCGATCAGGAATCCCATTTTCGACACGCCAGTGGGCACGCGTATCACCTCGATCGGCACGAAATGGCAAGGACCTGTCCGCCCGCCACGACCGTGACCCGATCGTCGTGACGTGCCGCCTTGCGCATTGCGTAGGCCATCGACAGGCCGCCGAGGCCTGCCCCCAGAATCACGATATGAGCCATGGTGTCTCCTCCTTGGGTGCGCACGTGGCGCCGGGAATCTCTTTCTGTCGCCCGCCTTCTTCTCCATGGAGCGGTACGGTCCGCGCGACCCATGCGATCAGCGCAGCATCGCGTTGATCCGTGCGAGCTGCTCCTCGTCCAGTTCCCCGGCCGCCGCAGCAAGCCGCAGCTGGTTCAGCGCAATCTGATAGCGCGCCGCCGCCAGATCGCGTCGCGTCGCGAACAACGCCTGCCCGGCGTTGAGCACATCGATCGAAGGCCGATCACCTGCCTCGAAGGCTGTGCGGTTGGCGTCCAGTTGCAGTTCGGCCGAGTGCAGCGCCTGCGTGAGCGCCGTGACCTGGACCTTCGAACTCTGCAAGCCGAGGAACGCTTGCCGCACTTCGCGCGCAACGGCGACGCGCGCGGCGTCTTCGTCCAGCCCCGCGCGGTTGAGGAGCGCTGCGCTTTCTTCGGCCTTCGCGCTGCGCAGGCCGCCCGTGTAGAGCGGAATGGTGACCATGATGCCGACCACGGCGCTGTTGCTGCGCATCGAGCTGTTGCCGCCGTAGCCTGCACCGTTCATGCGGTCGCCGATGTACGAGGCGAACGCATCGACCGTCGTGCCGGCGCCGGGCCGATAGCGCGACGTTTCGGCCTGTGCGTTGTCCACGCCGAGCCGGCGCAGTTCGATCAGCGGATTGCCGGTCATGGCGCGCGACTGCCAGTCGGCGAAGTCGCCCGCCTGGAGGGACTCCAACGCGGACTTCCCGGCCGCCGTGTTGCCGGGGCGGCGCAGCGCCGTGTCGGGATTGCCGGTGAGGTCGCGCAGTTCGGCGCGCTTGAGGTCGAGCGCCGTTTGCGCGGCCAGCATCTGTGCTTGGGCGAGATCGGCACGCGCCTTGGCGTCGTTGACGTTGGTGATCGCGGTATCGCCCGCTTCGAAGCGGCCCTGGGCGATGCGGCTCGCTTCGAGCGCCGCTTCGCGCGTGGACTTCAACGCGGCGACGTCGTCTTCGGCCGCGAGCACGGCGAAGTACGCCTGGGCAACCTGGAGCAGCAGCGTTTGCCGCGCGAGCCGCAGCGAGGCGTCGCCCGCGTCGGCCGCGTTGTTCATCTGCCTCGCGTCGGCGTTTTTTGCCGCGCTGTAGAGGTTCTCCTTGATCGTCACGGCCCAGCCTGCACCCGTGGCGCCCGCCGCGCGTGTATCGAACGCGATGCCGTTGCTCGAACCGAACCCGCCGCCGGCAAAGTGCGCGCCGGTCGTTTCCTGATCGACGGTTCCGTAGCGCACGTTGCCGGTCGCGAAGACCTGGGGCAGGAAGCCCGCGCGGCCTTGTTTGCGGCGCGTCGCATCGGCCTGGTTCTGGGCCACGGCGGCGGCATAGACCGGATCGTGCGCGAGCGCATCGTGGGCGGCGGCGAGCAGGTCGGTCTCGGCGTGTGCCGCTGAACTGACCGCCGCGAGCGCGATCGCCCATGCAGCAAGGCTGAATTTCATGGCAGCCACCGTTCGGTACGCGACATCATCGGCCCCCGCGCTTCATGCACCGCCGCGCACGCCGAGCTTGCGCAGGAAGATTTCCATCGGACACCACTGCGTCAAGCCGCTCTGCAGCAGGTTGGCGCCCACGAATGCCGTGACCCAGAACCACCCGCTGCTCATGAAAAGCGGACTGGCCGGCGCGCCGAGCGCCAGCGTTGCGAGGATGACGATGCCCGCGAAGACGCGCGTGATTTGCCAGGAGGTCATGATCGACTCCTTAGGAGTGGGAAGGGAAAGACGGAGAGGACGGCGCGGCCGCGAAACGCCGCCGGTACGCCGTGTAGTAGAGCAGCGGGATCACTACGAGCGTGAGCAGTGTCGAGACCAGCACCCCGAAGATGAGCGAGACGGCGAGGCCATTGAAGATCGGGTCGTCGAGGATGAAGAGCGCGCCGATCATCGCGGCCACCGCCGTAAGCAGAATGGGCTGCGCGCGCGTGGCGGCCGACTGCACGACCGCGTCGCGAAACGGCACGCCCGCTGCCACCTGCAGATTGATGAAGTCCACCAGCAGGATCGAATTGCGCACGATGATGCCGGCGAGCGCGATCATGCCGATCATCGACGTCGCCGTGAACTGCGCACCCAGCAGCGCGTGCCCCGGCATCACGCCGATGATGGTGAGCGGGATGGGCGCCATGATGATGAGCGGCGTGAGGTACGAGCCGAACTCTGCGACCACGAGCAGATAGATGAGCACGAGGCCCACCGCGTAGGCAATGCCCATGTCGCGGAACGTTTCGTAGGTGACCTGCCATTCGCCGTCCCACTTAATGGAGAAGCCGCGATACGGGTCGTCGGGCTGGCTCACGAACCATTCGCCGAGCGTGCCGCCTCCCGGCACGGGCAGCTTCGCGAGGCGACTGCGCATCTCGAACATGCCGTAGAGCGGGCTGTCCACCTTGCCGGCCATGTCGCCCACCACGTAGGTCACCGGCAGCAGGTCCTTGTGATAGATGGGCTGCTCGATGTGGGTGTCGCGCTGTCGCACCAGTTCAGAGAGCGGTACGAGCTGCCCCTCGCTGCCGCGCACGGTCAATGCGAGCAGGGCCGACGCGTCGCCGCCCAGGGTGGCGGGCAACGCAAGGTGCACGGGCGCGGGAAATTTGCTGCCGTCGCGGACATAGGTGACGTCGTCGCCGGTGAGCCCTGTGCGCAGCGTCTGGGCGACGTCCTGCTGCGATACGCCGACGAGGCCCGCCTTGCGCCGGTCGAGTTCGAAGTCGCGCTGGGCCGCGGCCACCACGGTGCTGTCGTCGATGTCGACCACGCCCGGCGTCGCGGCGAACACGCCGCGCACCGCATGCGCGACGGCATTGCGCTGCGGCGCATCTGCGCCGTACACCTCGGCCACGATGGGTGCGAGCACCGGCGGTCCGGGCGGCACTTCCACCACCTTCACGCGCGCGCCGTTACGCTGTGCGATCCGCTCCAGCGCGGGCCGCACCGACGTCGCTATGGCATGGCTTTGCCGGTGGCGCTTCGACTGCTCGACGAGATTGACCTGGATGTCGCCCACGTTGCCACCTGCGCGCAGGTAGTACTGACGCACGAGTCCGTTGAAGTTGATGGGCGCACTGAGCCCGGCGTAGGCCTGCCAGGTCGCCGTCTCCGGCACCGTGGCGAGGTAGGCGCCCATCTCGTTCAGCACGCTTGCCGTGCGTTCGAGCGGCGTGCCTTCGGGCATGTCGACCACGACCTGGAACTCCGACTTGTTGTCGAAGGGCAGCATCTTCAGCACGACGAGCTGAAGCACGGGCAGCGCGAGTGACAGCGCAATGGCGCCCGCCACGCCGAGCCACAGCAGCTTGCGGTTGCGCGAGCCGCGCGTCTCGTCCAGAAACGGCGCGAACGCGCGGGCAAAGAACGGCTGGAGCTTCGCGCGCAACTTGCCCTGGACTCCCTCGCCGTTCGTGCCGTCAGAGCCGTCGGCGCCGTGATGGCCGTGCGCCAGCCACATGCGCGAGAGCCACGGCGTGACGATGAACGCGACGGACAGCGAGATGGCCATGCCCATGCTCGCGTTGATCGGAATAGGGCTCATGTACGGCCCCATCAAGCCCGTGACGAATGCCATGGGAAGCAGCGCCGCAATCACCGTGAGCGTGGCGAGAATGGTGGGGCCGCCCACCTCGTCCACGGCGCGCGGAATCACGGATGCGAGCGGCGCATGAGGTTCCAGTTGCCGGTGGCGGTGAATGTTCTCGACCACGACGATGGCATCGTCCACGAGAATGCCGATCGAGAGAATCAACGCGAACAGCGACACGCGGTTCAGCGTGAAGCCCCAGGCCCACGATGCGAAGAGCGTCGCGGTGAGCGTGAGGATCACGGCCACGCCGACCACCGACGCCTCGCGCCAGCCGAGCGCGAAGAGCACGAGCACCACGACCGAGGTGGTCGCGAACGCGAGCTTCTCGATCAGCTTCATCGCCTTCGCATTGGCCGTCACGCCGTAGTCGCGCGCCACTTCCACCTGCACGTCGGCGGGGATCACGGTGTTGCGCAGCGTGTCTACCCGTTGCAGTACGTTCTTCGCGACCGTGACCGCGTTTTCGCCGGCCTTCTTGGTGACCGTGACGGAGACGGCCGGATACTGCGCGGGATGCGTGCCGGCGATGCCTTCCCACACGTAGTGCGTGGGCGCGGGCGGGCCTTCCATCACGGTTGCCACGTCGGAGACGAACACGGGGTGACCGTTGTGGACCGCGACGATCACGTCGCCCACGTCGCGCGCGTTTTCCAGCACCGGGCCGCTTTCGACGTGGATGCTGCTGTTCTCCCGCACGAGGTCGCCCACCGTTGCACTCGCATTGGCGGCAACGAGCACGCGCCGTAGATCGTCTACCGTGATGCCCGCCGCGCGCATGCGACCAGGATCGAGCAGCACGTTGACGGCGCGTTGCGGGCCGCCAATGGTGGTCACTTCGCGCGTGCCGGGCACACGCTTCAGTTCTGCCTCGATGGAATGGCCCACGCGCTCCAGATCGTATGCATTGCCGCCTTGGCGCGTGGAGGAGAGCGTGAGCACGACGATGGGCACGTCGTCGATGCCTTTGGGCTTGATGAGCGGCGGCAGGACGCCGAGGTTTTTCGGCAGCCAGTCCTGGTTGGAAAACACGGTGTCGTAGAGCCGCACGAGCGCTTCCGTGCGCGGCACGCCCACCTTGAACTGCACCGTGAGCACCGCAAGCCCCGGGCGCGACACGGACATCACGTGTTCGATGCCGCTGATCTGCGCGAGCACCTGCTCGGCCGGTCCCGCCACCATGCGCTCCACGTCGCGCGCACTCGCGCCCGGGAAGGGCACGAGCACGTTCGCCATCGTGACGTTGATCTGCGGCTCTTCTTCGCGCGGCGTCATCACCATGGCGAAGAGGCCGAGCAGCAGGGCGACGAGCGCAATGAGCGGCGTGATGCGGTTCTCGAGAAAGAACGCGGCAACGCGGCCGGAAATGCCGAGCTTCGGCGTCTCAATCGTCATGACGCAGCCTCGCCCTTCAATGCTTTGCGGCAGCCAGCGGGTCGAGCGCGATGCGCTCTCCCGCCGACAGTCCCGCGAGAATTTCGACCTGGTCGGCGCGCGTCTCGCCGGGGCGCACCTGGCGCAGCGACGCGCTGCCGTCGTTGGCGACGACGTAGACCGCCGTGACCTCGGTACGACGCACCACGGCGGCAAGCGGAACCATCAGCCGCGGACGGGGTGCGCCGACGACGAAATGGGCGCGCGCGAACATGCCGGGGCGGGCCGCAACGCCTGCCGACGCGGGCAGCGCGAGCCGCACCTTCACGGAGTCGCTCAGCGAGTCCGTGACGGGCAGAACCGTGACCGACGCCGCGGTTTGCCAGTGTTGTGCGCCCGGCACGTCGGGCAATTCGATGCGCACGGGCAGGTCCGTGCGCAGCGCCGTGGCGCGCGATTGCGGCACGGTGGCGACGGCGCGCAGCGCGGCGGGATCGAAGAGGGCGACGAGCGGCATGCCGGGCATCGCCATCGAACCCAGCTCCACGTCTACGCTCGCGATGGTGGCGGCATACGGCGCGGCGATGTTGTGCAGGCTGGGGCCGACGGCGGCCGCGCCGGCGTCGGCCTGTCTTGCCGCCGTCATGGAAAATGCCGACTGGTAACGGGCTTTCGCGCGGTCCAGTGCAGCCTGGCTCACGTATTTGCGGTCGAACAGGAATTGCGTGCGTTCCAGTTCGCGTCGTGCGACATCGAGTTCCGCTTGCGCGGCGGCAGCCTGGGCCCGGACCGCCGCCAGTTGCTGGTCGGCCGCGCGCTGGTCGACGGCGAGCAGCTTTTGCCCTGCGTTCACGCGGTCGCCGGTCTTCACGAAGAGCCCCGTGATGCGGCCCGCGACCTGGGCCGCGATGTTGGTCTGGCGCGCCGATTCCACCACTGCGTCGGTAACGAGTTCGTCCGCAACGGGCGTGGGTTGGACCACGAGCGTGGCCAGCTTTTCGGCGTGAGCCGCGGGCATGGCCACACTCAATGACGCGGCGAGCGCCCACGTCGCCCACAACGGAGCCACTCCATTGCGGGCGCGGTCTCCCTGTGTCGGGCCGCTGCGCTGCGCGCGCACAGCGTGTGCCGTTTGCGCAGACATTCCCGTTGGTCTCGACGCGTGTTCTTGATGTTCATTGTTCATGGTGTGGCAACCATCGATGATGCAGATGCTGGTTTGCAGCCGATGTGCACCGTGAGCGCCATCTGCCGCACGTTCAATCTTCGACCTGCGTTTCCTGCTACTTTTGATTCACCTCAACGCCCGCTTCGTGCGCGAAGCGTTCCGGCGCACCGGTACAATGCCGACGCACTGTCAGCAGCAAAGCCGCATCGGGCCGAACCCTGGCCAGCGCGAACCACGTAGCTGCTCGTTGCAGTGACAGGACCGCAGAAGGGCACCACCTGGGACCGCTGGGAGTCCGCCAGGACTCATCTCGCGCGCCTTTCGATATGCGAAAATATAATATATATTTTTATATATTGTTAGTCAATGATGACCGGACAGGACGTCATGAAAAAGATGCAAGCCTCCATACCGACACAGGCGCTCACCGGGCTGCGCAAGTCCGCGGCGCAATGCAGCGCGCTGCTCAAGGCCATGGCGCACGAAGACCGTCTGCTGCTGCTCTGCCAGTTGACGGAAGGCGAGTTCAACGTCGGAGAGCTCGAAGAGCGGGTTGGTCTGCATCAGCCCAGTCTGTCGCAGCAACTGGGCGTTCTGCGCGAGGAAGGCCTGATCGCGGCGCGGCGCGACGGAAAGTACATGTATTACAGCCTCGCGAACCCGGCAGTCGTCTCCATTATGGAAACGCTTGCCGAGTTGTACTGCGGACGCCCGGCGCGCAAGACGAGTTCGGGCTCACGCAGCTAGCGACGCAACGCCCAGGCGTTGGCGCGCCGCCTTCGCGGCACCTCATTCGCTTCTCCCCGCAATGCCGCCATACCGGCACGACAGCCGCGCTCACCAGCCGAGTTCTTCCTGCTGGTTTTCGAACGTGCGCAGCTTGTCGAGCTGCGCTTTGGTCAGCACCGCTTCCATGCGCTTGTGAGCCTCTGCCGACGAGTCGATCATCTTTTGACGGATACCGTCGATCGCCTTGTACGCGTCGTCGATTGCAGCGGCGTCGCGTTTGGGCGCGTCGTAGAGATCCCGCAGTTTCGCCTGCTGGTCCATCATGCTGCCCATCAGCGCCCAATGCGTCTTGCGCGTTTCGTCCTGTATCTGGTGGATTTTCCCGCGCTGTTCGTCCGTCAGAATTCAGGCCGCCTGTCCACGCGTCGGACATCATCATGCCCGGGCCCATGCCGTAACCGTAGCCGCGCATCATGCCGCCGCCCGCACCGTAGCCCATCATGCCGCCGCCATAGCCCGGCCCCCGACCACCCATCATGCCGGCCCCCCATCCGTAGCCGCTTCGGCCGCATGGCGTCTGCGGCGCGGCGTCCTGTCGCGAGGTGGATTGCGCAAGCGCGCTTCCTCCCAGCATTGCCGCGAGTGCGACGCCGGCAAGGCCAAAAGCAGCGCGTTTCAGGTACGAAGCAGTAGACATGGTCATCTCCATTCGATGGGTGGGCCGCGAGGCCAGGAGCGCATCTGAGCCGAGTCTGGAAACAGCGGCGATGACCCCGTTGACCCACGTCAACGGGTATCCGCTGAGCGTGGCGTCGCGGCACGGCGCATTGACCGGCGAGCGGTGAACCGGGCGGCGACGCCTTGCGAGGCCAGCTGCCTTTTTCCCGCGGCGCGGCTGGAATTCCCGCATCGCTGCCGGCTTATCGTTGCGCTATGCTTGGCGAATGAATGCCAGCCCCCCCTTTGCCCGCTACGCGGCCCCGGGGAGCTGGGGCAGATCTCACCTGACACGCGCGGGGCTCCATGGAAAACATCGGACATGAGACGCCCGAGGGGCAGGCCGGCGCGTTGCCGCTGGACACTGCGCGCCTTGCCCAGATGGTCGACAGTCCGCAGGCCCTGCTGCATCTGTTGAGCGTCGTGTTGAACCTCGTTCGCGAGTCCGCGTATCTCATCCACGAGGACGGGCGCTTTCTCTACGTCAACGACGAAGCCTGCCGCTCGCTCGGCTACGACCGCGAACAGGCGCTCACGCTGCGCGTCATGGACGTCGATTCCCAGTGGACCGAGGCGCGCTGGCGCGAGGCCTGGAACGAGTTGCGCGCGAAGGGCTGGCTCGTCGTCGAATCGACCCATCGGCGCAAGGACGGCGTGAGCGTGCCCGTCGAGATCACCGCGAGCTACTTCGAGCACGGCGGGCGTGCCTACAACCTCGCGCTCGTGCGCGACATCACCGAACGCAGGCAGGCCGAAGTGCTGGCGCTCGCGCAGCGCGAACTCGAAGCGCAGTTCCGGCGGCTTGCGGAAAGCACGCCCGACATCATCTGCCGCTACGACGGGCAATGCCGGCTCGTCTACGCGAATTCGGGTCTTGCCGCGATCATCGGCCGGCCTGTGCACGACATGCTGGGCGCGACGCCCACCCAGCACATCGACGATCCGCAGTTCGCCGCTTACGAGGCCGCCATCGCGGCAACACTGGCGACGGGCGAGTCACGCACGCTCGAATTCGTGTTCGGCGCACACGGGCGCGAGGTGCGCTATCACCACGTCCGCATTACCGCAGAACGCGGGCCGCGCGAGGAGATTACGGGCGTGCTCGCCATCGGGCGCGACATCACCCAGCGCCGCAACGCGGAAGAGCGGCTCCATGCGAGCGAGCAGGCGTTTCGCGCGCTCGTCGAGCATTCGCCCGACTACATCGCGCGCTACGACCTCGCGTTCCGGCGCGTCTATGCCAACCCGGCGCTGCTTGCACTGCTCCCGCCCGGCGAAGTTCGCGCGAGGGGTGTGGAGGCCATCGAGACGTCGCCCATCACGGACATTCCCGGCTACGTGGAGCAACTGCGGCACGTCGTGGAAACAGGCACGGAATGGGTGGACGAGGTGCGGTTTCGCAATCGCGAGGGCGAGCTGCGCTGGGGCCATTTGCGGATGGTTCCCGAGTTCGCGCCCGACGGCAGCGTGGCCACCGTGCTCGCCATCTGCCGCGACATCGACGGACTTAAGCGCAGCGAGGAGCGCTTTCGCACGCTGGCCGAGAACTTCCCGGATCCGCTCCTCCGCTTCGATAGCGAATGCCGTTATCTCTACGTGAATCCGCGTGTGTCGGCGACGATCGGCGCTTCGCAGGACGCGTTCGTCGGCCGCCGGATCAGCGAGATGAGCGCGGACGTCAACGGCGTCCAGGTACGCATGCTGGAGGACGGCATCCGCGAGGTGTTCGCCACCGGCGAGGCGCGCGGGCTCGAAACGCGCTGGGCCGTGAACGGCGTCTGGCGAATCTACGAAGCGCGCCACATTCCCGAAAAGAACGCGGAGGGCAAGGTGGTGAGCGTGCTCGCCGTGGCGCGCGACATCACGCCGCTGAGAACAGCCGAACTCGCAGCGCGTGCGAGCGAGGCCGCATTTCGCACGCTGGCCGAAAACGCGCCGGAGATGATCGTGCGTTACGACCGCAACGGTCGGCATGCTTACGTGAACCCGCGGTTCGAAGCGGTGTGCGGGGTATCGGCCGAGGACGCGCTCGGCAAGACGCCCGCCGAACTGCCGGGCACGGCCATGCCCGAACTGCCGGCCATCACGACGACGCTCGAAGAGGTCATGGCAAGCGGCGTCGGCAAGCGGTTCGACCTCACATGGGAGCGCGACGGCAAGCCTGTCGGCTGGCACGTGAGCGCCGTGCCCGAGCGCGACGCGGGCGGCGAGATACGCGGCGCACTCACCATCTGGACTGACATCACGGACCGGCTGTGCGTCGAGCGGCAGCTGCGCGATTCGTATGCCTTGCTGCAGGAACTCACGTCGCGGCGCGAAACCGCCCGCGAAGAAGAGCGCAAGCGCATTGCACGCGAACTGCACGACGAACTGGGGCAGCACCTGACCGCGTTGCGCCTCGGCGTGTCGGCGCTGCGGCTCGAATTTGCGCCGCACCATCCCGTGCTCGCCGAGCGTTGCCAATACCTGCTCGGACTCGCCGACGACACCATCGGGGTCGTGCGCAACGCCGTGGCCTCGCTGCGGCCCGCGGCGCTCGACGCGGGCATTGTCGCCGCGCTCGAATGGCTCGCGGCCGAGCTTGCGCGCGATGGCCGCATCCGTTGCAGGCTGCGCGTGCCCGACGACAGCTTCGTGCTCAACGAGGCACTGGCCGTCGCGCTCTTTCGCATCGTGCAGGAGGCGCTCACGAACGTGGTGCGGCACGCGTCGGCGGCGCAGGTCACGATCTCGCTCACGCAGGTGGAAGACGACTGGGTGCTGGAAGTGCGCGACGACGGCCGCGGCTTCGATTCCAGGACCGTGCGCGAGCAGTCGTTCGGCCTCGTCGGCATGCGCGAGCGCGCGCTGATGCTGGGCGGCGAGATATCCATCGCGAGCGCGCCGGGCTGCGGCACCTCCGTTGCCGTACGCATTCCGATGGACGGTGCACAGCGCATCCGGCGCACGGACTGAACGCACCGTGCGGCTGATGGGGCGTGGCCGGCGTGCATCGGCGGGCGCCGTTAAACTGACGAAATCGCTTACGTCCTGCCGCAAGCTCCCGTCTTGAATCCTTCCGCCGACCTCGTCGTTGCGCGCCCCGAAGGCCTGTATTGCCCAGTGGGCGATTTTTATATCGATCCGTGGCGCCCCGTTCCGCGGGCCGTCATTACCCACGCCCACGCCGATCATGCGCGGGCGGGGCACGGCCATTACCTCGCGTCGGCGGCCGGTGCCGGCGTGCTGCTCGCGCGGCTGCCCGGCATCAGCCTGCAAGCGGTGGCGTATGGCGAGCGGCTCGCCATCAACGGCGTGACGGTGTCGCTGCATCCGGCCGGCCACGTGCTCGGCGCGGCCCAGGTGCGGCTCGAATATCGCGGCCACGTGTGGGTGGTCTCCGGCGACTACAAGCTCGAAGTCGATCCCACCTGCGACGCCTTCGAACCCGTGCGGTGCGACACCTTCATCACCGAATCCACCTTCGGCCTGCCCGTGTACCGATGGGAACCCGCGCACAGCGTGTTCGAAGGCATCGATTCATGGTGGCGCCACAACGCGGCGCAGGAGCGGGCGTCGGTGCTGTTCTGCTATTCGTTCGGCAAGGCGCAGCGCATTCTGGCGGGCATCGATGCCGCCATCGGTCCCATCTTCTGTCACGGCGCGATCGAACCGCTCAACGGCGCGTATCGCGCGGCGGGCGTGGCCTTGCCCGAGACGCGGCTCACGGCCGACGTGCCGCCGAAGGCGCGCGACGTGTACAAGGGCGCGCTCGTCGTTGCGCCGCCGTCGGCACAAGGCAGCGCGTGGCTGCGTCGCTTCGGGAATTACAGCGACGCCTTCGCGTCGGGCTGGATGCGGCTGCGCGGCACGCGTCGCCGGCGCGGCGTGGACCGCGGCTTCGTTCTTTCCGATCACGCGGACTGGCCCGGGCTTCTGAGCGCGATTGCCGCGACGGGCGCGGAACGCGTCATCGTCACGCACGGGCATATCGAGCCGCTCGTGCGCTGGCTGCGCGAGACTGGGCTCGAAGCCGAAGCGTTCGCGACCGAATACGGCGGCGACGCGGTGGAAGCGGATGCGGCGGCGCAGTCGCCCGATGCCGCGGCGGCGGGTGGATCGTTCGAATCGCTCGCACGAAAAGAGGCGGCATCGCGACATGATGCGGACGCGGACGATAGCGCGAAGGACAGGGAGCGCCCGGACACAGGCGATGACGCGGACACCGCAGGAGACCCCTCGTCATGAGGCGCTTCGCTGCGCTCTACACGGCGCTCGACGCCACCACGTCCACGCGCGACAAGCTCGATGCGCTCATCGCGTACTTCCGCACGGTGCCGCCCGAAGACGCGGCTTGGGCCTCGTACTTCCTCGCGGGCGGCAAGCCGCGGCAATCGGTGCCCACACGCTTGCTTGTCGAAATCGCGCGCGAGCGTGCGGGCCTGCCCGAATGGCTCTTCGACGAGTCGTACGAGGTCGTGGGCGACCTCGCCGAAACCATCGCGCACGTCCTGCCGCCCGTCGGGCGCACGACGGAGCTGGGCCTCGCGCAATGGATCGAGGACCGGCTGCTGCCCTTGCGCGGCGCCGCGCCCGAGACACTGCGCGAGCGGCTCACCGCGTGGTGGGACGAACTCGACTGGAGCGGTCGCTTTCTGCTCACCAAGCTGATTGGCGGCGGGTTCCGCGTGGGCGTGGCGCGGCAACTCGTGGTGCGTGCGTTGGCCGATGTGGCGGGCGTCGATCACAAGCTCATCGCGCAGCGCATGGTCGGCTGGACGGATTCGCGTCAGACGCCGGACGCCGCGCGTTATCTGCGCCTCGTCGCCCCCGCGTTGCAGGCGAGCACCCACGACGGCGACGCGCATGCCGCGCACGAGCCGTTGCGCGCGGACCTCGCGACGCAGGTGCATGCGGGCGACGCGGGCTTGCCGTATCCGTTCTTCCTCGCGCATCCGTTGCAGGACGAACCGTCGTCGCTCGGTGCGCGGGGCGACTGGCTTGTCGAATGGAAGTGGGACGGCATTCGCGCGCAACTCGTCAAGCGCGCGGGATGCGTGTGGCTGTGGTCGCGCGGCGAGGATCTGATTACAGACCGCTTTCCCGAGATCGAGGCGCTGGGCCGCGCGCTGCCGGACGGCTACGTGATCGACGGCGAAATCCTCGCCTGGGCGCCCGGCGCCGCCGTGCCGCTGCCGTTCGCGCAGTTGCAGCCGCGCATTACGCGCAAGACGCTCACGAAGAAGGTGCTGGCCGATTATCCGGCCACCTTCGTAGCCTACGACCTGCTCGAAGCGCAAGGCGAAGACCTGCGGACGACGCCGCTCGAAGCGCGTCGCGCGTGGCTCGAAAGGCTCGCGTGGCCCGACGTGCTGGGGGCGTCTGCGGCGGCCGAAGTCGCCGCGCGGCCGCTGCGGCTGTCGCCGCTCGTCACGGCGGCCGAAGCGCCGGACTGGAGCGCGCTCGCCGCGCTGCGCGAGGAGAGTCGCGAGCGCGGCGTGGAAGGGCTAATGCTGAAGGGGCGCGAGTCGCTGTACGGCGTGGGGCGCACGAAGACGGCGGGCGCGTGGTGGAAATGGAAGATCGATCCCTACGCGGTGGATGCGGTGCTCCTCTACGCCCAGCCGGGACACGGCCGGCGCGCGAGCCTTTACACGGACTTCACCTTCGCCGTGTGGGACGAGGCCGGCGGCGTGCGCACGCTGGTGCCCTTCGCGAAGGCCTATTCAGGCCTCACGGATGCGGAGATGCGCGAGGTGGATGCCATCGTGCGCAAGACGACGGTCGAGAAGTTCGGCCCGGTGCGCAGCCTGCGACCCACGCTCGTGTTCGAAATCGGCTTCGAAGGTATTCAGGCGAGCGGGCGGCACAAGTCGGGCGTGGCCGTGCGGTTCCCGCGCATGCTGCGCTGGCGTACGGACAAAAGCATTGAAGACGCCGATACGCTCGCTACGCTGAAGGGCTTTATCAAGGGCTAGAACAGGCGCGTCGAGGGTCGCGATGCGTGCCCTGTTTATGCCGGCAGCGCGGTTTTCCCTTCCCCGTCAAAACCTCTTTTCCTTCCTTCTTCGATACTGTATAAATATACAGGTGTTGGCGTGGTTTCCGGTATCCGGTTCCCGCCGCCGGTGACAGTTCCGCCTTGCCCGGTTTGTGCCGGGAGGGCGGCGTATCCCCTTTTGAAAGAGCATCACACGAATCATGGCTGCAGCACTCCATGCCACGAGCGCCTTGCCCTCCCGGCTGCGCAGCCGGGTGTGGCAAGGGGACCAGCTTGCCGGGGCAACCGCGGGCGTCGTGTCGAGCGGGTACGCCGCTCTCGATGCGCTGCTGCCCGGCGAAGGCTGGCCTGCCGGCAGCCTGACCGAGCTGCTGGTGGAGCACGGCGGCATCGGCGAAATGCGGCTCGTCGCGCCGGCGCTGAAGACCCTCACGGCGCGCGACGGTAAGCACGTCGTGTTGGTCGCGCCGCCCTGGCAGCCCTATGCGTGCGCGCTGAAGGCGTGGGGCATCGCACTCGAACGCGTGGTCTGGGTGCGCGCGCGCGAAGACGAAGCGCCCTGGGCTGCCGAGCAGGTTTTGAAGCAGGAGGGCATGGGCGCGGTGCTGGTGTGGCTTGCGAAAGCGCGTCCGGATGCGGTGCGTCGGCTGCAGGTCGTGGCGCAGGATTCGCGCGCGCTCGCTTTCCTCGTGCGGCCGGCGCACGCGCGCAGCCAGTCTTCGGCGGCGCCGCTGCGCATCGCATGCGAGCCGGTGCTGCCGCCCGATGCCGACACCATCGACCGGCATCGCTGGCTTCAGGAAGCGGCGGTGTCGGTGGACGTTTTCAAGCGGCGCGGGCCGCCTCTCGCCCGGCCGCTCTCCGTCACGTTGCCGTTGCAGGCCGGATTGCTGCCGTCGCCGCAGTCCCAGTCCGGCCATCAACGCCAATGGCACGAGAGCAATCATGTTGTGGATCGCAGTTACCTTGCCCCTGTTGCCGCTGGAGGCGGTGAAGCCGCCTCTGGCGCTCCCGCGGCAGCCCGAATACCCGGACGCTCCGCGCAACCGGCATGAGGCCGGCGCGCTGCTTGCCGAAAGCGGTGCCGCGAGCCATGCGGCTATCGCTGGAATCGTTCGGGACGCCGAAACGGTCGGAGCGGCCGCCGCCGTCTCCGCTCGCCCGCCTTCGCCGAACGCGCCGTCGGCGCAGTCCGGCACCGATGCCGCGAACGTGCGCTGTCATGCGCTCGCCGATCATGTGCGCATCCTGATTCCCGATCTGGATGCGCACCGGTTAGGCGTGCGTGCGGGCAACACGCGTTCGCATGCGCTCGCGCTGGCGCCGCAGATCGCGATGCTCACGCCCGACCCGGCGCGCGAGAAAGCGGCGCTCGAAGCGCTGGCGCTGGCGCTGCTCGCCTTTACGCCGAACGTGGCGTTTGCCGAAGGTCATACGCTGCTGCTGGAGGTGGGCGCGGGATTGCGTCTTTTCGGCGGCCTGCGCGTATTGTTCTCGCGAGTCGCCTCGACCGTGGAGACGCTGGGGCACACCGCACGCTTCGCCTGTGCCCCCACGGCGTGGGGCGCCTGGCTGCTGGCCGCGGCGCGTGCCGAGCGGGCGGGGCGGCGCTGGCGCGTGGTCAAGCAGGCGACGCTGGCGCGCACGCTCGATACGCTGCCGGTTTCGCTCTTGCCCTTCGCCGCCGAACATGGCGACGTGTTCGAGCAGATCGGCTGCACGACCCTCGCCGATCTGCGCCGTCTGCCGCGCGCGGGCATCGTGCGCCGCTTCGGCGACGACGTGCTCACGCTGCTCGCGCAAGCCTTCGGCGAGCATCCCGATCCGCGCGAATACTTCCAGGCGCCGGCTTCGTTTCACGCGCAGCTGGAACTGCAGGCGCGCGTCGATAGCGCCGAAGCCTTGCTGTTTGCGGCGCGCCGGCTCGTCGTGCAACTGGCCGGCTGGCTGGGCGCCCATCACGCGGCCTTGCGCAAGTTCGAACTGCGGCTCGAACACGAGCTGGCCTCGCGCCATGCGCCGCGCACGTCGGTGCTGAGGCTTGGCTGGGCGGTGCCTTCGCGCGATGCCGATCACCTCATCTGGCTGCTGCGCGAAAAGCTCAATCAGACGGCGCTGGCTGCACCGGTGATCGGCCTGAAACTCGTCGCCGACGAAGTGAGCGAATACGCCGCGCCCAGCGGCACGCTCTTTCCCATGCCGGAGGCGTCGGACGAATCCATGGCGCGTCTGATGGAGCGGCTCGGCGCGCGGCTCGGCGCACAGAACGTACTGCAGCTTTCGACCCACGAAGATCATCGCCCCGAGCGGGCGATGCAGGCCGCCGCTTATCGCGAGCCCGCAGCGGGACGCCGCAAGCCGTCGCGTGCGAAAAAGCCGGCCGCCCAAGAGGCTGGCGCCGCGCAACAACCGCCGCTTCAGGCCGTGCTCGATCTGCCCGAGAGCCCACTGCCCTCGCAGCCGCGTCCGGTATGGATGCTCGAACGGCCGCTGCGGCTCGTGGTGCGCGACGAGCGTCCGGTCTACCGGCGTCCGCTGAAAACGCTCACGCGCACCGAACGCATCGAGGCCGGGTGGTGGGATGGCGAAGGCGTGGAGCGTGATTACTACGTGGCCGGCGACGATCAGGGCCGCATGTTCTGGGTGTATCGCGAGCGCTTGAGCGGGCAGTGGTTCCTGCAGGGCCTCTTTGGCTGAACGCCATGTCGACCGTCGATACAGCGTCCCATGCCGGGAAGGGCGCCGCGCCTCCGATGCCGCAATTGCCGGCGTATGCCGAGCTGCATTGCCTCACCAACTTCACGTTCCTGCGCGGCGCGTCGCGTCCCGGTGAGCTTGTCGAGCGGTCCATCCAGTGCGGCTACAGCGCACTCGCGATTACCGACGAGTGCTCGCTCGCCGGTGTAGTTCGTGCCCACAGCGCGCTCAAGATCATCGAAGCGGAACGTGAGAAGGAACGGAAGGCATGCAGTGAAGGAGAAGAGGAAGCGCCACCCGGCCCGCCGCTGCATCTGCTGATCGGCAGCGAACTCAATCTCACCGATGAAGCCGGTGCACCGTTCTGCACGCTCGTAGCCATCGCGATGAACCGCGAAGGCTACGGCAACCTCTCCGAGCTCATTACGCTGGCACGCTCGCGTGCGGCGAAGGGCAGCTACCGGCTGCATCCCGCCGATTTCACCCACCCGCCGCCCGAACTCGCGCATCTGCGCCATTTGCCCGACTGCGTTCTGCTGCTCGTGCCGCAGCAGGCGGCGACGCTCGCGCAAACGCTGCGCTGCGCGTACTGGCTCGCGGGCATCGCGCCGGATCGCGCGTGGCTCGCGCTCGAACTCTGGCAAACCGGCAACGACGAAGTGCGCATCAACGCAATGCGCACCATTGCGCAGCAAAGCGGCCTGCCGCTCGTCGCCGCGGGCGGCGCGCTGATGCATGCGCGTTCGCGCAAGCCTTTGCAGGACACGTTGACGGCCATCGGTCTTAACCAGTCGCTCGCGCAATGCGGTCATGCGCTCGAACCCAACGCGGAGCGGCATCTGCGCACGCGGGTGCGGCTCTCTTCGCTATACCCCGCGGATACGCTCGCCGAAACGCTGCGCGTGGCAAGCCGCTGTGCGTTCTCACTCGATGAACTCGCGTACGAATATCCCGAAGAACTCGTGCCGCCCGGCGAAACGCCGGCAAGCTGGTTGCGCAAGCTCGTGATGGAAGGCGCGCACACACGCTGGGCGGGCAGCATGAGCGAGCGGCAGCGTGAGCAGATCGAAAAAGAACTCGCACTGATCGCGGACCTGCGCTACGAAAAGTACTTCCTCACGGTGCACGACATCGTGCGCTTCGCGCGCGAGCAGGGCATCTTGTGCCAGGGGCGCGGCTCGGCGGCCAACTCGGTGGTCTGCTATTGCCTCTACGTGACCGAGATCGACCCCGTGGACATGAACATGCTGGTCGAGCGGTTCATTTCCCGTGCGCGCAACGAGCCGCCCGACATCGACGTGGACTTCGAGCATCAGCGTCGCGAAGAGGTGATCCAGTACGTTTACGGCAAGTACGGCCGGCGCCGCGCCGCGCTCGCGGCTACCGTGATCTCGTATCGCACGCGCAGCGCGCTGAAGGATGTCGGCAAGGCGCTCGGCCTCGAGCCTGCGGTAATCGAGCGCATCAGCGGTGCCCAGCAGTGGTGGGATGGCCCCGAGGCCGTGGCGCGCTACCTCGCCGAAGCCGGCTTCGATTCCGAATCGCACGTCACGCAGCATCTGATCCGGCTCACGCGCGAACTGCGCAATTTTCCGCGGCATCTGTCGCAGCACGTGGGCGGCTTCGTGATCGCGAAAGACAAGCTCTCGCGGCTCGTGCCCATCGAAAATGCGGCGATGAAAGACCGCTGCGTGATCGAATGGGACAAGGACGACATCGATGCCCTGAAGCTGCTGAAGGTGGACGTGCTGGCGCTCGGCATGCTCTCGGCGATCCGGCGCGCGCTGGAATTCGTCGCGCTGCGGCGCGGGTGGCCGGCGTATCGCATGCAGGACGTCCCGCGCCGCGATCCGGCCGTCTACGAAATGTGCTGCCACGCGGATACGATCGGCGTGTTCCAGATCGAGTCGCGTGCGCAGCAAAGCATGCTGCCGCGGTTGAGGCCGCGCGAGTACTACGACCTCGTCATTCAGGTGGCGATCGTGCGGCCCGGGCCGATCCAGGGCGGCATGGTGCATCCGTATCTGCGGCGCAGGCAGGGGCTCGAAGCCGTCGAATACGAGAAAGAGGATCTGAAGCCGGTGCTCAAACGCACGCTTGGCGTGCCGATCTTCCAGGAGCAGGTGATGCAGCTCGCGATGGTCGCAGCGGACTACAGCGCGGAAGAGGCCGACCGCCTGCGCCGCGCCATGGCCGCGTGGCGGCGCGACGGCGACCTGCGGCCCTATCAGAAAGACCTCACGGACCGCATGCTGGCGAAAAAATATACGCAGGAGTTTGCTGACCGTATCTGCAAGCAGATCGAGGGCTTCGGCGATTACGGTTTTCCCGAAAGCCATGCGGCGAGCTTCGCGCTGCTCGTCTATGTGAGCGCGTGGCTGAAGCGCTACGAGCCCGCGGCCTTTCTCGCGGGCTTGCTGAATAGCCAGCCGCTCGGCTTCTATTCGCCGTCGCAGCTCGTGCAGGACGCGAAGCGGCATGGCGTGACCGTGCTGGCGCCCGACGTGTCGGTGAGCGACTGGGAAGCGGTGCTGGAGGTGCGCGGCCGGCCCGGCGTGCGGTTGGCGGCCGACGCGGCGGCGCGGCGTGCCGAGGCTTCTCGCTATGCGCAGTTGCTGCGTGCCGTTCCGGTGCCGAAGAACTGTTTTGCCCGCACCGTCAGGCGCGTTGTGAGGGCGCCTATCAAACTGCCGGCACGCGCCTATGGGCGGCGCGGGCCGGCGGTGCGGCTCGGGCTGCGGCTGGTGAAAGGCCTGCCCGAGGAGGCGGCGCGTCGCGTGATGGAGGCGCGTCGCGAGGCGCCGTTTACCGACGTCGACGACCTTGCGCGGCGTGCGGCGCTGACGCGGCGCGAACTCCAGGCGCTGGCCGCGGCGAATGCGCTCGCGAGCATCGCGGGGCACCGGCGCGAGGCATGGTGGGCCGTTACCGCGCAGCATGCGGTGCCGAAGCTGCTGCGCGACGCGCCGATCGCCGAGGCGCCGCTCGCGTTGCCGCGCGCAACCGAGGGCCGCGAGATCGTCGCCGACTATTCGAGCCTTGGACTCACGCTGAACCGGCATCCGCTCGCGCTGCTGCGGCCGGGGCTCGCGAAGCAGCGTTTTCGCACCGCCGCGCAGCTCGCCATGTGCCGGCACGGCACGCTGGTGCGCGCCTGTGGCATCGTGACGGTGCGGCAGCGGCCCGGCACGGCGAGCGGCACCATTTTCGTGTCGATCGAAGACGAAACCGGGGCGATCAACGTGATCGTGTGGCCGTCGATTGTGGAGACGCAGCGCCAGGCGCTGCTGGGTTCATCGCTGCTGGCGGTCTCGGGCGTCGTGCAGCGCGAGGGCGAGGTGGTGCATCTGGTGGCACACCGGCTGGAGGACCACAGCCGCTTGCTGGGACGGCTCGCTACGGCGAGCCGCGATTTTCACTGAGGACGTGCGCGGGTCGTCGCTCATCGTCTCAGCTCGCGACCTGGGGGGCGTCGCCGGGGCGCCACGGAAAGGCGCGCAGCACGTCGCGAATGCCTGTGTCGAACGGCGTGCGCCGTCCGATGCCGAGCGCTTCGAGGCGACTCGAATCGAGATGGCAGTTGTAGGGGCGGGGCGTGGCATCGGCGGGCGTGGTCTGCGGCACGAGGGCAACGTCCATCTCCAGCGCGGCGGCAAGACGCTGCGCGATTTCGTATTTCGTCATCGGTTCGTTGCCCGACCACTGCGCGATGCCGCACAGCGGCTGCCCGTCGGCGAGCCGCTCGAGCAGTTGCCCCACGACGTACGCGACGTCCGGCGTGAAGGTGGGGTAGCGAATCGCCCAGGCATCCATGACAGCAGGTTTGACGGCCTGCGCTCGATCGCCCCTCTCTGAGGCGGAGGTGCTTCGCGCCGATGCCGCGATGGCCGGCACGAGGCTCGTCACCGCGGATTCCTGCCAGTCCACGATCGGACCGTAGAGCAACGGCAGACGCAGCACGAGACCGAGGTCCGTGGCGTCGAGCAACGCGTGCTCGCCTTCAAGCTTGCTGCGCCCGTAGGCGTTGATGGGCGAGGGCGGGGCGTCGGCGCGATACGGCGGGCGCGTGCCGTCGAACACGTAGTCGGTTGAAATGGACAGTACCCACGCGCCGCGCCGCTTCGCTGCACGTGCAATCGCGGCCACCGCCTCGACGTTGAGCGCGCGGGCGAGCGCCGGGTCCCGTTCGCAGATGTCGGGCCGCCGCTCGGCGGCCGCGATCACGATGGCCTGGGGCGCCTCGCGTTCCATGAACCGCTCGACCGCGTGCGCATCACGGATGTCGAGCGAGAGCTGGCCCGGCGCGGCCCGGCGAAACGCTGCCTCCACGACTTGCCACGGCTCGGTGGCCACGTGTGGCGCATGCTCGGCACGTTGCCGTAACCGTGCCGCGATGGCACGCCCCAACAGCCCGGACGCACCCAGCAGGCCAACCTTGAACATGCGTCGCTCCTTTGTCTCGATCGCGCTTATTGCGCCGGCGACGATGCGCCGACCACCGTGTAACCGGCTTCGTCGATGGCCGCCTTGAGCACGTCCTGCGGCTGACTCGACTCCACGAGAACGAGGCCCGCGGGCAGATCGACCTGCACGCCCGCGTTGGCATCGTGTTTGTGAATGGCGCGCGTCACGGCGGCGACGCAATGCTGGCAGCTCATGCCTTCTACCTGGAACTGGATCATGGTCTGGACTTCCTTCGAAGTGGAGTGAAACAACGGTTGAATTATGCCCGTCGAAATACATCTACCGTGCTGACCTTCCCATCATGGGAAGCTGTACGATCGACCGACATGGTGAACTTGCCGCTGCTCGCGCTCTTGCCGCGGCAGCGCAGGCGGCGGGCAGAGGAGAAACGCATGAAAACGGCTGGTTCGACGCTCAACATGCCGGCGGGCAAGGCCGGCAAGAGACTCAACACGACGACGGACATTGCCCCGAAGGTTGCGCTGGGCAGCGCCATGAATATCGGTGAAGCGGCGCGCGTGTCGGGCGTCACGGCGAAGATGATCCGGTACTACGAGAGCGTCGGGCTGCTTGCCGCGAAGGCGCGCACTGCGGCGGGGTACCGCGTCTATGGACCTGAGGAGGTGCACTCCCTGCGCTTCATTCGCCAGGCCCGGCGGCTCGGCTTTCTCGTGGAGGACATCCGCCGCCTGCTGGCGCTCTGGCACGACCGCTCGCGCGCAAGCGCCGACGTCAAGGCCATTGCGCTCGAGCACGTCGGCGAACTGGACCGCCGCATCGCCGAGCTGACCCAGATGCGCGATACGCTGGCCCACCTGGCCGCTCACTGCCACGGCGACGCACGGCCTGATTGTCCGATCATCGAGCAACTGGCCGACGGAGGAGGCGCCACCGGGTCTTGCTCGCAGTGCCACGACGCGTGAGGAAAGACGGCCGGCGCCGACCGCCGGAATGCTGCGGCAAATGCGCACTATGTTGGTGCTTTGCGTGCTCGCGTGGGGTGCGCCGGGCGGTGGGTCGAGGAAAAATCTTTTTAAAGTCAGGTGCTTGAACCAATTTCGTGCATGCACCATTCCAAAACGGAATGCACGCCATTCGGGCATTTCACTACCGAGCCACGCCTGTCTCGCTATAATTCGGGTTAACCCTTTTAAGGGAAATCCCTGACATTTGATCCACCGGGGATTCATTCCTGATCCTTGGAGAACATCATGTTTGCGTACATCCTCGACAAGCTGAGCACCTGGTTCGAAACCGCTGAACGTAACCGCCGCGAAGCCTATCTCGCGCAGTCCACGGACATCGTCCAACTCGAACAGCGCCTGCGCTCGCTCGAATCCAACGGCTACTCGCTGTAAATCGCGACAGGCCGGGTTTACCTCGGCCTCATTGCGTTGCGATTCCGTCCAAAGCCCCGCTCTGTCGGGGCTTTGGTGCATCTGGAGCAACAGTTTTGCCCTTCCGGGCTCAGAGGCCCGGCGTGGGACGGACGCTGTTCATCCGTTTGACCTGCCAGACGGACTAGTCTGAAGCCTGCCATCGCGGTAAGGTAAAGCGTTTCTTGCGCGGGCTGCAGTACCGGACCCATGTCGGGTTGCGTTGGAGTTGTTGCCGGCCCGTGCGTCATCCTTTTCACAACAACGATTTCGCCGAACGGGGGCTGTTCATGGCCGCACTTCGTTATCTACGCGTCGCTGCGTGGTCGATCTTGCCGACGGTGGGGATGTTCTCGACCTTCGTCTCGTCCGCTGCGCAGGCTGCCTCGGGCGGGCAGCCGCTGATTCTGGATACTCAGCGCGGCATTAGTGATGGCCAGAGCGGCACGGTGCTGCAAACGGCGCCGCTCGTGAAGGCGCCCATCGTGGCGCCGCAGCCCATTGCGGAACCGGCGCAACTTGCGCCTTCCGGTCAGTCCATTCCGTTGTACGTGGCGCCCTACATCTCCGTGGGCGGGCCACAGCAGCAGACAGTCGCGCCGGGGGCCACGACTCCGGCAACTCCCACGCATCCGTCTCACCCGGTGCACATCCAGCCGGGGCCGCCTCGCATCGTGCCGCAACAGTAGACGTGCCGCGCCTAGTCCATCCGGTGTTCGAGTTTGAACTGGGCGTTGTCGTCCTGCCCCAAGGCTTTGACCAGCCACGGCAGCGTCTCCTTCATCGCGGCCGCGAGCGTATAGGGCGGGTTCAGGACGAACATGCCGCTGCCGTACAGGCCGAAGCCGTCTTCCGGCGGCCGGCTCACAGTGAGCGTGGCATGCAGCCAGTTGGTGCTCTGTAGCTGCTTGAGCTGTTCGGGAAAGCGTTGCGATTCGGGCCGCGTGACCTGTGGGTACCAGATCGCATAGGTGCCGGTGGCGAAGCGTTTCAGGCATTCTTCGACGCAATTCAGCGTGCGCGCGTAGTCGCGCTTGTCTTCGAACGACGGGTCCACCAGCACGAGCGCCCGGCGCGGCGGCGGAGGCAGCAGCGCCTTGATGCCTTCGAAGCCATCTCCCGCAAACATCATCACGCGACGGCCCGCTTCGCGAAAGTTATGGCGCAGTACTTCGATTTCGGTGCTGTGCAGTTCGAACAGACGCATGCGGTCCTGTTCGCGCATCAGGCGCCACGCGAGGTACGGCGAGCCGGGGTAATAGCGCAGCTCGCCGTCCGCATTGAGCGCGGCCACTTCGTTGATGTAATCGGCCAGCGCTTGCGGTAGATCGCGCCGGTTCCACAGTTTCGCGATGCCGCTTTCGTACTCGCCTGTCTTCGTCGCGTAGCCTTCCTGCAGCGAATACGCGCCGGCACCGGCGTGTGTGTCGATATACCAATAGGCCTTGTCCTTTTTGCCGAGGTAGCGCAGCAACTGCACGACAACGGTGTGCTTGAGGACGTCGGCGTGATTGCCGGCGTGAAAAGCGTGGCGGTAGCTGAGCATGATGAGCGGACGACGATGTGATGCGGCGAAATGAAGCAGCGAAATGAGACGACGGAATGCGGCGAGGACGAGGACGCAGGAGGTGCGGCAGCGGCGCTATGCACGCACATGCACAGGACAGGTGGCGACATGCATAGGCGACGCTCGCGTATTGTACGCGAGCGTCGCTCCTAGCCTGCCTCTGTTCGCGTTGTAGCGCGTGGACGCTGCGTGGTCAGTCGTATGCGTCGCCTACGATTGCCTCGATGTTCTGCTTGATCTCGGGCGTGATTTTCGCCGCGATTTCCTGTGCCTTCATGTTCTCGGCGATCTGCTCGATGCGGGACGCGCCCGTGATGACCGTGCTCACGTTTGGATTCTTCAATATCCACGCGATAGCCAGTTGCCCGATCGTGCATCCCAGTTCATTCGCAACGGTGCCGAGTTTCCCGACGATCGCATTCTTCTCTGCGTCGATGAGGCGTTCGCGCAGCCAGTCGTAACCCTGCAGTTGCGCGCGACTGCCTTGTGGCACGCCTTCGCGGTACTTGCCTGTCAGAAGACCTGAAGCGAGCGGGCTCCACGTGGTCAATCCCAGTCCGATATCCTCGTAAAGCCGGCGATATTCGTCTTCCACGCGCCTGCGGTGAAAGAGGTTGTATTGCGGCTGTTCCATGACAGGCTTGTGAAGATGATGGCGTTCGGCAATCTCCCAGGCACAGCGGATCTCTTCTGCGCTCCACTCAGACGTTCCCCAGTACAGCGCCTTGCCGCGCGTGATCATGTCGCTCATGGCCCACACCGTTTCCTCAATTGGCGTGTTCGGGTCCGGGCGATGGCAAAACACGAGGTCGACGTAATCGAGCTGCAACCGCGCAAGCGAACCGTCGATGGCGTTGAGCAGATATTTGCGATTGAGCGTGTGGTACTGGTTCGGTGCTTCCTGCAGCCCCCAGAAAAATTTCGTGGACACCACGTAGCTCACACGCGGCCAGCCGAGTTCCTTCAGCGCGTGCCCCATGATCTCTTCGGACTTGCCGCCTGCGTAAACTTCGGCGTTGTCGAAGAAGTTGACACCCGCGTCGCGCGCAGCGGCGAGCGATTCCCGTGCAGCGCGGCGGTCCACCTGGTTGCCGTAGGTGACCCAGGAGCCAATGGACAATTCGCTGACCTGCAGGCCGGAGCGGCCGAGCCTTCGATAGTTCATGAATTCCTCCGTGGAAAAACGTTGGCGCAACCGGCAGCTTAGTCCCGTCCGGATTTATTCGCCGTGTGCCCTGCTTCATGCACAATAGCGTGGTTGGCCGCGGCGCAGTATCTTCCGTCTGGCATAGGCCATCCGGACGAGTTTGCGCCACCCGCGCGCCGTGGTGTCATTTCATCTACTGCATGGAGGTGCTGGATGTCTACAGTGAATACGAGGCTCGACGGCAAGGTCGCGGTTGTCACCGGCGCGGCGAGCGGAATCGGCAAACAGATCGCGCTTTCCTTTGCCCAGGCAGGGGCGGCCGTCGCCATTGCCGACCTGAATCCGGAAGGCGCGAACGCGGTGGCGGAAGAGATTCGCGCCGCAGGCGGCAAGGCACTTGGCGTTGCGATGGACGTCACGAACGAAGACGCCGTGAATCAGGGCATCGACAAGGTCGCCGCCGAGTTCGGGTCGGTGGACATCCTCGTTTCGAACGCCGGCATCCAGATCGTCAATCCGATTGAAAACTACGCGTACGCGGACTGGAAGAAAATGCAGGCCATTCACGTGGACGGCGCGTTCCTTACGACGAAGGCCGCACTCAAGCACATGTACAAGGACGATCGTGGCGGTGTGGTCATCTACATGGGCTCAGTGCACTCGCACGAGGCGTCGCCGCTCAAGTCCGCATACGTTGCCGCCAAGCACGCGTTGCTGGGCCTCGCGCGCGTGCTCGCCAAGGAGGGCGCAAAGCATAACGTGCGCTCGCACGTCGTGTGTCCGGGCTTCGTGCGCACGCCGCTCGTGGACAAGCAGATTCCCGAGCAGGCGAAAGAGCTCGGCATCAGCGAAGAGGAAGTGATCAAGCGCGTCATGCTGGGCGGTACGGTAGACGGCGTGTTCACGACCGTCGACGACGTCGCTCAAATGACGCTCTTCCTCGCCGCCTATCCCACGGCGGCGCTGACGGGGCAGTCGTTTATCGTCAGCCACGGCTGGTACATGCAATAACGGCACGGAGTGCGGCCATGGCGCAACCGAAGGTAAAACGGGCCCGGGCCGGCACGGCTGGCGATGGCGCCGGCGAGCGTGCCGGCGCCGCGTCGCAGGTTCGGGCGGAAGGCCCCGTCAAGCTGCCGCCCTATGAGTGCATCGCGTTGATGCTGCAAGGCGGCGGGGCGCTAGGCGCCTATCAGGCGGGGGTCTTTCAGGGGCTGGACGAGGCGGGCGTTGTGCCGAACTGGCTGTGCGGCATTTCGATCGGCGCACTCAATACCGCCATCATCGCGGGTAATGAGCCGGGGCATCGCGTCGAGCGTTTGCGCCAGTTCTGGGAAACCATTTGCCAACCCGCATTCGGGCCGCCGCTGCCGCCTTTCCTCGAGCACGCGCTCTTCAATTCCGGCGACGTGTTGCGCAAGACATTCACGGCGATGCAGGCGGTCGGGGCCGTCGTGGAAGGGCAGAAAGGTTTCTTCGTGCCGCGGTTCCCGCCGCCCATGCCAGCCGGCTCCGGCGCGCCGCAGGCAGCCAGCTACTACGACACTGCGCCGCTGAAGGCGACGCTCGAGCGCCTGTGCGATTTCGATCGTATCAACTCGGGCGAGATTCGCGTGTCGGTCGGCGCGGTGAATGTCGCCACTGGCAACTTCGCGTATTTCGACAATCGCCACCAGCATCTCAAGGCCGAGCACTTCATGGCGTCCGGCGCGCTGCCACCTGGCTTTGCGGCTGTGGAAATCGACGGCGAGTACTACTGGGACGGCGGCCTTATGTCGAACACGCCGCTCTACGAGGTCATCCAGACCACGCCGCGCCACGATACGCTCGCATTCCAGGTGGACCTGTGGAGCGCGCGCGGCCCCGTGCCCGACAACATCACGGACGTGCAAGGGCGCGTGAAGGACATCCAGTACTCGAGCCGCACGCGTCTTGTCACCGACATGATGCAGCGTTCGCAACGCTTCCGGCACGTGCTACGCGAAGTGCTCGAGCGCGTCTCGCCGGATGAGCGCGACGATCCCTGGTGCCAGCTCGCAGACGAGCTTTCGTGCTCGAAGAAGTACAACGTGTTCCATCTGATCTACCGCCAGAAGGAATACGAGGGGCACTACAAGGACTACCAGTTCGGACTGTCCACCATGCGCGCGCATTGGGAAAGCGGTTTGCAGGACATTCGCGCGTCGCTTGCCCAGCCCGGCTGGCTCGACATGCCGGACAACGACGCGGGGTTTGTCACGCACGACATCCATCGCGATCTGCGCTAAGCGGCGCAGAAACGAAAACGGCGCTCCACGATGGAGCGCCGTCAGGCGTGCGGTAGAAGCAAAGCGATACGCCGCAGCAAAGCCGACGACGTCCGCAGCCGTATCACCGGCTCTTGCAATTACTTCAACACTTGCGCGATCGCATTGGCCACTACGTCGAGATTGCGCGTGTTGAGCGCGGCCACACAGATGCGACCCGTGCTCACGGCGTAGATGCCGAACTCTTCGCGCAGACGGTCCACCTGTGCCGCCGTCAGGCCCGAGTACGAGAACATGCCGCGCTGGGCATTGACGAAGCTGAAGTCGCGCTGCACGCCCGCTGCCTTCAGGCGTTCCACCAGACCGTTACGCATGGCGCGGATACGGTCGCGCATTTCGCCGAGTTCGGCTTCCCACGTCGCGCGCAGTTCCGGCGAGCCGAGCACGGCCGCCACGATGGAGCCGCCGTGCGTCGGCGGATTCGAGTAGTTCGTGCGAATCACGCGCTTCAGCTGCGAGAGTACGCGAGCGGCTTCTTCCTTGCTGCCCGTCACGATCAACAGTGCGCCGACGCGTTCGCCATAGAGCGAGAACGACTTCGAGAACGACGACGAGACGAACACGTTCAGCTCCGCCGCCGCGAAGAGGCGCACGGCCGCTGCGTCGGCATCGATGCCGTCGCCGAAACCCTGGTACGCGATGTCGAGGAACGGCACCAGTTCGCGTGCCTTCACGACTTCGACGATCTGCTGCCACTGCGCCGTGTTCAGGTCGACACCGGTCGGGTTGTGGCAGCACGCGTGCAGCACGACGATCGTGCCGGCCGGGTAGCTGTTGAGCGCCGCCAGCATGCCTTCGAAGTTCACGCCGTGGGTAGCTGCGTCGTAGTACGGATAGGCGACCACCTCGAAGCCGGCGCCCTCGAACAGCGCGCGGTGGTTTTCCCAGCTCGGGTCGCTGATCGCCACCTTCGCTGTGGGGTTCAGGCGCTTGAGGAAGTCCGCGCCAATTTTCAGCGCGCCCGTGCCGCCCAGGGCCTGGGCCGTCACGACGCGGCCGGCCGCGATCAGCGGCGAATCGTTGCCGAGCAGCAGCTTTTGCACGGAAGCGTCATAGGCCGCAATGCCTTCGATGGGCAGATAGCCACGCGGCAGCGCTGCTTCCACACGCGCCTTCTCCGCTTCGCGCACGGCACGAAGCAGCGGAATCTTGCCTTCTTCGTTCGTGTAGACGCCGACGCCGAGGTTCACCTTGGTGGTACGGGTGTCGGCGTTGTAGGCCTCGTTCAGGCCGAGGATAGGGTCGCGCGGGGCAAGTTCGACAGCGGAAAAGAGGGACATGATGGTTCGACAGTAGTCAAGGAAGGAATGCGGGTGTCGTGGGCGGCGGCGAGCCAAAGGCTTGCTGGCCCGGCGCCTCGCCCGGAGCGGGGCGATACGCCGCGGCCACGGACAGAAGTCGGGCACATCGGCGCGCGCAACGCGACATTGTAACGAATCCGGGCGTCGTTTTTGACCGGGAAGCGGCGTTTTTGCCCACAAAGGCGGCACGCGGGACGACTTCGCCGCCATCGTCGGTGTCCGCTGCTGTCGGTACAAGCGAGGACGCGGACGCTCTCCTCACCACCATTCGCCCGGCCCGCAATCCGCTCCCGACTGGCACGCGAAATCCCGCTGCTATGGCGAAGAGTTCGCCAGATCCGGCCCCCGCCCGTCCTTTTGCAAAACGCTAGAATAGTCGTTTGCTTGCGGCTGAGGATCCTGCTCCCATGTCCGAACACCATCTGGCCGAAGTCGACGGCACGCTTGACGAATCGAAGTTCGTCTCTTTCGAAGGTTCTCCTTTTCAGCTGTACCAGCCGTATCCGCCCGCCGGCGACCAGCCGGATGCGATCAACACGCTCGTGGAAGGCGTCGAGGACGGTCTGGCATTCCAGACACTGCTGGGCGTGACGGGCTCCGGCAAGACGTTCACGATGGCCAACACGATTGCGCGGCTGGGGCGTCCCGCGATCGTGTTCGCGCCCAACAAGACGCTCGCGGCGCAGCTCTATTCGGAGTTCCGCGAGTTCTTTCCGCGCAACGCCGTCGAGTACTTCGTCTCGTACTACGACTACTACCAGCCGGAAGCCTATGTGCCGCAGCGCGACCTGTTCATCGAAAAGGACTCGTCGATCAACGAGCATATCGAGCAGATGCGCCTGTCGGCCACGAAGAGCCTGATGGAGCGTCGCGACGTGGTGATCGTCGCGACGGTGTCGGCCATTTACGGTATCGGCAATCCGACCGAGTACCACCAGATGATTCTCACGCTGCGCACGGGCGACAAGCTCGGCCAGCGCGACATCATCGCGCGGCTGATCGCGATGCAGTACAACCGCAACGAGGCCGACTTCCAGCGCGGCACGTTCCGCGTGCGCGGCGACACCATCGACATCTTCCCGGCTGAACACGCCGAGATGGCGCTGCGCGTCGAGCTCTTCGACGACGAGGTCGAAACGCTGCAACTGTTCGATCCGCTCACGGGCCGCGTGCGGCAGAAGATCGTGCGCTTCACGGTGTATCCGTCGTCGCACTACGTGACGCCGCGCGAAACGGTGCTGCGCGCCGTGGAGACGATCAAGGCCGAACTACGCGAGCGGCTCGAATTCTTCAACCGCGACGGCAAGCTCGTGGAGGCGCAGCGGCTCGAACAGCGCACCCGCTTCGATCTGGAGATGCTCCAGGAACTAGGCTTCTGCAAGGGCATCGAGAACTACTCGCGGCACTTTTCCGGCGCGGCGCCGGGCGAGCCGCCTCCCACGCTCGTCGATTACCTGCCGCCGGATGCGCTGATGCTGCTCGACGAGTCGCACGTGCTGATCGGCCAGCTGAACGGGATGTACAACGGCGACCGCGCGCGCAAGGAGAACCTCGTCGATTACGGGTTCCGGCTGCCGTCCGCGCTGGACAACCGGCCGCTCAAGTTCGCCGAGTTCGAGCGCAAGATGCGCCAGGTGATTTTCGTCTCCGCGACGCCCGCCGACTACGAACAGAAGAAGGCGGGCCAGGTGGCCGAGCAGGTGGTGCGGCCCACGGGCCTTGTCGATCCGCAGATCGAGGTGCGGCCGGCGTCGACCCAGGTGGACGACGTACTCTCCGAGATCAACGAACGCGTGAAGGCCGGCGACCGCGTGCTCGTCACGACGCTCACGAAGCGCATGGCCGAGCAGCTCACCGAGTTCCTCACGGACCACGGCGTCAAGGTGCGCTACCTGCACAGCGACATCGACACGGTGGAGCGCGTCGAGATCATCCGCGACCTGCGGCTCGGCACGTTCGACGTGCTGGTCGGCATCAACCTGCTGCGCGAAGGGTTGGACATACCGGAAGTCTCGCTGGTGGCCATTCTCGACGCCGACAAGGAAGGCTTTCTGCGCGCGGAGCGCTCGCTGATCCAGACCATCGGTCGCGCGGCGCGCAACGTGAACGGCAAGGCGATCCTGTACGCGGACCGCATCACCGACTCCATGCGTCGTGCCATCGATGAAACCGAGCGGCGGCGCGCGAAGCAGATCGCGTACAACGAGCGCATGGGCATCACGCCGCGCGGCGTGGTGAAGCGCATCAAGGACATCATCGACGGCGTTTACAACGCCGACGAGGCGCGTGCCGAACTGCGCGAGGAGCAGGAGCGCGCGCGCTTCGAAGACATGTCCGAGAAGCAGATCGCGAAGGAAATCAAGCGCATCGAGAAGCAGATGATGGAGTACGCGAAGAATCTCGAGTTCGAAAAGGCTGCTCAGGCGCGCGACCAGCTCGCGCTGCTGCGGCAGCGCGTGTTCGGCGCGAATGTCGGCGATCACGTGGCCGGAGCGGGTTGAGCCTCGACCCGAGCGAGTCGAGCCGCCGGCTGCCCGCGGCCTCTGTCGCATCTTCTCCATAATGCCGGCCGCCGCCGCGCCGAAAACGGCCGGCGGCTTGCTGGAAACCCTCCTGCCGTAAGGCTTTCATGACATTTCGATTTGTTGATGGCTGGGAACGGTGATACACTCGCGCATGTATTGAGAATTGTTCGCATTAGCGTTCGTTGTCTCAGCCTCACGAAGGCGGGTTCATAAAAACAAGGAGTTTCGATGCAGGTCTCATTTTTTGTGCGCGGCGGTGTCGCCGTTGCGGCAGCGGCTGCCCTTGCAACCGCCGTCACGGCCCAGGCGGCTGAATACCCGATCGGCAAGCAGCAGATTCAGGGCGGCATGGAAATCGGTGCGGTCTATCTGCAGCCGATCACGATGGAACCGGAAGGCATGATGCGCAAGGCGTCGGATTCGGACGTCCATCTGGAAGCCGACATTCATGCCGTGAAGAACAACCCGATCGGTTTTGCAGAAGGCGACTGGATGCCGTACCTGCAGGTGCGCTACGAGCTCACGAAACCCGGCTCGGCCTACGCGCAGAAGGGCGACCTGATGCCGATGGTGGCGAGCGACGGTCCGCACTATGGCGACAACGTCAAGCTGGCGGGCCCGGGCAAGTACCACCTGACGATCTACGTCGAACCGCCGATGCAGACCGGTCACATGGCGTTCGGTCGCCACGTCGACAAGGAAACGGGTGTCGGCCCGTGGTTCAAGCCTTTCACGCTCCAGTACGACTTCACGTACGCGGGCATCGGGAAGAAGGGCGGTTACTGATTGAATGGCAGCATCCGGGCGAGTTCGCTTAACCGCGGCTTCGCCCGGCAAGAGTCGTTCGCGCGTCACGCTTTGCTCAGGAAGAGTCGATGGGAATCAACAGAAAGATCGTTTGGGTCGCGCTGGCGGCAATGATGGCGGGCACCGCCCATGCCGAAGACCTGCCCACCTTCAAGCTCGAAATGGCGGACGGCAAGCTGAACCCCGCGCGCATTGAAGTGCCGGCCGGCAAGCGCATCAAGATCGAGGTGCGCAATACGGGCAAGGGCGCCGCCGAATTCGAAAGCGTGCAGCTGCGCAAAGAGAAGGTGCTGGCGCCCGGCGCCGATTCGTTCGTCGTGATCGCGCCGCTGTCACCCGGCGAATACAAGTTTTTCGACGACTTTCATCAGCAGGCGCAGGGTGTGATCGTCGCGAAGTAGTTGCGACCGCAGGAAGCAAGCAGCAGGAGAATTTCGATGGGTCAGATTCTGTTTGTCGTATGGCGGGAGAGCGTGGAAGCGCTGCTCGTCGTTGGCATCCTCTACGCGTGGCTGAAGAACGGCGACGAAGACGCGCAGCGCGGCATCCCGTATCTGTGGACGGGCGTCGGCCTGGGTGTGCTCGCGGCCGTGGCGCTCGGCGCGGCGCTCGTGGGCTTCACGGAGGTGCTCTCCGGCGACGCGCAGGACTATTTCCAGACCGCGATGGTGCTCATCGCCTGCGTGCTGATCGTGCAGATGGTGCTCTGGATGAAGAAGCACGGCCGCACGCTCAAACGCGACATGGAGCAGTCCCTGGCACTTAGCGCGCGCGATTCGAACTGGTGGGGCGTCGCGGCGCTCGTGGCGCTCGCTATCGCGCGCGAAGGCAGCGAGACGGTGATCTTTCTGTACGGCATCGGCTTCGGGCAGTCGGGTCACGTGGACGCGAGCCAGATTCTCGCGGTCGTGATCGGGCTCGCGCTGGCGTTCCTCACGTTCTATCTGCTGCAACTGGGCGGCAAGGTGTTCTCGTGGCGCCACTTCTTCCGCGTCACGGAGATCATGCTGCTGTTCCTCGGCGCGGGCCTGTTCCAGACCGGCGTCGACAAGCTCATCGACAAGGAATTGCTGCCCACGCTCGTGGATCAGGTCTGGAATACCTCCGCGCTGCTCGACGATTCGAGCACCTTCGGTTCGCTCGTTGCCACGCTGACCGGTTATCGCGCGCATCCGGCGTTGATGAATCTGATCGCGTACGCCGTCTACTGGGGCGTGGTGTGGCTGCTCGTGCGCCGCGCCAGCCGTCAACCGCTTCAGGCGGCGGGACGGCCGGCATGAGCTGCGTTCCTGCCGGCACGGCGCGCCGCGATCGCGGCGGCCGGCTTGCGGCCGTCGGACACTGGATGCAGCGCCACGGCGCGGTGATTCGCGGCATCCAGTGGGTCGTCGTGGCGGTCTACGCCTTCCTCATTCTCGTGCCGGCGTTCACGCCGCTCCCCGACGACACGGCGCATCTGTGGAACAACCTCACGCTCGCGGCGCAATTCGTCTTCTGGGGCATCTGGTGGCCGTTCGTGCTGCTCTCGATGGTGCTGCTCGGCCGCGTCTGGTGCGGCGTGCTGTGCCCGGAAGGCGCGCTCTCAGAATTCGCGAGCCGTTTCGGCCGCGGCCGTGCCATTCCGCACTGGATGCGCTGGGGCGGTTGGCCGTTCGTCGCCTTCGGGCTCACTACCATCTACGGGCAAATGGTGAGCGTCTACCAGTATCCGAAAGCCGTGCTGCTCGTGCTGGGCGGATCGACGGTGGGCGCCATGGTGATCGGTGTGCTCTACGGACGCGAGAAGCGCGTCTGGTGCAAGTACCTGTGCCCGGTCAACGGCGTGTTCTCGCTGCTCGCACGCCTCGCGCCGTTTCACTACAAGGTCGACGAAGACGCGTGGCGCCGCTCGTACAAGGCCGGCGAGCACGGCCACCGCGTGATTCCCGTGAATTGCGCACCGCTCGTGCCGCTGCGCAACATGAAGGGCGCCGCGGCGTGCCACATGTGCGGCCGTTGCAGCGGGCACCGCGACGCGATCGAGTTGACGTGGCGTTCGCCTTCGAGCGAAATCGTGCAACTCGGCGACCGGCAGGCGAGCGCGTGGGATACGGCGCTCGTGCTGTACGGTCTGCTCGGCATTGCGATTGGCGCGTTTCACTGGACGGCATCGACGTGGTTCGTCGATCTCAAGCAGTTCATTGCGACATGGCTGGTTGATCGCGACATCACGTGGCCGCTCGAAACCAACGCGCCGTGGTTCCTGTTCACGCATTACCCCGAGCAGAACGACGTGTTCTCGTGGCTCGACGGCACGATGGTGATCGGATACATCCTCGCGACGGGGATGGTCTACGGCACGGCGCTGCTTGCGTTGCTGTCGGGCGGCACGCGCATGCTCGGGCGCTTCCAGGCCCGGCGTCTTCACCACTTCGTGCAGGCGCTGATTCCGCTTGCGGGCGCCGGCGTGTTTCTCGGTCTTTCGGCAACGACGCTTTCGCTTTTGCGCGCCGAGCACGTGCCGCTCTGGTGGGCGTCGGATTTGCGTATCGCGATACTTGCCGTTTCCAACGCATGGAGCGCGTGGCTCGCCTGGCTCGTGACACGCCGCTACAGCGCGAAGCTCTGGCAGCGGGGCGCGGCGATGCTGTGGTTCGTCGCGGCGCTCGCCGTCGTGGACAGCGCGTGGTGGCTCATGTTCTGGGGCTGGGCGCGGTGATGGGCTGCCGGCGTAGTTCGAGCCCAGCCTCGCTTTGCTGAGGTGAGCTGAGGTTCCGGAACCGCATCGATCAGCCTCGAACACTCTTGCCGGAGCACGAATACGCGAAGAACGTGGTGTCGGCGAGGTCTGGAAAAACCGCAGGAGGCGTGCCGCTTCCTGCGGTTTTTTGTCGATCAAATGTTTGCCGCAATGTCGAACCGCCGAGCGTCTTGATGGCTCGACGGTGGCGCAGAGGGAACCAAAAAAGCGGCCTGGCTGGCTGCGACGGCTAGTGTGTGTTTGCGCGAAGGGGTCTGGTATCCGTGCAAAACCGTCGTGACTGGCTAATGCCTAACACCTCTCGAGGAGGTGGTCCCCACAATACCCGGTGCTATCTCGCGTCTATTTCGTGAGAATGAGTTTGCCGAGACGCGTGGCGCGCAGCTGATACGTCTCACCGTTGTGCGTGATGCTGACGTGGCTGCGTCCCTGCAATAGCGTCTCGCTGCTGACGGTGCGTTCGGCCGCGGCGGTGCGGCCTTTCACTTCAGCCGTGTTGGGCGCTGCTGTCGTGACGGCCTTCTGGCGGTCCCCGACGAGCGCGCCCGCCGTGATGGTGGGACGGCGCGAGCCGGTGGTGGAAGAGCGCGTCATGTCGTTCATTGCGTCACCGCTTGTCGATTCGTTGGAGTTGATTCTAAATGATAACGGTTCGCATTTACTAGTCTAATGAATTGATCGAAAGCGAATATTGATAGGTGCGGTTCATCGTCGGGCTGCCGCGTGATCAGTCGCGGCGCGAACAATGAGCAGGCACGGCGAAGAGGAGAGGTGACGCTAAGAAGCGGGCCGAACGACAGATCGTGGGAAAGGAGCGCAGCCCACAGCGCGGATGCGCCGTCGCCGTAGCGAGCGTCCACGCCAACGCTCACCTGTATGGGGCCGGGCAGGCCGGTATCGCTCGGCCTCAGTGCACCGAGTCCGGCTCGCCGCCGCCCAGCATGTATTGGCGGATCAGCCGTACCGTATCGATGTCCGATTCGCGATACGCCGACTTCACGATCTCTTCGGTCTGCCGCGAATCCGCGTCGAGCGCGGCGGGGAGGGTGGTGCGGTACTCGAAGCGCAGGAAGAGTTGCAGTTCGTCGGGCTGCTCGATGCTCATGGTGAGCGAGCCGCCTACGTGCGCTTCCGTGGCGAGGATGTCGTAGCGAACGCTCTCGTTGGGCATGAGCGTGACACGGTCGCGCACCGTGGCGTGCCCGTAATGCAGCTCGCGCTCTATCGTGCTTTCGGTGCGCGACAAAATCGTGCAACTGTCGAGGCCGAGCACGAACAGCTGCGGTTGTTCGGCGCGCAGCACCAGACCGTTCCACAACTGCTCGCGCGTCATCGTATCGACGAACGGGTTCAGTGGGTCGTTTACCTGGATCAGATGTTCGAAGTTCAAAACTGCGTTTTCCTCTAAAGACGCCCGGCGTAAAACGGGTTCATGCTCATGCGGGGCCTGCGGCCTGATCATGCGCCGTCACTGGGCTCAAGCCGCGGCGAGTCCCGTACGGATCGTGATCGGCCGGGTGAGCACCTTGTGCACGGGGCACGCATTGGCGATCTGCAACAGCCGTTCCCGCTGCTCGTCGGACAGATTGCCTTCAAGCACGATCTGCCGGTCGATTGTCGAGCCGCCGTCGCCGGTTTCGAGCGACAGCTTGACGCGCACGTTTTCAAGCGGCCAGCCCTTGCGCTCGGCATACATCTTCAATGTGATCGACGTGCAGGCACCGAGGCTCGACAGCAGGAGCGCGAAAGGCGTCGGGCCGCGGTCGCCGCCGCTTGCCGATGCGGGTTCATCGGCGAGCCACGTGTGTGTGCCGTCGTCGAAGAAAACCTGAAAGGGCTGCGGGCCGGTGTGGGCGGTGACTACGGTGTCTGCCATGCGCGTTTCCTTGGAACGATGACGGGGCGCGCCGCGGGCGCGGCGAGCCCCTATTGTGACGGAAAGTCGTGCAGGTTGCGGCGAGGGCGCTGCGCTCAGTGCGCGATCTGTCCCATGCGGCCGGCCTGGTAATCGAACACTGCCTGACGGATCTCGTCTTCGGTGTTCATCACGAAGGGGCCGTAGCGCACCACCGGCTCGTTGAGCGGCGCGCCGCCGATCAACAGCACGTCGAGCGGTTCGTTGCCCGCGGCGAACGTTACCGTGTCGCCATCGTTGCCGAAGATCACCATCTGCTGCGCGCCGATCTCCTGGCCCGCGGCGCCGTAGTGTCCCGTGCCCGAAAGCGCGTAGGCGAAGACGCGAAACTCGCGCGGCACCGGCTGTTCGATGCGCGCGCCCGGCGCCAACGTGTAGTGCTGGTACAGGATCGGCGTGCGCGTTTCGATGGCGGCCTTCACGCCGAGCGCTTCGCCTGCGATTACGCGCACGCGCACTTTGCCGTCCGCGGAGGTCGCCGCGGGGATGCGCTCCGACGGAATCTCCTGGTAACGGGGCGGGACCATCTTGTCCGCGCGAGGCAGGTTCACCCAGAGCTGCAACCCATGCACACGACCGCCGCGGCGCGTGAATGCTTCACCTGGCATCTCGCTGTGCACGACGCCTGCGCCGGCGGTCATCCATTGCACGTCGCCGGGCCGCAGTGTGCCCGAGTGGCCGGCCGAGTCCTTGTGGCTGAATTCGCCCTCCAGCATGTACGTCACGGTCTCGAAACCGCGATGCGGATGGTCCGGCGCGCCGCGCGCTTCGCCCGGTGCGTAGTCGACCGGTCCCATCTCATCGAGCAGCAGGAAAGGGTCGAAGTCCATCAACATGCGCGTGGGAAACGGACGGTGGACGATGAAGCCGCCGCCCTCGGTCGTGCGAACGGCTGGATGCGTACGTTCGATCGTACGTGTCGTGGTCATCGATATGTCACCTCAAAAAAGGGGAATAGCGTTATTTCTGAAACACCCGGCTATTATAGGAACGGTCTTTACGCCGTTCAGTCGCCCTGCGCGCAATGGATTGTCCTGCTCATGGAACAATGAGATGAAGATCGATTCCCACAACCTGAACGACCTGATGTATTTCTCGCAGGTCGTGGAGCATGGCGGCTTCTCCGCAGCGGAACGCGTGCTCGGCATTTCGAAGTCGCGGCTCTCGCGGCGGCTCTCGGAGCTCGAGGCATCGCTCGGCGTGCGTCTGTTGCAGCGTTCCACGCGCAAGCTCGCGCTGACCGAGGCCGGGCAATTGTTCTACGGGCACTGCCAGGCCATGCTGAGCGAGGCGCAGGCCGCCGTGAACGTCGTGCAATCGCTGCGATCGTCGCCGCGCGGCACGGTGCGGGTGAGCGTGCCGGTCACGCTTTCGCAGACCATCCTTTCGCGCGCGATTCCCGACTTCATGATTCGTTATCCGGAAGTGCGCGTGGTGATGCGCGTGACGAATCGCGTCGTCGATCTCTTCGAAGACTCCGTCGATGTCGCGTTGCGCGTGCGCTCGGACCCTCCGGAAAATGCCAACATCGTGGTGCGACCGCTATGGCGCACCGAGCAGATGCTGGTGGGCGCGCCCAGCCTCTTGAGCCAGAACGCGCCGCCGCTCACGCCTGCGGACCTCTCGCGTTTCGACACGCTCGATACGCCCACGAGCGACGGTCGTCACATGTTCCAGCTCATCGCGCCGGATGGCACGCGCCACATGCACGAGCACGAACCGCGCCTCATCACGGCGGATCTGTCGACCATTCGGGAAGCGGCGCTCTCGGGGCTTGGCATTGCCGCGTTGCCGGAGATGATGTACGGCGCCGCGCTGCGAACAGGCAAGCTGTCGCCGGTGATGCCCGGCTGGACCTTGCCGACACCGCAGCTCTACGCCGTCTTTCTCTCGCGCCAAGGGATGGTGCCGGCGGTGCGTGCATTCGTCGATTATCTCGTCGAAGTGCTCGGCAGGAGCGATGCGCATAGCGAATGTCCCCTGCAAGACGACGTGATGGCTGTGGTCGCGGCGAATGCGGCGGCCAGCACGGTTAATGCCGACGATGCGCGCGCGGTGGTCGGCAATCCGGCGAGCAAGAAGTCCGGCGTCGAGGTGGTATAGCGCCGCAGCGGCGCGACCTATATGCGCCCTTCAACATCGCGAGGCCACGAGCAGCAGGCCTCTTCGCCGACGCTCATTTCTTTTGTCATTTAAGCGTCGCCGGCAATCACTTCTTTCAATTGCTCGATGCTTGAATGCGCGCGGCACGAGGCCTATATTGAGGGTGCCTTTCGCCAAGCCTGTTGCTTGAGCGGGAGTTGATGGCAGCTATCATAGCGAGCCTTCTAGGGCAGAGCACAACCGTGGCAATCACGGCATGTTGCATGCGTTCGCGCCGGCCACGTCAATGGCTGTCGAGTCCGCCGCCCGAATGCGCCGCGTGCGCACGAAAAAAGGCCTTCATCTGACGATGAGGGCCTTTTACTTTATGCGACTCCTTACGTTCCGACCTGCTGTCCCGCGCGGGACGATCGCGCCGATGGAGCGTGGGAGTGTGTGTTTACCGCGCGTTCGGATCGGTCACAAAACCGATCTTCGTCAGCCCGCCCGCCTGCGCTGCGGACATCACCTGCGCCACTTTCTCGTAGGGCACCTTGCGGTCTGCGTTCAGGTGCAGTTCGGGCTGCGGCTGCTGTTGAGCCGCAGCCGCGATCTTCGCGCGCAACGTGTCGAGATCCACGGGCGTCTTGTCCCATACGATCGTGCCGTCGGCCTGCACGGAAACACTCACTTGCGCGGGCTTCGTCTCTTCTTTCTGGCTGCTCGCATGCGGCAGATCGATCTTCACGGCGTGGCGGATCACGGGAATGGTCACCATGAAGACGATCAGGAGTACCAACATGACGTCGACGAGCGGTGTCATGTTGATCTCGTTCATCAGGCCGTCGTCATCGTCGGCGGCGAAGGGGCTCATTGCCATCGGGTACCTCGCCTCTCGTTACTGGCCGCGCGCGGCGAGCCGCAGATTGTTCTTCGACGACGAGAGCTGCGTGCCTGTCACGAAGAACGCGTGCAGGCCGTGCGCGAAGCGCTTCAGCTTGCTCACCACTGACTTGTTGGCGCGCGTGAGCGCGTTGTAGCCAAGCACGGCGGGAATCGCGACGAAGAGGCCGAACGCGGTCATGATGAGCGCTTCGCCCACGGGGCCGGCCACCTGGTCGATGGACGTCTGGCCTGTCGCGCCGATGGTGAGCAGCGCGTGATAGATGCCCCACACCGTGCCGAACAGGCCGACGAACGGCGCGGTGCTACCCACCGACGCCAGCACCGCGAGCCCGCTTTGCATGCGCGAGATGGCTTCGTCCATCGTGTCGTTGAGACAGCGCGTGATCCAGTCCGATACGTCCATGCGATCGTGCAGATGCGGTTGCGTCTGATGATGATGCTCGGAGGCTTCCTGGCCCGAGAGCGCCAGCGCGAGGAACGGATTGTCGGCGCGGGAGCCGCTGCCGAGCTTGCGCACGCCGTCGGCGAAATCGTCGGAATGCCAGAAGGCTTGCTCCGCGTGCTTCGTGAGACGTTTCAGACGCATCACGTTCCAGCCTTTCAGCGCGATCACGCTCCACGACAGCACCGACATCACCGTGAGCGCGATGGCGATGCCACGCGTCACGAAATCCCCTTGCGCCCAGACGTGGGCGATACCGTAGTTCTGCATTTCGATCCTCTTGTTTTGCGTGCCGGTCTCGGCAAAAGCGGCTTCAGTCGTGCAGGCTGAAGTCGAAAGGCTGGGTGTAGGCGGCGCGCACCGGCTCGCCGTTTTCCAGGTACGGCTTGCAGGCACTGTCGCGCATGGCGTCGAGCGCCGCGTCGTCGAGCCGGCTGTAACCGCTGCTTTTCTTCAGCTCGATGTTCTCGATCGAGCCCGTGAGGCCCACCACGAAGCGCACGTACGCGATGCCTGTCTCGCCGCGGCGCCTGGAGAGCGCAGGGTAGTCGGGCTGGGCGATGCGGCAATCCAGGTGCGAGACGTTGCGAGGCGCGTTCAGGGCCATGGCCGGCTTCGCAGACGAGGACGGTGCGGCGGCAGAGCCCGAAGGAGCCGCGGACGTGGCGGCAGGTGCCGGCGTGGCCACGGGAGCCGGCGCGGGCGTCGCCTCCTGGGCCGACGGCGCCGCCGCTTGAGGCAACGGCGTCGGGGCAGGCTTGGGCATCACCTTTTGTTGAGGCTTGGACGGCATTTTGGTCTTTTCGCGCGCGACAGGCGGCGCGGGCTTAGGCTCCGGCGTCGACTGGATCGCAGCCGGAGCCGCCGCGGGTTCGGGCCGCAGCAACTCGGCAGTAATGGTGTGCGACTGGAGCGCGAGCGGCTGCGCGTTGTCGTTGCGCACGCGCAGCGCGACGGCCAGCAGCGCGGCATGGATGGCGGCCACAGTCGCGACCGCAACGACAACGCGGGGCTTCATGCGAAAAGAGGGGGCCGGGTTCATGCCGGCATGGAGACTGAAAACCTGCATGTTAGCGTGGTCGCGCGGCCGGGCGTGCGTCGAAAGGGCGGCTTTTCGCAAGGTGCGGCGTCATTTGTGGAAGATCAGCAAAGAGATGCACAGCGTCATGACGAAACCCATCAGCAATTCCATCCCGGACTCCTCGTCGAGAATGAGCGTCAGCTGGCTGGTTCCGGAACTGGCTTGCTGTCGGTGGTGAAGTGAAGCGCGGCGTTACGCGTGTGGCCGTTACGTCATGCGCTTCGACGCGGCGCTTTGGTGAAACGTGTAATCAGGTCTCGTGGCGCAACACGATGCCGACGTTGCGCTTGCGGTTTCGGCTGCATGGCTCGCGGGTCGTTGCGCTGCCCGGTGTGGTGCGCCGAAGACGCGTCATGCCGCCTTGCGGCCGTAGAACGTGACTGCGGCCGTGACGGGCTGCGCGGCCGGCCGGTCGTGCGCCACGCCGCATTGGCTCGCACAGACACCGCTCTCGGCCATGGTCTGGCGGACGGTTTCCTCGCACTTGCCGCAGCACGTCGCTACGCCGAGCTCGAACTGGAGTTCCTCGAACGTGTCGACGCCTTCCGCGATGGACGCGCGAATCTTCCGGTCGGAAACGGACTTGCAGACGCAGACGATCATGGCTTGGAGCGATAGCTAACGGTAATGCGAATTATTATCATTATGTTGGGCGCATTTGGCAAGTCCCGGCCCTTTCCCCGGAAGGGGATTTTTGTAACGAAACCACTCACATGGGGGCGGAGCGGGCCGGAGGCCGCCTGTATGGGCCCGCCGGGAGTGGCGCGGGCGCGCCGGGCGGCCTTCCCGCGGTCGCCCGCTTGGGCCGGCGGCGCGCCTTGCGGGCCACCGGCGCGGCGACCGGCGTGTGCCTTCGGCAGCGCGGAACGCCTCAGGCCGCCTGCGGCGCCGTCGCGGTCCGTCGCGATGGAATATCGACGCGTTCGACCGGTGCGTCGATATGTAGCAGCGTGAGCGCCATCTGGCGCAGGTGGGCGCCGTCGGCCGTGGAGCAGAACCGCGGTATCGACAGGGACGCGTCGGGGGCTGCCAGCAGGTCGTTTTGGCCAAGCACGCGCTCGAGCTGGCGCGCAATGGCCACGCTCGTATCGATGAGCGTCATGCGCTCGCCCACGATGTCGCGGATGGCGGCATCGAGAAACGGATAGTGCGTACAGCCCAGCACGAGCGTGTCCGCGCCGGCCTCCAGCATCGGCGCGAGGTAGCCTTGCAGCCGCGCGTGCAGGTCGGGCGAGCCGACGTCGCAGCGCTCGATGGCCTCCACGAGTCCGTGCCCGGGCTGGCACAGAAAGCGGCAATCGCCGCCGTGGCGTTCGAGCAAGGCTTGAAAGCGCGCGCTTGCGAGCGTGACCTGAGTGGCGAGCACGCCCACCACCCGTGACTTCGACTGCTGTACGGCCGGCTTGATGCCAGGCTCCACGCCGACGAGCGGCACGGAGAGCTTCTCGCGTACGAGGGCGATCGACTCCGCCGTTGCCGTATTGCACGCCACCACGAGCGCCTTCGCGCCTTGCGCCACGAGCCACGAGCAGATCGCGAGCGTGCGGTCGGCGATAAAGTCCGCGTCGCGCGCGCCGTAGGGCGCATAGCGGGAATCGGCGGCGTAGACGATCGATTCGGCGGGCAGCATTGCGTGCACGGCGCGCAAGACGGACAGGCCGCCCAAACCCGAATCGAAGATGCCGATCGGTGCCTGGCGCGCGAGGGACGGGCCGGAAGGGGAGGCGGGCGCGAGCGCGCCCAGGTTCGGGCTCATATCGGGATTCGGCGCATCAGGATTCGGCGGAACCCATGGCCGACTGCTGGTAGTTCTGGATGCCGACCTTGTCGATGAGATCGAGCTGGGTTTCGAGCCAGTCGATGTGCTCTTCGGTGTCGTCGAGAATCTTCACGAAGATTTCGCGGGAAACGAAGTCGCGTACCGACTCGCAATACACGATGGCTTCCTTGCAGGTGGCCTGGGAGCCCTGTTCGAGCTTCAGGTCGCATTCGAGGATTTCCTTCGTTTCCTCGCCCACGAGCAGCTTGTGCAGGTCCTGCAGGTTCGGCAGTCCGTCGAGCATGAAAATGCGCTCGATCAGCCAGTCGGCGTGCTTCATTTCGCCGATCGACTCGTCGTACTCGTGCTTGCCGAGCTTCTCGAGCCCCCAATGCTTGTACATCCGTGCATGCAGGAAATACTGGTTGATCGCGGTGAGTTCGTTCTTCAGCTGGGCGTTCAGGTATTCGAGGACTTTCTTGTCGCCTTGCATGGTGATGTTCCTTGTGTCTTTTTGGGTCTTCGGCAGGATTCCGACCGGCGTTTGGGCTGAGGTTTTCAACGATAAACGCTGAAATCGCAAAAGCCAAGGCCGGCGGGCCTTACTGACGCTTCCCGAACGAACCGGGGCCAGCCGCTATGACTGGCCCCGGCATCTTGCATGTGCCCTCGCGGGCACTGCGATTCAGACGGCCATGCAGAGCGCGATTCGCGCCCCGGCTCAGGCCGTGGCGACCGGAATCTTCCCGATCTTCGCCTGCCATTCCTTCGGACCGGTCTGGTGCACCGACGTGCCGGTCGAGTCGACGGCCACGGTCACGGGCATGTCCTGCACGTCGAACTCGTAAATGGCTTCCATGCCGAGGTCTTCGAATGCGAGCACCTTCGCGCCGCGAATCGCCTTCGACACGAGGTACGCCGCGCCGCCCACGGCCATCAGGTAAGCGGCCTTGTGCTTACGAATCGCCTCGATGGCCACCGGGCCGCGCTCGGCCTTGCCGATCATCGAGATAAGTCCGGTCTGTGCCAGCATCATTTCCGTGAACTTGTCCATGCGCGTGGCCGTGGTGGGGCCGGCCGGGCCTACCACTTCGTCGCGCACCGGATCGACCGGACCGACGTAGTAAATCACGCGGTTCGTGAAGTCCACGGGCAGCTTCTCGCCCTTCGCGAGCATGTCGGCGATGCGCTTGTGCGCGGCGTCGCGGCCCGTGAGCATCTTGCCCGAGAGCAGCAGCGTCTGGCCCGGCTTCCAGCTTGCGACTTCTTCAGGCGTGAGCGTGTTGAGGTCCACGCGCTTGCTCGTTTCCGTGTTCGGTTGCCATTGGACCTTCGGCCAGGCGTCGAGCGAGGGCGGTTCGAGCTTCGCGACGCCCGAGCCGTCGAGCGTGAAGTGCGCGTGACGCGTGGCCGCGCAGTTCGGGATGATGGCGATCGGCTTGGACGCGGCGTGTGTCGGTGCAGCCATGATCTTCACGTCGAGCACGGTAGCGAGGCCGCCCAAACCCTGGGCGCCGATGCCGAGTGCGTTGACCTTCTCGTGCAGTTCGACGCGCAGTTCCTCGATCCAGTCCCGCGGGCCGCGCGCGATGATCTCCTGAATGTCGATCGGGTCCATCAGCGATTCCTTGGCCATCAGCATCGCCTTCTCGGCGGTGCCGCCGATGCCGATGCCGAGCATGCCCGGCGGGCACCAGCCCGCACCCATCGTCGGCACGGTCTTGAGTACCCAGTCGACGATCGAATCGGAC